>NZ_BAFE01000009.1 GCF_000247995.1 Mobilicoccus pelagius NBRC 104925
CGGGGGTCGACGCGCACCTCGAGCCAGTTGGTGTTGTTGTCGGAGCCGTCGACGGTGATGCGGGTGAGGTCGTCGGCGGCGCCCTTCACGCCGTAGAACGTCAGCCAGCGGGAGCCGGCGGCCAGGGGCTCGTCGACGTGGAACACGTGGCTGTCACCGTCGAGGAGGTAGACGCGGCCGTCGAAGTCGTTCGTCTCGTCGACGAGCTTCTGCACCAGCGGCGCGAACGCCTGGTTCGTGCCCGGCTTCGGCTCGTAGGTGGGGTCGAACATGTCGGCCTGCATCGCAATGGCGACGGCGCGGTCCTTCTTCGCCCGGGCCGTCGCGAAGGTCTGCTCGACGAGGTCGATCGAGGCGGCCATGCGGGCCTGCTCCTCGGCGAGCTGCGCCGAGGTGGCCTCCTTCTCACCCGTCCACGGCAGACGGCCGTTGTCGCTGCCGACGACGTGGATCGCCGCGGCCGAGACGCCCGGGTAGCGGAACGACACGTTCTCGGGGAACCCGCGGGAGGCCTGCGAGGCGATCGGCGCGGGACGGCCGTTCGTCACACCGGGCGTCGCGAAGAACGTCGACCGGATCTTCCCGAGACGTTCGAGGGGGTTGTAGCCACCGTTGTTCGTGCGGTGGCAGTCGGTCCACTCGTTGTCGCCGGGGGTGTAGACGAGCGGCATCCGCAGCCGGTCGAACTGCGACTTCACCCACGAGGAGTACTCGTCGCTGCACACGGTCGAGCCGTTCTTGATGTCCCCGAGGTGCATCGCGGCGACGGGCTTGGCCGCGTTGAGGTCGTCGATCATCCCCGGGAACGCGGCGACCTGCTTCTCGCCGTAGGGCACGTCACCGATGACGGCGAGGCGCTGCGCGGCCTTGGAGGGGCGGGCCGCGCCGTAGGGGACGAACGAGCCGAACAGGCGCGGGTCGGCGTGGAGGCTGCGGGGGAGGCGGATCTCGATGTACTCGTTCTGGTCGGCGACGCCCTTCCCGCGGCCGCCGGTGGCCGGGTAGTTGTTGTCGTTCATCACGGCGATCGTGTGGTCGTCGACGAGCTCGACGTCCTCGATGGTGAAGAACGGGAACGTGAACGTCGTGTCGCCCGAGAGCTTCTGGGGGTCGGCGAGGTTCATGAGGTCGGCCACGAGCGTCTTGGCGACGACGCCGCCGGGCTTGATGCCGCGGATGTCGGCGAGGTAGATGCGCTTGAACGCGGCCTCGTTGCCCTGCTTGCTGTCGCGCTCGATGACGAGGAACCGGTGCGCATCGACCGCGATCATGTCGCCGATCGCGTTGTCGGGGGATTCCATGCGGTAACGCCACGACGTGCCGGTGAACCGGGCGCCGCCCTTGCGCAGGGAGACCTGGAACATCCGCAGGTCCGCGGCGTGCCCGGCAGCCTTGTCCGCGGCGGTCGCGCCCTCGAGCATCGGGTAGAGGGTGCGGCCGTCGGGGGAGATCGCCATGCCCTCGAAACCCTTGGAGTCGGGGATCGCGGGCTTCTCGCCCGCGGTGAGGGTCGGGTTCGACGGCGACTTGACGCCCGGGGTCGGCACCGGCGGAGCGAGGAGGCGACCCTGCTGGTCGGTGTGGAGGAGGTAGGGGCCGAACTCCTCACCGAACCAGAACGTGCCGTCGGGCGCGACCTGCATCGACTCGATGTCGAAGTCCGCGCCGGTGAGCTTTCGGTCGGCGGTCGGGCACGTGTAGCCCTTCGGGAGGGTCGCGGCGGCCTCGCATCCGCCGTCACGCCAGAGGCGCCACGGCACGTATCCGTGCGGGTCCGACAGGGTGAACACGGTGTTGAGGTAGCTCGTCGCGCCCGGCTTGCCGTCCTTGGCCGCTCCCGGGCGGATGCGGTGCACCGAGAGGAGCGCGTCGGGGCTGTTCGCCTTCGCGCCGAACCCGTTGTCGCTCATGACGAGGTAGCTGCCGTCACCGAGCCGGTGCGTCGCCGAGAAGCCCTGGACCGGCTGGCCCGTGAACGGGGCCTTGGCCGCGGCATCACCGGTGAGGAAGTGGCCCGAGGTCTCGCTGCCGGGGGGGAACGTGTCGGCCGGGAGGACGGAGTACGCGGCGAGGGTCGCCCGCGAGGCGGGCGCCGGGGCGGGCGAGGGGGTGGCGGCGGCGGGCAGGAGCGTCGTTCCGGTGGTGGCCGCCGCGAGGAACGTGGCGGCGGTGAGGCGGAGGGGGCGGGCGATCACGGGGACTCCACGGTGTCGGGGTTCGGTCGGGCACACGCCGGGAGGGACGCGTCGATGTGCTTGGGGCACAGGCGAGTCGACCACCTGCGAGGGAGCAGTGGGTGAGGCGTGGGTGAGGTGCAGATGACGGGGGCGTGACGTCTCGCCACGGGCCGCGCCGCCTCGACGCTGCAGACCTCACCGGAGGGACGGACCCCGGGGCGTCGCGCAGAGGCCGTCCACGTCCGAGGGAGGAGCGCCCGGGAACACCGCCGGCGGCATCCGGGAGGATCGACGGCGCCGGGGCGGTCGGCGCCCGAGAGGGCCGGAGGGCTCGCCTAGGATGACGCGCATGTCTTCTCGTCTCCCCGTCGTCGGCGTGCCCGGGTCCATGCAGCGGCGTCTGGGGGCGGTCACGCTCGTCGGTGAGTCCCCGGTGTTGCTCTTCGGGGCGTTGGCGCTGTGGGGTCTCGCGTCGGCGCACGGCGACCCCAACGCCCGCATCGTCCTGTGGCTGGGGATCGCGACGACCGTCCTCGCCGTCGTCGCCGCCGCGACGATGCGCCGCCCGTTCGGCGTCACCCTGGGGTGGCTCGTCCAGCTCCTCACTCTCGTCGCCGCCTTCGTCGACCCGTTCGTCCTCGTCGTCGTCGCCGTGTTCCTCCCCATGTGGGTGTGGTCCCTGTGGCACGGCGCCAAGATGGACGCCCTCACCCGCGACTACGAACGCCGCGCAGCCCAGGACACGGCGAGTTCCACCCACTGATCCCCGCCCGGTCGTGACAGGTGTCATGGCCGGGTCGTGACATCTCCCGCATCCGCGAATCCACGCAGATCACGACGCTGGAGGCATGACCACCTCACTCCTCACCGGACCTGCTGCGGTCGACCTGCGGGAGGTCCGCAAGACCTTCGGCACCAGCGACCGCACGGTCGTCGCCGTCGACGGCCTCGACCTGCGCATCGACCCCGGCGAGGTCGTCGCCGTCCTCGGCCCCAACGGCGCGGGCAAGACGACGACCCTCGACATGGTGCTCGGCCTCACCTCGCCGTCCTCCGGCACCGTGCGCACGTTCGGGCAGGACCCACGGGCGTCGGTCGCCGCAGGTCGCGTGTCGGCCGTACTGCAGAGCGGCGGCCTGCTCGACGACCTCACGGTGGGGGAGACGGTACGGCTCGTCGCCTCGCTGTACGGCTCCCGCGAGATCGCCTCGCGCGCCCACGTCGGGCAGGTCATGGACCGCGCGGGCATCACGCACCTCGCGCGGCGGCGCGTCTCCAAATGCTCCGGTGGTGAGCAGCAGCGCCTGCGGTTCGCCCTCGCGCTGCTGCCCGAACCCGACCTCCTCGTCCTCGACGAACCCACCGCCGGGATGGACGTGAGCGCCCGGCAGGAGTTCTGGGCCGCCATGCACGCCGACGCCGACGGCGGACGCACCGTCGTTTTCGCCACCCACTACCTGCACGAGGCGGAGGAGTTCGCCCGGCGGGTCGTCCTCGTCGACGGAGGACGTGTCGTCGCCGACGGAACGACCGCCGAGCTCCGGGCACGATCGTCGGCCCGCACCGTGAGTGCGGATCTCGCGCCCGATACCGAGACCGACGCACGGGCCACCCTCCACGCGCTCAGCGGTGTCCAGGCGGTACAGGTCAGCGGTGTCGAACCCACCGGGCAGCGGATCACCGTGCGCTGCACCGACTCCGACGCTGTCGCCCGCGCCCTCCTTCACCTCGGTGCTCACGACCTCGAGATCGCCCGTGCCTCCCTCGACCAGACCTTCCTCGACCTCACCCACCGCGCCACCGACGCGACTGCCAGAGACACCACCACCGACATTACCCCCGAGATGGAGCCGACCCGATGACCACCTATTACCGCTACGAGGTCCTGCGGGAACTCCGCGAGCCCGTGGGATTGCTCTTCACGCTCGGTCTGCCCGCCTTCATGTACCTCGTGTTCGGTGCGGCCCAGGCGTACGGGCAGCAGGACATCGGGCACGGCAACGTCGCCGCCCACGTCATGATCTCGATGGCGGTCTACGGCGCGATGACCGCGACGACGACCATCGGTGCCGCCGCCGCCCTCGAGAAGCAGTTCGGGTGGGGACGGCAACTCGGTCTCACGCCGCTGCGCGACTCCGGATTCGTGATCGTCAAGGTGGCCCTCGCCGTGACGATGGCGCTCGTCGCCGTCGCCGCCGTCTACGTACTCGGCGCGGCGACGGGGGCCCACGCCGAGGTGCACGTGTGGGTGCTCTCGGCCCTCGGCTGCGTCGCCGGCGCACTGGTGTTCGCGCTCTACGGCCTCACCTTCGGCCTCGGCATGCGCTCGCGGAGTGCCGTCGGTGTCGCGAGTGGCACCCTCGTACTCCTCGCCTTCCTCGGCGGGTTGTTCACCCCGCTGTCGGGGACGATGCTCCAGCTCTCCCGTTTCACCCCCGTCTACGGCGCGGCCGCGCTCGCCCGCGCGCCCCTCACCGAGGGCGCCGTGATGACCGCCGACGGGCTCGTCACCGACCCGACGTGGTGGGCCGTCGTTAATCTGGCCGCATGGCTCACGGTGCTCTCGACGCTCTCCGTCGTGTTCGTGCGCCGGGGGCGGAACCGGCAGTGAGCGCCGAAGGAGACGCGCGACCGCGCAACCCGTGGGTCTTCTTCGGATGGCTCATGTCGGGGGTATGGCTCGGGTTCCTCGTGTTCCCGGCGATGGCCGTGTGGGCCTCGCCGTACGGCCTGGGGCTCCGGGTGGCCGGGATGCTCGCGCTCCTCGCGTTCGCGGGGGTGTTCGTGTACGGGTGCGGGGCGTGCTGGTCGGAGTCCGCCTCCGCGCGACGGCCCCTGGCGCACTGGCTGTTCGCCGTCCTGTTGGTGCTCACCGCGGCCCTCGTCCCGTTCGTCGGGATCGGGGTCCTCGCCCTGGCGCCGTTCCTCGTCTCGTTCCTCGCCTTCACCTGGCCCGTTCGCATGGGGCTCCTCGCCGCGGGCGTGGTCTGGGTCGCGGTGGCGTGCACGGCGTGGATCGGGCACGCGGGCGAGGACTGGGGGAACCTGTTCGTCATCCTCGGCATCGTCTCCGTGTCCTCCTTCGCCACCCGGATCGCCAACACCCGTGGGCTCGAGTACGACCGCGCCATGGACGCCCTGCGACTGGCTGACGAGCGCGAGCGGGTGGCCCGTGACGTCCACGACGTTCTCGGGCACTCGCTCACCGTCGTGGCGGTCAAGGCCGAACTCGCCGAGCGACTGCTGGAGGTCGACGTCGATCGGGCCCGAAACGAACTCGCCGAGATCCGTGCGCTCACGAGGACCGCGCTCGCGGAGGTGCGGGAGACCGTGGGTGGGCTGCGCGTCGCGGCGCTCGCCGACGAGATCGACTCCGCCCGAACGGCTCTCGGTGGGGCTGGCATCCGGGCCGACCTCCCCCACGACCTCTCCGTCGTCGATCCACGCCACCGCACCGTCCTCGCCTGGGTGTTGCGGGAGGCCGTGACGAACGTCGTCCGCCACTCCGGCGCGCGGGCGTGCCGCGTGTCCCTCGGTGAGAGGACGCTCGTCGTCGAGGACGACGGCCGCGGACTGCGGGGGCGCCGGGAGGGCAACGGCATCCGCGGACTGCGCGAGCGGGTCGAGGGCGTCGGCGGGCACGTCGACGTCGGACCGGGGGAGCGCGGCGTGGGCACGCGGGTCGAGGTGACGCTGTGACCGCCGCGCCCGGAGACGGGACGACGCCGATCCGGTTGCTCCTCGCCGACGACCAGGCGATGGTCCGCGGCGCCCTGGCGGCGCTCCTCGACCTCGAGACCGACCTCCGCGTCGTCGGTCAGGTCGGCCGCGGTGACGAGGTACTCGACGCCGTCCGGGAGGTGCGTCCCGACGTGTGTCTGCTCGACATCGAGATGCCCGGCCTCGACGGCATCGAGGTCGCCGCCCTCCTCGCCCAGGAGGCTCCCGAGGTCCGTACGATGATCGTCACGACCTTCGGACGTCCCGGATACGTGCGTCGCGCGCTCGACGCCGGTGCCTCGGGGTTCCTCGTCAAGGACGCGCCCGCGACCGAGCTCGCCGACGCCGTCCGTCGCATCCACGCGGGGTTGCGGGTCGTGGACCCGGCGCTCGCGACCGAATCGTTGTTCGGTGGCGACTCCCCGCTCACCGCGCGGGAGTGCGACGTGCTCCGGTTCGCGCTCACGGGTCGCCGCGCGCCTGCGATCGCGGCCGAGCTCTTCCTCTCACCGGGCACCGTGCGCAACCACCTCTCCTCCGCCATCGCGAAGACGGGCACCGACACCGC
The DNA here is from genome assembly GCF_000247995.1 of Mobilicoccus pelagius NBRC 104925. Lineage (GTDB taxonomy): Bacteria > Actinomycetota > Actinomycetes > Actinomycetales > Dermatophilaceae > Mobilicoccus > Mobilicoccus pelagius. Next base: position 6,466 of record NZ_BAFE01000009.1, read on the forward strand.
CGTCGCCGCCGCTCGTGAGGCCCGGCGGTGCGGATGGATCTGAGGCCGGTGGTCCCCGTACCCGGGAGCCACCGGCCGGGACACCGTGAGTATCCCTGCAACACAGGGGGACACCTCGCTCCCTCGGCGGTCCTCGGGGGGTCTAGTTAGGGTGGGGACATGACCGAACGCTCTCTCGTCCTCGTCAAGCCCGACGGCTACGCCCGCGGCCTCACCGGTGAGGTCCTCCGCCGCATCGAGGCGAAGGGGTACACCCTCGCCGCGCTCAAGGTCCTCACCCCCGGCCGCGACCTGCTCATGCAGCACTACGCCGAGCACGAGGGCAAGCCGTTCTTCGAGCCGCTCGTCGAGTTCATGGGCTCCGGCCCCGTCACCGCCGCCGTCATCGAGGGCGAGCGCTGCATCGAGGGCTTCCGCTCCCTCGCCGGCGCCACCGACCCCACGACCGCAGGGCCCGGCACGATCCGCGGCGACCTCAGCCGCGACTGGGGCGAGAAGGTCCAGAAGAACATCGTCCACGGCTCCGACTCGACCGAGAGCGCCGAGCGCGAGATCGGCCTCTGGTTCCCCGAACTCTGAGCCGGCGCACCGACACCGACGGCCTCCCAGCGACATCCCCTCGTGTAGACCGGGACGATCCCGGGTACACGAGGGACAGCACGATCACCGACCACCCCGACGAAGGGACACGATGATGAGCGACACGACGACCAACCCCATGGGTGACGGCGGCGCGGACGGCGGTGCCGACTCCGGCGCCGGTGCCCCCGTGACCGGCCCTCTCGCGGGCAACCCCGCCCAGCACGGCCCCGCCGACGGCGGCGCCGACACGGGTGCCGGTGCCGACACCGGCGCGGGCGCCGACGGTGGCGCGGACGGTGGCGCCGACTCCGGCGCCGACACGGGCGCAGGCGCCGACACGGGCGCGGGTGCCGACGGTGGCGCTGACGGCGGTGCCGACGGTGGTGCCGATGGTGGCGCGGACGGTGGCGCCGATGGCGGTGCCGATGGCGGTGCCGATGGCGGTGCCGATGGTGGCGCGGACGGTGGTGCCGACGGTGGCGCGCACGGCAGCGCCGACGGTGGCGCCAACCCCACCGGCGACGGTGGCGCGGACTCCGGTGCGGGCGTCCCGGCCTGATCCGCATGACCACAACTGATCGCGACGGGCGGGCGGGTGCTTCGGCACTCGCCCGCCTCGTCGGTTCCGACCTCGATGCGTTCCGTGCGGCCTGGGGGAGGAGCCAGTGGCTCCACCACGGCCCCGGCTACGCCGATCTGCTCGACCCGCCCGCCATCGACGAACTCCTCTCGACGCGAGGTCTGCGCACCCCGTTCCTCCGCGTCGCGAAGAACGGCCGACCGTTCCCCGAGCGGACGTTCACGAGTGGGGGAGGCGTCGGCGCCGCCGTCGCCGACCAACTCGACGACGCCCGCCTCGCCGCCCTGTTCGCCGACGGCGCGACGATCGTCCTCCAGGGCCTCCACCGCACGTGGGCGCCGATCGCCGAGTTCGTCCGCGACCTCGCCGCCGACCTCGGCCACCCCGTGCAGGCCAACGCCTACATCACCCCGCCGCAGTCGCAGGGGTTCTCGGCCCACTACGACGTCCACGACGTGTTCGTGCTCCAGCTCTCCGGCGAGAAGCGGTGGGTCATCCACGAGCCGGTGCTGCAGTGGCCGATGAGAGACGAGCCGTGGGAGACCGGTGGTCGTCGCGACCTCGTCGCCCGCGCCGCCGAGGGCGAACCCGCACTCGACGTCGTCCTGCGTCCCGGCGACTGCCTCTACCTGCCGCGCGGTTACCTCCACGCCGCGACGGCCCTCGGCGGGGTGAGCGCGCACCTCACGCTCGGTGTCCACACGTGGACCCGTCATCACCTCGCGACCGACGTCATGCGTCAGGCCCTCGCCCGGGCCGGCGACCTCCGGGCGCCGCTCGCCTCAGGCGTCGACGTCGGCGACCCCGCCGCGATCGCCGAGGACGCCGCCGCCGTGCGCGCCGCGCTCGTCGCCGCGATCGACGAGATCTCCGACGCCGACCTCGCCGCCGCCCTGACCCGCCGCGCCGACGACTCCGGGCGTCCCGCGCCGGTCTCGCCCCTCGCGCAGGCCGCCGCCGCGCGCGCCGCCGACGACGACACCGTCGTGCGGCTCCGCCGTCACCTGCGCCTCCGGAGGTACGACGGGGACGGCACGACCCGCCTCGTCGGACGGGGTGTCGACGTCGTGCTCGACCCGGCCCCGCGTGCCGAGCTGCTCGACGTCCTCCTCGACGGAGACGACCACCGCGTCGCCGACCTCCCCGGGGACGGGGTGACCGAACTCGTCCGGCGTCTCCTCACCGTCTCGGTCCTCGTCCCCGCCTGACGGACCCGCCTCGTCGGCGTCATCGGCCCCGCATCCCGTCCGGGCTTCGGGGCCGACGCGTTCCCGGCCCACGGCCGACGGGGAACACGGGCACTCGCGGCCACGTTGGCACGGTGGCGGCAGAGGCTGCGATCCTGTCGTCGGCGTCCCCGAGCCCGAAAGGCCCTCATGCTTCCCCAGCCCGATCCCGACGAGCCGAGCTGCAGACCTGCCGGCGCCACCCCGCCGGCCGACACGTGCCTCGTCGTACGCGGCGGTGACGGCGCGTGAGCCCGGTCCTGTCCCTCCTCGTCGGGATCCTCGTCGTCCTCGTCATCACGGCGGCCACGGGGTACTTCGTCGCGCAGGAGTTCGCCTACATGGGCGTCGACCGCTCCCGGCTCGCGAGCCAGGCCGCCGCCGGTGACGCCGCCGCCGAACGCACCCTCGCGATCACGAAGCGGACGTCGTTCCTCCTCTCCGGGGCGCAGCTCGGCATCACCGTCACCGGCCTCCTCGTCGGCTACGTCGCGGAGCCGCTCATCGGCCAGGCCCTCACGGCGCTCACGGGTGACGCCCTCGGGACGGGTGCGGCCGTCGCCCTCGGTGGCATCGTCGCGCTCGGGTTCTCGACGATCGTGCAAATGCTCTTCGGCGAACTCGTCCCCAAGAACTACGCCCTCGCCCGCGCCGACGTCGTCTCCCGGTGGCTGTCGCGGTCGACGCGGATCTATCTCACCGTGCTCGGCCCGGTCGTCTGGGTATTCGACAAGGCGGCCGAGGGCTTCCTCCGCCTCCTCGGCATCGAGCCCGTCCACGACGTCGAGCACGCCGCGAGCGCCCAGGACCTCGAGGCCGTCGTCGCCGAGTCCCGCGCGAGCGGCGACCTCTCGCCCGAGCTCTCGATGCTCCTCGACCGCATCCTCGACTTCCCCCAGCGCACCGTCGAGCACGCGATGATCCCGCGCTCTCGCGTCGACGTCCTCCGCGACACGACGACGATCGCCGAGGCCCGCGCCGAGATGGCCGCGGGCAACACGCGCTATCCCGTCCTCGACGAGGAGGAGGCGATCGTCGGGGTCGTCGACCTCGTCCACGTCCTCTCCCACCCGGCCGACTCGGCCCGCACCGTCGCCGAGATCGCCCGGCCTCCGCTCATCCTCACCCCGTTCATGTCGCTGCCCGACGCCCTCCACCGCCTCCAGGAGGGGCGCGAGCGGTTGGGGTGCGTCATCGACGAGTACGGCGGTTTCGGCGGCATCCTCACGATCGAGGACCTCGCCGAGGAGGTCGTCGGTGAGATCACCGACGAGCACGACCCGGAGGAGCGCCAGTACGAGCCCCTCCCCGACGACGGCGTCTGGGTGATGGCCGGTGACGTCCACGTCGACGAGGTCGAACGTGCCCTCGACATCGACCTCCCCGAGGGTGACTACGAGACCGTCTCGGGCCTCGTCCTCCACACCCACGGTGGCCTGCCGCAGGAGGGCGAGACCGTCTCGGTCGAACTGCCCATGGATCCGGCGGACCTCGTCCTCGACGAGGAGCCCGAGCCGCGTCACCTCCACGTCGAGGTGCTCGAGGTCGACACGTACGTGCCCTCCCGCGTCCGACTCACGCTCGACCATCCCGCAGGCGGGAGCACCCCCGTGACGCCGCCAGCCGCGGACCGGGCCGAGAGCGGCGGCGCCACCGCGGCCGACGCCACCGATCTCCCGTCCGAGGAGGAAGGGCGATGAGCGGCCTCACCGTCGTCCTCGTGACGGTCGTCCTCATCGTCGCGAGCGCGTTCTTCGTCGCGATCGAGTTCTCCCTCATGGCCGCCAAGCGGCACCGCCTCGAGGGCCTCGCGACGACCTCCCGGGCCGCACGCGCGGCGCTCCGCAACTCCTCCGAGCTCACCCTGCTCCTCGCCGGGTCGCAGCTCGGCATCACGCTGTGCACGTTGGCGCTCGGTGCCGTGACGAAACCGGCCGTCCACCACGCCCTCACGCCGCTGCTCGAGGTGGCGGGGATGCCGCGGTCCGTCGCCGACGTCGCGGCGTTCGTCCTCGCCCTCCTCATCGTCACGTTCCTCCACCTCGTCGTCGGCGAGATGGCGCCGAAGTCGTGGGCGATCGCCCACCCGGAACGGTCGGCGGTGCTCCTGTCCCTGCCGATGCGGGGGTTCATGTTCCTCGTCCGCCCTGTCCTCCGCGCGCTCAACCACTCGGCGAACGCCCTCGTCCGACGCCTCGGCGCGACGCCGGTCGACGAACTCGCGAGCGGACAGGATCCTGCCGGGCTGCGTCAGCTCGTCGAGCACTCCGCCAACGTCGGCGCCCTCGACGCGGCGTTCCGATCCTCGATCGAACGCGCGCTCGACCTGCGGGAACTCACGGTCGCCGACCTCGTGCGGCCGACGGCCTCGATGACGAGCGTCCCCGCCGGGGCGACCATGGCAGCCGTGCAGGACGCGACGCGCCGCACCGGCCACCTCCGCGTGCTCCTCCGGGAACGGGGACGCATGGTCGGGGTCGTCCACGTCCGTGACACCCTCGAGGCCGACCCGCGCGCCAAGGCCGACACCGTCGCGCAACCGGTGTTCGAGCTCGAGGCGGGCATGCCGCTGTACGAGGCGATGGCGCTCATGCGCGAACAGCGCAAGCAACTCGCTGTCGTCCGGCAGGGTGCGCGGCAGATCGGCGTCGTCACCCTCTCCGACATCCTCCCCGGCCTCCTGCCTCCCGCGACCGAGAACGGGGCCGCGAAGGGCTCGGAGGGCAGGACCGGCAGCACCGCCGGAACCGTCTGACCGATCCGGTCACCGGCCGTCCCCGTCCCCGCCTCCGTCGGCGCCGTCGCGTCACACCGGCGGGACGACGTGCCGCGTCGCACCTGTGCCACGGTTCGAGCCGTCCGTACACGACGACGCCGGTGCCGGGAGATCTCCGGCACCGGCGTCGTTCGGTGAGGCGTCAGCTCGCGGCGATGAACCCCGCGGCGCGAGCGCGCTCGGCGTCGGCGAACCACACGTCCGGCTCGACGGAGCTCACGCCCTGGGCGGGGTCCCCGTACGTGCCGGTGCTCTTCCATGCGGGCACGGGGTGTCCGAGCGGCATCGCGTGGTCGGGTAGCGGACGGGCCGACCCGGGACCGTATCCGCCGTCGGCGACCTGGTCGAGCGTCGACACCCGACGCTGCCGGGCCTCCGGCGACCGGTCGTCCCTCGTGGCGGGGGTGGTCACGTCGACGACGACGGGAGCGACGGCCTCGCCCGCGTCGTCGGCGAGGACGACGACGAGGGTCCGCGGACCGTGGACGCCCTCGACGCGGGAGAGCTCGATGTCGCTCGTCGCCGATCCACCCGAGATCCACGTGAGCGGCAGGCGCTCCTCGTGCACCGACGGGGCAAGTCTGGCGACGGCTTCGGGGACGTCGGAGACGACCTGGTCGGCGCGGATGACGCACACGTGGAGGTCGGGCACGAGGGTAAGGGCGCGACGACCCTGGTCGGGCCGGTGGTCGAGCATGATCGTGCCCGATTCCGCGGCGCCGACGCAGCAGGCGGTGACGACGGCGTCCGTCTCGTTGAGCTGCCCACGCGTGAGGTGCGGCTCGTCCTCGCGGACGTCGAACCCTCCGGACGCGACGGCGTCGCGCCACGCCGGGTCGAGCCCGGCGGGAAGGACGACGGACTGCGCGCCGTGCTCGTGGAGTGCCTCGGCGATCCGCGCGGGGATCTCCCCGGTGTGGCAGCGCACGACACGGGCCTTGTAGTCCTCGACCCGTTCGACGAAGAGGTCGAGGACGCCCTCGGTGCGGGTCGGCCGGCCGTATTCCCACGGCACGGGCACGTCCTCCTCGGGCGGCAGGTCGGGGATGTCGACGAGGGCGGTGCGGATGCGGCCGAGGATCTCGTCCTTGGCGCTGCCGCGGCGCGCTGCCCCGTCACGGGTGGGCATGGTGGGGGTGCTCACTTCTCGTCGCCTCCTCGCGTCCGGCTCCACCAGGAGCGGAACGACTCCGTGGGCGGGACGGGGACGTCCCGCGCGTTGGTCCACTTCGACAACGGCCACGGCATCGGACCGATGTGATCGGCACGTCCGAGCAACCGGCCCGAGAGGCCGGCGCCCTTGGTCGCGGTCTCCCAGCGGCGGCTGTCGGCCATCATCCAGGCGGCGGCCGTCATCGCGGCGGGCTCGCCGTGGGTGAGGAACGGGCGCGCCTTGCCCGTCCGGCCCTCGACCTTCTTCGTCTCGACGACCTTGTTGCGCATGTAGACGAGGAGGTCGGGGATGGGGATCCGCACGGGGCAGACGTCGAAGCACGCACCGCAGAGCGAACTCGCGAACGGCAGCGACTTGTCGACGGCCGAGCCGGTGCCCCGCAGCTGCGGGGTGAGGATCGAGCCGATCGGGCCGGGGTACACCGAGCCGTAGGCGTGGCCGCCGACCTTCTCGTAGACGGGGCACACGTTGAGGCAGGCCGTACAGCGGATGCAGCGGAGCGCGTCGCGACCCTGACGGTCGGCGAGCACGTGCGTGCGGCCGTTGTCGAGGAGGACGACGTGCGTCTTCTCCGGCCCGTCGCCGTCCTTTCCGCCGGGGCCCGTCCACAGCGTGTTGTACGGGTTCATGCGCTCTGCGGTGCTCGAGCGGGGCAGGAGCTGGAGGAACACCTCGAGGTCGTCGAACGTCGGCAGCACCTTCTCGATGCCGATGACGCTGATGAGGGTCTGCGGCAGCGTGAGACACATGCGGCCGTTGCCCTCGGACTCGACGACGACGAGCGTGCCCGTCTCGGCGACGGCGAAGTTGGCGCCCGAGATGCCGACCTTCGCGCGGAGGAACTTCTCGCGGAGGTGCAGGCGCGCCGCGGCGGCGAGGTTCTTCGGCTCGGAGTCGAGGTCCTCGGGGGCCGGGCGGCCGTAGTTGCCCATCTCCCCGAGGAAGATCTCGCGGACCTCCGCGCGGTTGCGGTGGATCGCGGGGACGAGGAAGTGGCTCGGGCGGTCGTGACCGAGCTGGACGATGATCTCGGCGAGGTCGGTCTCCCAGGCGGCGATGCCCTCGGCCTCGAGGGCCTCGTTCATGTCGATCTCCTGGGTGACCATCGACTTCACCTTGACGACCTCGTCGCCCGCGATGCCGGTGCCGTCGTAGTCGACGTCCTCGTCGGCGAGGGCCTCCTTGACGAGGCGGGTGATGATCTCGTTGGCCTCGGCGGCGTCGCGAGCCCAGTGGACGACGGTGCCCGCCTTCGTGAGGTTCTCCTCGAGCTGCAGCAGGTAGGAGTCGAGGTGGCGCAGAGTGCGGTTCTTGATCGCCTCTCCCGCGAGACGCAACTCCTCCCAGTTGTCGAGCTCGGAGACCACCCGCTCACGCTTGGTGCGGATCGTCGTCATCGCGTGGTGGAGGTTGCCACGCTGCACCGGGTTCGCCATCTCGCGGCGGGCCCCGGTGGGGAACGGCGGGGAGTCGATGAGTTCGGTGGGGGGCGGTGCCGGCGTGTGCCGGTCGGCGCCCTCGTAGCGGGGGGCGGGGCGTCCGGCGACGGGGATGGTCGACCCGAGGAAGGTCGTCCTCCCGGGGGAGCCGAACGGGCCGCGGGGCGTGGTCTCGGTGGTCACAGCGTCTCTCCTTCGCGATCGGCCTCGGTACCGGCGAGGACTTCGGCGAGGTGGATGGGCCTGACGCCGCCCTTCTGGCGGTTGGTCACACCCGAGATGTTGAGAAGGCAGAGGTTGTCACCGGCGACGAGGTATTCGGCGCCGGTGTCCATGACGTGTCGGGCCTTGTCGCCCGCCATCGCCGTCGACACGTCGGGGTTCTTCATCGCGAACGTGCCGCCGAAGCCGCAGCAGCGCTCGGCGTCCTCGAGGGGGAGGATCGTGATGCCCTTGACGGCCTGGAGGAGTCGCATCGGCTTGTCGCCGACGTGCGCGATGCGAATCGAGTGGCACGTCGGGTGGTAGGTGACCTTGTGGGGGAAGTAGGCGCCCACGTCGACGACTCCCAGGACGTCGACGAGGAACTCGCTGATGTCGTAGGTGCGTCGGGCGACGGCGGCGGCGTCACGGGCGAGTCCGTGGTCACCGGCGTTCTCGGCGAGCATCTCGTGCTGGTGCCGCACCGCGCCGACGCAGGAGCCCGACGGGCCGACGATGTAGTCGTACGGCTCGAAGGTCTGGACGTAGTTGCGGACGACGGGGACGGACTCCTCGAAGTACCCCGTGTTCGCGAACGGCTGTCCGCAGCAGGTCTGCTCGCGGGGGAAGACGACGGTGCAGCCGAGACGCTCCAGGAGCGTGACGACCGCCTTCGGCGTCTGGGGGAACATCACGTCGCTCGCGCAGGTGGCGAACAGGGCGACGCGCTTGCCGTCGCCCGGCCGTGTCGTCATGGGGCGGACCTCCTCGTCGGTGCCGGTGGGGGCGCTGGGGCTGATGGGGGAAGTGGGGAAGGCGGTCATGGGAGCAACCATCCGAGGACGGGGGTGGACATGAGCCCCGCGATGAGGCACATGAAGAACAACAACAGGATGCTGTAGCCGAAGACCTTGCGGAGGATGACCGACTCGGCTCCTGCGATGCCGATGGCCGAGGCGGCCACGGCGAGGGACTGCGGCGAGATCATCTTGCCGACGACGCCACCGGCGGCACCGGCGCCGACGAGCAGCTCCTTGTGGCCGATCTGGTCGCCGACCCCGGCCTGCAGGCCGGAGAACAGGATGTTCGCGCTCGTGTCGGAGCCCGTGACGTATGTGCCGATCCAGCCGAGGATCGGGGCGAAGAACGGGTAGGCCGCGCCGACCCCGGCGATGAACAGGCCGAGCGCGAGGGTCTGGCCCGAGTCGCCCATGACGAACGCGAGGGCGACGACGGAGCCGATCGTGAGGGCCGTGTACTTGAGCTTGACGGCGTTCTTCCACAGCTCGCCGAAGAGCGTGCCCATCGGCACCTTGTAGATGAGGCCGACGGCGATCGCGACGAACGCGAGGAGCGTGCCGGGGCTGGAGAGCCACGTGAGCGTGTACGCGCGGTGGCCAGCGGGGGCGCCGGCAGCGTTGTCGAGGTCCGACAGGCCCGGCCAGGCGAACTTGAGGTCGGTGGAGGCGAGGGCCTCCTTGACGGCGGGGATCGCCGCGATCGAGAACACGGCGATGACGAGCACGTACGGCACGAGCGCCATGAGGATCCGACGTCCGTCGAGGTGGTCCGTCCGGAGTTCGGTGCCGGTCGCGGCCGGTGCGGTCTTCTGCGCGGTGGCGGTGGCGGCGCCGCCCTGGGCGTCGGCACGGCCACGGAGGTGGGCCTCCTCGACCTCGGGGACGAGGGCCTGACCGACGCGCGGACGTGCCTCCTCGCCGCCCTTGGGGTGCCACACGCGGAGGAAGGCGATGACGGCGACGACGGTGATGACGGCGGCGAACACCTCGGTGAGGTTGTAGAGGCTCGTGCCGGAGACGACCCACTTGGTGATGCCGAAGATCGCCCCGATGAACAACCCGATCGGCCAGCACTGCGCGACGCCCCGTTTGCCGTCGATGACGTAGAGGAGCAGGAGCGGGACGACGACCGAGAGGAGCGCACAGATGCGTCCGGCGACGGGGGAGACCGCGAGGACGGGCAGGTCGGCGGTCTTGGCGGCCATGAGGATCGGCAGGCCGACGGCGCCGAACGCGACCGGGACGGTGTTGGCGAGGAGCGCGGTGATCGCGGCGCGGATCGGGGAGAACCCGATGGCGACGAGCATGACCGTGACGATGGCGACGGGGGCGCCGAACCCGGCGAGCGCCTCGAGGAGGCCACCGAAGCAGAACGCGATGATGAGGCCGAGGACGCGGGGGTCGTCGGTGATGAGGTAGAAGGTCGCCCGCAGGTCGTCGAACCGGCCGCTGACGACGGTGACCTGGTACATCCAGATCGCGCAGAGCAGGATCCACACGATGGGGAACAGGCCGTAGACGAACCCGTGTGCGGAGAGGGAGAGCGCGGTCGTCAGGGGCATCGCGTAGACGGCGACGGCGATGACGAGCGCGACGGCCCACGACGTGAGTCCGGCGATGTGGGCCTTCCACCGCAGACCGCCGAGCGTCACGAGCATGACGAGGATGGGGAGGGTCGCCACGAGGGCGGAGAGCCATTGGCGCCCGAGGGGATCGGTGACGGGCTGGTATGCGGGGATCATCGGCACAACTCCGGGCAGACGATGGGGGGACAGGCCCGACTGAATGGTCAGACCATTGGGGTCAACGTAAGGCCGGGGGTCTCGGAGGTCAAGGGTCCTAGGGGCCGGATCCGACACCCGCCGTGCGGGGTTGCGGAGTGCAGCGGGCCCAGTGCCCGCCGCACCCGAAGGTCAGACGAGGGCGTCGGCGAGCGCCTCGAGGACGTGGTGATAGGTGTGCCCGGTGGCGCGACTCATGCCGAGTTCGCACGTGCGGTTGCTCGACAGGTAGAGGTCGTAGGTGCGGTGGTCCACCTCCTCCGCCTCCCGGGCCGTGGCCCCGGCGGTGAGTTCGGGGTGGAGCATGCCGCGGTCGCCCGCGAACCCGCAGCAGCCGGACTCGACGGGGACGACGACCTCGTCGGCCACGGCCTCCGCGATGGCGCGCAGCGCGGGGATGTCGTCCACGTGCCGGTCCGAGCACGTCGGGTGGAGGACCGCCGACCGGACCGTGCGGCGCACGGTGAGGCGGGGAAGGACGTGCTCGGCGACGAATCGGGTGGCGTCCATGATCTGCAGACCGGCGACGCGTTCGGCGAGGGCGTACTCACCGGCGGCGTCGAGGTCGGCCGGCAGGGCGTGGAGACCGTGGGTGCAGGAGGAGGCGTCCATGACGACGGGCACCCGCCCGTCCTCGCTCGCCTCGAGGAGCGCCCGGGCGGTGCGGACCGCCATCTGTCCGAGGCCCTCGGTGAGTCCCTTGCTGCGCCAGACGGTTCCGCAGCACAGCCCGTCCATGTCCTTGGGCAGTCGCACGGTGATGCCCGCGCGGTCGCAGACGGCGAGGAACGCCTGGGCAGCGCCGGGGGAGTCGCCTTCCGGGGCGAAGAGTTCGCCGATGCACGAGGGGAGGAGGACGACGTCGCCCGGCTCCTGTCGCGCGTTCGTGCGTCGGGACAGGCCGGGTCCGGGCAGGTCGTCGCCGACGAGTGGCACGAGGTCGGGGGAGAGCACAGCGCGGGCGGTGGCGGTGATGCGTTCGAGGAGGGTGCCCGGCACGTGGTCGGCGACGCCGACCCCCACGCGCAGGCCCGTGAGCGTCGGACCCCAGTTGTCGGCGAGGGCGGCGCCGACCCGCTGGACGGCCGGGGTCTGGGCGTCCTTGCGGAACCCCTTCATGACGATGCCGGTGTCGATGCCGACGGGGCAGGCCGGCTGGCAGAGGGAATCGGCCGCGCACGTCTGCACCGCCATGTAGTCGAAGTCCTTCGCGATGGCGTCGGCCTCGTCCTCGCGCCCGGCGGCGCGGTGGGCGGCCATCTCGCGCATGAGGACGATGCGCTGGCGGGGCGTGGTCGTCACGTCGCGGCTCGGGCACACGGGCTCGCAGTAGCCGCACTCGACGCAGCGGTCGACGGCCTCGTCCACGGGCGTCGGGGCCTTGAGCGCCCGCAGGTGGGCGCGCTCGTCGTCGGTGATGACGACGCCGGGGTTGAGCGTGTTCGTCGGGTCGAGCAGCCGCTTGACCTCGCGCATGACGGCGTACAGCTCGCTGCCGAACTGCCGCTCGACGAACGGTGCCATGACGCGTCCGGTGCCGTGCTCGGCCTTGAGCGAGCCGTCGGCGGCGAGGACGAGGTCGACGAGGTCGTCGCTGAACGCGCCCAGGGTCTCGACCTGGGCGGGGTCGCGCAGGTCGGGATTGATCATGAAGTGCAGGTTGGCGTCCTTGGCGTGGCCGAACACGACGGCCTCGTCGTAGCCGTGGCGGGCGCAGATCTCGCCCAGGTCGCGGACGGCCTGGGTGAGCGCCGGCATGGGCACGACGATGTCCTCGAGCAGGGCGGTGGAGCCGGCGCGGCGGGCGCCGGCGACCGCGGTGTAGAGGCCCTTGCGGACGGCCCACGCCTGGGCGCGCGGCACGGGGTCGGCCGAGAACCGGGTGGGGATGGCCAGGTCGGTGAGCAGCCCGTCGTGGCGAAGCCCGTCGAGCACGCCCTCCAATCGGTGGACGTGCTCGTCCAGCTCGCCCGCCTCGGCGGCGCGGGCCTCGACGAGGAGGGCCGTGTGGTCACGCACCTCGAGCCCGGTGAGGGCGTCGACGGGGGTGGGGAAGTGCTGGGCGACGCGCAGCGAGGCGGCGTCCATGAGCTCGGCCGTCTCGGCGCCGGCGCCGACCAGGTCGGGCAGTGCGGCGGTCGCGGTCTCGATGCCCTCGAACACGAGCAGCGCGGTCGAGATGTGCTGGTGCACGGGCACGGTGCGGAACGTCACCGACGAGATGAACCCGAGCGTGCCCTCGGAGCCGACGAGCAGGTGGGCGAGGATCTGCACGGGCTCGTCGAAGTCGAGGAAGCTGTTGACGCCGTAGCCCATCGTGTTCTTCATCGAGTACTGGTGCTCGATGCGGCGCACGGAGTCCGGGTTGCCGCGCACGCGGTCGCGCAGGCGGGCCAGCCCCTCCCATACCTCGGGCTCGGCGGCCTTGAGCCGCGCGTCGGCGTCGGGAAGGGCGGTGTCGATCACCGTGCCGCTCAGCAGCACGGCCTCGAGGCAGTCGAGCGTGCGGTACGTGTTGCGGGTCGTGCCGCAGGCCATGCCGGAGGAGTTGTCGGCGACGACGCCGCCGATGGTGCAGGCCGCCTCGCTCGCCGGGTCCGGGCCGAGCGCGCGCCCGTACGGGGCGAGGTGGGCGTTGACGGTGCGGACGGTCGCGCCGGGGCGGCAGCGCACGCGGGCGCCGTCGTCGAGCACCTCGACGTCGCGGAATCCGCGGCGGGTGTCGATGAGCACGCCGTCGGTGACGGCCTGGCCCGACAGCGACGTGCCGCCCGACCGGAACGTCACCGGCACGCCGTGGCGGGACGCGATCGCGAGGGTGCGGGCCACGTCGGGGGTGTCCCGCGCGACGACGAACGCCTGGGGGTGGAGCAGCACGTGGGAGGCGTCGTGCGCCGCCCGGGCCAGGTCGACGGGCCGGTCGCTCACCGCCGTCCCCTCGAGTGCCGTCCGCAGATCGGTGAGCAGCGCCGTGGACATCCGTTCCTCCTCGGGTCGGTGGGGGCCATCATCCTCCTCCTCGGGCGGATCCGGGGCCGGGGGGACCGTCGGTCCCCGACGTCGGAGGGTGCCTCTGCCGATCCGAGGTGTGGCCGCGGGGCGGGGCGGCGGGTGCCAGACTGTGCCCCATGTCCGAGAACCCGCCCGTCACCGCAGCGTCGGACCGCGGTGGCGAGCGGCCCCGCGCCTACGACGCCGTCATCGCCGCCGTCGAGGAGCAGATCGTCGCCGGGCAGCTTCGCGTCGGCGACCGGTTGCCGGGCGAACGCGACCTCGCCGCCCGACTGGGCGTGAGTCGTGCCGCCGTCCGCGAGGCGCTGCGGATGCTCCAGGCGCTCGGAGTCGTCCGCGCCGGGGTGGGCGTCGGCCCCGACGGGGGGACCGCCCTCGTCTCGATGCCGAGCGAATCGCTCACGTTGTTCCTCCGCCTCCACGTCGCCCTCGCGAACTTCCCCACCGACGACGTCATCGAGGCCCGCGTCATGCTCGAACGGTGGAGCGTCGGGCTCGCCGCACGCCACGCGACGCAGGCCGACCTCGACGCGCTCGCCGGGTTCCTCGCCGGCATGGAGGAGCCGGACGTCTCCCGCGAGAGGTTCAACGACCTCGACATCGCGTTCCACCTCGCCCTCGCCGAGGCGGGCGGCAACCGCCTCGTCACCGACATGACGACCGCGATCCGTGCCTCGATGAAGGCGCCGATCCTCGCGTCGTTCCACGCGACGCCCGCCTGGGACGAGCTCGTCGACGGACTGCGGGCGGGCCACCGGCGCGTCCACGACGCCGTCGTCGCCCGCGACGCCGAGGCGGCCGCCGACGCCGTCGAGGAGCACGTGCGGTACGCCTACTCCGCGCTCTCCTGGACGAACTGACACCGCCGCGTCGCTGCGACGTCCTCGACGGGCGACCACGTCACACACCCTTCACCGGGTCGATCACGTCGACGCGGTCACGTCGCCCCTCCGCCCCGGCCGCCCGGGGTGGCGGCGCGCAGCAGGGCGCCCACATCCCGGCGGGAGGCCTCAGCGCTCCGTCGGGGGTACGTGCGCGAGGACGTCGGGGACGGGCCCGTCCCAGCGGGCGATCTCGACGAGGACGTGTTGCCCCGTGCACGCCTGCGCGAGCGCCGAGGTGCCCACGTCGGCGGTGAGGACGTTGGGGTTGCCGTGGACGCACGTGCCCGGCGGCAGACCCGCCTCCCCGGCCTCCGGACCGTGGCGTCGCGGGTCGTAGGGGTCGAACCAGGCACCGGTCGAGAGCTGCGCCACCCCCGGGCGCACGTCCGCCGACAGGACGGCCCCGGCGAGGCACGCGCCCCGGTCGTTGCGGACGAGGACGACGTCACCGTCGCCGATGCCCCGGGCCGCCGCGTCGGCGGGGTTCAGCCGGATCGGCTCGCGCCCGGCGACCTTGGACGCCGCCGACGTCGCACCGTCGTCGAGTTGCGAGTGCAGCCGGGAGGCAGGCTGATTCGCGACGAGGAGGACCGGGAACGCCGCCGTGCGCTCACCGCCGAGCCACTCCTCCGGTTCGAGCCACGTGGGTCGTCCAGGGCAGTCGGGGAGGTCGAAGGAGGCGATGGTCGCGCTCGCGAGCTCGATGCGGCCCGACGGCGTCGCGAGCCGGTGCCGCTCGGGGTCGGCGCGGAACCGGGAGAACGAGACGATCGGTCCGCTGCGGGGGAGGTCGAGGCCCTCCCCGGCCCAGAACTCCGCGAACGGCGGCAGCTCGGGCGCCTCGACGCCGGGCGGGAGGATGCGCCGGTGGGCGAGGTCGTCGCGGAACCCCTCGTAGAGGTGCTCGATCCATCCGGAGACGTCACGCCCCTCGGTGAACCGCTCCTCGAGCCCGAGTCGGGCGGCGATCGCCGCGTAGATCTCGTAGTCGTCCCGCGCCTCGGCGTACCGGTGCGTCACGGCCCGCATCGGCGTGAGGCGTGCCCCCGAGCGGGCACCGCCGAGGTCGTCCCGCTCGAGGGAGGTCGTCGAGGGCAGGACGACGTCGGCGTGCCGCGCCGTCGCCGTCCAGTACGGGTCGGACACGACGACGGTGTCGGGCCGCGTGAACGCCTCGCGCAACCGGCCGAGGTCCTGGTGGTGGTGGAAGGGGTTGCCGCCGGCCCACCACACCATCCGGATGTCGGGGTACGTGAACCGCCCACCGTCGTAGGAGAACTCCGCGCCCGGGTGGAGGAGGAGGTCGGAGACCCGCGCGACGGGGGCGAACTCGCGGACGGGGTTGCGTCCCTGCGGCAGGGAGGGGTAGCGGAACGCGGTGGGGGAGCAGCCGGGCTTGTTCATCGAGCCGTACCCGCTCTCGAATCCGCCTCCTTGCAGGCCGATCTGGCCAAGGTGGGCTGCGAGGGCGAGGCCCGCCCAGATCGGCTGCTCCCCGTGGCGCGCTCGCTGGAGCGACCACGTCACCGTGACGAGGGTGCGACGCGCGGCGGCCTCGCGGGCGAGGTCGGCGATGTCGGCCGCGGGGATGCCGGTGAGGCGTTCGGCCCAGGCGGGGTCGCGTCGGACGCCGTCGGCGCGGCCGAGGACGTAGGCGGCGACCTCGTCGGCCCCGACGCAGTGGGTGGTGAGGAACTCCCGGTCGGCGAGGCCCTCGGTGAGGAGGACGTGGATCATCGCGAGCATGAGCGCGACGTCGGTGCCGGGGGAGATCGGCCACCACGTGACGTCCCCACGTGGCCGGTCGGCGGACCCCGTTGCTGGGCGGGCGGAGTCGCCGACGAGACCGTGCGGGGCGGTGACCCCGTAGCCGTCACCGACGCGGGGGAGGTCGTCGCGCAGGGGACTCACGGAGACGAGGCGTGCGCCCCGCGCCCGGAGCCCGTCGAGCGCGGACGGCGTGGGGTGGTCGCCGGAGCCGCCCGAGTCGATGCCGGTGTTCTTGACGGGCACGCCGCCGAACGCGATGAGGAGCTCGGTGTGCTCGGCGACGACGTCCCACGTCGACGCGGTCTGGGTGAGGACGGCCTCGTCGGCGAGGACGCGCGGCAGGATCACCTCGGAGGCGCCGGTGGAGTAGGAGTTGACGCTGCGGGTGTATCCGCCGACGACGTTGAGAAAGCGGTGGAGCTGGCTCTGCGCGTGGTGGAAGCGGCCGGCGCTCGACCACCCGTAGGAGCCGCCGTAGATCGCCTGCGCGCCGTGGACGGCGTGGACGCGGCGCAGGTCGGCGGCGAGGCGATCGAGGACCTCGTCCCACGGCGGGGTGACCCAGTCCTTTGGCCCGGACGTGCGGCCGCGTCGGGGATCGGGCCCGGGGCCGTCCTCCCACCACGCCCGCCGGACGGTCGGCCGCGCCACGCGCGAGCGACGCGTCACCGATCCCGGCACGTTGCCGAGGAGCGGTGAGGGGGCGGCGTCCTCGCGCCACGGCGTCACCGACCCGACGTCCCGCCCGTCGTCCGTGACGTGCGGGGTGAACACGCCCCAGTGGGCGACGTGGGAGGTCATGGGGACCAGGGTGCCACCGCGGCGTCGCATTCCCTGCTCACCGGGAGCAAGTGCTTGGTAGGGTCGCCGGTGCCAGTCGCCCTCACGGGCCAGGGAACCCGGTGGAACTCCGGGACTGACGCGCAGCGGTGAGGCGGACGGGCGGGGCACGAGGCCACTGGGAGCACTCCTGGGAAGGCGCCCCGACCCGGATGACGCCGAGTCCGAAGACCTGCTGGTGGTCGCCCGCGCACGTGCGGGCGGATCGACGTGCGGGCCCCGCGTTCCGGGTCCTCCGATCCTCGCGAGGTGATTCCCGTGCATGCCCACGTCCGTCCTACCCCCCTGCGCTCCGCCGCTCGCGTCGCCGCGGTCGTGTCGGCGCTGACGCTGCTCGTCGGATGCGCGGGCGCGCCGCAGGCCCCCTCCGACGGGGCGGCGGCCACCACGCCGGGTGCGTCTGCGTCGTCCGCGTCGTTCACGCCCGTCGACCTCGACGACTGCGGCGACAAGGTCACCGTCGAGGAGCCGCCGTCGAAGCTCGTCACGCTCAACCAGGGCGCCACCGAGGTCGCGCTCGCCCTCGGACTCGCGGACCGGATGGTCGGCACCGCCTACCTCGACGACGCCGTCGCGCCCCGGTACGCGGAGGCCTACGACTCCGTGCCGGTGCTTGCCGAGAAGTACCCGACGAAGGAGAAATTGCTCGCGACGGCACCGGACTTCGCCTACGCCGCCTACGCGAGCGCCTTCACCGACAAGGGGATCGGCACCCGCGCCGAGCTGTCCGGCGAGGGTGTCGGCACCTACCTCAGCCCGTTCGGCTGCCCCGAGGGCACGACGAAGGCCGACCCGACGTTCGAGAGCGGCTGGTGGGAGATCACCGAGGTGGCGTCGATCTTCGGCGTGCAGGACCGGGCGGAGAAGGTCGTCGCCGACCAGCGCACTCAGCTCGCCGAGATCACGAAGGCCAGGACCGGCGACGACCGCAGCATCTTCTGGTACGACTCCGGTGACAAGACCCCGTTCGTCGGGGCCGGTGGGGGCGGGCCCCAGCTCGTCGTCGACGCCGTCGGCGCCACGAACGTGTTCGGCGACATCAAGGACCCCGGCTGGGCCGACGGTTCGTGGGAGAAGGTGATCGCCGCCGACCCCGACGTCATCGTCCTCGCCGACGCGAGTTGGGACACCGCGAAGAAGAAGCGGGCCCACCTCGAGTCCGACCCGACGCTGAGCAAGCTCACGGCGGTGAAGGCGAAGCGGTTCGTCGTCGTGCCGTTCAGCGAGTCGACGCCGGGGGTACGCCTCGTCGACGGCGCCAAGCGCCTGTCCGACGAGCTCGCCGCCCTGCCCGCCTCGTGAGGAGCCCGGCGGCCGACCCGAACCCCACCGGCCCGCCGCGCCCCGTCGCCTCCCGAGCCGCCCCACTCCCTCCGTCCGCGGGGGCCGTGAGCCCGGGGTCGCTCCCGGCATCACCGCCTACCCCGGCCGACCCGAGCGCGGCCCGGCGGCCGGCGTCGACACGGGCCCGGCGTCGGCGGGCGGTGGTCGCCGGAATCGCCCTGACCACAGCGCTGCTCGTCACCGGCGTGCTCGTCCTCGGCGTCGGCTCTGTGAGGATCCCCGCCGGGGACGTGCTCGACGTCGTCCTGCGCCGCATGTGGCCGGGCCACGCCGACGTCTCGCCCGTCACCGACCGGATCGTGTGGGAGCTGCGGTTGCCCCGGGTGCTCGCGGCGGCGGCCGTCGGGGCGGGGCTCGCTCTGTGCGGTGCGGCGTTGCAGTCGCTCACGGGCAACGACCTCGCCGACCCCTACCTGCTCGGCGTCTCGAGCGGGGCCGCCCTCGGTGCGGTCATGACGATCGTGCTCGGGTGGACGCCGCCGCCCGACGTGCCCGCGGGCCTCGCGACGAGCGTCGGCGCGTTCGCGGGAGCCCTCGGTGCGCTCGTGCTCGTGCTGGCCCTCGCCGCGGGACGTTCCGGAGACCTCCCGCCCGCCCGCACGATCCTCGCGGGCGTCGCCGTGGCGCAGCTCGCCGGGGCCGGGACCTCCCTCGTCGTCATGGTGTTCGGCGACCGGCAGGGTGCACGCGAGGTCCTCGCCTGGACCCTCGGCTCGTTCGCGGGGGTGCGCACGACGTCGGCGTGGGTCCTCGTCGCCGGGGCCGTCCTCGCGACGGTGCTGCTCACCGGATCGGCGCGCACCCTGGACGCGTTCGCGTTCGGGGAGACCTCGGCCCGCTCCCTCGGCGTCGACGTCGGGCGCGCGCGGTGGACGTTCTTCGTCGGATGCGCCCTCGTGACCGCGGGGACCGTCGCGGTCGTCGGTCCCATCGGGTTCGTCGGCCTCACGGTGCCGCACGTCGTGCGCCTGGTCGTCGGCCCCGCGCATGCGTTCCTCCTGCCGCTGTCGGCGCTCACCGGGGCGCTGCTCATGGTGTGGTCGGACACCGCGGCGCGGTCCCTTGCGAGCGGGCAGGAGATCCCCGTCGGGGTCGTCACGGCCCTCGTCGGCGCGCCCGTGCTCGTCGTGCTCCTGCGGCGCCAGGCGAGACAGGTATGAGGCTGCGCGTCCGTGATCTCGCCTGGTCCGCCGGGCGCGGGGCCCACGCCGTCCCGATCCTCCACGGCGTCGACCTCGACGTCGCCGGCGGCCTGCTCACCGGCATCGTCGGCCCGAACGGGTGCGGCAAAACCACTCTTCTCCACCTCGTCGCCGGTCTGCGCCGACCCACCCGGGGCACGGTCGAGGCCGACGGGGAGGATCTCCTCGCCCTCACCGCCCGGGAGCGGGCGCGGCGGGTGGCGCTCGTCGAACAGCACCCGCAGACGGGGCTCGACCTCACCGCCCGGCAGGTCGTCGAACTCGGACGCATCCCGCACCTGGGGCGATGGGGGAGGAGGCGCGAGCGCGGCGGGGACGTCGTCGAGGAGGTGATGGCGACCTCCGGGGTCGCCCACCTCGCCGATCGTGCGTGGGGGACGCTTTCGGGCGGGGAGCGGCAGCGGGTGCAGCTCGCGCGGGCCCTGGCCCAGCAACCTCGGTTGCTCCTCCTCGACGAGCCGACGAACCACCTCGACCTCGCCCACCAGATCGGGCTGCTCACCCGGGTCGCCGACCTGCCGGTGTCGACCGTGGCCGTCCTTCACGACCTCGACCTCGCCGCCGCGTTCTGCGACCACCTCGTCGTCGTGCACGCCGGTCGGGTCGTCGCCGCCGGGCCGACGGCCGAGGTGCTGCGGCCGGACCTCGTCGCGGAGGTCTTCGGCGTCGACGTCCGCGTCGAGGCGGCCTCGGGCGACCGGTTGCGGGTGCAGTGGCGTGGACTCACGGAAGTGCCGTGAGTGAGCTCCTCCTCGTCACCCTGTCCGTCGTGGCCCCGTCGGACCTGCCTGGTCTCACCTCCCGCGCCCACCGACTGGGCGGATCGCTCGCCGCGCTCCAGGGGCATGCGCTCCCGCCCCTCGTCGACGCGCTCGCGACCCTCACCGGCGGTGAGGCCCAGGCGGGGGAAGAGGTCCACGTCCGGCTCGTGCCCGTCGTCACCGACCCCGGCGGTGCGGGCGGGGCCTCGTGGGTGCGGCGGGTCGCGGCCCATCACCTCCGGTCCCTGCCGCAGGTGCGTCGCGAGCGGGCCCGCATCGACCCTTCACCGTGACTGGCGGGGCTCGCGCCGGCACCGCGGCGACGCTGGGGCCGAACGTACCGATGGTGACATCTGTGCAGGTCAGGGCAGCCTTGGCTTGCTTGTGGGCGGCGCAGGAGGGGGCCTAGGGTGAGCCCGTCAGATACGCGGGCGACCGATCGTCCGAAGGGATCCACCATGTCCACCACCACTTCCGTCTCCACCTGCGCCACGACCTCCTGCGCGTTCAACCACGACGGCTGTCACGCCCTCGCGGTCACCATCGGTGGCTCGCAGGGCACAGCGTCGTGCGGCACGTTCGTCACCGTCGACGTGCGCGGCGGCGTCGCGGGCGACGCCGGCAAGGTCGGCGCGTGCCAGCGTCTCGAGTGCGTCCACAACACCGACCTCATGTGTTCCGCCGACGCCATCACCGTCGGTGGCGACAACGCCCTCTGCGAGACCTACCAGGCCCGCTGACGACCCGCGCCCCCCGGGCGCATCGACCGCCGCGATCCGTTCGGCGTGCACGTGTGGCCCCCACCGGGCGGGTGGGGGCCACACGCATGCCCGGCCCCGGGTGTCAGATACGCGGCGAGGCGTGCCGAGGCCGAGATCAGGGGTGCGGCGTCAGAGCCGCCGCGTCGATCCCGCGTCGCGGTGGTGGGCCGGGTTCGCGGTCGGGCCACTGGTGGGCCCGGTGGAGGGGAAGCCCGCGAACACGATCGTCTCGGCGTCGTCGTCCACGTGCAGCAGAGTGATGCCCGAGGGGTCGGTGTCGAGGCAGTGCACGCCGCGCCCGGCCGTGAGGGCCACCCCGACGGGGCGACGCGCGAGCACCCGCCCGTCCGCGCGGCCCGCGCCGACGTCGCGGCACAGACGTACGAGCGCGGGTTGGTCGGCGGCGAGCACGGCCTCGGCAGCGTCGAGGGCCTCGGTCGTCGCCCGCGGCGAGAGCTCGGCGGCCACCGCGGCGACCTCGGCGAACGGCCAGGCGGCCGTCCCCTCGCTGTCGTGGAGTGCGACCCGCTCGACGCTCAGGATCCCCACCCGGTTGCGGTTCGACCACGCCGGTTCCCGCACAAACACCGGGAGTTCGGCGGTCGCGGCCAGGCGACGCTGCTCGGCGATCGACACCCACTCGACGCGGGCCAGCAGGTGCAGGCTCGACACGAGGATGCGCACCTCCGCCGACGCCGCCTCGCGGTGGACGTCGAGACGCACGTCGTGGACGTCGTCGGCCACGTCGTTCCGGAGGCCGCCACCGGCGCCGACACCGAGTTCACCGGCCGCGACGTCCGCGAGGGAGGTCTCCGTGCACACGACGACGAGGCGTCCGTCCGCGGTGAGGCCGTGGGAGAGCACGTCGAGCTCCGCCGTCGGGTCGTGACGGTAGGGCGTCAGCGTGGCCCGGCCACCGCCGCCGAGGAGTCGCGCCGCGGACCGTGCGCGTCGGGCATCGGCCGAGGTCGCGGAGGCGGGGTCGCTCGAGGCGTGCGGTGGGGTCATGCCTACTCCTGCGGTGGGGAACGTGACGACGCGCCGATCAGGTACGCCTTCGTAAAGTAAGGCTAACCTAATCGGCCCGTCGATGGGGGGCAAGAGTCGCTCCCGTCCGTGGGTCCCTCGCTCAGCCACCTTCGCGGTCGTCCTCCCAGATCGACCTCAGGCGGTGGACCCGCAACGCGGTGACGTGCGCCGTTCCCGCGACGGCCGTGAGGGCCGGGGTGCGGGTGCCGTCGTCGGGCAAACTCAACGAGGACACCGTCGCTGCGCCGTCGCCGAGGAACACCCCGACGGTGCCACGGTCGACGAACACCCGCAGGCGCAGTATGTCCCCCTCGAGCGGCGCCAACCGCACCCCGCCGTCTCCGGGCGTGGAGTTCGTCGTGCGGCGGTCGAGGACGGCGCGCTGTGCGAGGTCGTCGTAGGCGACGTATGTGCAGCGCCCCGACGCCGTTCCGAGCACCTCGAGGCCGATCTGTTCGGCGGTCGATCGGGCGAGGTCCACCTCGAGCTCGACCTCGTACGTCTGTGTGACCGGCCCCGCGCAGCGGCAACGTTCACAGGAGGGCGGGCGCGAGGTTGACGGCGGTGTGGACCAGGGCGCCGGGCCAGACCGAACCGTGGCCGTGGCGCAACCACCCGAGGGCCAAGCCGGCGCCGAACTGAATCGGTAAGAGCGGCCACAGCCGCATGTCGGCGAGGAGCAGCGCGACGTGGGGGAGGAGGAAGACACCGGCCTGGAGGAGGTTCCCCACCGTGAAGCCGAACCGCCGGATCAGGAGTCCGCCCAGGAGGCCGCGGAAGAACACCTCCTCGCCGCCCGCCCGCAGCGCCACGCCGATCGCGGCGAGCGGCGACAGCGCGACGGTCGTGACCCCGGGGGCCGCGCGCGCTTCGGCGGGGATGACGGACGTCGCCGCCCAGGCGAGCAGCCCGCAGGGCACGAGCAGGGCGAGCGCGAACAGATAGCCCCGTGACTCGCCTCGGCCCAGTCCGCACCGACGCCACGCCTCACTCCCGCGCCCGCGCCGGAGCGCGACCAGCACGTACACGGCACTCGGCAGGCATAGGAGGACGAATTCGGTCACGCCGCCACCATTCCAGACGGCGGGGCGGGAACGATCGGTCGCCCCGCACCGGGCATTCGGCCGGTAATGTCGTGTGGGCTCAGGGCTTATCAGGGTCGGCGCCCGTCAAGCAGGCGATCCGGTCGGGAAGAGTTCGGTGAGTCCGTGCGTCGTCGGTGTCCAGCCGCGGCACTGCGTGCCGGAGTGTCGAGTCCCTGTCCTGGTCTTCCGTGGCGATTAGGGAGGGGCGGAGCGCGCTGGTAGCGTGGCCTCTTGCCGTCGATCGGCCGCGGAGAGAGAGCGCCGGGTGGATTCGCCCCCGAGCACCGCGCAACGAGTGAGTGAGGAGTCGTCAGTGCCGCTGGATGCTGAGACCAAGAAGAAGATCATGGCCGAGTTCGGCACGGGTGAGAACGACACCGGCTCGCCCGAGGTGCAGATCGCGATGCTCACGCAGCGCATCAAGGACCTCACCGAGCACTCGCGCGCCCACAAGCACGACCACCACAGCCGCCGCGGCCTGCTGCTGCTCGTCGGTCGTCGGAAGCGCATGCTGCGCTACCTCGAGTCCGTCGACGTCGAGCGCTACCGCGCGCTGATCAAGCGCCTCGGTCTGCGCCGTTGACGCAAGGCTTCACGCCAGGGGCGGTCACCTCTTCCGGGTGACCGCCCCTGGCGTACATCCACCCCTGTCGACGCGTCGGTCGCGACGACACGCGCGAGATCGGGGAGGATGGGGCCGCACGCAGAATTCCGCCCCCGCCACCATCCGGTGGTGAGCGGCGGAGGTCACGCCACGACGCAACCGCGGGTGCGTGACGTCAGAACGAAGACAGCCCGGGCACAACGACGATGCTCCGAGCCGAAGAGATGAAGAACAGGAGGGCCCACATGGAGGGTCCAGAGATCACGTCCACCGAAGCGATCATCGACAACGGTCGATTCGGTACCCGCACGATCCGTTTCGAGACGGGCCGCCTCGCCAAGCAGGCGAACGGCGCGGTCGCCGCGTACCTCGACGACGACACGATGCTGCTGTCCACGACGACGGCCGGCAAGAACCCCAAGGATCAGTTCGACTTCTTCCCCCTCACGGTCGACGTCGAGGAGCGGATGTACGCCGCGGGCAAGATCCCCGGCAGCTTCTTCCGTCGTGAGGGTCGTCCCGGCACGGACGCCATCCTCACGTGCCGTCTCATCGACCGTCCCCTGCGCCCGACCTTCAAGAAGGGTCTGCGCAACGAGGTGCAGGTCGTCATCACCGTGATGGCGCTCAACCCCGACCACCAGTACGACGTCCTCGCGATCAACGCGGCGAGCGCGTCGACGCAGATCTCCGGCCTGCCGTTCTCCGGCCCGGTCGGCGGTGTGCGCATGTCGCTCATCGACGGTCAGTGGGTCGCGTTCCCCAACTTCGGCGACATCGAGCGGTCCGTCTTCGACATGGTCGTCGCCGGCCGCGTCGTCGGTGACGACGTCGCGATCATGATGGTCGAGGCCGAGTCCACCGAGCAGACGTGGGACCTCGTCAAGAACCAGGGCAAGACCGCGCCGACCGAAGAGGTCGTCGCCGAGGGTCTCGAGGCGGCCAAGCCGTTCATCGCAACCCTGTGCCGCGCCCAGGCCGAGCTCGCCGACAAGGCGGGCAAGGAGGTCCAGGAGTTCCCGATCTTCCTCGACTACGAGGACGATGTCTACGAGGCGGTCGAGCAGGCCACGAGCGACAAACTGCGCGAGCTGCTGTCCATCGCGGGCAAGCAGGAGCGCGAGGACGCGCTCGACGAGGCCAAGGACATCCTCAAGGAGAACCTGGCCGGCGAGGGCAAGCCGTTCGAGGGGCGAGAGAAGGAGATCTCCGCGGCCTACCGTGCGGTGCAGAAGAAGCTCGTCCGCGAGCGCATCCTCACCGAGAAGGTCCGCATCGACGGCCGTGGCCTCGCCGACATCCGCGCCCTCGGCGCCGAGGTCGAGGTCCTGCCGCGCGTGCACGGCTCCGCGATCTTCGAGCGTGGCGAGACCCAGATCATGGGTGTCACGACGCTCAACATGCTCCGCATGGAGCAGCAGCTCGACACCCTCTCCCCGGTGACGCGCAAGCGCTACATGCACAACTACAACTTCCCGCCGTACTCCACCGGTGAGACGGGCCGCGTCGGCAGCCCCAAGCGTCGCGAGATCGGCCACGGTGCGCTCGCCGAGCGTGCCCTCATGCCGGTGCTCCCCACCCGTGAGGAGTTCCCCTACGCCATCCGTCAGGTGTCCGAGGCCCTCGGCTCCAACGGTTCGACGTCGATGGGTTCGGTCTGCGCCTCCACCCTCTCGCTGCTCAACGCCGGTGTGCCGTTGCGCGCCCCGGTCGCGGGCATCGCGATGGGCCTCGTGTCCGCTGAGATCGACGGGACGACGCAGTACGCGGCGCTCACCGACATCCTCGGGGCCGAGGACGCGTTCGGCGACATGGACTTCAAGGTCGCCGGCACGAAGGAGTTCGTCACGGCGATCCAGCTCGACACGAAGCTCGACGGCATCCCCGCCTCGGTGCTCGCCGGCGCGCTGACCCAGGCCCGTGACGCGCGCCTGCACATCCTCGACGTCATGAACGAGGCCATCGACGCCCCCGACGAGATGAGCGCCTACGCGCCTCGCGTCATCAGCGTCCAGGTCCCGGTCGACAAGATCGGTGAGGTCATCGGCCCGAAGGGCAAGATGATCAACCAGATCCAGGAGGAGACCGGCGCGGACATCTCCATCGAGGACGACGGCACCGTCTACATCGGCGCCACCGACGGCCCGTCGGCGGAGGCGGCTCGCGCGCAGATCAACGCGATCGCCAACCCGACGATGCCCGAGGTCGGCGAGCGGTTCCTCGGCACCGTCGTCAAGACGACGACGTTCGGCGCGTTCGTCTCGCTGCTGCCCGGCAAGGACGGCCTGCTGCACATCTCCGAGGTGCGCAAGCTCGTCGGCGGCAAGCGGATCGACTCCGTCGACGACGTTCTCTCCATCGGCCATAAGATCCAGGTCGAGCTCAAGGAGATCGACCCGCGCGGCAAGCTCTCCCTGGGCGCCGTCCTCACCGACGAGCAGCAGGCTGCGGCCGACGCCGACGGTGCGCACGAGGGTCGCGGCCCGCGTCGTGAGCGTGGCGACCGTGACCACGACCGTGGTGAGCGTCGAGACCGTGGCGACCGCCGTGAGCGTGCGCCGCGTGAGGACCGCGAGCCCCGTGAACCCAAGGCCGACACCGAGGGCGAGGGCGGCCCGGAGGACCACGAGTCCGACGAGGAGCGCGGCGAGCGTCGTAGCCGCAACCGAAACCGCCGCCGTGGCTCGCGTGGCCGCGGCAGCAACGGTGGCGACAACCGCGAGAACGTCGAGCACGGCGAGGACACCCCTGCCGCCGACGCGATCGTCGAGTCTGCGTCCGCCGGTGAGGGCGTCTCCGCCACCTCCGACGAGGCCTGAGCCTCACCGTTCCTGCCACGACGGCGACGGCCCCGTCCACCTCCGGGTGGGCGGGGCCGTCGCCGTGCCGGGGCGTCCAGCGGTGGGGTGAGGGGACGGGGGAACGTCGCTAAGCTCGGGCAATGGCTCACAAGACGGAGTTCGTCATCCCCCGCCCCACGTCGGGCGACCTCATCGACGCCATCATCGACGACCACCGCGTGATGGAGGCGCTACTGCGCGACATCCGTGACTCGACCGCCGACCGCGACGGCGCCCGCCGTGCCTGCGCCGCACTGCTCGTCGCGCACAGCGAGGCCGAGGAGGAGAAGGTGTACCCGACGCTGCGTCGCAAGACCGACGAGGTGGGTGAGCACGAGGCCGACCACGGCGAGGAGGAGCACGCCGAGGGTCTCGTCGCGATGCTCGAACTCCTCGAGGCCAAGGGCACCGACACCCAGAAGTTCGACGACGCGGCCGAAAAGCTCAGCAACTACCTCTACCACCACTTCGTGGAGGAGGAGCTGACGATCCTCAACCCGGCCCGCACCGAGCTCTCCGACGCGCAGCGCGCCGACCTCGGCTCGGCGTTCCTCGCCGCCCGCAGCGAACTCCTCGACTCCGACTGCGGCGACGTCGAGAACGTCCGCCGTCTCGTCAAGGAGGCCGTCGCCGACGGCACGATCGAGTCCACCGACATCCCCGACGCCCCGGCCGACTGACGCGACACCCCACACGACGAACGGGCCGCACCCTCACGGGGGTGCGGCCCGTTCGTCGTGCCCGGGGGGGACTCAGCCGCGGTCGCGGGCCTCGTCGCTGCAGCACGTGGTCCCGTTGCTGCGGCACGCGTCGTCGGTGCTCGGGGTCGTCGTGTCGCCGCAGGCGTCGGTGCCGCAGGAGTCCGAGCCGGGAACGGCCGGGCCGCAGCCGCAGGACTCGCCCTCCCACGTCTCGCGGCCCTCGTGGACGGCGACGGCCGCGATGACGAGGGCGGCGACCGGGTCGGCCCACCACCAGCCGAACGCCATGTTGAGGAGGAGTCCGACGAGGAGCACGGCCGAGAGGTAGGTGCACAGGAGCGTCTGCGTTGAGTCGGCGACGACGCTCCCCGAGGAGAGCTCCCGCCCCGTGCGGCGTTGCGCCCACGAGAGGAACGGCATGACGATCAACGACAGCGCCGCGATGGCGACGCCCAGGGTCGAGGAGTCCGGGGCGTGGCGGTGCCACAACGCCTCGCCGGCCTCCCACGTCACGTACGCGGCGAGCAGGAAGAATGACACCCCGATGGCCTTGAGCGCCTGCTCCTCCCGTTCCTCCGGGATCGCGTGACGGAACTGCCAGAGGATGACGAGTCCGCTGAACATCTCGATCGTCGAGTCCAACCCGAACCCGACGAGGGCCGCCGACGACGCGGCCGCGCCGGCGGCGATCGAGACGACGGCCTCGACGACGTTGTACGCGACCGACGCCCCGGCGAGGAGCTGGGCGCGACGCCCGAGGAGGCGGCGACGGGCCGGATCGAGCGGGCGTGTGGGGGCGTCCGGGCAGGCGTCGCTGTCGCCGCCGCTGCCGCAGCCGTACCCCGCCGTGGAGCTGCAAGTGGTCTCGTCGTTCGTCACACGAGGATCGTAGGTGCCCGCCCCATGTCCCCCTCGCCGGCCGTCGGGCGCGCGTCGGCGGACCTTCTGCCCCAGGCGCCTCACCGCGGGCGTCCCGTTCCCCGCGCCACGGAGCGGGCTTGTACGACGGGCGAACTCGGGTCCACCACCTGGCGGCCGATGGGAGAGGGACGGGAGTACGACGGGAAGGGGACACGGTGGAACGGATGGTCGTGGCCGGGCCGCGCACGGCTGCAGGACTGCCCCGCCGATCAGACGTCCTCGGTGCGCATCTTCCCGGTGGTCGCACCCCGTGGTCGTTCGAGACGCTCCACGGCGGTCGACACGCCCCCGCGGCGTCCACGCCCGAGGCGACGACCCCGCCGCCCGCCGCGATCCCGCCACCCGCCCCCTGGCGACTTCGTCCGGGTCTCGGTGTCACCGAGACCGGTTGTCTCCTCGTCGGTCTCGCCCTCGCTCTCGCGGTGACGCCGGGAGCGGGGGAGACCGAGCAGGGACTCGTGCGCCGTCGCCGCCTCACGCCGGTGGATGACGTCGTCGTGATCCCCGAGCTCGTCACCGCCGCGCGGCCCCTCACCGAACTGCCGCTCGCGCTCGTCGTCACCTCCCGCACCGACGAACGCGCGCTCCTCGCCGAACTCTCGGCGACGACGCGGTGGCACGTCACGGTCGCGTCGTTCACCTCCTGAGGTCCAGGTCGGTCGGGAGCCCCTGCGTCGAGCACCGCCCGGGGGCGGGCCGCGCCGCGCCTCGTAGGCTGCCCACATGACTCACGCGACTCTCGGCGCCCCGGCCACCTCCGCGCACGAACAGCGGCCACTGCGAGTGGGACTCGCCTCGTTCGGGATGGTCTCGCGGGTGTTCCACGCCCCGCTCGTCCGTGCCGCCGACGGGTTCGAGCTCGCGGCGATCGTCTCCTCCGACGCGGGTAAGGTCCGCGCCGCCCACCCCGACGTGCGTCACCTGCCCGACGTCGACGCCCTCCTGGGCGATCCCGACATCGACGTCGTCGTCGTCACCACCCCGAACGACACCCACGTCCCCCTCACCCTCGCGGCGGTCGAGGCGGGCAAGCACGTCGTCGTCGAGAAGCCCGTCGGCCTTGACCACGCCGAAGCGCTGCGTCTCGCAGACGCCGCGAATGACGCGGCGGAGCGAGGTCTCGTCGTCACGGCGTTCCACAACCGACGCTGGGACGGCGACTTCCTCAGCGTGCAGGACGCCCTCGCCGACGGACGCCCCGGCCGCCCGGTGACGCTGCACTCCCACTTCGACCGGTTCCGCCCCGAACCCCGCGACCGCTGGCGTGAGAACGGCGGTCCCGGCAGCGGCCTGTGGCTCGACCTCGGGCCGCACCTCGTCGACCAGGCCCGGGTGCTCTTCGGTGCCCCGGAGTGGGTGCAGGCCGACATCGCGACGATCCGCGACGGCGCCCGCGCGAACGACTACGCCGACGTCACGCTCGCGTTCCCCGGTGGGGTGCGGGCGATCCTCCACGCGACGACCCTCGCCGCCGCGACCCCGCCGCGCCTCGTCCTCCACGGCACGGGTGGGTCGCTCGTCGTCGAGGGCCTCGACCCGCAGGAGGCCCAGCTCGGTTCGGGCATCGTCCCCACCGACCGTGGCTACGGACTCGCGGAGGGTGCACAGTCCGCGGTGCTCCTCACCGACGGCACGACCCCGACGACGATCCCGCGCCGGGCGGGGGAGTACCCGCAGTTCTACGCCCGCCTCCACGCTGCGATCACCCGCGGCGAGGCCCCGCCCGTGTCGATGCGTGACGCCGCCGAGGTCATGCGCATCATCGAGGCCGCGATCCGCAGCGCCGAGACCGGCGCCCGCGTGCCGCTTCGCCGAACGTCACGACCCGATGAGCCGGGGCGGTCCCGGGAGTGAAACGACAGAAACGACGGTCCCGATGGGGTACACCTTCCCGCGCAGGCTCGTGACCTGCGATGTTCTGGTTCCACGCCGGGGCCGGTGGCATCGAGTCCGACGTTCCGGCGGTGTGCCCTTCGGGCGCGGCCTCAGAGGAGGAGTAGCGCCAGAGCGAGCACCGCGAACGAGACCACGGTGTCGAGCACTGCGGTGACGCGATGCCCCACCGGCAGGGTTGGTGCCTCGCGCATCCGGAGCAGGGCGAACACCGCTCCCACGAACCCACACGCGAGGATCGCGCCGAGCAGCCACACGGGCAGGAGGTGCCACGGGCCCAGAACCCGAGCGATGATCGCGCCGGTACCGGCGTCGGCGATCCCCGCGACGAGGTTCACCCGGCTGCGTCCCCGCCAGGCACGCCACCACGTGCCCGCGACGAAGAAGGCGGCGAGGAGGACCGGCACCCAGGACTGCCACCCGAACGGTGACGCCGCCGGCCTCGCCGTCGCGCGGTCGATGAGCACCGGGCCGACGTCGTCGGGGCCCGTCGCGGAGTTGCCGAGGACGACCGCGGCCCTCTTCTCCGCCCGATCGACGACGAGCACCGAGCCAGAGCCGCCCGTCCCGCCGTTGTGCCAGAGGTACGTGCCGCCCTCACCGGGGACCGCGAACCACGAGAGGCCGATCGTGCGGCTCTTGCCGGCGTCCACCCGCGGCTTGACCGCGGCCATGCCGGGGGCCGTACCGTCGATCACGGCCTGTGCGAATCGGGCCAGGTCGGCCGCCGTCGTGCGGGTCGACGAACCGGCGGGATCGTTGCCCGATGACGCCCATGCGCTCACGCGCCGCCCGTTCGCGCGGTGCGGCAGTGCCAGCCCCGGTTCCTCGGCGTCGTCACCGTCGACGATGCGCGTGGAATCCATGCCGAGCGGTCTGAAGATCCGCTCGGTCGCGAGCTCGGACCAGGTCGCCGTGCCCGCCGCCCGCGCCTCGGCGTGCCCGAGGAGGGCCATGCCGAGGTTGGAGTACGCGAACGTGCCCTGCTCCGTGAGCGTCTCTCCCTTCGCCGCGGCGACGACGTCCTCCACGCTCTGGCCGCGGTAGGGGTCGTCGCCCCGCACGACGGCGAGGGACGAGCCGAGCCCCATCGAGGACGGCAGTCGCGGCAAGCCGGAGGTGTGCGTCGCGAGCTGCTGCGGCGTCACGGTGCCCGCCGGGGTGCCCGCGAGCTCCGGCAGGTAGGTCGACAGCGGCGCGTCGAGCCTCATCTCGCCGCGCTTCACCGCGTCGGCGAGCAACATGCCCGTCCACGTCTTCGTCACCGACCCGAGTTCGTAGACGGTGTCGGGGGCCGGTGCAGCCGAATCGGTCTCGTCGAGGTCGCCGAGACCGGCGAACGTCGTGCGTCCGTTCTCGATGCGCGCGACCGAGAGGGTCTGCAACCCGCGGCCCTCGCCGACGGCGTCGCGGACCTCGCGGGCGAGGGTGGCGTCACCGCTCGTCGTGTCGGCGAGACGGGCGCGCGGGCCGAGCGCGAGGCCGAGGAGGGCGCCGACCATGAACGTCACGGCGAGCACGGCCGAGAGGATCGTGAGGGCTCGTCCGCGGGGTCGAGTCGAGGTCGGTGGGGCGGAGTCGGTCGGCAGCGGGTGCGCGGGCATGGCGGGGCCTTTCGGTCTCGGCCGAGCGGGGACGGGAGGTCGGGGTGGATCACGCCGTGAGCGTGGCGCTCACGACGACGAGGAGGGGAACGATGCGGTGCGGGGGGACCGAGTAACGGCCGCGACCGGCCGAGGCGAGCCAGCCGGCGGCGACGAGTGCGCGGAGGTGGTGGTGCAGTTGGCCCGTCGTGCCGAGGCCGTCGCTCTCGGCGAGCGCCGCGGTCGTCGTCGTTCCGGTGAGGACGTGCTGCAGGATCGCCAGACGCACCGGATGACCGAGCGCAGCGAGGGCGGTGGCACCGCGCGTCCAGTCGTCGGCGAGGAGGTCGTCGGTGAGTCGGCCCCACTGCCACCGGGCCTCGCCCGCCGGAAGGCGGAGATGGCCGCTGAACCCGACGGCGCCCTCGGGGTGACGATCGCGGAGGCCCTGGAGCATCCAGAACCGGTCGTCATCGCCCTCACGTTCGGGCGGGCCGTCGCCGTCCGAGACGTCGGGGGTGTTCGCGGGCGTGTCGCCCGGGGACGCCTCTCGGGGGCCTCGGTCGGAGGCGACGGCACTCCGGAGCTGCTCGACGGCGGCCTCGAGGGCGGCGACGCGATCCTCCGTGTCGGTCATGCGTTCAAAGTACGGAAGAACGTAGAAAGAAACAAGGGGCTGCGGACGAGTAGTGGCGTGCGTTCACGGGCGTACCCTTCGCACCGACAGCCGACCCGGAGGACGCCATGCCCGCTGACCCCCTGCCCCCCGCCGTACCGACCACCGGGTCCGGCGATCTCAGACGTGGTCTCAGCCTGCGCCACATCAGCTTCATCGCCCTCGGCTCCGCGATCGGCACGGGCCTCTTCTACGGGTCCGCCGCCGCGATCTCGACCGCAGGCCCGGCCGTCATCGTGAGCTACCTGGTCGCCGGAGCCGCGGTGTTCATGGTCATGCGAGCCCTCGGCGAGATGGCCGTGCGCCACCCCGTGTCGGGGTCGTTCGGCGACTACGCCTCGCAGTACCTCGGCCCGTTCGCCGGGTTCCTCACCGGCTGGACCTTCGCGTTCGAGATGATCGTCGTCGCCGTCGCCGACGTCACCGCGTTCGGCACGTACATGCAGTTCTGGTTCCCGAACTCGCCGAAGTGGACGTGGGTCGTCGCCGTCATCCTCCTCATCGGCGCCGTGAACACCCGCAAGGTCGCCGTCTTCGGCGAGACGGAATTTTGGCTCACGATCATCAAGGTGGGCGCGATCATCGCGATGATCGCCGGTGGAATCGCCCTGCTCGTCATGGGGACGTCTTTCTCGGGCAGCGCCCAGCCGGGACTCCACAACCTCACCTCGCACGGCGGGTTCGCCCCCCACGGCCTCGCGGGGTTCGTCGCGTCGTTCGCGATCGTCGTGTTCGCCTTCGGCGGCGTCGAGACGGTCGGCATCACGGCGGGCGAGGCCGACGATCCGGCCCGCGCGATCCCGCGCGCCGTCAACTCGGTGCCGGTGCGCATCCTGCTCTTCTACGTGCTCACGATGGTCGTCATCATGTCGCTCGTGCCGTGGAACGAGATCACGGAGGACGCGAGCCCGTTCGTCCAGATCTTCAGCACCCTCGGCGTGCCGTACGCGCCGTCGATCCTCAACGTCGTCGTCATCACGGCCGCACTGTCGGCGATCAACTCGGACACGTTCGGTGCCGGTCGCATGCTCTACGGCCTCGCCCGGCAGGGGCAGGCGCCGCAGGCGTTCGCGTCGGTGTCGCGGAACGGGGTGCCGTGGCTCACGGTCGTCGTCATGTGCGTCGCGCTCGGCATCGGCGCCGTTCTCAACGCCCTCGTCGAGAACGTGTTCCTCCTCGTCGCGTCGGTCGCGACGTTCGCCACGGTGTTCGTGTGGCTCATGATCCTGCTCGCCCACCTCGGCATGCGGCGTCGCATCGCGCGGGAGGGGCTGCCCGAGTCGCAGTTCCGCGTGCCGATGTGGCCGATCGCGTCGTGGCTCGCCGTCGCGTTCATGGTGTTCGTCATCGGGGTGCTCGCGTGGTTCCCCGACACCCGGGGCGCGATGATCGTCGGCGTCGTCTGGGTGCTCTTCCTCGGCGTCGCCTACGCCGTCGCCCACCGCCGTCGCGGCATCGGCGCCGTGAGCGGGGAGCCCACCCCCGCGGCCTGATCGGATCCATCGACCGCCGTCACGTTCCCCTCCCGGACGAGGGCGCGCGTGCGACCGGGCCCGTTCTGCGATCACCGATGCACCTCACCGCTTCGCCCGACGCGCCGACCTGCGGCGTTGCTCGCGGCCGGGGGCGACGAGGGCATCGGTGATCGTCGTTCGGGCCCGGCGTGTGCGGGTGGCGGACGCTGTGGCACTCGCGACGACCGCCCGGAGGAGGCCGCAGGCGGGCGGTCCGGGGGGCGAGTCCCGGGGTCCCGGTTCGGGTCAGAGCTCGGCGCGGACGCGGGTGAGGACGGCAGCCGTCTCCGCACCGGCACGGCACACGGACATCGGCACCTGGCCGAACTCGCGGCGGGGGAGGGGGTGGCGGCAGAGGGCCGCCGTCGCCTCCTCGTCCCAGTCGACGACGACCGTGCGTGGGTCACCGTCCTCGATCGCGGCCACGGTGCCGACGGCGACGAGTTCGGACCGCTTCGACAGGTACGCCCAGATCGTGTCGCCTGGCCGCATGGCCCGGTAGCCGGTGCGGAGGCACCAGCGGTCGATCGGTTGGGTGCGGCCGATCGCCTCCCACGCCGCCGTCGCGTCGGCGCGCGTACGCCAGTCGGCAGGCAGGTGCTCGGGGTGCGACGCCGGGTCGATGGGCAGGAGCCAGTGCGTCGTCGCCGCCTCGTGGGGGGTCGGCTCCGAAGGGGTGTCGGAGGTCGGCGTCACCATCTCGTCCATGTACAGCGTCCTCGCCGTCGCCGGGTATCGATCTCTTCGGGACGTCGTCGTGCCGCTCGGGCGGCTCACCGTCGTCACCGGCGCAAACGGTAGCGGCAAGTCCAACCTCTACCGCGCGCTGCGGCTGCTGGCCGACTGCGGGCAGGGCCGGGTGGTCGCGTCCCTCGCCCGTGAGGGCGGGCTGGCGTCCGCGTTGTGGGCCGGGCCCGCGACGCTCGGTGGGGCCCGCCGCACGGGCCGGGTCGAGGGGACGCGACGCTCCGAGCCGGTCTCGCTCCGTCTCGGGATCGCGGGGGAGGAGAACGGGTACCTCGTCGACCTCGGGCTGCCCGCGCAGGCACCGGGCGCGGGTTCGTTCTTCCTCCGCGATCCCGAGATCAAGCGGGAGGCCGTCTTCGCGGGACCGGTGATGCGCCCGGCGACGCTTCTCTTGCGGCGACGTCGGCTCTCGGTCGAGTTCCGCAGTGACGACGGCTGGACGCCCGGCGAGGTCGACCTCCCCCCGCATCGCAGCATGCTCGCCGAGTACGCCGATCCCGCCGCCACTCCCGATCTGTGGGCGATGCGCGCCCACCTCCGCGCCTGGCGCTTCTACGACGGGTTCCGGGCCGATGCCACCGCACCCGCCCGCACACCGCGGGTGGGGACGCGTACGCCCGTCCTCGCCGACGACGGCGCCGACCTCGCCGCCGCGCTCGCGACGATCCTCGAGGACGGGCGTGCCCCCGTCGCCGAGTTCGTCGCCGACGCGTTCGACGGTGCGACGCCCGAGATCGTCGTCACGGACGGGCTGTTCGACGTCGCCCTGCGCCAGCCGGGAATGCTCCGCCCGCTGCGGTCGGCCGAGCTCTCCGACGGCACCCTGCGTTACCTCCTCTGGCTCACGGCGCTCCTCACCCCCGAGCCGCCGCCGCTCATGGTGCTCAACGAGCCGGAGACGAGCCTCCACCCGAGCCTGCTCGGGCCCCTCGCCCGGCTCGTCGCCGAGGCGGCCCGGCACACGCAGGTCGTCCTCGTCACCCACTCCCGGGCGCTCCTCGACGCGCTCGCGACGGAGTACCCCGGACTGCTCGACGGCGAGGGCGGCGACGACGTGACACCCGGCCTCGTCACGGCACACCGGTTCGTCGAACTCACCAAGGACCTCGGGGAGACCCGCGTCGCAGGGCAGGGCCTTCTCACGACGCCTGCATGGGAGTGGGGTCGCCGCTGAGAAACCGAGCCGCACCCGCTCCGCCACCGCAACGCTGCCCCCGCCCCGCAGTCGTCACCGCTGCCCCGCGGTCGTGAGCGCCCATGTCGCCGGTGTGTTGCCCGCGTCCGCGCCGTCGCCGCATCCCCGGTCCCGCACCTCCGCCGACACAGGGGCGTCGCCGACGCCGACGGCCCCGCCGTGTGCAGGACACGACGGGGCCGTCGAAGGGGCGCGCGGTGGTGACGCTCAGCGCCGGGCGTCGGCCCGGCGACGGTGCTCCTCCATGAGGCGCCTCTCCTCCGGGCCGACCATCGCGAGCAGCACGATCGCGACGATCGTGAAGGCGGTGAGCAGGCCGAACGTGAGGTTCCAGCCGTAGTGCTGGGCGACGAACCCCACACCGGACGAGGCCATCGTCGCGCCGAGGACGTAGCCGAACAGGCCGGTGAACCCGGCGGCGGTGCCGGCGACGTGCTTGGCCGACATGTCGAGGGCCTGGAGGCCGATGAGCATGACCGGTCCGTAGATGAACGCGCCGATGAAGAACAGGTACACCATGAGCAGCCAGTACGGCGTGCCGACGGGGGCGAGCCAGTAGAGCACGACGAAGAGGGCGACGCCCGCCATGAACGTCACACCGGTGCGGGAGCGGTTGCCGCGGAAGACCTTGTCCGAGACCCAGCCGCAGGCGAGCGTGCCGAAGATCCCGGCGAGTTCGAACAGGGAGAAGCCCGCGATGCCCTCGGTGACGGACGCGTGGTGCACCTCGGAGAGGTAGGTCGGCGCCCACGTGAGCACGCCGTATCGGAGGGTGTAGACGAAGACGTTCGCGAAGGCGAGGAGCACCATCGCCCGGTTCGTGAGGATGTGGGTGCGGACGAGTTCCCACGTGC
This sequence comes from Mobilicoccus pelagius NBRC 104925, assembly GCF_000247995.1. Taxonomy (GTDB): domain Bacteria; phylum Actinomycetota; class Actinomycetes; order Actinomycetales; family Dermatophilaceae; genus Mobilicoccus; species Mobilicoccus pelagius. The sequence goes on from NZ_BAFE01000009.1 coordinate 43,241, forward strand.
TCATCGTCTCGAGCTCGCTCGCGTCGGCGTCGACCTTGGCCGGGTCGTCGCGGTACTCCTCGATGGGCGGGAGACCGACGGACTCGGGGGTGTCGCGGATGAGCCACAGGGCGAGGGCGGCGACGCCGAGAGCGATGACGGCGGGGAACCAGAAGGCGGACTGCCACTGCCCACCCGTCATGGAGAGCCCTACGGCGGCCGCGGCACCGACGGCCATGCCGCCGACGTTGTGGGCCGTGTTCCAGATCGACGTCTTCCAGCCGCGCTCGTTGGTGGAGAACCAGTGGACGAGGACGCGACCGCACGGCGGCCAGCCCATGCCCTGGAACCAGCCGTTGACGAACATGACGATCGCGAACATCGCGAGGCTGCCGGAGACGGCGGGCACGAACGCGACGACGAGGTTGGCGACGGCCGAGAGGGCGAGGCCGATGGGGAGGAAGTACCGGGCGTTGGACCGGTCGGACATCATCGCCATGAAGAACTTGCCGAGCCCGTAGGCGACCAGCGCGGAGTTCGCGATGAGGCCGATGCCTGCCTTGTCGATGTGCCCCTCGTCGAGGAGGATCTTCGCAATCAGGGGGATGTTGTTGCGGATGAGGTAAAAGCCCGCATAGCCGATGAAGATGCCCATGAAGACCTGGAAGCGCAGGCGCGGGTAGCGCGCCTCGACCTGGTCCTGGGGCAGGCGCGGTGCGGGGCGCGGAGCGGAGAGCCAGCTCCGCGATCGGGTGTCGCTGTGCCCGGAGGCGGGCGCCGTGGTGCTCATGTGTCACTTCCGAGGGACGTCGGTGCAGGTCGCGGCGGGCCGGGTCGGCTCCGCCGCCGCCCCCCACGGTGGCGCCTCGAGCGGTCGTCGGGCAGGGGGCGTCGGTGACGGGCGGTGACAACCGCGTTACCGTTCCGCCCCGCCTCCGAGTTCCCGGCGTATCCCTTCCTCGGGGGGCAGGAGCCACGTCCCGTCGGCCGCGAGGTCGAGGCGGACGTGGTCGTCGATCCGCAGGGGGGAGGTGACGGACCCCGTGGCGAGGGCGACGCCTGCGTCGGTCTCGAGGACGTACTCCCACCGTTCGCCGAGGTAGCGCGCGTCCTGCACGAGGGCGACGGGTCCGCGGACGTCGCGGCGTACACGGGTGGGGGACAGTCGGGTGAGGCGGACGGCGTGGGGGCGGACGAGGAGGGTGCCGTGTCGTGGACGGGCCGCCCCTGTGGGAAGGGTGCCGGGGGACTCGGAGAGGCCGGTGACGATGTCGCGACGGGCGACGGGGTGGGCCGGGACGACGTGGTCGGTGCCCCAGAGCCGGATGTGTGCATGGTTCGGCGGGTCGTCCGGGAGGAGCGGGAGCACGTCGACGCCGAGGAGCCCTGCCGGCCCGGTGAAGTCCGCGACGAAGGCGTCGGTGGGGTGGGTATAGATCTCCTCGGGCGTGCCGACCTGATGGACCCGACCGGCACGGAGCACGACGACGAGGTCGGCCGTGGAGAGGGCCTCACCGAGGTCGTGGGTGACGTGGACGACCGTGCCGCCGAGGCGGCGCCGGGTGCGGACGACGAGGTCGAGGAGTCGGCGTCGCAGCCCGGCCTCGAGTCCGGCGAGGGGCTCGTCGAGGAGGAGGACCGAGGGGCGCAGCACCCAGGCGCGGGCGAGCGCGACCCGGCGCGCCTGCCCGCCGGAGAGCCGGTGCGGCAGGTGGTCGGCGACGGCCGTGAGTCCGAACTGGAGGATCGCGACGTCGACGCGCTCGCGGCGTTCCCGTTCGGCGACCCCGTGGAGGAGCAGTCCGTACTCGACGTTCTCCGCGACGGTGCGTTCGGCGAAGAGCGCCTCGCCCTGGAAGACCATCGCCGTCGGTCGTCGGCCGGGTGGGAGGTGGGTGACGTCGGCGCCGTCGACGATCAGCGAGCCTGCATCCGGGGTGTCGAGACCCGCCAGCGTCCGCAGGAGCGTCGTCTTGCCCGACCCCGAGGGGCCGACGACGGCGACGAGGGCGTCACCGGGGAGGTCGAGGTCGATCTCGGTGAGGGCGGGCGAGGCCGTGTCCGGGTGCCGCACCTGGAGGCCCGTGACGCGCACGTGCCCGGTCATCGGCCCCACCACCTGGATTGCAGACCGGCGACGCCGGGAGCGTCCTCGCCCGCGGCCGGGCCCTCGGTCCGTCGCCCGCCCGACGAGACCATGACAACGACGGCGACGAGCAGACCGAGCACGGTCGCCATGGCGCAGGCCTCGGAGACCCGGCCGTTCTCGGCAGCGGTGACGAGGTCGACGGGGAGGAGAGGCGTGCGGGTGGTCGAGAGGAGTGCGACCGGCGAGAGCGCGGTGGCCGAGCGGGCGAAGGTCGTCCCCAACTCGGCACCGAGGACGGGGCGCAGCGCGGGCAGGACGAGGTCACGGCGCACGTCGGCGGCGTCGGCGCCGAGCGTGAGGGCCGCCTGCGCGGGAGCGCGGGGGAGGCGACGCGATGCGTCGGCCACCGTCGCCGCCGTCGCCGGGAACGACGCCGTCGTGAGGACGGCGACGAGCAGCAGCCACGTCTGTGCCTCACCGACGGCGACGCCGGGCGGTGCCGCGTGCACGAGCGGCCCGGCGGTGGAGGTGAGGACGACCCAGGCGACGAGGCCGTACACCAGCGGAGGCACGGCCTGCATCGCAGCGGTGACGCCGGCGGCGAGAGGCGCGCGGCCGGTCGCGATGCGGCCGCCGACGAGGACGCCGAGGGGGAGCGCGAGCGCGGTGGCGAGGAGGGCGGCGAGCACGGTGTCGGCGAGAGCGACCCGGAACGGCCCGGTGGTCACCGCGCGAAGGGCGTCGAACGTGGGGCCGCCGGGGTCGAGGGCGCCCACGGCGCCGAGGAGGACGACGATCCCGGCGGACGCCACCGCCGCGGCGACGGTCCCTTGGACGGCGACGACGGCGAGAGCTCCTGGCCCGCGGGCGACCGTGCGGCGCCATGGCGTCCCCGCGGCCACCGGATGCGACCTTCCGCCGATGTGCCGGACGACGAGCGCGACGAGGATGCATGCGAGGGTGAGCGAGACGCCGTGCGTGACGGCCTCGGTGAGGTCGTTCTCCGCGGTGGCGGCTTCGAAGAGCCGCGTCGCGACGACGACGTAGCCGCCGCCCAGCACGAGGGGGTCGGCGAGGTCGGCGATCGTGTGCGCGACGACGAGGAGCGCCGCGACGGCGAGAGGGGGGCGGAGTGCCTCGAGCTCCCGGCAGGCGAGGACACCCCGTCCCGCGCCGAGATCCGCGGCGGCCTCGAAGACGCGGGGATCCTGGCGCGAGATGCCGTGGAGGAGGACGAGATAGGCGTAGGGGAAGGCCGAGAGGGCGGCGGCGACGACGAGACCCGGCGCGCCGTAGGCGAGCGGGGCGAGCCCGAGGTGGCGGGTGAGGAGGCCGTTGCGCCCCGCCAGTGCGAGGAGGGCGAGCGCGATCGTCGGGGGAGGGAGGAGTAGTGGCGCGAGGCACAAGGCATGGGCGAGGCCACGCCCTCGGTAGGTGTGGTGGACGCGCGCGTGTGCTGCGGCCCACGCGCCGAGCGTGGTGACGACGGCGGTCGTGGCCGCGACGACCGTGGTGTTCCGCAGGACGACACCACCCGGCGACGGTGTGAAGGACGCCGCGTCCCCGGCACCGGCCGCACCGGCGGAGAGCGCGAGCCCCGCCCCCAGCAGGAGGAGGACGGCACCCGCGACGTGGAGCGATGGGCGTGGGGTCCCGGTGCGAGGCCTGCCGAGTCGTCGGCGCGGTCGGCGCGGTCGGTCGAGGGTGGCACGCCGGGCGGTGGGAGTCACGGTCGCACCTGTTCCGCGAAACGGGCGACGACCGATTCCGTGGCCGCGGCGTCGGTCGTCGAGGTGACGAGGAGAGGGACGCCGTCGGGCAGCAGCAGACGCGGATCGACGGGGATGTCGCTGCGGGTCGGGAGTTGGGGCACGTTCTCGGTGCGACCGACGTCCTGCCCCGCCCGGGAGGCCGCGAAATCGACGTAGGCCGCGGCCCACTCCGGGTGACGCGCGGTGCGGATCCGGGCGACGGCCCCCACCTCCGCGCCCGTCCCTTCGCGCGGGTAGGTGACGACGAGCCGCCGACCCGCGTTCACCTGTCGAACGCAGTGCTGCGTGAACGTCACGGCGACGGCGGCCTCGCCCCGCGCCACCACTCCGGCCGGTGCCATGCCGGAACGGGTGTACTGGAGCACCGCCCGGTCGAGACGCCGCAACCACCTGACCGCCGCATCCGCGTCAACCATTCGGCGGACCTGGACGCCCACGACGGTCGTGCCGGTCCCGGAGGTGCCCGGGTTCGGCATCGACACGCGGCCGTGCAGGCGGGGGTCGAGGAGGTCCTCCCACGACTGCGGGGGCGCGAGACCGAGGGAGGCGAGGGCCTCGGGATCCGAGCAGAAACCGAGGTTGCCGTGGTAGACCCCTGTCCACGCACCGTCCGAGGCGCGGTCCGCAGCAGGAATCGCGGCGGCGTCGCGGACGTCGTGGGGGGCGAGCAGGCCCCGCTGCGCGGCGAGCACGTAGAGCTCGGCGGGCCCGCCGTGCCACACGTCGACGTCCACGGCCTCACCTCGGTCGAGGCGCGCGAGGGCCTCCCGGGAGGAGAGTCGTACGGTCGAGACGGGGATGCCCGTCCGGCGGGTGAACTCCTCGGCCCACCCACGGCACAGGTCCTCGACGGAGGAGCACACGACCGAGAGGGACTCTTCGCGGTGGACGCCCGCCACGGTCGTCCCGCTCCAGCCGAGGAGTCCCGCGCACAGGCAGGCGGCGAGCACACCCCGGGGGTGCAGGCGCCGTCGAGTACCGCGGGTGCCCCTCCCTCGAGCGCGTCCCCGTCGCCGTCGCCGGATGCCTCCCTCCTGGCTCACGGACGTTCCTCGTCGAGCCGTGGCATGAGGTAGCCGGTGCCGCGGACGGTGACGATGAGTCTCTCCCCACCCGAACCGAGGTGTTGCCGGAGGCGGTACACCGTCGTCTTGATCATGTCGCGCCCGCCCGCCGTCTCCGCGGTGAACCAGACCTCGTTGAGGAGGTCACGCCACGTGACGACGGAACCCGCATGCCGGGCCAGCACGGTGAGGAGGCGTTGCTCGACGTCGCTGAGGCGCAGCGCCCGCCCCTCCCACGTCGCGGTGCGTGCCGGGACGTCGACGACGAGAGGACCGTTGCGGAGCGCCTCGGTCTGCGCCCGGGAACGGGTCCGACGGAGAAGGGCCTGGGCGCGAAGCGCGAGTTCCCGCGGCGAGAACGGTTTCGTGACGTAGTCGTCGGCACCGGCGAGGAACCCGTCCACGCGGTCGTTCTCGGTGCCCTTGGCCGTGAGCATGAGGACCGGCACATCCGAGACGCTCCGGATGCGTCGGCAGAGGTCCTCGCCACTCGCTCCCGGGAGCATGCGGTCGAGCACGACGAGGTCGACGTGTCGGGACGTGAGGACGTGCCAGGCCGCCTCTGCGCTCCCTGCCGTGACGCAGTCGAAACCCTGTGTCTGCAAAGCGAACTCGACGATCGCGACCATCTGGCGTTCGTCGTCGACGACGAGCGCAACCGGTGTCGGTTCTCCGGGCATCTCGGTCATCGACGCGTCTCCTCGCGGACCTCGGCGTCGTTCCCGCCGCGGGCGTCGGGGCGCCTGCAGGGGAGGGTGACGAAGACGGTCGTGCCGTGTCCGCTCACCGTGTCGACGAGGACCCGGCCGTGGTGCTCCTCGAGGATCGACTCGGTGATCATCATCCCGAGCCCGGTTCCCGAGCGTGGGCTCGCTCCCACGGCGAACGGTTCGAACATCGAGGCACGTTCCTCCTCGGTCATCCCCGCGCCGTCGTCGTGGACGGCGACGACGGCCTGCCCCTCGTGGTCCCCGACCTCGACGTGGACGGTCGCGCCGGGGCCGGCGTGGCGTACGGCGTTCGTGACGACGTTGACGAGCGCCTGCCGCAGCAGGCCGGGGTCCCCGTCGACGAGGACGGGGCGTCCGGCGCCCGCGAGGCGGATCGGGGTGTCGTGGATGCGGCGCAGCTGCTGGACGGTGTCCTGGGCCGTCTGTCGCAGGTCGACCCGGCTCAGGTCCAGGCGGAAGAGACGGTCGGAGAGGCGCGCCTCGGTGAGCATGTTCTCCGCCATCCCGATGGCCTGATCGGCGTTCGACGTGATCGTCGTGACGAACTCGCGTTGCATGTCCGTGAGCGGGCCCGGCGTCTCCTCGGCGAGCAGTTCCGCCGCGCCCTTGACGAGGGCGAGAGGGGTGCGCACCTCGTGGGAGAACACACTCGGACGTTCGAGGCGCGCGGCGAGCAGCTCTCGCGCCTCCTGCGCCTCGCGGTGCGCGAGGGCGACCAGCGCGCGCTCACGACGCCACGCCAGGGCGCATCCGACCGCGACGAGCAGGGCCGCGGCCGTCACCACCACCGCGGCGGTGAGCAGCGCGGACGAGGTCATGGCGCCAGTGTCTCAGAGGTCCCGCAGGGGATGCCGGGGCCGGTGACGGGGCCGGTGACGGGGTCGTTACCTGCTGTCACCGGCGACACCGACGGGGCGGCGCGGACACCGTCGAGACTGACGCCCGCGGCGCCGCACCCGGCGGCGCCCCGCCGACGAAAGGTCGTCACCATGCGCGTGTCCCGCTCCCTCCTGTGGTGTGCCGCACCCCTCGCCCTCGCAGTGTCCGGCTGCTCCGGCGCCCCGTCCACCCCCGGTGACGCCCCCACGGACCCGGCCGCAGGTTCCCCCTCCGCGACGTCCTCCGCCGCGGAGTTCGATCTCCAGGCCCATCGAGGCGGCCGCGGTGAGACGACCGAGGAGTCCCTGGCCGGGTTCGAGAAGAGCATCCGCCTCGGTGTGACGACCCTCGAACTCGACGTGGTCCTCACCAAGGACGGCGTGCCCGCCGTCTGGCACGACCCGACCGTCCTCGAGACGAAGTGCTCCGACACCGGGCCCGCGACCCCGGGAGACCGGCAGTACCCCTACGTCGGCAAGCTCGTCCACGACCTCACGTGGGCGCAGCTGCGCACGCTCGACTGCAGCAAGACGCTCAAGGAGTTCCCCGACGCCCAGAGCGTGCCGGGCAACAAGATTGCCCGCCTCCGCGACGTCTTCGCCCTCACCGACCGGCTGGGCTCGAAGGCCCGATACAACATCGAGACGAAGATCGAGGCCGCCGAACCCGAGAAGTCCGCGACGCCGGAGGACTTCGTCGACGTGATCCTCGCCGAGGTCGACGCGGCACACGTCGCCGACCGGGTCTCCATCCAGTCCTTCGACTGGCGCTCCCTGCCGCTCGTCAAGAAGAAGAACCCCGCGATCCCCACCGCCCTGCTCTGGGACGAGACGACCTGGCTCGCCGATTCGCCGTGGACGGCCGGGGTGAGCGTCGAGTCGGTGAAGGGCGACATCGTCGCCGCCGCGAAGAAGGTCGACGCCGACGTCCTCTCACCCGGGTACTCCCTGCCCTACGGGCGGCGCCCCGGCGACGCCGACTTCCGCCTCGTCGCCGACAAGGCCTTCGTGGACCGCGCCCACGCCGCCGGGCTCACGGTGGTCCCCTGGACGGTCAACGACCCCGAGGCGATGAAGGCCCAGATCGACGCCGGCGTCGACGGGATCATCACCGACTATCCCGGCCGACTCCGCACGGTGATGGAGGAGCGCGGCATGACCGTTCCCCCGCCCGGCCGCTGAGGGCCCGGGCCCCCGGCCTGCTGCCTCCGTTCCTCGACGGTCGACGACGCCCGTCCCCGGCAGTCCGGCTCGGGCCACCGATGAGGTGCCACGATCCACGACGGGCACGACGCGCACGACGCGCACGACGGGCACGACAGGCGCGACGGTCACGGCGGACCACCACGACGACCCCGCCCCGCCGGGCCCGACGAGGGCCTCGGCGGGGTCGTCCTGGCGGTGGCCGCCCACTCGTAGACTGGCACCTCCCGATCCCGGGACGACCGTCTCCGGCCGAGACCGCGGCCGAACCCCTGGCGCTCGGCACGAGCCGCCGCCGGGATCGGACGAACCGCGAGGCCGTCGGCCCTGCGGCGTCCGCTCCCGATCCGATGCCCGATGGGCCTCCCGAGACGAAAGGCGACGATGTCCGAGGAGATGTCCCACACCGCAGACGTGGCCGGCGCGGCCGCCCCCGAGCCCGTGTGGCCGTTGTGGGAGGTCTTCGTCCGGGTGCCGCGCAGCCTGTCGCACGTCCACGCCGGGTCGGTGCACGCCCCCGATGACGCGACCGCGCTGCGTCACGCCCGAGCCCTCTATGCGCCGCGGCAGGACGGGGTCTCGGTGTGGGTCGTCCCCTCCGCCGCGATCACGACCGCCGCCGACGTCGCCGCGCAGGCCACCCATCTCCCCGACGCCGCCGCGGCGACCTGGACCCGCGAGGTGCCCCCGTGCCGCTGACCGCCCCTCGGCCCCGGCCCCGGTTCCACCCGCTCACCGTCGTCGCCGTGCGGCCCCTGACGAAGGACGCCGTCGAGGTCGTCCTCGCCGTCCCCGACGAGCTCGCCCGCGAATTCACCCACACGAGTGGGCAGTACGTCACCGTCCGCGCCGATATCGACGGGCAGGAGGTCCGCCGCAGCTACTCACTGTGCGCCCCACCCACGCCCGGTGAACTCCACCTCGGCATCAAGCGCGGCCCCGGCGGCCTCTTCTCCACGTGGGCCCACGAGAACCTCCGCCCCGGGCAGGTCGTCGACGTGATGAGCCCCACCGGCACGTTCACCGCCCGACGCAGTGCACGCGGAGCGACCCCGTCGGCCCCTCCCGCCCCGGCCGCCGCCACTCCTGGCGCGACGCCCGGCGAACGGCCCGGCCCGTCGCGCTACGTCGCGGTGGCCGCCGGGTCCGGCATCACCCCGGTCGTCCCGATCGTGCGGTCGGTCCTCGAGGACGACCCGGACGCGCACATCGTCCTCGTCTACGTCAACCGGACGTCTGAGGACGTGATGTTCGCCGACGACCTCGCCGACCTCAAGGACCGGTATCCCACGCGCCTCGCGCTCCACCACGTCCTGTCCCGCGAGCCACGGCCCGCTCCGCTGCACACCGGACGCCTCGACGCCGAGAAGCTGCACGCGATCCTCGGCACCCTCGTCCGCCCCGACCTCGTGGACGAGTGGTTCCTCTGCGGCCCTGCCGATCTCGTCCGCCTCGTCCGCGGCGAACTCGCCGCGGCCGGCGTCGACGACGGCGCGATCCGTCACGAACTGTTCACGACCGCCTGACGCCTCGCGGGACGGCGCGAGGGCTCCCGGTCAACCGTGGGTGAGGCGTCCCGCGAGGATCGTCGCGGCCACGGGCATCTCGCGCAGGACGGCAGCGGCCTCGGCGGTGTCGTCCGGCATCGCGAGAGGGTCGGTGTCGAGGAGGACGACATCCCCCCGGGAGCCGACGCGGAGCGTGCCCTGCCCGTCGAGGCTGCACGCGAGTGCCTCTGCGACCGTCAGGGATTCGTCGGCGAACCACGGCTCCCGGTCGTCGGCGCTGCGGTGGACGGCCGCGGCCATCGCGAGCCACGGGTCGAGCGGCGAGACGGGCGCGTCGGAGCCGAGCGCGAGGCGGCCGCCCGCCTCGAGGATGCTCCGGAACGGGAAGCAGCGGTCCGCGCGGTCGGGCCAGCAGTGGGTGGCGACGTCGCGGTCGTCCCACAGGTGCGCCGGCTGCACGCTCGCAGTGACGCCGAGGCGGGCGAGGCGGGGGATGTCGGCCCGCCGCATGAGCTGGGCGTGCTCGATCGACCCGCGGGCCCCGGTGGACTGGAACACGTCGAGGGCGTCTCGCACGGCCGCGTCGCCGATCGCGTGGAGCGCCACCTCGAGACCGCGGCCGCGCGCGACCTCCAGCAGCTGCCGCAGGTCGTCGACGGCGAGGTTCCGCATCCCGCAGGGGTGTTCGAGGGTGGAGGCGTCGGCGTACGGCTCGCAGCAGTGGGCGGTCCGCGTGTTGAGCGAGCCGTCCGAGATGATCTTGAGCGGCCCCATCGTGAGGAGGCCTCCGCCGTCTCCCACCGGATCCCCGGTGCGCAGGCCGGCGTGGAGGACGTCGTCCAGTCCGTCGGCGTACGTCCCGATTCGGATGCGCAACGCGTCGATGCCGCCGCGGGAGAACCGGTCGGGCCACAGGTCGACGCCCCGCTCGAACTCGAGGTCGACGATGCCGGTGACGCCCCGTCGCGCCGCGTCGGCGACGACGGTGCGATAGCCGGTGAAGGCCCGGGCGCGAAGGCCGGGCAGGCGTTCCTCCAGGAGGGGGAACGCGTCGAACCACTCCTTCTCCGCGACGACGCCCTCCCGGACGGGCAGGCCGAGAAGCTGGAGGGCGGGGGTGTTGAGCCATCCCGAATGGCAGTCGCCGCTCACCAGGACGACGGGCACCGCGTCGGTGAGGGCATCGAGGGCCGCCACCGTGGGCTGCTGCGTCCACGTGGCCGTGCGGTACCCGAAGCCGCAGATCGTGTCGCGGGCATCACCGGGCAGCGCAGCGAGTTCGGCGCCGACGATCGCCTGGACCTCCCCGACGTCGCGGGCACTCGACACGTCGAGGCGCGTCGACGTCGCCGCCCACTGTCCGAGGTGGACGTGCGCGTCCCACAACCCGGGGATCGCCCACCGGCCGCCGCCCTCGTGGACGGTCTCACCGGTGCGGCGGCGGAGTCCCGGGCCGACCTCGGCGACGGCCCCACCCTGGATGCGCAGATCGACAAAGAGCGCCTCCCCATCGTCCGCTTCGCCGGCCGACGGGCGCCGGCGACGGGTCGACCCGCCCGGTTCGACGTCGACGAGACGCACCTCGCGGACGAGACAGTCGGACACCCGTGACCTCCTTCGTCGTCGGCGCGCGGACGCGCCGGCCCGTCCGGCGCCGGTGCGCCGTCGGGACTCACCCTGTCATCTTCGTCCGCCCGGCAGGGACGCGCACATTCGCGGCATCTCGGGTCGTCGGTCCGGCATGGGAGAGCGGGCGAGGGAGTGCTCGGCCGTACGGACGGGGCGTCAGGGACGGCGGGAGGAACGCAGGAGTCGCGTGAACGCGCAATCAGCGCCGGCGGAGGATCGCGCGGATCGCCGCGTCGACGACGACCTCGCCGTCGTGCCCGCCCACCGTCTCCCCGGCCCCGGCCACGGCCCCGTCGCGTGTGGGGGTCGTCTCGGTGACGTACGTGACAGCGCCGGTGAGGATCGCCCGACTCGTCGTGTCGTAGTGGCGCCACCCGGCGAGGAGTGCCTCGAGGTCGGGCAGGGCCCGATGAACGGTGCCGTCCTGGGCGTGGAGGGCCGCGACGAGCTCCGCGGGGTCTTCAGTGCTGTGGCAGAGCGGCGCGACGTCGTTCCACAGTTCGCCTAGGTCACGTCGGAACCGTTCGAGTGCAACGGGATTCGATGATGTTTCGGAAATCACGGCAGCCATGGTCACCAACCTGGGGCGGGCTTGGGGGTCCCCATGCTAAGGGGTCCGCGGGCCCACGGTCAGCGACAGGTGCCGATCGTCATCGAGCCGTGACCGTCCAGGAGCCACCGAGGTCGTGTCCTCCGGCGGACGTCGCCGCTGGCCCTGGGGCTGCGGTGCGCGACCACGGGCGCCCCGTCGACCGTGCGCATCGATCTCGTCCGTCGATCTCGCGTGTCGACGGACCCGGCGGACCGGGCGATCCCGCGACGGGGGAAGATCGAGAAGGATCCCAGGACGGATCCCCGGACGCCCGACGCGGGGCCGGGACGAGGAGAGCGAGGACGACATGGACACGATCCGCGTGGCCGTCATCGGGGCGGCCGGACGCATGGGCAGTACGGTGTGCGACGCCGTGGAGGGCGCCGACGACATGGAGCTCGTCGCGCGCATCGACGACGGGGACGACCTCGGCGACCTCGGCGGCGCCCAGGTGGCCGTCGACTTCACGGTGCCGGACGCCTCGCCGGGCAACGTCGCCCACTGCATCTCACGCGGCGTGCACGTCGTCGTCGGCACGACGGGATGGACGCAGGAGCGGCTCGACGCCGTGCGACGCGACCTCCTGGAACACCCCGAGGTCGGCGTCCTCGTCGCGCCGAACTTCGCGTTGGGTGCCGTGCTCATGATGCGGTTCGCGCAGGAGGCGGCCCGGTTCTACGAGTCCGTCGAGATCGTCGAGCTGCACCACCCGCGCAAGGTCGACGCACCCTCGGGCACGGCGGCGAACACCGCCCGGATGATCGCCGCGGCACGCGCCGACGCGGGTCTCGGCCCGGTGCCGGACGCGACGGAGCACGACCCCGACGGCGCACGTGGTGCGCAGATCGAGGGGATCCGCACGCACGCCGTGCGGATGCGCGGGCTCGTCGCCCACCAGGAGGTGCTCTTCGGCGCCGAGGGGGAGAGTCTGACGATACGGCACGACTCCTACGACCGCGTGAGCTTCATGCCGGGCGTCCTCACGGGCGTGCGCGGGGTCGTCTCGCGGCCCGGCCTCACCGTCGGCCTGGAGAACTACCTCGACCTGTGAGGTGCCCCGGTATCACCCGCCGCGGCGGGTGATACCGGTCGGACGTCGGCGCGCGCGGCGCGTCGGCCTCACATGACGGCCGTGCGTCCGCGCCGCGAGCGTCCACTGCGATCGGGGGCGTGGTCGGGGGCGCGGTCGGCGGCTCGGGCCTGCACCATCTCGGCGAAGAGGTCCTCGTAGGCATCGAGCATCGCCGTGAACGACAGTCGCTCGACGGCGTCGGCGCGCACGGAGGCGCGGTCGAGGAGGAGGGCGTCGGCCACGACGGCCGCGAGGGCCGCGCCGGGGTCACCCGCCGGCCCGGGGTCGTGCACGGCGATGCCGCCGCGGCGACCGATGACCTCGGGGAGCCCGCCGCGTGCGAGGGCGACGACGGGTGTCGCGCACATCATCGCCTCGGCGGCGACCATGCCGAACGGTTCGTCCCAGCGGGGTGTGACGAGGCAGGCGCCGCTGTGGGCGAGGACTTCGCGGATCTGCGGGTGCGAGAGGTGCCCGAGGTAGCGGATCCCACCGCCGAGGAGCGGTTCGACGTCGTGTCGGAAGTGCACGGCGTCGCTCACCGGGCCGATGATCGAGAGCCGCCGCCCGGCGAGTCGGGCCGCGCGCACGGCGAGGGGGAGCCCCTTCTCGGGGGTGATGCGCCCGACCCAGACGAGGTCCCCGCTGCCGGGGCCGGGCCGGAAGAGGGTCTCGTCGACGCCGTTGGGGATGACGTCGACGTCGTGCAGGGTCGTCCACTGCCGGGCCATCGCGTGGCTCACCGCGACGTACCGGCAGTCTGGGGCCGCGAGGGAGGCGCCGTGCTCCATCCACGGCAGCGGCGGGGTGTGGAGGGTCGTTACCATCGGCGCCGGCATGAGCGGGCTGAACGCGAGCGGCAGGTGGTGGAGGCTGTGGTTGAGGACGAGGTCGACGTCGGTGCGCCGCAAGAGGTCGGTGACCCCGGCGGTGAACGCGTGGTGGTCGGCAAGGAACCGTGGCTCGGGCAGGTGGGGGTTGAGCAGCGCGGTGTCGCTGAGTGACGGCGGCCCCGGGTACGTCACGAGCTCGTCGGCGAGATCGCGGGGCGTGCCCTCCGCGGCGTAGAGACGGACGATGTGGCCGCGGCGACGCAGGCCCGCGACGGTCGCGGCGACGATCGCCTCCATGCCGCCCGCGTACGGCTCGCCCAGGGGGTGCCAGTTGGGGCCGACGACGGTGAGCCTCACCGGCCACCTCCGTCCGTGTCGCCGCTCGGTGCACCGTCGTTCGACGTGCCGCGGAGACCGAGCGTCTCGGTGACGAGGTCGTGGAAGCGGTGTTCGGCGTCCGTCGGCAGCGCGCCCCGGTGGGCGAGCTCACGGACGCACACGAGGCCGACGCCCATCGCGCCGTAGGCGCCGCACGCGACGAGGGCGCCCGCGCGGAGCATGTCGTCGGAGAGCTCGGCGAGGTGCGCGAGGTCGCGGACGTAGAGGAGGTCGGCCTCGACGAGGTGGCGGGCGTGGCCCTGGAGGGGGTCGTCCCACGCGACGGGGGAGAGCGGCCACGTGCGCGTCGTGACGAACGTGTGCGGGACGAATCCGGCCGCCCGCAGACGGGTGTCGACGTCGGCGAGCGTCGGGCCGTTCTCGTAGAGCCGGTGGAACCCGACCTCGACCTGCACGGCGAACACCGTGGCGAGGACGCGGGGAGTGCCGTCGAGGACGGCGGGCTCACCGCCCTGGATGTCGAGGGCGAGGAGGTCGGCGCGCTCGACCTCTGTGTCGTCGAGGCGGACGGTGTCGACCTCGACGCGGTCGGTGACCTCGGCGAGGCGCGGGAAGTCGGTGAGGACGGCGAGCTGGCGCGTGTCGGGGGCGAGCAGCGAGGAGAACCCGCCCGCGGCGCACACGTGGAGGGTGTGGCGGCCACCGTCGCCGACGGCGTGCGGCAGGTGGCGGGAGTGCTCGTCGTCGGCCTGTCGGAGCTCCGCGAGGGACTCCTCGTCGGGTTCGAACCCGGTGACCCGGGCGAGGCCGGCCTCGAGCAGCCCGGCGTAGGCGGGCGGTTCGCCGACGAGGGGGCTCGCGCCGACGTCGACGACCTCGACGGGCCGCCCGACGCGGAGCAGGTCGGCCAGCGTCGTGAGCGCGGATCCGGTGAGACGGGGGCCGAGGTGCTCGGTGAGGGCCTGGTCGGTCGTCTGCGCGGTCATCGTCGCTCCTTCGTCGGGCAGGGGTCGGCGGTCGGGAGGCTCGTCGGAGCCCACCCGTCCGTCGCCACCGGCAGGGTGGTGGCCGACCGCCATCCCCATTCGGCCTCGAGGGAGGCGTCGGGGCGGGCGGTGCGGACGGTGTCGCACGGGGTCGGCGCCGGCATCGGTACCCCGCACGCGTGGTCGCGGGTGCGGATCACGCGGAGGCCGGGTCGATGCACGGGGGTGCCGGGTGTGGCGCTCTCACACGCGGCGGCGAGTGTGCTCGTGAGGCGGATCGGGGCGTCGACGTCGACCCGGAACCGTGCCCGGGCGAGCGCGGCGGGCGGTGGTGGACCAAGGCGGACGCGGGGATCGGAGCCGGGCCAGAGCCCGTCCGTGAGGATCCTCCCGTCGTCCAGCCACACCCGTGCGTCGGTGCCACGGAGGAGGTCGGCGCACGTGAGGAGCACGTCGGCGGGGCGGAGACCCCCATCGTGGAACGTCACGACGACGTCCGGATATTCCCAGAGGAGGTGGGGGTCGCGCGCGCCGGGTTCGGTGATCGTCGCGGCGAGCCGGAGGGTCTCGGCGAGCTTGCGTGAGTACGCCTGTGTCGTCGTGGGGCCTGCGCCGGCGTCGGCCGTCTCCTCGTCGCGCCCCGCGGCGTCGGGGCCGTCGTGCCAGGCGACGGCGTCGGGGACGTGACGGAGGTCGGCGCCCGCGAGCCACGCACGTTGCGCAAATTCCCAGTCCTCCCCGCCGTATCCGACGAACGACTCGTCGAAGCCGCCCGTCGCCTCGAGGAGGGCGGGAGTCACGGCGAGGACGGCACTGATGACGAAGCGGTAGCTGCGGTCGTCGGCGTCGCGGAGGTCCGACGTCGCCGCGTACCCCTCCTCGAGCCACGTCGTGTCGGGCAGGATCCGCGTGGGGTCGGGGTCGGCGAGGAACCGCTGCACCGCGGCGTCGTCGAGGCCGTCGAGGTCGGCGTAGCGGCGACGGCCGACCGCGAGGACGCGCCCGTGCGGGGCGTCGGCGGCGAGTTCCTCGACCTCGCGGGCGAGGCGGTCGACGTACCCGGGGGTGGGCATCGTGTCACCGTCGAGGAAGAGGACCGCCGACAGCGACTCCCCGGTCTCCCCGGCCCGGGCGAGGAGATGGCGGGCGCCGAGGTTGCGGGCGGCGGCGGCGCGGAAGCCGAGATCCGCCTGGGTGACGAGGTCGACGCCCGGCCGGTCGTCGAGAGCCGGGGGCACGGTGGAGCCGTCGTCGGCGACGACGACCCGCGCGTCCTCCCGCGGCCCGATCGTGTCGAGGACACGGTCCAGGCCCACGGGGTCCTCGTAGTGGACGACGACGATGCCGATCACGGTGTGTCCCCATCGAGGATGGGCGGCGCCGGGCCCGTCGTGCGGGTCGTGGGGACGGTCGTCGAGGTGACGGCCCAGTCCTCCACCGCGCGGGCGAGGGCGGCGGCGGCCCCGTCGCCGTCGGGGGTGAGACGGGCGCCGGGGTCGAGCCACGTGAGCGAGGGGTCGGCGAGCGCTGCGCGGGCCGCGGCAGCGAGGTCGGGGTGGTCGGTGCCCGGGCCGTACCGGAACGACGCGCCGGGACACCGGGACTCGATCTCGTCGACGTATGTGCCGGTGGGGACGAGGGGGCGGCGTCCCGCGGCCAGCCAGGAGCCGATCGACCCCGAGGCCGAGACGTGGCGGTGGGGTGCGACGGGGATCCACGCGGTGCGGAGCGCGTCGCGGACGGCGTCGTCGGGGAGGTGCCCGGTGACGGTGACGGTCCGCCCGAGCTCGTGGGCCCGGCGGCGGAGGGTGTGCGCCTCGTCCTCGTGACCGGGGGAGACCTCGCCGAGTGCGACCAGGCCGACGTCGGCGGCGTCCCCGCCGAGGGTGGCGAGCGCCTCGAGGGCGTCGGCGTGGCCCTTGCCGGGGTAGAGCCAGCCGAAGACGGCGAGGCTCCGAGGGCCGGCGGGGGAGACGGGCCCTCGAGGGTCGGGCGGGTCGAGGGGGAGGGGGACGACGACGATCGGCGGGGCCGCGCGCCCCTCCTCGGCGAGGGCGGTGGTGAGCAGGGCGCGTTCGTGGTCACTCGCGACGACGACGCCGCGGGAGGCCTCGGCCATGCGGGCGTACGCGGCGCGACGGCGCTCGTACCGGCCCGGCCCGTCGGCGGGCTGGGGGAGGTCGTGGAGGGTGAGCGACACAGGGTGCCGGGCCGCGAGGGCGACGAAGATCTCGGCGCACTCGCCCGCGGTGGGGGCGAGGAGGTGGTCGGTGAGGTGGAGGTGCACGTGCGGCGCCCGCGCGTCCTCGCCCCTTCCCGCCTCCGCGGCGTCGACGACGGCCGCCTCGAGCAGCGCGGTGGTGTCGTCCGTCGTCGCGGCGGGTCCGTCCTCGACCACCCGGCGCACCGAGTGGTCGGCGAGGGCCGGCCGTCCGAGGAGGTCGAGGGCGTGGCGCGTCACCCCGTGGCGGTCGGGACCGGGCACGAGGTGGAGGACCTCGACCGGTCGTGAGGCGGACGTCGTGGTGTGTGGCGAGGACGACGGCGTGCTCACGGTCGATCCTCCGGTGCCGTGACCGCCCACGTGTCCCCGTCGAGGCGGGCGAGTCCCTGCGCGGCGAAGGCCTCGAGCCACCCCTCCATCGGGTGACGCCCCCAGCGTCGGGCGAAGAGGTTGGCATTGCGGACGATGTCGTCGAGGTGCTGCACCGGTGGGCGCTGCGTCGGGTGGTACTGGTGGTACGCGTCGGCACCGCCGAGCCACAGGAGGGCGCCGCCGAGTTCGCCGAGGCGCATCGCGACGTCGGTGTCCTCGCCGCCGTAGCCGACGTACTCCTCGCAGAACCCGCCGAGGGCGCGGTAGTGGGCGCTCGTGAGCGCGAACGAGAGTGACCAGAAGAGCCGCAGGTCGTCGGCGGGGAGGACCTCGCCGGGTGCCGGAGCGGGCCGGGCGGGGTGCGGGTCGGCGAGCGTGGGCAGGGCCCCGAGGTCGTAGCGGCCGTCGACGGCGCCGGTCTCCTCGACCGGGGGGAGATAGGCGACGGGGCCGGACCAGACGACGGGCGCTTCCTCCTCCGTTCGGGAGCGCACGGCGTCGGCGTAGGTCGCGACGAGACCGGGGGCCGGGATGCAGTCGACGTCGAGGAAGACGAGGACGTCGCACCCGAGTTCGGCCGCCCGGGCCGCGCCGAGGTTGCGGGCGCGGGCGAGCGGGAGTCCGAGGGGCTCGGCGTCCACCTCGACGACGCGGGGGCGCAGTCCCGTTCCCGCACAAGCGTCCTCGACGATCTCGCGGACGCTCGGGTCGGCCATCGCGACGACGACGAACTCCTGCGGCAGGTGGGTTCCGGCCGCGAGACCGGCGACGAGTCCGCGCAGGTGCTCACCGCGGCCGTGGACGAGGGTGACGACGGCGGTGCCCGCCGCGACCCGTCGCCCGCGGGCGGCCGCCTCGAGGACGGCGGCGGCCCGTCGCGCGCCGTGGCCGTCGGTCCAGCGTGCCCAGGCGGCAGGGTCGCGTCGCGCGGCACGCTCGAGGAGCGCGGGCCAGTCGAGGTCGGGCAGACCCCCGGTGGCGTCGACGGTCTCGGCGAGGTCCCCGGCGCGGAGCGCGGCGATCGTCGCGACCTGCTCGCCGTGCGGGCGGTCGAGTCCGACGACGACGGCCGGACGCCGGGCCGCGGCGACCTCGGCGACGGCGTTCTGTCCGGAGTGAGCGACGACGACGTCGGCGGCGCGGAGCTCGTCCCACACGTCCTCCGGCGCGGCGCCCCACACCCACGTCCACCCGGGCGTCGCCGCTTCCGCCGCGGCCCATCGCTCCTCGGGCACGTCGCCCCCGCCACGACCCCAGAGGACGAAGACGCGGCGGCTCCCGGCGTCACGATGCGCGTCGGTGTCGCGGCCGTCGGTGCCCGCGGTGCGATCGTCGATCCGGTCGTCGAAGCGGGAGATGCCGCCGACGTGGACGGTCTTCGCCGCGACGTGGTCGGGCGTGCCCGGCTCGGGCAGAGCGGCGGGCCACGGGGCGACGAGACAGTGGGCGACGTCCTGGGCGAGGCGGTGGGGGAGGTCGCTCCGGTCGCCGCGCATCGCGGCGACGACGACCGGCACCCCGAGGAGACGGGCGAGCAGTGTGACCTCGACCGAGACGTCGACGAGGAGGAGGTCGACGCCCTCCTCGCGCAGGCCCGCGGCGAGGCGGGCCATGCGGGCGGGGTAGGGGTGGTCGCCGATCGGCGCCCAGTGGAGGACGCCGCCCGCCGTCGGGTCGGATCCCGGACCGGGGGTAGCGGCGTCGTCGGGGAGGTCGACCCAGTGTCCCGGCCAGGCCTCGGGCCGGGGGTGCGTGGAGAACCCCACGACATCCTCGGTGCACTCGCGGGCGATCGCGACGGCGCGGGCGAGGTGCCCGGCGCCCTGGTGGTGGACGTAGAAGCCGATCCTCATCGCGGTCCTCCCGGGGCGTCGCCGCAGACACGGAGTCGCACGTCGCGGTAGAGGCGGGCGTGCAGGGCGCGCACGTCCTCCCGCTCCCGCACGCGCGCGGCACGGGCCGGTCGGGCGGGCCGGATGTCCGTCCCGTGGTCGCGGTGGGCGCGGGCGATCTCGACGCCGATCGAGGAGGCGGAGACGGGGTCGTAGGTACGCACGGGGCGCTGTTCGGAGGCGTGCCCGGCGGTGGAGACGAGGACGTCGGTGCCGAGGTCGTGCGTCATCTCGAGCCACCCCGAGTGCGTGCCGAACCGGTAGGGCAGGAGCGCGAGGTCGACGTCGAGGAGGTCGCCCCACAGGGCGTCGTCGTCGAGGGGGCCGTGGATGCGGGCGTCGACGTGCGGCGCGGCAAGCAGTGGCGCCAGGCGGGGGTCGTGTCGTGGGTGGGCGGGGTCGAGGACGTCCTCGTGGACGTGGAGGCGGAGGGAGACGGGCGCGCCGGCGTCGGCGAGGGCGGCGACCGCGTCGCGGGCCCGCACGAGGGTGGGGACGTCGAAGGACGCCCGCAACGACTTCGCGTGGACGCCGACGACCCACGTGTCGTGCGCGGGCCGCGGCGCGTCGAGGTAGGCCTCGTCGACGACGTGCGGGTGCGGGTGGACGACGGACTCCCGACCCCACCGGCGGGCGATCTCGTGCGCGGCTCCGGGGGTGAGGGTCGTCACCGCGTCGGCGGCGGGGACGACGACCGAAAGCAGCTCGTCGTACCGGGCGTCGGGCCCGAGGTGGGGGTTGACGAGGTCGTGGACGGTGACGACCAGGCCGATCCGCTCGGCCCGCAACGCCTCGACCCAGGCACGCATCTGTGCGGGGGTGCGGTGCTCGAACCCGAAGTGGAGGTGGACGAGGTCGACGTCGGCGGCGTGCACCCATGCGGGTTCGAGCGCGGGGTGGGGCCACCACTGCCCTGCGGGAGCGCCGGGGACGGGCGGGTCGGGGCGCAGCACGCCGCCCGGGGACACCGAGAGGGCATAACCGTGACCGGCCGGGATGTGTTGCAGTCGGGCAGTGCCCGTCGTCGTGGCGCGCACCGCCTCGGACCTCCGTCGATGAGCCCACCGAGGTGGGCGGACACGGCACCGCCGGGGGATACGGGCGGGGCCGGGTCTCAACCTAGCCCCCCGGCGTCGGGTGCCGCCACCAGACGGCGGGCGCACCTCCGTTCGGGACCGGTCGGGTGGAGTGCGCGGATCGTCCCGTCATCCTCACGTCGTGGGACCGGACTCGCACTGTCCGCGGACGGACGAAGCGGAGCGGGTGATCGGCCGGACGTCATCGGGCGCACGGGGTCGCGGGGGACCTGCAGTCGCGCGACCCCGGCGTCAGGGTCGCGGGCGGGGCGTCACGAGGCCGTGACCGCGCTGCGGGAGGCCGTGCGACGTCCGAGCGCGAGGAGGACGAGGAACGCCCCGACGGTGACGGCGCCGTAGGCGATGCCGACGCCGAGGTAGTCGACCCGTCCCATGACGATGCCGGCGAGGGCCGCGGAGAGGGCGCCGACGAGGGAGACGAGCGCATCGCCGAACCCCTGCGCCTCGACCCGCTGCGTGGGCGGTAGCGCGCTCGTGAGCATCGTCGCGCCGGCGACGGAAGCGGCCGACCAGCCGAGGCCGAGGAGGACGAGGGCCGCCGTGACGACGGGCAGGTGCGCGGAGCCGAACCCGGCGAGGAGCGCAGCGGCGAGGGTGCCGACGAGCCCGCCCGCGGTGACGGTGTAGGCCCCGAACCGGTCGGTGAGGACGCCCATGACGGGTGACAGGGCGTACATCCCGGCGATGTGGAGGGAGATCGTCATGCCGATGATCTCGAGGGTGTCGGGGGAGCCCGCGTCGTGCATGTGATGGGCGATGTGCAGCGGCGTCATCGACATCACCCCGACCATCGTCGCGTGGGCGCCGACGAGGCCGACGACCGCGGCGAGCGCGACGGGGTGGGCGGCGACGATGCGCGCCCCTGCGGCCCACGTGTGGGCCCCCTTCGCCATCGGTGGGGCGTCGTCGAGGCGGCGACGGACGAGGAGCGGGTCGGGGCGGAGGAACAGGAGGATGACGGTACCGCCGACGACCATTCCTGCCGCGGAGATGACGAACGCGCCCGCGTGCGTGGGGAGTCCGAGGACGTTCGCGAGGGCGGCGCCGGGGCGGCCGGTGTTCGGGCCGAGGACCGCGCCGACGGTGATCGCCCACACGACGAGGGAGAGGTCGCGCCCCCGGTGCTGCGGCTCGGCGAGGTCGGTGACGGCGAACCTCGCCTGGAGGTTGACGGCCGTCGCGACCCCGACGAGGAGCGACCCGACCGCGAGGAGGGCGTAGGAGGAGGCGAGGACGGCCCCGACCATCGCGAACGTGCCCGCGATGGCGAGGAGCAGGCCGGCGCCGAGCGCGACCCGACGGCCGCGCGCGGCGGCGAGTCGGGCGAGCGGGACGGCGGCAAGCGCGGCGCCGAGACCGAGCGCCGTCGTCGCGGTGCCGGCGAGGGCCTCGTCGCCCGAGAGCTCGACGGCGAGGATCGACCCCAGCGCGAGGGTCGACCCGTTGCCGAGGGAGGAGACCACCTGGGCGCAACAGAGGACGATCCGGACCCGTCGCTGGATCTCGGTCGTCGAGGTGGGGGTGGACACGCCCGTCATCGTGCCATCACGACGAGGACGGCCCGGGCCGATCCGCGGTCGACGGATCGGCCCGGGCCGTCGTGGAGGGATCAGCAGCACCGCGTCGCGGGGTTGCGCTCCATCTCCTCGTAGTGCTCCCGCCAGAACTCGCGTTCGGTGGGGATCGGCGCGTCCGGGTGGGTGCGGCGCAGGTGCGCGACGTACCGGTCGTACCGGTCGGCGCGGGTCACGCCACGGACGAACCACCGCACGGTGCGGGCGGCCCCGCGGGCGCGGTCGAGGAGACCGGGCGCCGCGGCGCCGTCCCCGAAACGGCCGCCCGTCGCGCAGGCCTGCGACGCGGAGGCGTGCGACACCCGGGCGATCACGGCCATCACTGGCGACCTGCCACGGGGGCCGGGTCGAGACCCGCCTCCCGCCACTCGGCGAGGACCTGCTTCTCGAGCGGGGTCGCGACGAACCCGCTCGGGGCGAAGATGTGCGACGCGGGGGCGTCGTGCTCGACGGGCGGGGCGCCGACGCCGCGGAGCCAGCGGGCGACGACGATCATGGCCGCCGCGAAGACGACGAGGACGAGGACGGCGTAGACGATCGAGAGCGTCCCCTGGACCGCGGTGTTGCGGACGACGGCCTCGATCTCCGCCGGCGACTTCGCCGTCTGGAACGTCTGGGCACCGGAGGCGAGCGCCTCCTTGGCCTTCGCGTGGATCGTCCAGTACCCGATCTTCGGGTTGGTACTGAAGACCTTCTGCCATGAGGCGGCCATCGTCACGAGGAGGACGAACGCCAACGGCAGGCCCGGGATCCACGCCCACCTCAGGCCGATCCGCTTGACGGTGACGGCGAAGACGACGCAGAGCGCGATGACGGCGAGGAGCTGGTTGGCGATGCCGAACAGCGGATAGAGCATGTTGATGCCGCCGAGCGGGTCGGTGACGCCCATGTAGAGGATCGAGCCCCACGCGAGCACCATGATCGTCGTCGCGATCCACGCGCCGGGGCGCCAGCTCGGGTCCTTGAACGCGTGGAGGCCGCGGACGTTGCCGATCGCGTCGGAGAGCATGAACCGGGCGACGCGAGTGCCGGCGTCGATCGTCGTGAGGATGAACAGCGCCTCGAAGAGGATCGCGAAGTGATACCAGAACGCCTTGTCGCCGACGAGGTTGAGCAGCGGAGTGCGGTGCATGACCTCGGACATGCCGAACGCGAGCGTCGGCGCGCCGCCGGTGCGGGAGACGATCGAGTTCTCGCCGACGTCCTTCGCCGCCTGGGCGTACACCGCCGGGTCGATGTCAGGCAGCGGGGTGCCCGCGCCGGAGACGAGGTGAAGGCCGTTCGTGTAGGCCGCGGCCGTCTCGGGCGTGCCGCCGGTGAGGCCGGGCGGGGCGTTCATCGCGAAGTAGACGTGCTGGTCGATGATGCACGCCGCGACGAGGGCCATGATCGCGACGAAGCTCTCGGTGAGCATGCCGCCGTACCCGATCATGCGGGCCTGCGACTCCTTCTCGATGAGCTTGGGCGTCGTGCCGGAGGCGATGAGGGCGTGGAACCCCGAGATGGCGCCGCATGCGATGGTGATGAAGAGGAACGGGAAGAGGTTGCCCGCGAACGCCGGGCCCGTGCCGTCGTGCGCGAAGTGCGTCACCGCCGGCATCTGCAGCTCGGGGCGCACGACGAGGATCGCGAGGGCGAGCATGACGATCGTGCCGACCTTCATGAACGTCGACAGGTAGTCACGCGGCGCGAGGAGCATCCACACGGGCAGGACTGCGGCGACGAACCCGTAGACGGCGAGGCAGATCGCGAGGGTCGGCTTGTCGAGGATGAAGACGTGCGCCCAGTCGCTCTGGGAGACCCAGCGTCCGCTGACGATCGCGGCGAGGAGGAGGACGACGCCGATCGCCGACACCTCGGAGACACGCCCCGGCCGCAGGTATCGGAGGTAGACGCCCATGAAGAGGGCGATGGGGATCGTCATCGCGACGGCCCACACGGCCCAGGCGCTCTCGGCGAGGGCGCCGATCATGACGATGCCGAGCACGGCGATGAGGATGACCATGATCGTGAGGACGCCGAGGATCGCCGCCCAGCCGCCGACCGATCCGAGCTCGTCACGGGCCATCTGGCCGAGGGTGCGGCCGCGGCGGCGGATGGAGAGGTGCAGCACCATGAAGTCCTGCACGGCGCCCGCGAGGACGACACCGAAGACGATCCACAGCGTGCCGGGCAGGTAGCCCATCTGGGAGGCGAGGACGGGACCGACGAGCGGCCCGGCGCCGGAGATCGCGGCGAAGTGGTGCCCGTAGAGCACCCGGCGGTCGGTCGGCATGAAGTCCTTGCCGTTGTCGAACTCCTCGGCCGGCGTCATGCGGGTGTCGTCGGGTCGGTGGATCTTCGCGTCGATGAGACGGGCGTAGAACCGGTAGGCGATGAGGTAGGTGCCCACCGCCGCGAGGACGATCCACATGGAGTTGACGTGCTCGCCCCGGGAGAGGGCGAGGATCGCGAATCCCGTCGCGGCGACGAGCGCGATGACGGCGAAGACCGCCCTTTCCTTGCCCGACATGCCGGGTGGTTCGACGACGGCGACCGGGGGCCGGTCGGGATCGGTACGGAGCGTCCTCGCTCCGTCGGCGACCTCGGTTGGCATGGTGTGCTCCTGACAGGTGAGGGGGCGTTTCGGCGCACCCTAGGGTCTGGTCGGCGGCGGGTGGGGAGGACGTCTGCATCGTGTCGGCCGCGGGGCGGTGAGCGGTCGCCGCGGGGCGACGAGCGGCCCGGGAGCGGCGGGCCGTCGGGCGGTGACGCCCCTGGTCAGCCCCGGGCGTACGTGACGAACGCGAACGCGGCCCGGTCGTCGCGGGCGACCTCACGCCACTGCGCAGGGTCGATCTCGGGGAAGGTGATGTCGCCGCGCGCGGGGGCGTCGACCTCGGTGAGCTCGAGACGGTGGGCGCGGTCGATCGTCGCGCGGTAGATCTCGCCACCGCCGAGGACCATGACCTCCTCGCCACCGGGGAGGTCTTCGGCGAGGGCGAGCGCCTCGTCGAGGTCGTGGGCGACGTCGACGGCGTCGTCCCGCCACTGCCGGTCGCGCGTGAGGACGATCGTGCGCCGTCCGGGCAGGGCGCGACCGATCGCCTCGTGCGTGCGCCGACCCATGAGGAGCGGGTGCCCCGTCGTGAGGGCCTTGAACCGTGCGAAGTCCTCGCGGAAGCGGAAGGGTTGGTCCTCCCCGTCGCCGATGACGCCGTTGGCGGCGACGAGGGCGACGAGGACGAGCTCGGGCTCCGGCTCGGTGGCCATCTCGTACCCGCTCACACCGCGATGGGGGCCGCGATGGCCGGGTGCGGGTCGTAACCCTCGAGGGAGATGTCGTCGAGGGTGAATCCGTCGATCTGCGTGACCTCGCGGTTCAGGCCTAGCGTGGGGAGCGGACGCGGCTCGCGGGAGAGCTGCTCCCGGGCCTGGTCGAGGTGGTTGAGGTAGAGGTGGGCGTCCCCGATCGTGTGGACGAAGTCGCCGACGGCGAGCCCCGTGACCTGGGCGACCATGTGCGTGAGCAGCGCGTACGAGGCGATGTTGAACGGCACGCCGAGGAAGGTGTCGGCGCTGCGCTGGTAGAGCTGGCACGAGAGCCGGTCGGGCCCGCCCTCGCGCGCGGGCGCGACGTAGAACTGGAACATCGTGTGGCACGGCGGCAGCGCCATGTGGTCGACGTCGGCGACGTTCCACGCCGAGACGATGTGCCGCCGCGAGTACGGGTTGGTGCGGATCGACTCGACCACCCCGGCGATCTGATCGATCGTGCGCCCGTCGGGCGTGGTCCACGACCGCCACTGGTGACCGTAGACCGGGCCGAGGTCGCCGTTCTCGTCGGCCCACTCGTCCCAGATCGTGATGCGGTTGTCGTGCAGCCAGGCGATGTTCGTGTCGCCGCGCAGGAACCACAGCAGCTCCCCGAACACCGACCGCAGGTGCACCTTCTTCGTCGTGACGACGGGGAACCCCTCGGTGAGGTCGAACCGCATCTGGTGGCCGAACACCGAGAGCGTGCCCGTGCCCGTGCGGTCACCCCGCTCCACGCCGTCGTCGAGGATGCGCCGGAGGAGGTCGAGGTAGGGCTGCATGGGGACCACGGTAGCGAGCGGGGACGACGATCCTTCACGGCGGAGCGCGGTGTCGCCGTGGGAGAGCACCCCTGGATGCCTATGACGCGCATCACCCCGAGGAAACCTGACGGAGCGTAACGATCGGGTCTCGGTGGCGATGTCATCACCGAACGCGGCGCTACTCGAACCCCCGAGCGGGTAGCGCCGCGTTCCTCATGTCCGCACCGGTCTCCACACGCGGCACACCCGCTGCGCGTCCTCGCTGCCCGCGCCCGGTGCGGTGGGGGGCCCGATCGTCGACGTCCGTCGTGAGTCGGCCGGTCGGTGGCGTTACCGTGTCTCCCATGTCGTCACCTGTCTTCGGCCGCCTCCTCACCGCGATGGTCACCCCCATGGACGAGCGCGGGGCCCTCGATCTCGACGCCGCCGCCCGCCTCGCCCGTCACCTCGTCGAGCAGGGGAACGACGGCATCGTCGTCAACGGCACGACGGGGGAGTCCGCCACGACGAGCGACGCCGAGAAGGCGCAGCTCGTCGAGACCGTCGTCGACGCGGTGGGCGACCGGGCCAAGGTCGTCGCCGGGGTCGGCACGAACGACACCGCCCACACCCTCGAGCTCACCGCACAGGCGACCGAGCGGGGCGCGCACGGTCTCCTCGTCGTCACCCCCTACTACACGAAGCCCCCACAGGCGGGGCTGCTGCGGCACTTCCGTACGGTGGCCGAGGCCGCGCAGGTGCCCGTCATGCTCTACGACATCCCCGGTCGCTCCGGCGTGCCGATCGCCACCGAGACGCTCATCGCGCTCGCCGAGCACGAGCGCATCGT
This sequence comes from Mobilicoccus pelagius NBRC 104925, assembly GCF_000247995.1. Taxonomy (GTDB): domain Bacteria; phylum Actinomycetota; class Actinomycetes; order Actinomycetales; family Dermatophilaceae; genus Mobilicoccus; species Mobilicoccus pelagius. The sequence goes on from NZ_BAFE01000009.1 coordinate 69,962, forward strand.
CGCCGTCAAGGACGCCAAGGGTGACCTGTGGGCCACGACGCACGTCCTGCGCGCGACCGACCTCGAGTGGTACTCCGGCGACGACGGCGCGACGCTGCCGCACATGGCCCAGGGCGCCGTCGGCGTCGTCGGCGTGACGACGCACGTCGCCCCCGGCGCCTTCGCCCGTCTCGTCGCCGCGGCGACCGAGGACGACTTCGCCACGGCGCGTCGTCTCCACATGGATCTCGTCCCGGCCGTCGACGCGGTCATGGGGATCACCCAGGGCGCCATCGCCGCCAAGGCGGCGCTCGTCGAGCAGGGCGTCCTCACGACGGCGACGGTCCGCAGCCCGTTGCCGCAGATGGAGGACGCGCAGCTCGACCGTCTCCGTACCGGACTCAAGGAAGCAGGGCTCCTGTGAGCAACCAGCATCTCGATCTGCCCGAACCCGGCCCGCTCGCGCCCGGCGGGGTGCGTGTCACCCCCCTCGGTGGCCTCGGCGAGGTCGGCCGCAACATGACGGTCATCGAACACCAGGGTCGGCTGCTCGTCGTCGACTGCGGCGTGCTCTTCCCCGAGGACCACCACCCGGGCGTCGACCTCATCCTCCCGGACTTCTCCTCGATCGAGGACCGCCTCGACGACGTCGAGGCGGTCGTCCTCACCCACGGCCACGAGGACCACATCGGTGCGGTGCCGTACCTCCTGCGCCTCAAGCCCGACATCCCCCTCATCGGCTCCACGCTCACCCTCGCGCTCGTCGAGGCCAAGCTCAAGGAGCACCGCATCAAGCCGTACACCCTCGGTGTCACCGAGGGGCGGCGTGAGCAGCTCGGCGTCTTCGAGGTCGAGTTCATCGCCGTCAACCACTCGATCCCGGACGCGCTCGCGGTCGCGATCCGCACGGAGGACCAGCTCATCCTCCACACGGGCGACTTCAAGATGGATCAGTTGCCGCTCGACCGCCGTATCACCGACCTGCGCGCCTTCGCACGTCTCGGTGAGGAGGGCGTCGACCTCTTCCTCGTCGACTCGACCAACGCCGAGGTCCCGGGGTTCACCGTCCACGAGAAGGACATCTACCCGGCGATCGAGCGCGTCTTCGCCAAGGCGCAGCGCCGCATCATCGTCGCGTGCTTCTCCTCGCACGTGCACCGCGTGCAGCAGGTGCTCGACGCGGCCGCCGAGTACGGCCGCAAGGTCGCGATCGTCGGCCGGTCGATGGTGCGCAACATGGGTATCGCCGAGGATCTCGGCTACCTCCACGTGCCGCCGGGTGTCGTCGTCGACTTCAAGAAGCTGGGCGACTACCCCGAGGACCGGCAGGTGCTCATCTGCACCGGGTCGCAGGGTGAGCCGATGGCGGCGCTGTCGCGGATGGCGAACCGCGATCACAAGATCGAGGTCGGCGAGGGCGACACCGTGCTCCTCGCGAGTTCGCTCATCCCCGGCAACGAGAACGCGGTGTACCGCGTCATCAACGGGCTCATGCGCCTCGGCGCCGACGTCGTCCACAAGGGCAACGCCCGCGTGCACGTGTCGGGTCACGCGAGCGCCGGCGAGCTTCTCTACTGCTACAACATCATCCGGCCGCGCAACGTCATGCCCGTGCACGGCGAGTGGCGGCACCTCGTCGCCAACGGTCGTCTCGCGGAGCAGACGGGGGTGCCCTCGAGCAACGTCGTCCTCGCGGAGGACGGGTACGTCGTCGACCTCGTCGGCGGCAAGGCCCGCATCGCGGGTGCGGTCGACTGCGGGTACGTCTACGTCGACGGGTCGTCGGTGGGGGCGACGGACGAGGCGCTCCTCAAGGACCGCCGCATCCTCCGTGACGAGGGCTTCGTCACCGTTGTCGTCGGTGTCGACGCGAGCACGGGTCGGGTGACGACGGGGCCGGAGATCCTCGCGCGTGGTTTCGCGGAGGATGTCGCGGTGTTCGAGAACATCGCCCCGCAGATCAAGGACGCGGTCGAGCAGGCCGCGGCGAAGGGTGTCACCGACACGCATCAGCTGCAGCAGGTCGTGCGTCGCACGGTGGGCAGCTACGTGGGTGGCAAGTTGCGGCGTCGGCCGATGATCATTCCCGTCGTCATCGAGGCGTGACGACGCGACGACCGCCGGTGGGGCCGCGCGCGCAGCGGAGCGAGCACGGGGTCCCGCCGGGGGTCGTGGCCGGTGAGCGCGGCAGCGGGGTCGGCGAGTAGGTTCGTCGTGTGACGCCGCCACGGCGGCCGGGTGCCGGTGGTGCTCGCGAGAGACGAAGGAGCAGGTCGGGGCATGTTGTCGATGGGTCGTGGGCCGAAGCTGGGTGTCGTAGGTGCCGGGGCGGTGGGCACCGCCGTGGCCTATAACGCGCAGATCCGCGGGCTCGCGCGGGAGATCGCGTTGTTCGACATCAACCGCTCGAAGGTGCGGGCCGAGGTGCTCGACATGGCGCACGGCAGCCAGTTCACGGCGTCGCGGGTCATCGGTGGTGACGACGTCGAGGTGCTCGCGGGGTGCGACGTCGTCGTCGTCACGGCAGGGGCGGCGCAGAAGCCGGGGGAGACGCGCCTCGACCTCGTCAACAAGAACGTCGCGATCATGCGGTCGGTGCTTCCGCAGGTGATCGAGCAGGCGCCGGACGCGGTGATCGTGCTCGTGACGAACCCGTGCGACGTGCTCACCGCGGTCGCGGTCGAGGAGTTCGGGGTGCCGTCGGCGCGGCTGTTCAGCTCGGGCTGCGTCCTCGACTCGAGCCGGCTGCGGTGGCTCGTCGCGGAGATCGCGCGGGTGTCGCCGACGAGCGTTCACGCGATGGTCGTGGGTGAGCACGGCGACAGCGAGTTCCCGCTGTGGTCGTCGAGCAGGGTCGGCCACACCCCCCTCACGGAGTGGACGGAGCGGGGCACCCGCCTGTTCACGCCGGAGATCCTCGCGGACATGACGCAGGGCGTCGTGCGTGCCGCCTACACGGTCATCGAGGGCAAGGGCGCGACGAACTACGCGGTCGGTCTCGCCGCGGGCCGCATCGTCCAGGCGGTCCTCCGCGACGAGCAGACCGTGCTTCCCGTCTCCCGTGTGCTCCGCGCGCAGGAGCTCGACCCCTCGCTCGAGAGCCTCGACGGCATCGCGTTGAGCCTGCCGACGATCGTCGGCGCGGGCGGCGCGGAGCGTGTCGTGAGCCCGCCGATGGTCGAGGACGAGCGGGCCCGCCTGCTCCGCAGCGGTGAGGCCTTGCGTGAGGTCTTCGAGACGGTACGTCGCTGATCGCACCGGTCGACCCCGTCCTCGAACACCCCGCCGGGAGCACGTCCGTCGCGTCCCCGGCGGGGTGTCGCTTTCCCCGCGGGGGATGTTCTCGCCTAGTCTGCGACGGTGGCCACTCGTAACACCTCCTCCACCCGCCGCCCGAGTCGTTCGGGGGGTGGCTCGAGTCGCGCCTCGGGTGGCCGGTCCTCGGGTGGCCGCGGCTCGGGTCGGTCGAGCGGGTCCCCCCGCGCGAAGAGCCGCCCGTCGTCGTCCCGGGGGTCCTCCCGGCCCGTCGGGCGCAGCGGGCCGAGCTGGCCCGTGCGTGCGGTGAGCTCGACGTGGAATGGGATGGCGCATGTGGCCGGAGGGGCGGTGCGTCGCGTGGGTCGGAGTGCGGCCGAGCTCGAGCCCGAGCATCGGCGTGACGGCATCGGTCTCGTCTTCCTCGCGGCGGCGGTCGTCGTCGCGGCGCGGGAGTGGTGGGGTCTCACCGGTCCCGTCGGGGACGCGATCCACGCGGTCGTCGCCGGCACGGTCGGCCTCGTCGCCCTCGCGCTGCCGCTCGTCTTCGTCCTCATGGGTCTGCTCATCCTCCGTGCGCCCGACGACGATCGTCGGGTCAACCGCATCGCGATCGGGACGACGGCCCTCTTCTTCTCGGTGTGCGGCCTCACCCATCTGTCGACGGGGTCACCGTCCCCGGCCGACGGGTTCCCGCTGCTGCGCGGTTCCGGCGGCATGATCGGGTACCTCGCCGCGGGGCCGCTCCAGGCGGGACTCACGGTGTGGGGTGCCGTCCCGGTCCTCGTCCTCCTCGGCTTCTTCGGGCTGCTCGTCGTCACGGCGACGCCCGTCCACCGCATCCCGGAGCGTCTTCGCGAAGCGGGTGACGCACTCTTCGGCGGCAGCGACCGGTCGCGGAGCGAGGACACCGAACCGCTCCACACGTCCCGCGGGCGTCGCCGCATCCCCTCCCACGACGGCGAGGAGGCGTTCGAGCAGGCCGCGGAGGTGCACCGCCGACGGGGCCGTCGCCTCGCCCACGAGGCGCGCGAGGCGGCCGAGGCCGAGGCACGATCCACCGGATCGGACGAAGCCGAGAAGACGGGTACGGGTCGGTCGAAGGGCCGCCGCGGCGCCACCGCGGTGCACCCCGCCGAGACCGAGGCGCTCGAGGCGGACACGCCACGTTCCGGCGGCAAGGGCAGCCACGCGGCCCCGTCGGCACCGCCCGCGAAGGCCGTCCCCGAGACGAAGGTCGACCTCCCGGCCCCGCCGACCGAGCCACTCCCGCAGCGGGTCGAGCAGCTCGTCATCACCGGTGACGTCTCCTACACGCTCCCCGACGCGGCGCTCCTCGAGCCGGGCACGCCGCCCAAGTCGCGCAGCGCGGTCAACGACCAGGTCGTCGAGTCCCTCACCGGGGTCCTCGACCAGTTCGGCATCGACGCGCAGGTGACCGGGTTCTCCCGTGGCCCGACGGTCACTCGGTACGAGGTCGAGCTCGGCCCCGGCGTCAAGGTCGAGCGCGTCACCGCCCTCTCGAAGAACATCGCCTACGCCGTCGCGAGCGCCGACGTACGGATCCTCTCGCCGATCCCCGGCAAGTCGGCCATCGGCATCGAGATCCCCAACGCCGACCGCGAGACCGTCTCGCTCGGTGACGTCCTCCGCAGCGAGGTCGCCCGCCGCAACCCGCACCCGATGGTCATGGGCGTCGGCAAGGACGTCGAGGGTGGGTACGTCATCGCGAACCTCGCGAAGATGCCTCACCTCCTCGTCGCCGGTGCGACGGGCTCCGGTAAGTCGAGCTTCGTCAACTCGATGATCACGTCGATCCTCATGCGGGCCACGCCCGACGAGGTGCGGATGATCCTCGTCGACCCCAAGCGCGTCGAGCTCACCGCCTACGACGGCATCCCGCACCTCATCACGCCGATCATCACGAACCCGAAGAAGGCCGCCGAGGCCCTCCAGTGGGTCGTGCGGGAGATGGACGCCCGCTACGACGACCTCGCTGCGTTCGGGTTCAAGCACATCGACGACTTCAACAAGGCGGTGAAGTCCGGCGCGGTGACGCCGCTGCCGGGCTCGGAGCGGGTGCTCCAGCCCTACCCGTACCTCCTCGTCGTCGTCGACGAGCTCGCCGACCTCATGATGGTCGCCCCCCGCGACGTCGAGGAGTCGATCGTCCGCATCACGCAGCTCGCCCGCGCCGCCGGCATCCACCTCGTCCTCGCGACGCAGCGCCCGAGCGTCGACGTCGTCACCGGCCTCATCAAGGCGAACGTGCCGAGCCGCATGGCGTTCGCGACGAGCTCGCTCGCCGACTCCCGCGTCGTGCTCGACCAGCCGGGCGCCGAGAAGCTCATCGGCCAGGGCGACGCGCTGTTCCTGCCGATGGGCCGCAACAAGCCGATGCGCACCCAGGGGGCGTGGGTCAAGGAGTCCGAGATCCACGAGGTCGTCACGCACGTCACCGAGCAGCTCAAGCCGATGTACCGCGAGGACGTCGTCGTCAAGGCGGAGAAGAAGCACGTCGACGAGGACATCGGCGACGACCTCGAGCTGCTGCTCGCGGCAGCCGAGCAGGTCGTCACGACTCAGTTCGGATCGACCTCGATGCTCCAGCGCAAACTGCGTGTCGGGTTCGCCAAGGCGGGTCGACTCATGGACCTCCTCGAGTCGCGCAACATCGTCGGCCCCTCGGAGGGATCGAAGGCCCGCGACGTGCTCGTCAAGCCCGACGACCTCGACGCGACCCTCGCGATGCTCCGCGGCGACGACCCGCCCGCGCCCGCACCGACGCCGTCCTCGGTGTCGTACGACGCGGACGACGTCGTGGGCGATGTCGAGATCGTCGACGAGGAGGACGACTCCGAGAGCGAGGACGCGTGGGAGCTCACGGGTCGCGACCGGTACTGAGGGGCGTCGTGGGGTCGCTGCCGTCGGTCGGGACGCCGGTCGTGGCGTCGTCGACGCCGCGGTCGGCACGGCGCCGTGGTGCCGTCGCCGTCGTCGGGGCGACGATCGCCGTCGGTGCCATCGCCGCGTGCGGGGGGATCCCACCGGAGCCGTACGTCGTCGGGGAGGCCGCGGGGCGGGGCCCGAGCGAGCCGCCCGCCCTCACCGCGGCCGACGTCCAGGCGGAGTTCGACGCGTTCGTCGCGGCACACCCCGGGGAGGTGTCCCTCGCATGGGCGCCCGTCGGCGCGCCCGAGAACGTGCAGACCCTCGGCGCGACGACGGATTCCGACGCGTGGTCGACGATCAAGGTGCCCATCGCCGTCGCCGCGCTCACGAAGGCCGGGGGCGCCGACGGGGCGCCCGCGGAACGCCGTGAGCAGGTGCGCGCCGCGATCGAGTGGTCCGACAACGACGCCGCGGCCCGTCTCTACCGCAGCCTCGGCGAGGGGGACGCCGCCGAGGAGGCCGTCCAGGCGGTGCTGCGCACGGCGGGCGACACCCGCACCGACGTCGACCCCGACACGGGGGCGGTGAGCGGCTTCGGACGCACCGTGTGGCGGGTCGAGGACTCCGCCGCGTACGCCGCGCACCTCCCGTGCGCTCCCGAGGCGACGTTCGTCTACGACGAGATGGGTCGCATCCGGGAGGACCAGCGCTGGGGGCTCGGCGCGCTCACGGTGGCCACCCGGTTCAAGGGCGGGTGGGGGCCGAGCGAGCACGGCCACCTCGTCCGGCAGATCGGCACCGTCGACCACGACGGCGGACGCACCGCCGTCGCGTTCGTCGTCCGCCCGGAGGACGACACGCACGAGACCGGCACGGCCACTGCCTCCGCGCTCGTCACGTGGTTGGCCGGGCGTCTCGGCCCGGCCGAGGCGGGACGCTGCCCCGGAGGAGACACTCTCCCGCTCGGCACCCCCACCACGCACGCGTCGGTGCCCACCACCGACGCGCCCACCTCGTCCCAGGCGGATTCCACGGCACCCTCCGATCCCGCGGCCCCGACGTCCTGATCCCCCGGGAGGTGGCCGTAGGTTTGCCGCCTCAGGGTGGGGCGGTGACGGGCCGTCACGACGTCCGCCTCACGACGTCCGCCTCACGACGTCCGCCTCACGACGTCCGCGATACCACGTCTGCCTCACGATGCCCTGCCACGTCTCCGTCACCACGTCCGGCGCACGACGGGCGCGAACACCTCGGGGAGCGGCTCGGGAACGCCGTCGACCTCGGTGATCGTCGCGAGGCGCGGGGGGGTGTCGGCGAGGTCCCTCGCGACGGACTCGGCGCCGCGCATGACGCGGAGGACGTTGCGGCCGGCGAGGAGGGCGAGGTCGTCCTCCGACCAGCCACGCTCGGTGAGCTCGGCAAAGAGGCGTGGGTATGTGCTCACGTCGCCGAGGCCTTCGGGCAGCTCGGACGTGCCGTCGAAGTCACCACCGAGGCCGACGTGCGCGACGCCCGCGAGCTCCCGAAGTGCCTCGACGTGGTCGGCGACCTCGCGCACGCCGACGGGCGGGGGAGTCTCACCGAGACGCGCGACGAAGGCCTGCCGGGCGGCGTCGTCGTGCGGGTCGATGCCGGCGGCCCGGGCCTGCTCCTCGACGTCACGCTCCCAGGCGTGCCGCTCGGCCGAGCAGAACGCGGGCACGAACGTCGCGCAGCACACCCCGTCCGCCGCGGCCATCGTGCGGAGGACGTCGTCGGGGACGTTGCGCGGGTGGTCGGTGAGGGAGCGCGCGCCCGAGTGCGTGAAGATCACCGGCGCGGACGAGGCGTCGAGGGCGTCACGCATCGTGCCGGGGGAGACGTGGGAGAGGTCGACGAGCATGCCGAGACGGTTCATCTCGGCGACGACCTCCCGGCCGAACGCAGACAGACCGCCGAGGCGCGGCGGGAGGGCGGCGCAGTCGGCCCACGGCACGTGCTCGTTGTGCGTGAGGGTGAGGTAGCCGACGCCGAGGGCGTGGAGCATCCGGAGCACGCCGAGGGAGCAGCCGATCGAGTGGCCGCCCTCGACGCCCATGAGCGAGGCGATACGGCCGTCGGCGTGGATCCGTTCGACGTCCTCGGCGGTGCGGGCGCGGGCGAAGACGTCGGGGCGGGCGGCGACGAGCCGGTGCACGGCGTCGACCTGCTCGATCGTCGCCGTCACGGCCTCGTGCCCGGGGAGGGCGCCGTCGACGAACACCGACCAGAACTGGGCACCGACGCCCCCGGCACGCAGCCGGGGGACGTCGGTGTGCGTCGGTGCGGCGTCGAGCGGCAGCGACGCCCAGTCGCCGCCCGCCACCTCCCGGCACGCGAACGGCAGGTCGTTGTGGGTGTCGAGGAGGAGTCGGTCGCTCATGGCGTCACCCTGCCACGCCGTCCGCAGCGGACGGTCGGCCCGGGCCGGCGTGCCGCCCGGGCCGTGGTCCTCGGACGCGGAAGCGGCCCACGAGGTCGGTGAGCGGCGTCGCCTCGGTGCGAAGGTCCCCCGAGGACTCCTGCATCCGCGTCGCGTTCGTGCCGAAGTGCGCGGCGATCGACGACGTCTCGTCGACGAGACCCGCGCTCGCCTGCGTCGAGCGGAGCGCCTCCTCGAGGAGCTCGGCGAGCCGCTCCGAGACGCGTCCCTGCTCGTCCACGACGGTCGTGATCTCGTCCTGCGAGGCGCGGATGTTGCCGGCCGTCGTCGCGATCGACCGGATCGCCTGCACGGCCGCCTCGGTGTCGCTCTGGATCTGACCGATGCGCTGGGCGACGTCCTCGGTCGCCTCGCCCGTCTGTGCGGCGAGGTTCTTCACCTCGCCCGCGACGACGGCGAAGCCCTTGCCCGCCTCGCCCGCACGGGCCGACTCGATCGTCGCATTGAGCGCGAGGAGGTTCGTCTGCTCCGAGATCGCCGAAATCGTGTCGATGACCTGGCCGATCGTCGCCGACGATGCGCCGAGCTGCTCGATCGTCGTGACGGTCGTCGTCACCTCGTCGACGGCCTGGTCGGTGATCGCCGTCGAGGAGCCGGCGGCCTGCGCGATGCGGCCGCGGGAGTCCGTCATCTGCTCGACGACCTCCGCCGCGTGACGGCCCGACTCGAGGGCGACACCGCAGGCGACGTCGGCCCGTTCGAGGTGACCGGCCGTGTCCTTCGCCGCCTTGCTCACCTCCGCCGACATCGTGTCGACCGACCCGGCGGCCTCGTCGACCCGCGCCGCACTCGCCGACACCTGCCGCAGCGTCTCGGCGAGCGCGTCGAGCGTGATCCGCAGCGAGTGGGCCATGTGCCCCATCTCGTCGCGCGAGGTGACGACGGGGGCGTGCGTGAGGTCGCCCTCGGCGAGCGCCGCGAGCGACTCGTTGATCTCCCGGATGGCCCGCCGGACGCCGACGATGATCATGCCCATCGGCGTCATGATGAGGACGCAGGCGACGAGGACGGCGATGACGACGTTCCACCGCGTGCGCACGACGGCGGCGAGCGCCTCGTCACCCGCGACGTGCATCGCCTGGGTGAGCGACGTGAGGTCCTCCCCACGGGCCGCCGCCTGCGAGAGGGCGTCGGCGGCCGACGTGACGTCGGTGAGCGAGTGGGAGAACGCCATCGACGACCAGATCGTCGTGCCGGCGACCATGACGGCGCACAGCACGGTGACGAGCCCGTTGAGCAACAGCTTCGTCGTGAGGCCCAACCCGGGGCGGAAATCCCCGGTGACGGGGTCCACCGCCGCCCTCGAAGGGGTGGCCGGGGGTGTGGTCGGCGTGGCCATGTCGACTCCTTGCTCGGTCGATCGTCGGTCGTCCGGCGGTCTCCGCCGGGTCGTGCGTGCGGCGCGGTGGGCGCCTCGTGCGTCGGTGTGCGGGTGGATGCGGGGTGCGTGCGTGCTCGGTGCGTGGGTCGCGGCCGCGGCCGGGGGGATGTGGCCGTGGTGGGGTGTCGAGGGCCGGTGACGCCTCGGCGCGGGGCCGACGCGCCCGTGGACTCCGAACGGTCGTTCACGTGCCCATCGGCGGCGGGGAGGCGCCCCTGAGCGGGAGCGCGCGCGAAGTCCGTTGGGGGAGCAGGGCGCGCGACGGGTGATGCCGCACCCCGCCCGGGCCGCCCGTAGAGTGGGCGCATGCCGGAGAACGAGACCCACGGATCGGTCGCCATCGTCACCCTCGGGTGCGCACGCAACGACGTCGACTCCGAGGAACTCGCCGGTCGGCTGAGCGCCGGAGGCTGGACCCTCGTCCCCGACCCGGCCGAGGCCGACGTCGCCGTCGTCAACACCTGCGGCTTCGTCGAGCAGGCGAAGAAGGACTCCATCGACGCCCTCCTCGAGACCGCCGACCTCAAGGAGCACGGTCGCACCCAGAAGGTCGTCGCCGTCGGGTGCCTCGCGGAGCGGTACGGCGAGCAGCTCGCCGCGGAGCTGCCGGAGGCCGACGCCGTCCTCGGGTTCGACTCCTACACCGACATGTCGACGCAGCTCCGGTCGATCCTCGCCGGTGAGACCCCCGCCGCCCACACGCCTCGCGACCGCCGCACGCTCCTGCCCATCAGCCCGGTGCAGCGCCCCGCCGCCCTCGCCGGCGACGACGTCGTCGTCCCCGGCGTGTGGATGCAGGCCACGCCCCGCGCCCGCCTCGGCTCGGCGCCGTGGGCGCCGCTCAAGATCGCGAGCGGCTGCGACCGACGCTGTGCGTTCTGCGCGATCCCCGCCTTCCGCGGCTCGTTCGTCTCCCGACGCCCCACCGACGTCGTCGCAGAGGCCCGCTGGCTCGCCGAGAACGGCGTGCGCGAGGTGCTCCTCGTCAGCGAGAATTCGACCTCCTACGGCAAGGACCTCGGCGACCTGCGTCTCCTCGAGACCCTCCTGCCCGACCTCGCCGCCATCGACGGCCTCGACCGCGTCCGCGTCTCCTACCTCCAGCCCGCCGAGATCCGTCCTGGGCTGCTCGACGTCATGGCGCACACCCCGGGCGTCGTGCCCTACTTCGACCTCTCGTTCCAGCACGCGAGCCCCACCCTGCTGCGTCGCATGCGGCGGTTCGGCGGCGCCGAGGACTTCCTCGCCCTCGTCGAACGCATCCGCGACCTCGTCCCCGACGCCGGCATCCGCTCCAACGTCATCGTCGGCTTCCCCGGCGAGACCGAGGAGGACGTCGACGTCCTCTGCAGCTTCCTCGAGGGCGCCCGCATGGACGTCGTCGGCGTGTTCGGCTACTCCGACGAGGACGGCACCGAGGCGCTCGACCTCGACGTCCACCTGCCCGAGGAGGTCGTCGCCGACCGGGTCGAGCACGTCTCCGACCTCGTCGAGGAACTCATGAACCAGCGCGCCGCCGAGCGCGTCGGCAGCGAGGTCACCGTCCTCGTCGACGAGATCGAGCAGGACGACCCCGACGCCGCTCCCGTCTCCGTCGGCCGGGCCGACCACCAAGGCCCCGAGGTCGACGGCGTGTGCCGGCTCACGACACCCGTCGAGGTCGGCCGCCTCGTCCGCGGTCGCATCCTCGACTCCGACGGCGTGGATCTCGTCGTCGAACCGATCGAGGAGGCGCGATGAGCACCCCCACCACCCCGCACTCCGGCGCCCCCGAGCGACGCCCGAGCAACTGGAACGCCGCCAACGCCCTCACGGTCCTCCGGATCGTCCTCGTGCCCGTCTTCCTCTGGCTGCTCCTCCGCCACGGCGGTCTCGACGTCGCCGACCGCTGGTGGGCCTTCGTGGTGTTCGTCGTCGCGATGATCACCGACCGCATCGACGGCGACGTGGCCCGCAAGTACGGCCTCATCACCGACTTCGGCAAGATCGCCGACCCCATCGCCGACAAGGCCCTCACCGGCGCCGCGTTCATCTCGCTGTCGGCCATCGGCGAGCTGTGGTGGTGGGTGACGATCGTCATCCTCGTCCGCGAGATCGGCATCACCCTCATGCGGTTCGTCGTCATCAAGTACGGCGTCATGCCCGCGAGCAAGGGCGGCAAGCTCAAGACGGCCCTCCAGGCCCTCGCACTCGCCCTCATGCTGCCGCCCCTCGGTGGGGTCGTCTACTGGGCGGGATGCGCCGTCATGGGCGCCGCGCTCGTCGTCACCGTCGTCACCGGAATCGACTACGTCCTCGCCGCCCGCCGCCTCGTGCAGGACTCGAAGGCCGAGGCCGCCGTCGGGAACGCCCGGGCGTGAACGATACGACCCCGGCCGCGCCGCGCGTCCCGCACGGCCCGCGGTACGAGATCGGGCCGAGGCTCCGCGAGCCCGCCGAGTTCCTCCTCGAGCTCCTGCGCAACCGTGGGGAGACTCTCGCGGTCGCCGAGTCGCTCACCGGTGGGCTCGTCCTCGCCACCCTCACCGACATTCCCGGCGCCTCCGACGTCCTCCGCGGCGGCGTCGTCTCCTACGCCACCGACCTCAAGGCGGGAGTGCTCGACGTCGACGCGGCGTTGCTCGCTGCCGGCGGCCCCGTCCAGGCGGAGGTCGCCGCGCAGATGGCCGTCGGTGTCGCCCGGTCGTGCGGAGCCACGTGGGGTCTCGCGACGACCGGTGTCGCCGGCCCCGGCCCCGCCGACGGACACCCCGCCGGCACCGTCCACGTCGCCGTCGCCGCCGCCGACGACCGCATCACCCCCGTCACGTATCTCGACCCCGACCTCGTCGACCTGGCCGCCGCCGGAGCGGATCGCGCTGCCGTGCGGGCCTCCTCGGTCCGTGCCGTGCTCCGCCTCGCCTGCGACACGCTGCACGCCCACATGTGACGCGCGCGTCACCCACGACGATCGGTAGGCTGGAGGCCGAGGTCCCATGCTCGAGAGGAGGCGTCATGCCCGTGCTGCTCCGCACCCACCTGGGTGAGGTCATCCGCGAGTCTCGCAAGGACCAGGGACGCACCCTCCGTGACGTCTCCTCTTCCGCCCGCGTCTCCCTTGGTTACCTCAGCGAGGTCGAGCGGGGCGAGAAAGAGGCCTCCTCTGAGCTCCTCGCCGCGATCTGCGAGGCGCTCCACATGCCGCTGTCGCAACTCTTCGCCGAGGTCTCCGACCGGTTCGCCGAGGAGGAGGGCACGACCCTCGCCCCCCCGGTCGCCCTGCCGGTCCGTCCCCGCCCCGAGGCCCAGGCCCCCGCAGCCTGACCGACTCGCGTCGGTCTTTCCCCGTCCATCCCTCGGGGGTTTCCACCTCTGGCCTCGTCGCATCCGTGCGTGCGGTCGGCGCATGCCCGCGCCTCCGGGGTGAGCGGGATGCGTGTCGTCGGGACCCCGGCCCGCGGCCGGCAACCCGCCCACGTGGGCCCACCACCTCGGCGGCCCGCGGGCGCATGGCTCCATGGACTCGGTCGCGGATGCAGGCGTGGGGTGGTCGTCCTCAGCCGCGTCCGCGGGCGATGTATCCGCGCCGCCGCTTGGCCGGGCCCGTGCCGAGGGGTTGTTGACGGGCGCCGTCGTCGTTCGGGGCGAGCCCGCCCTGGCACGTCGGGCAGTAGAACATCGTCCGTTCCTGCGTCGGCGGCCCGATCATCGCGACCCGCACCGAGCCGCGGCAGCGTCGGCACGCCCGGCCCGAGCGGGCGTGGACGTGGACGCTCTCCCCGACACGTCGGGAGCCGGTCGTCGACTGGACGGCGTGTTCGACGTTCGCGTGGAGGAGCCGGTGGGCCCGTCGGACGACGCGACGCACGTCCGCCTCGGCGAGGTCACGTGCCGGGGTCCACGGCTGCATCTTCTCGAGGAAGAGCGACTCACTGCAGTACAGGGTGCCGACGCCCGCGAGGTTGCGTTGGTCGAGGAGGGCGGCGCCGATCGTCGTCGGCGAGGCGAGGAGGTGGGCGACGGCAAGGTCCTCGTCCCAGTCGGCGCCGAGCACGTCGGGACCGAGGTGGCCGACGAGGCGGTGCTCGTCATCGGTGCGGACGAGGTCGAGCATGCCGAGACGCAGACCGAGGCCGGTCCACACGTCCGTGGCGAGCACGGCCCGGACGTCGGCGCGGTGCGGCACCGGCTCGCTCGCCGCGGCGATGCGCCAGCTACCCTCCATCCGCAGGTGGGAGTGGAGGGTCCACCCGCTCTCGGTGCGGTGGAGGAGGTGCTTGCCGCGGGCGACGACCTCGCTCGTCGTCGCACCGACGAGGACGTCGGCGTCGCGTTCGCCCCACCGTAGTTCGGTACGTCGCAGCACCTCACCGGCGAACGCCGCGTGGAGGCGGCGGGCGGTGCGAAGCACGGTGTCTCCCTCGGGCACGTCACGACCTCCTGATCCGCAGACCCTGGGGGCTCGTGTGGAACCCCGCGTCGAGGAGGGCGTGGGCGAGGGGGTGCGTCGAGCCGAGCGCCTGCTCTGCGTCGATCGTCACGACGGTGAGCCGTTCGAGAGCGCCCCGGCGGACGGCGTCGGCGAGCGCCTCACCGGCGAGCACCCACGCCTGCCCGTCGGCGAGGCCGTCCTCCGACCACGACGCAGGCGCGGCCTCTGCGCCCGGGCCGGCGGCCGGGGATGCGGCCTCGCCCTCCGTGTCGCGCGGGAAGGTGAGGACGGTGCGGCCACCACGTTCGAGGAAGCACGCCAGGGCGCCGTCGACGAGGACGACGAGGCCGCCCGCCTTGCGGCCGGGGCGGTGACCGGCCTCGCCGCGGTCGGGCCAGGGGAGGGCGGCGCCGTAGGGGTTCGCCGGGTCCGTGGCGGCGAGGAGCACGGCGCGACCGCTGCCGTCGCGTGAGTCCTCACCCACGCCCCGCGCCGAGGCACGGAGCCGGTCGACCGCTCCCGCGGAGGCGAACTGGGCCGCGCCGAGGTGCTCGACGAAGTAGCCGCGACGCACCGCGCCGGTGTCCTCCGCAGCCGAGAGCACCTTGTACATCGCCGAGAAGGCTCCCTCGACGCCCTCGGCCTCGACGGATCCGCGTGTGAGGACGCCGTACCGGTCGAGGAGGACCTCGGCAGTGGCGAGGGTGCGGGCCGTCGCGTCGGGTTCGACGGCGGGGAGCAGGGTCCACCGACCGACGCCGCGGGGTGGGGTCGTGCGGTGCGGGGTCGCGACCGAGCGGGAGCCGAGCGCGCCGATGCCGCGGCGGCCGAGTCGTGCGGGGCCGGGGCGGCGGCGACTCTTGTGTGCTCCGTGACCGCCCGCGAGCAACGCCCGGACGGGCGCGAACGTGTCGTTGGAGAGCCGCCCGCCCCACACGAGTCGCCACAGCGCGTCGAGGACGGCGTCGTCGCCGGTGGCCGTGGCGTCGGCATGCAGGGCGTCGAGGAGGCCGGGGAAGAAGTACCCCCCGCCGGAGCCGAGGAGGTCGAGCACACGCGCGTCGAGCGAGGCCTCCGGCCCGGCCGCAACGCCGTCGGGCGTGGCGTCGTCCGTGGGGGCCGCGAGGGTGAGCGGCGCGGTGTCGGCGAGGTGGAGCGACACCCACCCGTCGTCGCCGGCGATCGTGCCGTGCCCCTGCCACAGCACGTCCCCACGGGTGAGTGCCTCGTCGAGCATGGCGGGGGTGTAACCGACGACCCGGGAGGGGAGGACGAGGGATTCGAGGGCACTCGCGGGCACCCGCGCCCCCGAGAGCTGTTCGACGGCGCGAAGGAACCCGGCCGGGCCGCGCAGCGTGGGGTGGGGGTCGCCGACGTCGTCCGTGACGCCCTGCCACGCGGCGGTGAACCGGGCGAAGTCACGGGGGGAGGCCGGTTCGACCTCGGCGCGGAGCGCGGCGAGACTGCGACGTCGCAGGCGGCGGAGGATCTCGGCGTCGCAGTGGTCGATGCCGCTGCCTGCGGGGCGCAACTCGCCCTCGACGATGCGGCCCGCGGACACGAGGCGGCGCAGCGCGTCGCGGACGACGGCGGTGCCGAGGCCGAGGCGCGAAGCGAGGTCGGCGGCGGAGAAGGGGCCGTGACAGCGGGCGTAGCGGGAGACGAGGTCGCCGAGCGGGTCGGGCAGTGGTTCGAGGAAGACGTCGGGCACGCCCGGTGGGACGGCGACGCCGAGCGCGTCGCGCAGGCGTCCGGCGTCCTCGACGGCGGCGCGGTGGGGCACTCCCGCGATCCGGACCTCGACGAGGCGGCGCGCGTCGGTGAGGGTCGTGAGGAACGCGGGCACCTCGGCGCGTGCGTCCTCCCTCGTGCGGGCCGTGATCTCGGCGTCGGTGAGCGGCCCGATGCGTCGCACCATGTCGGCGACGTCCTCGGCGTGCCGGCACATGCGTTCGGGGTCGAGGTACTGGAGTTCGCGTTCGGTGGCCTCGACGATGGCCGGATCGAGGAGGTCCCGCAGCGAGGCGCCCTCGCCGCGGCCGAGGAGCTCGGCGAGCAGGGTCGGGTCGAGGGCGAGCGCGGCGGCGCGGCGTTCGGCGAGGGGCGAGTCGCCCTCGTAGAGGAACTGTGCGACGTATCCGAAGAGGAGGCTGCGGGCGAAGGGCGAGGGGTGCTCGGTGTCGATCGACACGAGCGAGACGCTCCGGCTGCCGACGGCCCGCATGAGCTCGACGAGGCCCGGCACGTCGAAGACGTCCTGGAGGCACTCGCGCACGGCCTCGAGGACGATCGGGAACTCGGGGTAGCGCGAGGCGACCTCGAGGAGCTGGGCCGCCCGCTGCCGCTGCTGCCACAGGGCCTGACGCCGGCCGGGGTCGCGGCGGGGGAGCAGCAACGCCCGCCCGGCGCACTCCCGAAACCGGGAGGCGAACAGCGCCGACCCGCCCACCTGGTTCGTCACGAGGTCGGTGACCTCGTCGGGGTCGAGGGTGACGAGGTCGCCGATCTCGGCGAGCACCCCGGCGGCGTCGGCCTCGAACTCGAGGTCGGGCAGACGCAGCACGATGCCGTCGTCGCCGTGCATGGCCTGGACGTCGACGCCGAACCGTTCCCGCATGCGGGCCGAGATGGCGAGCGCCCACGGTGCGTGCACCTGGGAACCGAAGGGGGAGTGGATCGCGATCTGCCAATCGCCGATCTCGTCGCGGAACCGTTCGAGGACGATCGTGCGGTCGCTCGGCACGACGCTCGTCGCCTCCGCCTGTTCGCGCAAGTAGGCGAGGAGGTTGTTCGCGGCCCACTCGTCGAGCCCGGCGGAGCGCGCCCGCTCGTGGGCGGCCTCGGCCGGCATCGCGCTGATCTCGCGGACGAACGCGCCGACCGCGCGGCCCAGTTCGAGCGGGCGGCCGAGGGTGTCGCCCTTCCAGAACGGCAGCTTTCCCGGCTGCCCCGGCGCGGGGGAGACGAGCACCCGGTCGTGGGTGATGTCCTCGATGCGCCAACTGGAGGTGCCGAGGGTGAACACGTCGCCGACGCGCGACTCGTAGACCATCTCCTCGTCGAGCTCCCCGACGCGGCGGCCGGGGCCGTCACCGGCGAGGAACACCCCGAACAGCCCTCGGTCGGGAATCGTGCCACCGCTCGTCACCGCGAGGCGCTGCGCGCCGGGGCGGCCGGTGAGGGTGCCGGTGAGGCGGTCCCACACGATGCGGGGGCGCAGCTCGGCGAACTCCTCGCTCGGGTACCGCCCGGCGAGCATGTCGAGGACGGACTCGAAGACCGTGGGTGAGAGGTCGGCGAACGGTGCGGACCGGCGGAACAGGGCGAGCGCGTCGTCGACCGACCACGCGTCGAGCGCGCACATCGCGACGACCTGCTGCGCGAGCACGTCGAGGGGGTTGGTGGGGATGCGCAGGGCCTCGATCGCCCCCTGGCGCATCCGTTCGACGACGACCGTGGTCTGGACGAGGTCGCCGCGGTACTTGGGGAAGAACACCCCGGTCGACACGGCGCCCACCTGGTGTCCGGCACGACCCACGCGCTGCAGGCCGCCCGCGACGCTCGGCGGCGACTCGACCTGGACGACGAGGTCGATCGCGCCCATGTCGATGCCGAGCTCGAGGCTGCTCGTCGCGACGACCGCGGGCAGCCGCCCGGCCTTGAGCGCGCCCTCGATCTCCGACCGCTGCTCCCGGCTCACCGAGCCGTGGTGGGCCCGGGCGAGCACCGGGACGTCCGGGTCCGAGCTCCGCGACGCCCCGGCCTGGGCCATGATCTGCGCGGGCGGACGGCGCCGCAGGTCGGCGATCGCCCGGGACAACGGCACGGGATCGTCCGGGTGGTCCTCGTCGAAGGCGTCGCCGTCGGAGTCCGTGTGCAGGCCTTCGCCGGTGTCGCCGTCGGCGCGGTGTCGTGCGCCGCCCCCGCTGCTGCCTGCCCCCTCGTCCTCGGCGAGGTCGCCCGGCTCGTCGAGGTCGTCGGCGTCGTCGGCGTCGACGGCCTCCGGTCGGGAGAAGAACGCGGCGGCCTGCTCCTCGGCCTGCGCGGCCAGGCCCTCGGTTGCGGCGGCCTCGAGGCGTTCCTCGTGGATCTCGTTGAGCCGCGTGGTGAGTCGCTCGGAGAGACGGCGGGAGTTCGCGAAGACGAGCGTGGAGTGCTGGGCGTCGATGAGGTCGACGAGACGTTGCTCGACGTGCGGCCAGATCGACGTGCGCTGCTCCGCGCCCGCCGCGGCACCGGAGAGGTCGCCGGTGACCTGTCCGAGGGCACCCATGTCCTCCACGGGGACGACGACCTGCAGGTCCCACTGCTTGCGTGACGGGGGCGCGACCGTCGTCACGGGGCGTCCGCCCGCGAGATAGCGCGCGACCTCCTCGAGCGGCCGCACCGTGGCGGAGAGACCGATGCGCTGGGCGGGGGAGGGCAGCAGCGCGTCGAGGCGGTCGAGGCTCACCGCGAGGTGGGCGCCGCGCTTGGTGCCGGCTAGCGCGTGGATCTCGTCGATGATCACCGTCTCCACGCCGACGAGCGATTCGCGCGCCTTGGAGGTGAGCAGCAGGAACAGCGACTCCGGCGTCGTGATGAGGATATCGGTGGGGCGCCTCGCGAACGCGCGCCGTTCGTCGGCGGGGGTGTCGCCCGAGCGCACCGCCACGGTGACGTCGGGCTCGGGCAGCCCGAGGCGCCGCGCCGCGTGCCCGATGCCGACGAGCGGGGAGCGCAGGTTGCGTTCGACGTCGACGGCGAGGGCCTTGAGCGGTGAGACGTAGAGCACCCGACAGCGCTTCTGCGGCTCCGGCGGCGGACTCGACGCCAACCGGTCGAGGGCGAAGAGGAACGCCGACAGCGTCTTTCCCGAGCCGGTGGGCGCGACGACGAGCGTATGGTCGCCGCCGCTGATCGAATGCCACGCCCCGGCCTGCGCGGCCGTCGGCTCACGGAACGAGGCCGTGAACCACTCCCGCGTCGCGGGGGAGAACCGCGTGAGGACGTCGACGACGGGCGCGTCGACCTCGGGCGCCTCGTCGGACTCGGGGGAGTGAGGGGTTTCGTTCATGACACCGCACAGCGTGCCACCGACGACCGACAACCGTTCGCTCGACGCGCGACCTCGTGCGATGCGTGCGCCGAATGTGAGACCGCCTCTGCCGGGGGAGGCAATGGCCGCGGGCCGGGAGGGGTGGGAACGGGCGAGCGTGAGGCCGACGGCCGGTCGGGCGGACGCGCGAGGACGTCGGGCGGTCGGCGCCGGCGGCCCGGCGGTCTGCTTGACTCACGGGGTGAGGGAAAGCGAATTCTGGATGCTCATGGACGACGAGTTCGGCGAGGCCTACGCCGCCGTCGTCGCCCGGTCCCAGCACATGGGTGCGCTCGACGGCCGCACCGCGCAGGAGGCCGTCGACGCGGGCGTGCCGCCGCGCCGCGTGTGGGAGGCCCTGTGCGACCACATGGGGATCCCGCCGGTACGGCGCCTCGGCAAGGACCGCCCGCTGCGCCGCGGTCCCGTCGACGAATGAACGCACGCCCTCCGGCCGTGAGGCCGGAGGGCGTGCGTTCGTCGTGCGGCGAACCGGGGCCCGGAGGTGCGTCGAGGTGGAGGTCAGGTCCGCAGCCGTGACACGACGGCGACGGGGCAGGAGGCCTCGGTGAGCATGTTCTGACTCACCGAACCGAGCATGAGCCCGGCGAAGCCGCCCCGGCCGCGGGAGCCCACGACGAGCAGATCGGCGTCGCGTGCCGCGTCGAGGAGGGCCTCGGTGGCGCGCGCACGATCGACGCGCGTCTCGAGGACGACGTCGGGGTAGTCCGCGGGCACGTCGCCGATCGCGGCGCGCATCCGGGACTCGTACCCGGAGACGACCCGTTCCCACTCGGCGGACTCGGGCGTCGTGACGACGACCCCGTCGACCACCTCGAGCCACCACGCGGTGACGGCCGTGACGCGTCCGGAGGGCGCCGCGCAGTCGAACGCGAACCGCACCGCGCGCTCGGAGTCGCGGGAGCCGTCGGCACCGACGACGACGTGGGCCGAACCGTGGGTGCGGTCCTGCTCGGCGTGGTCCTCGCGGATGACGACGACGGGGCACCGGGCGTGGGAGGCCGTCTGGAGGGAGACCGTGCCGAGGACGGCGGCGGTGCGCCGACTCCGGCCTCGGGTGCCGACGACGAGGAACGCCGCCCGGTCGCTCGCCGCGACGAGCACCTGGGCCGGTCCTCCCCACGGGCGGGAACACGTGATCTCGATACCAGGGGCGACGCGCTGGGCGAGTTCGCACGCCTCCCGGAGGATCGTCTTACCGCCGTCCTCGAGGGCCTCCCACGGGAGGGCGCTCTCGACGACACCGGTGGGAAGGGCGAAGGACTCACGGGCGCACAGCAGGTGGACGGGGAGGCCGCGGGAGGCCGCCTCACGGGCGCCCCACGCGAGGGCGGCGTCGGCGGCAGGAGAGCCGTCGACGCCCACGACGACGCAGCCCTCGGGGACGTCGGCGATCTCCTCGACGGGGGAGAGAGGAGCGGCGTCCGCGCCCGTCGCGGGTGGCGGAGTGTCGGAACCGGGCCGGGGAGCAGGAGTCTCGTGGTCGGTCATGCCCGCAGTCTCGACCACGTCGCGGTGACCGGCCAGGGCCCAAGTGCCCGGCCTCGACGAGGCCGGTGACTCGAGAGACGTGGTCGACCGACGCGCCGAGGGCGGGTGTTCCGCTTCGAACATGCGTTCGGTATGGTCTCCCCAGGCGGTGCCCCCGTCGGTCAGTCCTCCACAGCTCATCGCCGTGGGGAGAGGGCTGTCGGTGGCCCCGTCTAGCGTCCGACCCGAGACGTCGAGCACGACACACGACACCGCACGACGCCCGGGTTGCCGGTGGGCGCGCCCGATTCGACACGACAGAAAGCAGGTGCCCGGCCATGGCCGCATCGAACACCTCCACCAACGCCGACCAGAAGGCGATGGACCAGCGCGTGAAGTCCCTCGACACCGTGATGGCGCAGATCGAGAAGAACTACGGCAAGGGCGCGGTCATGCGTCTGGGTGACGACGTTCGCCCGCCGATCGGCACGATCCCCACGGGGTCGGTCGCGCTCGACATCGCCCTCGGTATCGGTGGCCTCCCGCGGGGTCGCATCGTCGAGATCTACGGCCCGGAGTCCTCGGGTAAGACGACGGTCGCGCTCCATGCGGTCGCCAACGCCCAGAAGGCCGGGGGTATCGCGGCATTCATCGACGCCGAGCACGCCCTCGACCCCGAGTACGCCAAGAAGCTCGGCGTCGACACCGACGCCCTCCTCGTCAGCCAGCCCGACACGGGTGAGCAGGCCCTCGAGATCGCCGACATGCTCATCCGCTCCGGCGCGCTCGACATCATCGTCGTCGACTCGGTCGCCGCGCTCGTGCCCCGCGCCGAGATCGAGGGTGAGATGGGTGACTCCCACGTGGGTCTCCAGGCCCGCCTCATGAGCCAGGCGCTCCGCAAGCTCACCGGTGCCCTCAACAGCACCGGCACGACCGCGATCTTCATCAACCAGCTGCGCGAGAAGATCGGCGTGATGTTCGGGTCTCCGGAGACGACCACGGGTGGTAAGGCGCTCAAGTTCTACGCGTCGGTGCGTCTCGACGTGCGCCGCATCGAGACCCTCAAGGACGGCACGGAGCCGGTCGGCAACCGCACCCGCGTCAAGGTCGTCAAGAACAAGGTGAGCCCGCCGTTCAAGCAGGCCGAGTTCGACATCCTCTACGGGCAGGGCATCTCCCGCGAGGGTGGCCTCCTCGACATGGGCGTGGAGCAGGGCTTCGTGCGCAAGTCGGGTGCCTGGTACACCTACGACGGTGACCAGCTCGGGCAGGGCAAGGAGAACGCCCGTAACTTCCTCAAGGACAACCCCGAGCTCACGGACGAGCTGGAGCGCAAGATCCTCACCAAACTCGGCATCGGCAAGTACGCCCAGCAGGCGGAGGCCGACGCCGCCGCCGAGGAGCAGGCGGCACCGGCCGAGCCCGCGGTTGCGTTCTGAACCGATGACGTCCCGCTCTGATCGGGTGCCCGCCGGTGCACGGTGGGTGCCGTGACGGGTTTCGGTCGGCCTTGCACGGGTCCGGCAGCCGAGGAGCCGCCGGACCCGGCGTTCGACCCTGCCGATCCTTGGGTGGCCGCCGATGGTGGGGCGAGCACCGACGGTGTCGTGAGCGCAGAGACCCCCGAGCAGCGTCTCGCCCGGGCCCGGGCGGCCCTCGCCGCGGCGGAGGCGGCGGCGACGGAGTCCTTGCCCGCGGAGTCGCGTGGCGGTTCCCGTCGTCGCGGGGCCTCCGCCCGTCGTGGTGCCGGTGGTTCCGGGGACGGACAGGAACCCGCGGGCCGCGCCCGCAGATCCGACCGAGGGGGACGCCGCACCTGGAGCCGTTCCGTCGGTCGCCCGTCGCGGCGTCCCACCCGGTCGGAGAACGGTGAGAACGACGCCCGCGAGGAGGAGATCGACCTTTCCTCCTGGCCCGGTGCGGGCCCGCCGCCGGAGTGGGTTCCCGAGGTTCCCACCGCCGCGGCGGACGACGCCGGCGGCACGACGGCTCTCGAGACCGAGGCAGTCGACGCGTCCGGCGAACCCGACCTCATGGACGAGCACGAGGAGGAGGCCCGCGTCCGCCAGATCGTCCTGCGTCAGCTCGCGATGGCGCCGCGGAGCAGGGCCCAGCTCGAGGACAAGCTCGCCGAGCGGGACGTCGACGCCGAGGTCGCCGACGCCGTCCTCGACAGGTTCACCGAAGTGGGTCTCGTCGACGACGCCGCCTTCGCGGAAGCTCTCGTGCGCTCCCAGCAGGAGTCTCGCGGGCTCTCCCGCCGCGGCCTTCGACACGAGCTGCGCAAGAAGGGCGTCGACCCCGAGACGGCCGAGGGTGCCCTCGCCGCCGTCGACACCGAGAGCGAACGCGCCCGGGCGGAGGAGCTCGTCGCCGGTCGTCTCCGCCGACTCCACGGACTGCCGCGAGAGGTGCAGATGCGGCGCCTCGCCGGGTTCCTCGCCCGCAAGGGCTACCCCGGTGACCTCGCCTTCGCCGTCATCCGCGAGGCCCTCGACAACGCCGAGGAGCACGCCCGTGACTGAGCCCCGGCACCCCCAGGTCACGGGCGCCGCCGCATCGCCAGGATCGCGCCCCGGCCGCCCGACGGGTCGAGCAGGGACGAGAGTCGGGACCAGTGATCCGAACGAGGGGCAGACCGGGCCCGGCCGTCGACGTCCTCGTCCCGGGGTCGCCCACGACGACGGCCGCTCCGCTGCCCCCTCACCGGCCCCGTCGTCCCCGCCTGTGCGGGGGTTCCGCTCCCGGGCGGGACGGCACCACGCCGCACGCGCCGTACCCTGGAGGACGCGATGACGATTTCGAACCTCCCCAAGACCTATGACGTGCGCACCCACGGGTGCCAGATGAAC
Organism: Mobilicoccus pelagius NBRC 104925; assembly: GCF_000247995.1. GTDB lineage: Bacteria > Actinomycetota > Actinomycetes > Actinomycetales > Dermatophilaceae > Mobilicoccus > Mobilicoccus pelagius. Next base: position 93,764 of record NZ_BAFE01000009.1, read on the forward strand.
GTCCACGACTCCGAACGCCTCGCCGGCCTCCTCGAGACGGCCGGCTACGTCGACCTGGCAAGCATCCCCGCGCCGGCACGGCCCGAGGTCGCCGACGTCGTCGTCTTCAACACGTGCGCGGTGCGCGAGAACGCCGACAACAAGCTCTACGGCAACCTCGGCCAGCTGCGTCCCGCCAAGACCCGCAACCCCGAGATGCAGATCGCCGTCGGTGGCTGCATGGCGCAGAAGGACCGTGACACGATCGTCCGCAAGGCCCCGTGGGTCGACGTCGTGTTCGGCACCCACAACATCGGATCCCTGCCCGCGCTCCTCGACCGGGCCCGCCACAACAAGCGCGCCGAGGTCGAGATCCTCGAGTCGCTCGAGACGTTCCCCTCCACCCTGCCCACGCGGCGGGACTCCGCCTACTCGGGCTGGGTCTCCATCTCGGTCGGCTGCAACAACACGTGCACGTTCTGCATCGTGCCCAGCCTGCGAGGCAAGGAGCAGGACCGTCGCCCGGGCGACATCCTCGCCGAGGTCGAGGCGCTCGTCGCCCAGGGCGTCGTCGAGGTCATCCTGCTCGGGCAGAACGTCAACTCCTACGGTGTCGAGTTCGGCGACCGACAGGCGTTCTCCAAGCTGCTCCGCGCCTGCGGCGAGATCGACGGGCTCGAGCGGGTGCGCTTCACGAGCCCGCACCCGGCGGCGTTCACCGACGACGTCATCGACGCGATGGCCGAGACTCCCAACGTCATGCCGAGCCTCCACATGCCGCTGCAGTCGGGTTCGGACAAGGTCCTCAAGGACATGCGCCGCAGCTACCGCAGCACCAAGTTCCTCCGCATCCTCGACGCCGTGCGTGAGCGCATCCCGGAGGCCGCGATCACGACCGACATCATCGTCGGCTTCCCCGGCGAGACGGAGGAGGACTTCGAGGCGACCCTCGACGTCGTCGCCCGGTCGCGCTTCTCGAGCGCGTTCACGTTCCAGTACTCGATCCGCCCCGGTACGCCCGCGGGGGCGATGGAGAACCAGATCCCCAAGGCCGTCGTGCAGGAGCGATTCGACCGTCTCGTCGCGTTGCAGGACGAGATCTCGTGGTCGGAGAACCGCAAGATCGAGGGCCGGGAGGTCGAGGTCCTCGTCGCCCCGTTCGAGGGCCGCAAGGACATCGAGACCGCCCGCATGTCGGGCCGTGCGCGCGACAACCGGCTCGTCCACTTCGCGCTGCCGGAGGGGCTGCCCGAGTCCGAGCGTCCGCGTCCGGGCGACGCCGTCACCGTCGCGGTGACCTACGGTGCGCCGCACCACCTCGTCGCGGATTCCGCGGTGCAGGGCGGCACGTTCTCGGTCCGCCGCACCGCCGGTGGCGACGCGTGGGCGGCAAGCCAGGACAACCCCGTCCCGGGTCGCCCCGCGGTCTCGCTCGGGATGCCCTCGCTGGGCCGCCCGACGACGCCCGCCCCGGCGCCCTCCTGTCGGTGAGCGGGCACGGTGACGTCCCTGCCGCGAGGCGAACGCCGGCCCAAGGGCCGGCCGTGAGCGTCGACGACCACGGGCGGACGCCGACGCTCGTCGCGGTCGTCGGCGCGACGGCGACGGGCAAGTCCGCCCTCGCGCTCGACCTCGCCGAACGGCTCGGCGGCGAGATCGTCGGCGCGGACGCCTCGCAGCTCTACCGGGGCATGGACATCGGCACGGCCAAGGTGCCCGTGGACGAGCGCCGTGGCCTGCCTCACCACCAGATCGACGTCCTCGACATCGACGAGGATGCGAGCGTCGCCGCCTACCAACGCCATTGCCGCGAGGACGTGGGCGGGATCGTCGCCCGTGGACGACGACCGATCCTCGTCGGCGGCTCGGGTCTCTACGTGCGGGCCGCGGTCGACCATCTCGAGATCCCCCCGACCGACCCCGCCGTCCGCGCCCGGCTCGAGGCGGAGGCCGCCGAACTCGGCACCCCGACGATGCTGGCGCGGTTGCGCGAGGTCGACCCCGTGGCCGCGTCGCGGCTCGAACCGAACAACACGCGGCGCATCGTCCGCGCCCTCGAGGTCGTCGAGCTCACCGGGCGGCCGTTCTCGGCGACGATGCCCCGGCGCGAATACCTGCGTCCGACACTCACGCTCGGGCTCGCCCTCGACCGCGCCGTCCTCGACGAGCGCATCGCCCGACGCACGGCGGGGATGTGGGCCGACGGCCTGCTCGACGAGGTCGCGGCGCTCGTGGGGCGGGGCCTCTCAGGCACTCGTACCGCCTCGCGGGCCGTCGGCTACCGCGAGGCTCTCGCGGAGCTCGCTGGGCGCATGACGCGGAGCGAGGCGATCGAGGCGACGACGACCGCGACGCGGCGTCTCGTCCGGCGGCAGGAGAGCTGGTTCCGCTCGGATCCCCGCATCCTCTGGCTCGACGCCGCCGCCCCCGACCTCCTCGACCGGGCGCTGCGTGCCGTCGCCGAGCACATCGCCGACCCGGTCTGAGCGGGCGCCCGGCGTACGAGCCGGGGAACGAGGCAGCGCCTCGCGGCAGGGCGGCAGGGCGGCACGGTGGCTCGGCACGACGACTCGGGTCGACACTCGCCGGGGTCGGCGGCGTACCGGCGGATCCGACCCGTCAGGCGGGAAGGACGACGAGGCGGCCGGCGATGCGGTGCACCTCGAGGGGGGTGCGGTAGACCCGGGAGAGGGTCTCGGCGGTGAGGACCTGCTCGACGCTGCCACGGGCGGCGACGACGCCGTCCTCGAGAAGGACGAGACGGTCGGCGTACCGGGCGGCGACGGTGAGGTCGTGGATCGCGACGACGACGGTGAGGCCGTCGCGACGGCGGAGGTCGTCGACGAGGCCGAGGACACCGGCGGCGGTGCCGATGTCCAGGGCGCTCGTCGGCTCGTCGAGGAGGAGGACGGGCGTCTTCTGGGCGAGTGCGCGGGCGAGGGCGACACGCTGGGACTCGCCGCCGGAGAGCTCGATGACGGGCCGTGCCTCGTGGCGGCGCAGGTCGAGGCGGTCGAGGACGTCGTCGACGACGCGGCGGTCGTTCTCGGACTCCCTCCCGAACGCTCCGAGGTGCGGGGTGCGGCCGAGGAGGACGTACTCGGCGACGTTCATGCCGGGCGGGAGGATCGGCGTCTGCGGCATGACGGCGACCTCGCGCGGTCCGACGGGTCGACCGGACGGCACGGTGACGACGCCCTCGGCCGGGATGAGCCCGGCCAGTCCTCGGAGCAGGGTCGACTTGCCGGAGCCGTTGGGTCCGATGAGGGCGAGGAACTCCCCGTGCCCCACGTCGAGGTCGACCCCGCGGACGACCTCGCGCCGGGCGCGTCCCGATCCGAGGTGGATGCGCAGCTCCGAGGCGGTGAGGGCGGGCGTCCCCTGCGCGCCGGCGGTGGTGCCGTCGCGACCGGGGGAAGACGTGGGCGTCGCCGCGGCCTCGTGCGGGTCGTGCGCCCAGTGCGCCACGCGCGGTAAGGCGTCCTCGGCGGGTCTCACGGCGCACCTCGGCGACGACGCATGAGGACGAACCCGAAGAACGGGGCGCCGACGAACGCGGTGATGACGCCGATGGGGAGCTCGGCGGGGGCGACGAGGGTGCGGGCGCCGACGTCGACGACGAGGAGGAACGCGCCGCCGAACACCCCGGCGAGGGGGAGGATCGCGCGGTAGGAGTGGCTGGCGACGAGGCGGACGACGTGGGGGATGACGAGTCCGACGAAGCCGATGAGGCCGCTCACGGAGACGGCGGCCGCGGTCATGAGGGTGGCGGCCACGACGACGACGAGACGCACCCGTGCGGCGTCGACGCCGAGGGAGCGGGCCTCCTCGTCGCCGACGCGGAGGACGTCGAGGCGGCGTCCGGAGGCGAGAAGCACGGCCGCAGAGAGGACGAGGTAGGGCAGCACGGTGAGGACGCCGGACCAGCCGTCGGTGGTGAGGCGCCCGAACATCCAGCCGAGCACCTCGCGGGAGCGGACCTGGTCGAGGCGTTGGAGGAGGAACGTCTGGACGGCGGAGAAGAGGGCGGCGACGGCGACGCCGGACAGGAGGAGGGTCGCGGGGTCGGCGAAGGAGCCCCGCGCGACGAGGGCGGAGGCGAGGACGGCGAGGAGCGCCCCGGCGAAGGCCGCCATGGGGACGGCGGCGAAGGGTCCGACGGAGAGGTCGAGTCCGAATCCGAGGGCGAGGACGGCGCCGACGCCGGCGCCGGCGGAGACGCCGAGGAGGTACGGGTCGGCGAGCGGGTTGCGGAAGACGCCCTGGTAGGCGGCCCCCGCCATGCTCAGGGACGTGCCGACGAGGACGGCGAGGATGCTGCGGGGCAGGCGGATCTGCCAGAGGACCTGCGCCTCCGGGCCTTCGAGGACGCCGGGCAGCGAGACACCCGGCAGGGCGTCGAGGAGGGTGCGGACGACGGCGGACACGGGCAGCCCGGCCGCGCCCTGGGAGACGCTGAGGGCGAGGGCCGCGAGGACGGCGAGGAGTCCCGCGACCAGGGGGAGCGCGGGGACGCCGAACGCCCGGGACAGTGCGCGGGGTGCGCGCTCGTCCCGGGCGGGGGCGTCACCGGTGCCGCGGTGCGGGGTCCGGCGGGCGGGTGCCTGCGTCGACGGCATGCGTCGGTCAGCGGGCGGTGGCCGTGGCCGAGCTCGTCGCCGGGGCGGGGGAGTCGGTGGCGGACGTGGACGCCTTCGTCATCGCGTCGGCGATCGTCTCGACGAGCTGGGGCAGGCGCGGTCCCCACCGGGAGGCGATGTCGGCGTCGACGGTGACGATGTTCCCGTTCTTCACGGCGGCGACGTCGGCCCAGCCGGGGCGCTTCTTCACGTCGTCGGCCGTGTAGTCGACCTGGTCGGTGATGACCATGAGCTGCGGGTCGGCCTTGACGACGGCCTCCTCCGTGAGCTGCGGGTAGCCCGTCTTGTCCTTGTCGGCGGCGTCGGCGATGTTCGTCGCGCCCATCTTCGTGTAGATGGATCCGAGGAAGCTGTGCGAGCTCGCCGAGTGGTACTGGGAGTCGAGCTCGTGGTAGATCCGCACCGGCTTGTCGGGGGCCTTGGCGAGGGCGGTGGCGATGTCGTCGCGCATCGTGCGGACGACCTGCGCGGTCTCGTCGGCGTGGCCGGTGGCCTGGCCGAGGACGGCGATCTCGTCGTAGCCCTGGTCGAGCGTCGTGGGTGCGGGGGAGAGGAACACGGGCACGCCGAGCTTCTCGAGCGCGGCGGCGGTGCCGCCCGTGTCGTTCGACATGACGACGAGGTCGGGCTTGTACCCGGAGATGGCCTCGACGTTCGGCTCGAAACCGCTGAGGTCGGTCTTGGGTGCGTTCGCGGGGTAGGTCGAGTACTCGTCGGCGGCGACGACCTGGGTGCCCGCGCCGATGGCGAAGAGGGACTCGGTGGCCGACGGCGACAGCGACACGATGCGCGTCGGCTGCTTGTCGAGGGTGACCTCGCCGAGCGGGGTGTCGACGGTGACGGGGTACGTGACGTCGGAGGTGACCGCGGCGGTGCTCGTGCCGGGGGTGGGCGTGGACCCGGCGGACGGGGGCGCGTCGTTCTGGGACGAGCAGCCGGCGATGACGAGCAGCAGGGCGGTGGCCGCGGCGAGGGCGACTGGGCGCAAGAGATCCTCCTCGGGGATCGAGGCGGGGCGTGCCCGCCGGTGCGTCGAGGAGGACCGGCCGGAGAAGGGAGCCGGACGTCGCCCGGTCTGCCGTGTGTCCGAACCGCCCCAGACCTCGAGAGCGTGGTGATCGGGTGTCGGCGAAGCTCGACCGGACTCGTCCGCGCGCAGGCCGTGTGGCTCGGGCGGCGTCACCGTTGCGGGTCAGTGCCGGGATCTACCGGACTTCGTCCCGCCGACCCGACCACCGTAGCGCGCGCACGCAAGGTTGCTCCCTGGGACCCGACCGCGCCCTCCCCGCACACGTCGCTTCGACCCGGGTGTCAGCCCCGTGACTCCTCCAGGCACCAGGCGTGGTCGTCCTCGACGTCGAACCGTCCCCAAGTTCGGTGCGCAGGCGACGGAACGCCTGCTCCATGCCGTCGGCGTACGCCTCCCGCTCGACCGCGTCGGACCAACCCGTGTGGGGGTCGAACCGGGCGAAGAGATCGCCGCACCTGGACAGGAGATCCGTGAGGTCGGCGGACAGCCGAGGTCGGACGGCTCCAGCGGGTAGTCCTCCCCGCCGGTCTCCCAGAGGGGTCAGCGACGACCGTAGTCGTGGGAGAACCGCACCACGCGCGTCGGATCCGCCTGTCGCAGGGGGCCCCAGCGTGGGTCGGCCGGTGCGAACGCGTCTCGCATGGCGAACTGCTGCCGTCGGCGGCGGATGTCAGACTTCCCCCGTGAGCATCGAGAGCGCCCCCACCCGCCCCGCCGTCCCCTTCACCAAGGGCCACGGCACCCAGAACGACTTCGTCCTCGTCCCCGACCTCGACGGTGCGCGCGGGCTCACCGATGCGCAGGTGCGGTTCCTCGCCGACCGGCGCGGGGGCATCGGCGGCGACGGGGTGATCCGGGTCGTGCCCACACGGTGCGCCGAGGAGTCCGAGGTGCGCGCCCTCGCGGACGAGGCGGAGTGGTTCATGGACTACCGCAACGCCGACGGGTCGCGGGCGGAGATGTGCGGCAACGGGACTCGCGTCTTCGTCGCCTACCTCCTGCGTGAGGGGCTCGCCTCCGGCCCGGAGGCCGCGATCGCGACGCGCGCCGGCGTCAAGGTGGCCCGCGTGTCGGAGGGGGAGAACGGTGAACCCTCGTACGCGGTCGACCTCGGACCGTGGCGTGTCACCCACGCCGACACGGTCGGCGCGCAGGGGTACGACACCCTCGTCGCGCTTCCCGGCCTCGAACCGCTGCCCGGCATGAGCCTCGACCTCGGCAACCCACACGTCGTCATCGCCCTGCCCGACACGGCCGACCTCATGGACCTCGACCTCACGACCGCGCCCGTGCTCAACCCGGCGCCGGAGTCGGGTGCGAACGTGGAACTCGTCCAGCCCCTCGGCCCGGGGCACCTGCAGATGCGCGTCCACGAACGGGGCGTGGGGGAGACACGCTCCTGCGGCACCGGTGCAGCGGCCGCCGCGCTCGCGCTCATGACGTGGAGCGGCGCACCGCACGACAACGAGGTGTGGCGCGTCGACGTCCCGGGCGGCACCCTGCACGTCCGCGCCCTGCCGGGGCAGCGTGTCGAACTCGCCGGTCCCGCCGTGCTCGTCGCCGACGGCGTCGTCGAGACGCCCCGCGACTGACGGACGCGGCGTCCCCGCCCTCACGGCTCTCACGCCCGGTCGACACGCCACGCCCCCGGAGGATGACGTCGTCGACCCGACTTCGCGCGGCGCCACGGCCCGGGGAAGCGGGAGGTCGTGCGTCAGGCGCCTTCGGTGGGCGGGGTGAGGTGGCGGTGGACGGCGAGGACCCGGAACCCCTTCGCCGAGGCGATCCGCGCGGTCGCGAACTCGGGCCCGAGGGTGCCGCCGAGCCAGGCGTGGAGGGAGTCGGCGCCGAGGTTCTTCTGGACGACGAGGTAGGCGGTGCCGCCGCGTTCGAGGCGCGGGATCCAGCGCAGGAGCATCTCGTGGAGGGCGGCCTTGCCGACGCGGATCGGCGGGTTAGACCAGATCGTCGCGAACGTCACGTCGTCGGGCACGTCGTCGGGGCCGACGGCGTGGATGCCGGTGAGGTCGTGGCGGGCCGCGTTGCGGCGCAGGAGGTCGAGGGCGCGGTGGTTGACGTCGACACCCCATACCCGCGCCTCGGGGGAGAGCGAGGCGAGCGTGAGCGTGACGGGTCCCCACCCGCAGCCGAGGTCGAGGAGGTCGCCGTGCTCCGGCGGGTCCGGCACCGTCCGGAGAAGCACGGACGTGCCGAGGTCGATCCGGTCGGGGCAGAACACCCCCGGCGCGGTCTCGACGGTGAGAGGGCGCCCGGCGATGGGGACGGTCAGCTCACGTCGCTGGTCGGCGCTCGCGGGGTCGGCGGTGAAGTAGTGCTCCTGCTCGATCACACCGCCGGAGCCTAGCGGGCCACACGGGTGGGGCCGTCCCGGCGCGCACGGTGGAGCATCCGTCCGGGGCCGGAGACCTTCGCGGCCAGGTGCCACCGGGAATGCCCCTCCCACGGGTGGCGTTGGTGTCGAGGTCAGTTCCCTCGTCGACTCCTGGAGGTCCCCATGTCCCGCATCGTCGTCATCGGTGGTCACGGCAAGGTCGCGCTGAGGCTCGCGCCGCAGCTCGTCGAGGCGGGCCACGAGGTCGTCTCGGTGATCCGCAACCCCGAGCACACCGCCGAGGTGGAGAAGACCGGCGCGCAGGCCGAGGTCGCCGACGTGGAGTCCCTCGACGTCGCCGGTATCGCCGAGGTCCTGCAGGGTGCGGACGCGGTCGTGTGGTCCGCGGGCGCGGGCGGTGGCTCCCCGGAGCGCACGTACGCCGTCGACCGTGACGCCGCGATCCGTTCGATGGACGCCGCCGCGCAGGCCGGCGTCTCCCGCTACGTCATGGTGTCGTACTTCGGCGCGGGGCCCGATCACGGCATCGACCCCGAGAACGGCTTCTACGCCTACGCGGAGGCGAAGGCCGCGGCCGACACGCACCTCAAGGGCACCGACCTGGCCTGGACGATCCTCGGCCCGAGCGCCCTCACCCTCGAGCCCGGCACCGGCCGCATCGAGACCGGCGAAGGCGTCTCCGGCAGCGAGGTGAGCCGCGACAACGTCGCCGCCGTCGTCGCCGCCACCCTCGCCGACGACTCGACGATCCGTCGGGTCATCGAGTTCAACGACGGCGACACGCCCGTCGCCGAGGCGATCCACCAGGGCTGAGCGCCGTCCGGCGACCTGGGCCGGACACACGCCACACGCGCACCGAAACGGGCCGCGAGACGGGGAGACCCCCTGTGTCACGGCCCGTTCGTGGGCGGTCCGGCGTGTCGGGCCGTCGGTCAGTCGGTCCAGGCCTTCGCGCTGCGGCGGACGAACGCCTCGCGGTACTCGCGCGTCGTCTCGGGGAGGAGCTCACCGGTGCCCCAATCGACGATGACGGCGTAACGGCGGACGAGGTCGAGGGTGTCGAGCTCGCCCTCGCAGTACCGGCGGGCGACGTCCTCCGGGTCCTCCTCGATCCACCCACGGCGGGAGGCGCGGATCTCGTCACGGAGGCGGGTCGTCGCGTCGCTGTCGAGGCGGTACTCGTCGAGCTCGGGGTCGATCGCCTCGACGACCACGCCGTAGTCCTTCGCGGCGCGGTCGAGGGAGACGTACCCGTCGATGACGTCCTCGAGCACCTCGGCGGGCTCCCGCTCGAGCGGGTCACCGAATCCGCCACCACCGGCGGAGGGGCGGACGAACGAATCTCCCGGCCCGACGGGGACGGAGGAGAACACGCTGCCGAGGAACCTCTCGTCCTCGGTGTCCTTGTTGAGCCACACACCGTGCGGGTTCGACGGCAGGCCGCCTTCGAGGCCCCACGTGATGGAGCGTGCGCGGTCGCAGCAGTACGAGATGACGGTGCGTTCGGCGTCGGTGAGCGTGCCACCCTTCTCGATGCCGACGCCGCCACGGTGCTTGCCGGGGCCGCCGGAGTCGGTGGCGATGGCGTGGCGGGTGGTGAGGACGGGGGAGAGCCGCTCCTGGCCCTCGACGGGCTGGACGGCGAGGCCGACGCCGAAGACCGGCGCGGACGTGCCGGATCCGTCACGGCCGCTTCGGCCGCCCCAGCCGCCGGCCATCCAGTCGTACCACATGAAGTAGGGCTTCTCGGGGGAGCGCGCGTCGCGGCCGCCGACGAGGAGGTACTCGAGGTTGAAGCACCCCGCGAGAGCGCGGTCGGGCATGAGCCCGGACCAGATCTCGAAGATCGCGTTCATGATCTTCTCGTAGGGGCCAGAGCAGAACCCGGTCACCGCGTGGGGCCAGCCGGCGTTGACGACCGAGCCCTCCTCACCGATGTCGGCCGAGACCGCCCGGTAGAAGCCGGAGTTGAGCGGCACGTCGGGGAAGAACGTCTTGGTTCCCGCGTAGAGCGCCGAGTGGGTCGTGCCGTACCCGGAGTTGAGGAACGACGCGACGGCGGGCGCGGATCCCTCGAGGTCGTAGTGGATCTGGTCGCCCTCGATGCGGAGGGTGACGACGATGGGCACGAGGCCCTCGCCGCGGCCGGGGTCGCTGTCGAGGTAGTCGGTCGTCGTCCACTCCCCGTCGGGGAGCTCGGCGACGCGCTTGCGGACGAGGGTCTCGACGTAGTCCTGCACCTCCTCCATCGCCGCGACGATCGTGTCCTTGCCGTACCGCTCGACGAGGCGGAGGATGTCGCGCTCGCACACGGCCGTCGCCTCGGACTGGGCGTGCAGGTCGCCGAGGCTCACGCCGGGGGAGCGGGTGTTCTCGACGAGGAGCGCGGCGACGTCGTAGCGGAACGTGCCGCGGTCGAAGATCCGGATGGCCGGGATGCGGAGGCCCTCGCCGAAGTGCTCGGTCGCGTTGACGTCGAAGCTGCCCGGCACGTTGCCGCCGATGTCAGCCCAGTGCCCCTTGTTCTGCGCGAACGCGATGATCTCGTCGTCGACGAAGATCGGGCGGATGAAGCTCACGTCGTTGAAGTGGGTGCCGCCCCGGTAGGGGTCGTTGATCGCGAAGACGTCGCCGGGGTGGATGTCGTCGCCGAACTGCTCGAGGACGGCCTGGCACTGGAAGTGGAGCGTCCCGACGTGGACGGCGATGTCCTGGCTGCCCTGCATCACCGTGTTGCCCTTGGCGTCGCACAGGGCGGAGGAGAAGTCGCGGCTGTAGATGACGAAGCTGTAGCAGGTGCGGAGGATCTGCTCGCTCATGAGGTCCACGGACGTCGTGAACGCGTTCTTGAGCACCTCGAACGTCACCGGGTCGAGGGAGCGGCGGGAGGCGGCCGCGGCCGCCTCGGCGACGTCGACGGCGGGGGTGGTCGTCTGGGCGGTCATGTCAGGCCTCCTTGCGGTCGCGGGGCGCGGCGGCGTCGTCGAGGTGGATGCGGATGTTGAGCCATTCGTCGATCTCGGCGCGGGTGCCGGGCGGCACGACCGTCGTGGAGTCGAACTGGTCGACGATCGCCGGCCCGGAGAACGTCGTCCCGGCGGGGAGGGAGTCGCGGTCGTGGACCGGGGCCTCGACCCAGCCGGTCTCCTCGAACCACGCACGGCGGTGGGAGGCGGGCTCGGGGTCGGCCGTGCCGGTGCGCTCACGCTTGGGGAACGCCGGCTTCGGCGTCGTGCCGATCGCGCTGAGGCCGAGCTGGTAGAGCTCGACGGGCGCGTCGTCGCGGCGGAAGGCGAACTCGCGTTCGTGCTGCTCGTGGAACCGGGCGACGGCCTCCTCCAGCGCATCGGGGCCGGAGCCGACCTCGACGGCGAGGGAACGCCATTGGCCCTCGTACCGCATGCTGATCGACCGCTGGAGGACGGCGTTCTCGGGGCCCACCCCCTCGTGGCGGAGCCGTTCGCTCGCCTCGGCCTCGAGGGCGGTGAACGCCTCCTCGAGCTCGTCGGGGTCCACCTCGTCGGCGTCGTGGTGGAACATCGTCGTGAGGTCGTGGCGGATGTCGACGAGAAGGCAGCCGAGCGCCGAGGTCACGCCCGGGTTGGGCGGGACGATGACGGTGGGGATCGACAGCTCCTTCGCCACCTCGGCGCCGTGCAGCGCGCCGGCGCCACCGAACGCGACGAGGGCGAAGTCGCGCGGGTCGAGGCCGCGGCGGATCGAGACGAGGCGCACCGCGTCGGACATGTTCGCGTTGGCGACCTTGAGGACGGCGCCCGCCGCCTCCTCCCGCGACATGTCGAGCGGCCCGGCGACGTGCTCGTCGAGCGCCTTCTCGGAGCGGTCGCGGTCGAGGGTCTTCGCGCCGCCCGCGAGGGTGGTGCCGAGTCGACCGAGGGCGAGGTTGGCGTCGGTGTTCGTCGCCTCCGTGCCGCCCGTGCCGTAGCAGGAGGGGCCGGGGTCGGCGCCCGCGGACTGGGGACCGTTGCGCAGGGAGCCGGCCGGGTCGATCCACGCGAGCGAACCGCCGCCCGCGCCGATCGTGAGGACCTCGATGCTCGGGAACATGATCGGGTGGCCGTACTCGACCTGCCACTCCTTGGTGACGCGGAGTTCGCCGCCGTGGACGACGCAGATGTCGGTGCTCGTGCCGCCCATGTCGAGGCCGATCGCGTTGTCGTACCCGCACTGGGTCGCGATGTGCCGACACGCGATCGCGCCGGCCGCGATGCCGGAGGCCGCGAGACGGACGGGGTACTGGGAGACCATGCGCGGCGTCATCGAGCCGCCACCGGAGTGGAGCAGGAGGAGGTCGCCCTCGTAGCCGCCCTCCTCGAGCCGGTCGGCGAGGCGGTCGACGTATCCGCTCACGAGCGGGGCGAGGACGGCGTTCGCGACCGTCGTGTTGAACCGGTCGAACTCGAAGATCTCGGGAAGGATCGATGCCGAGGTCGAGATCGACGCCTCCGGCATCTCCTCGGCGAGGATCTCCTTCATCCGCTCCTCGTGGGCCGGGTTGGCGTAGGAGTTGAGGAAGCAGACCGCGACGGTGTCCGCACCACGCCGACGGAGGAGCTTGGCGAGACGCCGGGCCTCCTCCTCGTCGAGGGGCTCGACGACCTGGCCGTCGTAGTCGATGCGCTCGGTCACCTCGAAGCGGTCACGGCGACGGATGTAGGGCGGCGTGACGTCGTGGTAGGCGTCCCACAGGTCGTCCTTCGTCCCGTCGCGGATCTCGAGGACGTCGCGGAACCCCTTCGTCGTCACCATGGCCGCGGCCGGGAAACGCCGCGTGATGAGAGCGTTCGTCGCGACGGTCGTTCCGTGCGAGAAGAGGGACACGTCCGAGAGCTCGATCTGCGCGCGCTCGACGCCGGCCATGACGGCACGCATCGGGTCGTCGGGCGTCGAGGGGACCTTGCTGACGTAGGACTCCTTCGTGTCCTCGTCCACGACGAAGACATCGGTGAACGTTCCGCCGACGTCGACGGCGACTCGCTGTGGGCCCACGGGGCACCTCCTCATGAGTTGGGGTCCGGCCGAGGGGATCTCACGACGGGCGGGCCGGGCGCCTCGCTGCGTTTGGCGGCTACCTTGCCCGTGGCCCGAGCCGCTCGTCACTGGCCGATCCACGATCCGGGGTGGGATTCTTTGTGCGATCGCACAGTCGCGTCGTCCACATCCAGGTCGGGGGCCTGCGGGCGCCGCAAGGACGGAGGAGAGATGGTGGACGGGGTCGACGAGGCCGCCGAGGAGATCCGGCGGCTCCGGCGCGAACTGTGGTTCCACGGCGAGCTGCTCGCCGCGCTCGGCGACGACCGCCCACTCCAGGCGCTCATCGCTCGCCTCGGGCAGCTCGTCCGCGGCACCGCGGTGCTCTACGACGACGCGGGCCGCATCGCCGCCTCGGTCGGTGAGGGGCCGGTGCGTCTCCTCTGGCACGAGCTCGCCCATCGCGAACGTGCCTTCACGAGTCTCGACCTCGGCCGCTACCGGGTGCTCGCCTCGCCGGTCGTCATGCGCGGCGCCGGGTACTGGGTCGCCGTGGTGTCGAGGGACGCGGCGATCGTCGAGGAGGACGGTGAACCGCTGCTCCTCACGGCGCAGGGCATGCTCTCGGCGATGCGAGGCGCCCGGTCCCTCGCCCGCACGCAGGAACTCACGCGGGCGCGGCATCTCGTGACGATCCTGCGCGGCGAGGTCACGGCCGACCGCGTGCCGCAGGTGTGGCGGCGGCTGCGTGAGCTGCGGTTCACCGTCAACCAACCGCTTCGGGCGGTCGCGGCGACGCTCGTCGACCCCTCGGGCGACACCCCACGTCGCCGGGCCGATCGCCTCGAGACCCTCCACGAGCGCGCCTACCTCGCAGGTCTCCCGCTGGTCCTCGCCGACGCGCCGCCGGGCGCCCCGTCGGAGGCCGGACACCGGGAGGCCTCGGTCCTTGCGCTCGTCGGCGACGAGCCGGCACTCACGGCGTGGCTCGACCGTCTCGCGACCGCCCATGTCGTCGGCGTGAGCGAACCCTTCGTCGACCTCACGGCCGCCCCCGCCGCCTACCGCGACGCCGACATGGCGATGCAGGTCGCCCTCCTCGGTCGGGAGAACGCCCGACGGGCGGGTGTCGACGGCCGCGCTCGCGAGACGGGCCGGGCTCGCGACGGGGGATGGGCGCGTGAAGGCGGCCGTGCGGGAACGGGGCGAGAGGCGTCGGATCGGAGGAGCGTCGAGGAGGGCGCGATCGTGCGCTTCGAGGACGTCGACCTCGCTCGCTGGCTCCTGTCGAGCCGTCCCCCGTCCGATCTCGCCGAGCGGGTCCGGCGCCAGTTCGGGCCGGTCCTCGAGAACGCCGACCTCCACGAGACGCTCGTCGTCCACCTCGCGCTCGGCCTCGACGTCGGAGCCACGGCACGACGGTTGTTCCTCCACCCCAACACCGTCCGGTACCGCCTGCGCCGGATCGAGGAGACGCTCGGCGCGCCCGTCTCGTCCGCCGGGGTCGTCGCCAACGCCTACCTCGCGTTCCTCGAGGAGATCGTCCGCGTGCCCCCGCAGGAGTGACGTCGACATGGGCCCACGCCTCGCCGCCGCCGCGGGGACCGCGCCGCCCGGGCCGATCCGGCGACCGGGCGGAATGAGGACGACCCGCCCGGACGTTGACGGAGGAAAACATCTCGCCCCGACCGCGGGCGTCTGCGACCCTGAGAGGGATATGACGAACCACACCGAACGCACCAGTGCCGACATCCTGTCGGGTCGGGCGAGTGCCCTGTCGGACAGCGACGACTGGCACCTGGCCGATCCCGATTTCACCTCCTACGACGGAGACCAGTTCGAACGTGAGGAGCGCGCGGCGATGCGTCGCGTGCAGGGCCTCTCCACCGAGCTCGAGGACGTCACCGAGGTCGAGTATCGCCAGTTGCGCCTCGAGCGGGTCGTGCTCGTCGGCGTCTGGTCCGAGGGCACGCTCGAGGAGGCCGAGAACTCCCTGCGCGAGCTCGCCGCGCTCGCCGAGACCGCCGGGTCGACCGTCCTCGCGGGCGTCGTCCAGCGCCGCTACCGGCCCGACCCGGCGACGTACGTCGGCTCCGGCAAGGCCGAGGAGCTGCGTGACATCGTCGTCGCCGAGGGTGCCGATACGGTCGTCGCCGACAGCCAACTCGCCCCCAACCAGCGGCGCGCCCTCGAGGACGTCGTCAAGGTCAAGGTCATCGACCGCACCGCGCTCATCCTCGACATCTTCGCCCAGCACGCGAAGTCCAAGGAGGGCAAGGCGCAGGTCGAACTCGCGCAGCTCCAGTACCTCCTGCCACGCCTGCGTGGCTGGGGTGAGTCGATGTCCCGTCAGGCCGGTGGTCAGGTCTCCGGCGGTGCGGGCATGGGTTCGCGTGGCCCCGGTGAGACGAAGATCGAACTCGACCGGCGCCGCATCAATCAGCGCATGGCCAAGCTGCGTCGCGAGATCAAGGAGATGAAGACGGTCCGCGACACCAAGCGCAGCGGCCGTCGCGCGAACCACGTCCCCGCGGTCGCCATCGCCGGGTACACCAACGCCGGCAAGTCCTCGCTGCTCAACCGCATCACCGGCGCCGGAGCGCTCGTCGAGAACGCCCTGTTCGCCACCCTCGACCCCACGATCCGTCGCGCCGAGACGCCCGACGGGCGGGAGTTCACCATCGCCGACACCGTCGGGTTCGTCCGCTCGCTGCCGCACGAGCTCGTCGAGGCGTTCCGATCGACGCTCGAGGAGGTCGCAGACGCCGACCTGCTCCTCCACGTCGTCGACGGCTCACACCCCGATCCCGAGGGGCAGATCACGGCCGTGCGTCAGGTGCTCGCCGACGTGTGGGACGACCCGAACGACCAGCCCAAGGAGGTCGTCGTCGTCAACAAGGCCGACATCGCCGATCCCGAGGTCGTCGACCGGATCCTCCGCCACGAGAAGTACTCGATCGCGGTCTCCGCCCGTAGCGGCGCGGGCATCGAGGAGCTCCGCGCGCTCATCGCCGACGAGCTTCCCCACCAGGACGTCGAGCTCACCCTCCTCGTGCCCTACGGCCGCGGCGACGTCGTCAACACGCTCCACTCCGTCGCCGACGTCCTCTCCGAGGAGCACCTGCCCGAGGGAACACGCCTCCACGTGCGGGTGTTCTCCCACCAGGCGGAGACGTTCCGGGAGTTCGTCCCGCAGTGACGGGGCCTCGCCCCACGAACGACGTGCGCGCCGGTTCACCACGCTGGCCGGCCCGCCGGAGAGAAGGATCCATGGCGAAGAAGACGAAGACGAAGCGCATCCTCGCGATCACGACGAGCGCGAGCGAGTACCAGAAGAAGGGCTACCGCACGGGCCTGTGGCTCGGCGAGCTCACCCACTTCTACGACGAGGTGACGAACGCCGGTCACGAGGTCGTCGTCGCGAGCATCGACGGTGGCGTCGTCCCGCTCGACCCCGAGAGCCTCACGCGCACGGTCCTCGCGATGGGTGGCACGAACAAGCGGTATGAGGATCGCGGGTTCATGAACATCCTCGACACCACGCCGGCCGTCGCGGACATGAACGCGAAGGACTTCGACGCGATCTACCTCACCGGTGGTCACGGCACGATGTTCGACTTCCGCCGCCCCGAGCTCGCGCGTCTCGTCGCGGACTTCTGGGAGCAGGGCAAGATCGTCTCCGCCGTCTGCCACGGGCCGGTCGGTCTGCTCGACGTCGTCGTCGACGGCAAGCCGCTCGTCAGGGGCCGCAAGCTCACGGGCTTCTCGTGGCCCGAGGAGAAGCTCGCCGGTCGCGACGACGCGGTGCCGTTCAACCTCTCCCAGGCGCTCAAGGACAAGGGCGCGAAGTACAAGAAGCCGATGCGTCCGATGGCGAAGAACGTCGTCGCCGACGGTCGTCTCATCACGGGCCAGAACCCGATGAGCGCGAAGGCCGTCGCGAAGGCCCTGCTCAAGGCTCTCTGACGGACTCCGCCGGGACGCGTCCCCGTCGGCACACGACCGCGGCACCCCCTCCTCGTCGAGGCGGGTGCCGCGGTCGTCGCGTCTCCCCACGCGGGGCGGTCACGAGCCGTACCCGACGGGCGCTGTGGACGACCGTCACGGGCGCTCCGGGGCAGGCACTAGCCTGTGCGGGTGCGTGGAGCCCGGGTCGATGAACTGCTCGCCGCGGCCGTGAAGGCGGTCGGCGGCACCGAACGTCCTGGTCAGAAGCGCATGGCGCTCGCCGTCGAGGATGCCGTCGCCGCGCAGGAACACCTGCTCGTCCAGGCAGGGACGGGCACGGGCAAGTCGCTCGCCTACCTCGTGCCCGCCGTCGCCGACGCGGTCGACACCGGCACCCCCGCGATCATCGCGACCGCCACCCTCGCCCTGCAGGCGCAGATCGTCGATCGTGACATGCCGCGCGTCGCGAACGCCCTCGCCCCGCTGCTGGGTCGGCGTCCGAACTACGTCCTCGTCAAGGGGCGACGCAACTACGTCTGTCTCCACAAGCTCGCCGGAGGGTTCCCCGATGACGACGGCGCGCTGTTCTCGGCCGCGTCGCTCGCCCCGGCATCGGCCCCCGACGACGACGCGCGCGGCGAGGCCGGGCCCTCCCGCCTCGGAGCCGAGGTCCTGCGGCTGCGCGAGTGGGCCGAGGGCACCGAGTCCGGTGACCGCGACGAACTCGTCCCCGGCGTCTCCGAGCGGGCGTGGCGGCAGGTCTCCGTCGCGGCGCGCGAGTGCCTCGGCACGAAGTGCCCCATGCGCGAGGAGTGCTTCGTCGAACGCTCCCGCGAGGCCGCCAAGGACGCCGACGTCGTCGTCACCAACCACAGCTTCATGGCGATCGACGCCTTCGAGGGCCGGGCGATGCTGCCGGAGCACCACCTCCTCGTCATCGACGAGGCCCACGAACTCGTCGACCGCGTCACCGCCACCGTCACCGACGAGCTCTCGCCCGGCATGGTGACGACCGCCGCCCGCAAGGCCGCGAAGTACACGGGCACCGACGACCTCGTCGGCGCGGGAGAGGTGTTCGCCCAGGCGCTGCAGCCCCTGCCCGAGGGGCGGCTCACGAGCCTGACGGACTCGCTCGCCGACGCGCTGTCGATGCTGCGCACCGACGCCCGCAACGTGCAGAGCGGAATGAAGGCCGAGTCCAAGGGCGTCGACGACGCCGACGGTGCCCGGTCGGTCGCCAAGGCCGCCGTCGACGAACTCGTCGACGTCGTCGACCGACTCCTCGAGGAGCGCGCGCTCGATGTCGCGTGGGTCTCCCAGAATCCCCAGCGCGGACCCGTGCTGCGCGTCGCGCCGATGAGCGTCGCGATGGACCTCCGCGAGAAGCTCTTCACCGAGCGCACCGTCGTCCTCACCTCGGCGACGATCGAGCTCGGCGGCACGTTCGACGCCGTCGCCAGCACGCTGGGTCTGCGAGGTGAGGGCGCACCCGACTGGCAGGGCCTCGACGTGGGGAGCCCGTTCGACTACCCCAAGCAGGGCATCGCCTATGTCGCGGCCAACCTGCCCGCACCCGGCCGCGACGGGCCGAGCCCGCAGATGTTCGACGAGCTCGAGGCGCTCGTTCGTGCCGCCGGTGGCCGCACGCTCGGGTTGTTCTCCTCGATGCGCGCCGCGCAGGCCGCGACCGAGGAGATGCGCGCGAGGATCGGTGGAGAGATGACGATCCTCTGCCAGGGCGAGGACCAGATCACCACCCTCGTGCGGGAGTTCGCCTCCGACGCGAAGACGTGTCTCTTCGGCACGCTCACGCTCTGGCAGGGCGTCGACGTGCCAGGCCCTGCCTGTCAGCTCGTCGTCATCGACCGCATCCCCTTCCCGCGCCCCGACGACCCGCTCGCCTCGGCCCGCACGCAGGAGATCGGACGACGCGGCGGCAACGGGTTCATGGCCGTCTCCGCGACGCACGCCGCGCTCCGACTCGCGCAGGGCGCCGGTCGTCTCATCCGTCGCTCCGACGACCGTGGCGTCGTCGCGTTCCTCGACTCCCGCATGATCACCGCCCGCTACGCCGGCTTCCTCCAATGGTCGATCCCGCCCTTCTGGCCGACGACGAACAAGGCCGTCGTGCTCGAGGCGTTGCGTCGGCTCGACGAGTCCGCCGCGCCCGTCGTCCCCGTCGCGCCGCCACCGTCGCGCGGCGTCGTCGCGGGGGAGAACGAGCACCCGCCCCCGAGCGCGAAGGCCTCCCCCGTCACGGAGAAGGTGAGCGACGCGGTCACCACAGGGGCGCCCGCCGTCCAGGAGGAACGCACCGCCGTCACCGGCGGACATGCGTGGACCCGGGAGGACGACGAGGAGCTCAAGGACGGCCGCGACCTCGGCCTCTCGGCCGAGGAGCTCGCCGAGCACCTCGAGATCCCCCTCGAGTCCGTCGAGGCGCGGCTCACGCTTCTGCGGCTGTGACGACGGGGAGGCACGAGCAGGGCGGGTACCACTGCCGCGAACGACCGAGGGGGACCGACGGCGTCGCCGAGCAGGTGGGCGGGTTGTCGGTCGTCTCTGACATCCTGAGCGCGTGAGCACGGACGACCGACCGAAGGCCACCCCCGGCGGAGGGGTGCCGCCCCTCGTGCTCGTGAGCGGGCCCCAGCAGATCCTCGCCGAGCGCGCGATCACCTCGACACTGGACGCGCTGCGATCCCTGGCGCCCGACGTCGAGTACATCCGCGTCGACATGGAGACCTACGAGCCCGGTCAGATCGGGATGCAGTGTGCACCCTCGTTGTTCGGCGGCGACAAGTGCGTCGTCGTCCGTGGCGCCGAGCAGGCCGGGGACGACGCCCAGGCCGACCTTCTCGCCCAGATCGAACGCCCTGAACCCGGAGTGACCCTCGTCGTGGCCCACGCCGGCGGCAACCGCGGCAAGCGGGTCGTCGACGCGATGAAGAAGAACCGGGCCCGCGTCATCGAGGCCCCCGCGATCAAGACCGACAAGGACAAGAACGACTTCGCCGTCAACGAGTTTCGCCGCAACCGTCGCAAGGCCACCCCGGAGGCGGTGCGGGCGCTCGTCGAGGCCGTCGGCAAGGACGTCCGCGAACTCGCGTCCGCCTGCAAGCAACTCATCGACGACACGACCGGCCTCATCGACGAGCGGGTCGTCGCCACCTACCACGGGGGCAAGGTGGAGGCCACGGGGTTCCGTGTCGCCGACGCGGCCGTCGCCGGCAACGCGGCGGAGGCCCTGCGACTCCTCCGCCACGCGCTCGCGAGCGGCGTCGACCCCGTGCCGATCGTCGCCGTCCTCGCCGTGCAGCTGCGTCAGCTCGTCAAGGTCGCCGGGGCGGGTCGGGCGAGCTCGAACTCACTCGCGAAGACCCTCGGCATGGCGCCGTGGCAGATCGACCGGGCGCGACGCGCGCTCAACGGCTGGGACGTCGAGGCGCTCGGCCGGTGCATCCAGGCCGTCGCCGCCGCCGACGAGGCAGTCAAGGGCGGCGGGCGCGACCCCGTCTACGCCGTCGAGAAGGCGGTCCTCACGATCTGCGCGGAACGCTCGGGACGACACCGCTGATCCGCCGACCGCTCCCTCGACCGCTCCGTCGAGGGCGGACTGCATCGCCGACGTCGCTCCTGTTTGGGCGGGGGAGTCGTGGCTGGTAGCGTGGTCTCTCGCGTGTGCGCCCAGGTCGTGCGCCGACACGCACTGTGCAGTCCACCTTTGGCCGGAGCCCGACCAGCTCCGGAGGTGAGGGTGGGCCTGTCCTCCTGACAGCCAAACGACCGGAAACGAGAGTCACCATGGCGAACATCAAGTCCCAGATCAAGCGGATCAAGACGAACACCAAGCGCACCGAGCGCAACAAGGCGTACAAGTCCGAGCTCCGCACGTGGATCCGTCACTTCCGCGAGACCGCCGCCGCCGGCAACAAGGAAGAGGCCGCGAAGGCGCTGCAGGTCGCGAGCCGCAAGCTCGACAAGGCCGTGAGCAAGGGCGTCATCCACAAGAACCAGGCCGCGAACAAGAAGTCCGCGATGGCCAAGACGCTCAACGCGCTCTGAGTCGACCACGCGTCGACGAGACGTTCGTGAGCCTCGGCTCACACGAGGCGGGCCATCCCTTCGGGGGTGGCCCGCCTCGTTCGTATGGGCGCCTCGTCCGGACGCGTCCGCGGAGGAAGCGGCGCGGAGGGGCTGTCGGCGGGCTGGGTTAGGCTGAAACGCCAGCCCGAACACGCGAGGGTCGATCGCCGCTCCGACCGGCGGGTGCGTCGCCCCGATGCAGACCCGAGGATCGAAGGACGCGATGAACGACACCCCCTACCGGTACGACCCCGCCCTGGCCGAGCAGATCGAGCTCTCCTGGCAGGACCGGTGGGCCGAGGAGGGCACGTTCCGGGCTCCCAACCCTTCCGGCCCGTGGGCCGACCCGAAGGGCGTGGCCGGGCGCGAGAAGCTGCTCGTCCTCGACATGTTCCCCTACCCGAGCGGCGCGGGCCTGCACGTCGGCCACCCGCTCGGCTACATCGCGACCGACGTGTGGGCGCGGTTCCACCGGATGACCGGCAAGAACGTGCTCCACTGCCTCGGCTACGACGCGTTCGGTCTGCCCGCGGAGCAGTACGCCGTGCAGACCGGGCAGCACCCGCGCACGACGACCGAGGCGAACATGGTGACGATGAAGCGTCAGCTCCGTCGCCTGGGCCTCGGTCACGACGACCGGCGCGCGATCGCAACGATCGACCCGGAGTACTACCGCTGGACGCAGTGGATCTTCCTGCAGATCTACAACGCCTGGTACGACGCCGACGCGGTGCGGGCCGACGGCGGCCGCGGCAAGGCCCGCCCGATCGATGAGCTCATCGCCGAGCTGGACTCGGGCGAGCGGCAGCTCGACGGCGAGTTCGCGGGCCGCGCGTGGTCCGACCTGGCCGCGGCCGAGCGGCACACCTATCTCGACACCCGGCGCCTCGCGTACACCTCCGAGGCGCCCGTCAACTGGTGCCCCGGCCTCGGCACGGTGCTCTCCAACGAGGAGGTCACCAACGAGGGCCGCTCCGAGCGGGGCAACTACCCCGTCTTCCGCGCCAACCTGCGCCAGTGGATGATGCGCATCACCGCGTACGCCGACCGGCTCGCCGACGACCTCGACCGCGTCGACTGGCCCGACAAGGTCAAGCACATGCAGCGCAACTGGATCGGTCGCAGCCAGGGCGCCAAGGTGGACTTCGCCGTCGCCGAGCGCGGTGCCACCGCCGGGCCGGATGCGCAGCCGCGTGCCGGTGTCGACCCCATCACCGTCTTCACGACGCGTCCCGACACCCTCTTCGGCGCGACGTTCATGGTCCTCGCCCCCGAGCACCCGCTCGTCGACGAGCTCGTCGCCGACGCCTGGCCCACCGACGTGCCCGCCGCCTGGCGCGGCACCGACATCGACGGCAGCCCCGTGCAGGCAGACTCGCCGCGGGAGGCCGTCGAGGCCTACCGCCGGGCGGCCGCGCGCAAGTCCGACGTCGAGCGTCAGGTCGAGGACAAGACGAAGACCGGCGTGTTCACCGGAGGATTCGGCATCAACCCCGTCACGGGCGAGGCGATCCCCGTGTTCGTCGCCGACTACGTCCTCATGGGATACGGCACCGGCGCGATCATGGCCGTCCCCGCGCACGACGAGCGTGACTACGCGTTCGCTTCGGCGTTCGGGGTGCCGATCCGCGACGTCGTCGCCCCCGCGGACGCCGACCTCGCCTCGTTCTCCCCGTCCACGTCGGCCGATGCCGGCGAGGCGTTCACCGCGGGGGGAGTGGCCGTCAACTCCGCCGACGACGAGGTGAGTCTCGACGGTCTCGGCCTCGACGAGGCCAAGGCGCGCATGATCGCGTGGCTGGACGAGAAGGGCGTCGGGGAGGGCACGGTCAACTACCGTCTCCGCGACTGGCTGTTCAGCCGCCAGCGGTACTGGGGCGAGCCGTTCCCCATCGTCTTCGACGAGGACGGACTCGCCCACGCCCTGCCCGACTCGGCGTTGCCGGTCGCGCTGCCCGACGTGCCCGACTACAGCCCCAAGACGTTCGACCCCGACGACGCCGACAGCCGCCCGGAACCGCCGCTGTCGCGCGTTCCCGAGTGGGTCGAGGTCGAGCTCGACCTGGGCGACGGCGTCAAGAAGTACCGCCGTGAGACGAACACGATGCCCAACTGGGCCGGCTCGTGCTGGTACTACCTGCGCTACCTCGACCCCGCCAACCACGACGCCCTCGTCGACCCCGTCGTCGAGGAGTACTGGATGGGCCCGCGCGAGTCCACCGTCGCAGGTGCGCCTGCGGGTGCGAAGGACCCGGGCGGCGTCGACCTCTACGTCGGCGGCGTCGAGCACGCCGTGCTCCACCTGCTCTACGCCCGCTTCTGGCACAAGGTGCTGTTCGACCTCGGCCACGTGAGCAGTGAGGAGCCCTTCCGCCGCTACTTCAGCCAGGGCTACATCCAGGCGTACGCCTACCGTGACCACCGCGGCCAGCCCGTCCCCGCTGCCGAGGTCGAGGAGACCGTCGGCGAGAACGGCACCCCGACGTTCACGTGGCAGGGAGAGCCCGTCACCCGTGAGTACGGCAAGATCGGCAAGTCGCTCAAGAACGTCGTCAGCCCCGACGAGATGTACGAGCAGTACGGTGCCGACACGTTCCGCGTCCACGAGATGAGCATGGGCCCGCTCGAGCTGAGCAAACCGTGGGAGACCCGCGCCGTCGTCGGCAGCCAGCGCTTCCTGCAGCGCCTGTGGCGCAACGTCGTCGACGAGTCCACCGGTGAGTCCACCGTCACCGAGGACACCCTCGACGACGAGACGCAGCGCCTCCTGCACCGCACGATCGACGGTGTGCGCGCCGACTACGCGGGGCTGCGGTTCAACACGGCGATCTCCAAGCTCATCGAGCTCAACAACCACCTCACCAAGCTCGGCGGCACCCCGCGGGCCGCGGCCGAACCGCTCGTCCTCATGGTCGCGCCGGTCGCTCCGCACCTCGCCGAGGAGCTGTGGCGCAAGCTCGGACACGCCGAGACCCTCACGTACGAGCCGTTCCCCGAGGCCGACCCGGCGTTGCTCGTCGAGGACACGGTCACGTGCGTCGTGCAGATCAAGGGCAAGGTCCGCGCCCGCATCGAGGTCCCGGCCGACATCAATGACGCCGACCTCGAGGCGGTCGCCCTCGCCGAGCCGCGCGTCGCCGACCTCCTCGCCGGGCAGACGGTGCGCAAGGTCATCGTGCGGGCTCCCGGGCTCGTCAACGTCGTCACGGGCTGACGGTGTCCGTCGCGCTCGTCACCGACTCCACCGCCTACCTTCCGCCGGACCTCACGGCCGAGCTCGGGATCACGGTGGTGCCGCTCCACGTGTCGGTCGACGGGCGCGACCACACCGAGGGGGTCGACATCGACGATGCCGACCTCCTGCGGTCGCTCAAGCGGTCGCGGTCGCTCACGTCGTCGCGTCCGTCACCCCAGGCGTTCCGTGAGGTGTACGAGCGGGTCGCCGCCGACGGCGCGACGCACGTCGTCTCGGCGCACCTCGCCGGTGGACTCTCGGGAACCTGCGACTCGGCGCGCCTTGCGGCCGGGGTCGTCGACGTGCCCGTCGAGGTCGTCGACTCCGGATCGATGGGGATGACCCTCGGCCACGCGGTCCTGGCAGGGGCACGCCGCGCCGTACGCGGGGCCGACGTCGAGGACGTGGCCCGCACGGTGCGACGGGTGGCGCGCGCCGGCGAGCTCATGTTCGTCGTGCACACGTTGGAACACCTGCGCCGCGGTGGGCGCATCGGCAACGCCGCGGCCCTCGTGGGGTCCGCCCTCGCCGTCCGACCCTTGCTGCGCCTCGTCGACGGGCGTATCGAACCGGTGGAGAAGGTCCGGACGACGGGGCGGGCCCTCGCGCGCCTCGTCGACCTCGCGGCGGAGGCCTGCCCGGGGGAGCGCGTCGCCGTCACGGTGCACCACCTCGCCGACGAGGTGGGTGCGCACAAGCTCGCCGCTCGCCTCGACGAACGACTCGGCGACCGGCTCGTCGAGGACACCGGCGTGCGACCGATCGGCGCGGTCGCGGCGATCCACCTCGGCCCCGGTGCGGTCGCGGTGTCGGTGAGCCCATGCGATGCGGAGGAATCGCCCGAGGACCACCCCGGGTCGACGTGAACCGCCCCGGGCCGGGCCGACATGGGCGAAGTGCAGCAGCTGCGTGAGAGGACCCCAGGCGGCGGCGGGGAGGACGTGAGCGCGGAGAAGGCCCTCCGGAGCTCGGTCGTCCACAACGTCTCGAGACCGGGTGGGCCGTCCCCAGGTGACCTCGCGACCTCTGTGGGCGAAGGGGCCGCGTTCCTAGCGTGGCCGCATGCCCGTCGACCGCGCCACCACGCTCCTCCTCAACGCCCGCGCCGCGCGTGAGGCCGCAGACCCGGCGGCGTGTGTCGACCCCGCGACCGGCCACGCGTCGCGGGCGTCGTCGGATCCGACGGAAGCGGCGGTCGCCGACCCGGTGACCAGGGCGGCCTCGCCGTGGGCCGCGCCGGTCACCCGGCGCTCCGCCCCCGCGAGTCAGGACCCGGCCGCGAGCCCGCCCTCCCCGCGTATGCCCGCACGGAACGGCCTGCGCGGATCCCCCCAACCCCATGCCTCGACCGGCGATCGTCGCCACCCGACGGTCGTGGACGACGCGGTCACCGAGCCGCTCACCCCGGTACGAGTCCCCGGGCCGCCGACCTCGTCGACCTCTCCCGCCCCGACGCCGCACCTGCCGACCCCGGTCACCGCGACGACGAACGTCCCGACGACGCGACGGGAGCTTCGCGAGCAGCGCGAGGCGGCGGGACGTCGCCGCGGTATTCGTCCCACGTCCGACGTCGGGGGCGCGGGGCCCCCCACCGGGACTCACGGCAACGGGCGAGACGACGCCCCGGGCGTCGGTCACGGCACCATCGACGACCGGGATATCGGTGGTCGGGGCATCGTCGACGAGGGCATCGACGATCTCGGCGCCGACGACACCGCCCTCGCTGCTGCTGCCCCGGTGCGCGCACCTGCCTCCGGCGGCACGGGTGTCGGCGTCGGCTCACGAACGGGGCGGGGTGACACGCCGGCCGAGACGGCGCTCCCGTCGAGTCGCCTCGTCCGAGGCCGCGACGGGGTCCTCGAGATCCCCTCCGGGCTCGTGGGGGCGCGCGTCGTCCCGCCGTGGCTCGCCGTCGCCGGGGCGGGGGTCGTCGTCCTCGTCGCCGTCCTCGCGGTCACGTTCTCGTTCCTCCGAGACGAACCCGCCTCGGAACCGGTCGCCACACAGGTGCGGCCGTCCTCCCCGGCCGCCGTCACCGGTACCGCCGGGCGACCGCCGGTGGCCACCCCCGTTCCGGTCGGAGGGGCTGCCCTCGCCGAGGCACGTCCCGGCGCCACCGCGCCGGTGGCGGCCGGAGGGGCGCCCGGAGCGACCCCGGCCGGGGAGTACCTCGTGCACGTCGTCGGCGAGGTGAAGCGCGAGGGGGTCGTGACCGTGCCTACCGGTGCCCGCGTCTCCGACGCGATCGCCAAGGCCGGTGGCCCCGGGCCCAAGGCGGTGCTCGCCGGTCTCAACCTCGCGCGTCCCGTCGTCGACGGAGAGCAGATCGTCGTCCCCGACGCGGACGGCGCGCCCGTCCCCGTCAACACGATGCCGCCGCCCGCCATGCCGCAACCGGGCGCCGCCCCGGGGGTCGGTGGACCGCTCATCGACCTCAACACCGCGGATCAGGCCGCGCTGGAATCCCTGCCGGGGGTGGGGCCCGTCCTCGCCGCGAAGATCCTCGAATGGCGTACCACCCATGGCCGGTTCACCTCCGTCGACGAACTCGGCGAGGTAAGCGGGGTGGGGGAGAAGAAACTCGAGGCCATCCGCCCCAAGGTCCGTGTCTGACGAGAGCGGGCGACGGCCTCCCCGCGGTGCACCGCCATCGATCGCCGCCGCTTCACACCCGTGGGACCGCGCAGCACTCGCGTCGACGCTCGGCGTGCGGCTGGACGCCGGGGACCCGACGACGGTGCCGCGGCGCGGAGGCACTCGACGGCCGAATCGAGGCGCGGTGGTCGAGAAGCCGGTGGTCGAGAAGGGCGGCGGGGACCGGCCGTCGGATCCTCGAGTGCCCGGCGTGGCCGGAGAGCGGGACGCACGGACACCGCCCGCGGACGTCCGCCTCCTCCTCCCGGCGCTGCTCGCGTGGGCGGCGGTGGCATTCGCCCTCGGTCGCGGACCGTGGATCCCCCTCGGGCTGGGTGCGCTCCTCGGCGTGGGTGCACTCGTCGTCGCCTGGAGGGGGCGGCGGGTGCATCGACCCGCCGGGGCACGCGGCAGCCTCACCGGTCCACGCGGACAGTGGTCGGCCCGCCCCGCGGATCCGCCGGTACGCAGCAGGACGGAGGCGCGGCGCGCCGTCCTCACCTTGGGTCTGCTCCTCGCAGCCGCCCTCCTCCTCCGGGTCGCCGTCGCCGAACGGACTGCCGAGGCCGGGCCCGTCGGCGACCTCGCGAGGGAACGGGCCGCCGTCGTCCTCGAGGGACGCGTCGGTGGGGAACCCCGGCCCCTCCGGCAGGTCGAGCCAGGGCCTGCCCGTGTCGCCGTCGTCGTCCACGTCACGCGCGTCGACGCCCGGGGGTTCACGACGGCCGTCGACACGCCCGTCCTCGTGCTCGGTGAGCCCGAGTGGGCCGATGTCGGGTGGCGCGATGTCGTCGAGATGCGCGGTCGACTCGAAGAGGCCCGCGGAGGAGACGAGGTGCGGGCGGTGCTCCGCCCCTTCGGCGGCCCCACCGTGCGTCGAGGCCCCGGCCCCGTCGTGGCCGCCACGAACGTCGTGCGGGAGTCCATGCGGGCGGCCACGACGCCACTGCCCGACGACGCGCGCGGTCTCGTCCCCGCGATGATCATCGGAGACCGTCGGGCCGTCCCTGAGGACCTCACCGAGGCGATGCGTGCCACCGGCATGACCCACCTCACCGCCGTCTCGGGCACGAACTGCTCCCTCGTCGTCGCCGGCGCGCTGTGGGTGTGTGGCTGGGTGGGGATCCCGCGCCGAGGTCGCCCCCTCGTGGGGCTGTGCGTGCTCGCGGGCTTCGTCGTCCTCGCGCGCCCCGACCCGAGCGTCCTGCGCGCGGCGGTCATGGGGGCCGTGGGCCTCGTCGGTATCGCACGGTCCCGCCGCACCCTCGGCCTGCCGGCCCTCGCCGGCGCCCTCCTCGTGCTGCTCGCCGTCGACCCCTGGCTGGCGCGATCCTTCGGCTTCGCCTTGTCGGTCCTCGCGACGGCAGGCCTCCTCGTCTTCGTCGGTCCGTGGTCCGAGGCGCTGCGCACGGGCCTGCGGCTGCCCCGCCCGGTGGCCGTGGGTCTTGCGATCCCCCTCGCCGCGCAGGTCATGTGCGCGCCGGTCGTCGTCCTGCTGCAGGAGGAGATCAGCGTCGTCGGCATCCTCACGAACGCCCTCGCGGGCCCGCTCGTCGCGCCGGTCACCCTCCTCGGTGCCGCAGTCGCCCTTCTCTCCCCGTTCTGGCCCACAGGCGCTGTCGTCGTCGCCTGGGCGGCCGCCGTCCCCGCCCTCGGCATCGCGCGCCTCGCCCGTGCCGGGGAGTCTGCGCCGCTCCGTGCCGTCCCGTGGCCCGCAGGCACGGTGGGCGCGGTATCCCTGGCCGTCCTCCTGCTCGTCGTCGTGCTCACCGCCGGCCCCGTGTGGCGTCGGGTCCGAGGACGGGTGCGTCGTCGACCGATGGTCGCGGTCGTCGCCGTCCTCGCCGTCGTCGCAGTCCTCGTGCCGGTCCTCGTCGTGCGATCCCGCACCGGGTTCCCCGGTCCGGCCCCGGCCGTCGTCATGTGCGACGTCGGACAGGGGGACGCTCTCGTCCTCGCGTCGGGCCCGCGGCGTGCCGTCGTCCTCGATGTCGGGCCCGATCCCGAACGACTCGACCGGTGCCTCGACGCGCTCGCCGTCGAGGTCGTCGACGCGGTCGTCCTCACCCACTTCGACGCCGATCACGTCGCCGGGCTGGCCGGGCTCACGCAGGGCCGTGCCGTCGGCGACGTCGTCGTCTCGGCCGCCTCGATGCAGGACGTCCGGCCCGGCGTCGAACGGTGGTGGCGGGCCCACGGCCGCCCGGTGCACCAGGTGGTCAGGGGCGACCTGCTCCGGTGGGGCGATGTCTCCGCGGTCGTCCGCGGGCCGCGATCCGCGTATTCGGGGGCATCCTCGGCGAATGACGGATCGCTCGTCCTCGACATCGTCGTCGACGGCCCGGAGGAGGACGACGCGGTGCGGGGCCTCTTCCTCGCCGACGCGGGCGAGGACGCCGGGTCGGCGGTCCGGGCCGACCTCCGCACCTCGAGTGTGCCGCCCATGCCCGCCGAGGAGGCCGCGGACGGATCGGCGCGGTCGGACGTGCGCGCGGACATGCCGTTCGACCTCGTCAAGGTCGCTCACCACGGCTCGTCCGACCACGACGCGCCCCTGCTCGCGCTCGTGGCCGCGCCCGTCGCCCTCGTCAGCGTCGGTGCGGACAACACCTACGGTCATCCGGCGCCGAGCCTGCTCACCCATGCCCGCGCGGCGGGCTCGGTGGTCTACCGCACCGACCGGGACGGGGACGTCGCCGTCCGCAAGGAGGACGGCCGCCTGCTCGTCGTCCGTGAACACCGTCGGGACGCGTCGGCCAGTCGGGAGGACGCCGCAGGAGGGACAGCATGGTCCCTGGAGCCGCCGATGAGGGTGCCGGGAACGGCGGGAGCGGCGTCGATGCGCGCGAGGGAGGCGGATCGGCACCCCCGTAGGGGCCGACACCGCCGGGGGCGGGGACTACGCGGGAGCGCGCAGGGAACGGGCGCTGTCGCACAACGCCTGAAGCGTCGCGGCCACAGCCGGGACTCGTTCGAGGTCAGGCGTGGTGACGACGTGCACGGTGCGGTAGGACGGCGGATCGAGCGGGCGGATGGCGACCCCGGGGTTCGTGATGGCCGCGAGGATGAGGTCGGGGATGAGAGCGACACCGAGCCCGGCGGCGACGAACCCCTGGACGGCCACGTAGTCCTCGGTCTCGTACCGCACGGAGGGGTCGAAACCCGCGCCGTGCCCGAGGGAGAGGAGGTGACCCCGACACCGGGGACAACCGGCAATCCAGGTCTCCCCGGCGAGCTCGGGCATCGGCACGACGTCGGCCTTCGCGAGGGGGTGGTCGGGTGGGAGGGCGACGCGCACCGGGTCGTCGAGGAGCGGATGCGTCGTGAGCCCGTCGAGGTCCCCACCCCGAGCGACGTCGGTGCCGTCGTAGGCGAAGGCGACCGCGAGGTCGCAATCCCCGGCCCGAAGTGCTGCGAGCGACTCGGGAGGCTCGGCCTCGGTGAACGTGACCGAGACGTCGGGGTGACGTTCGTGCATGAGCGCCAGGGCGCGGGGGAGGAGGGTGCTCGATGAGGAGGGGAAGGCCATGAGTCGTACGCGCCCGGCTCGGAGGCCGGCGATGGCCGCGACCTCGTCCTCCGCCTCGTCGAGAGCGGCCAGGACGGGGCCGGCGTGGCGGACGAGGACCTCTCCGGCCTCGGTGAGACGGATGGACCTGCCGATCCGCTCGACGAGAACCGTGCCGAGACGCTGCTCGAGCCGACGCACCATCTGCGACACGGCAGGCTGGGAGTATCCGAGCGCGGTCGCAGCGCCGGTGAAGCTGCCCTCGTCGGCGATTGCTTTCATGACTCTCAGGCCGCCGGCGTCGATCATGCCCCCCACCCTACGGCGGCCAGGCGGTCGTGGCCCCCGGGATGCCGCCCGCGGCACTCCGAGGGCCGGGGGCTCAGATGCTCCGCATCACCGCGGTGACCTTGCCCAGGATCGTCGCCTCGTCACCATCGATGGGGTCGTAGCTCGGGTTGTGGGGGAGCAGCCACACGTGGCCGTCCCGTCGCTTGAACGTCTTGACCGTGGCCTCGCCGTCGATCATCGCCGCGACGATGTCGCCGTTCTCCGCGGTGGGCTGGGAACGGACGACGACCCAGTCGCCGTCGCAGATGGCCGCGTCGATCATCGAGTCGCCGGCGACCTTGAGGAGGAACAGGCGCCCGTCGCCGACGAGCTCGCGAGGCAGCGGGAAGACGTCCTCGACCATCTCCTCGGCGAGGATCGGAACCCCGGCGGCGATGCGACCGAGCATCGGCACGTAGGCCGGCTCGGGATGCGCGTCGCGTCCGGCGCTGTCGTCCTGTCCGGAGAGGATGGCCTGCGCGATGGCGGCCGCGTCGGCCCCCGGCGGGGGTGCGACGATCTCGAGGGCGCGGGGCCGGTTGGGGTCCTTGCGGAGATAGCCCTTGCGCTCGAGCGCCGAGAGCTGGTGGGCGACGCTGCTCGGGCTCGTCAGGCCAACGGCCTCACCGATCTCGCGCAGGCTCGGCGGATACCCGCGGGAGTCGACCGAGAGACGGATGAAGTCGAGCACCTTGCGTTGGCGGGGCGTCAGCCCGGGGGTGTCGCGATGGCGGATCGTGCGGACCTTCTCCACGGCGTGTCCTCTCTGCGTCCTGCTCCTGGCGACCCCGCGCCCCTCGCCCCCCTCGCCGCACGGGGTCGTCCGCAGGGCGGAACGACCCGGTTCGTGCTGGTCGAAGGGTTGTCGGCGGTGCCTGGTCGACTCTCCTCGTGAACATCCTACGGTTGCTCGCACAGATGTTTCAAACATCTGTGCGAGAAGTGTGGACAGAGTCCGCAGAGTCGTCGATACTCGTACCTGAGTTCGAAGAACATGTGCACGGTCGGCGAGGCGTGACGACGAGTCCCGCGGGCCTGACAGGCGGGGCGTCCCGATGACGGCGCTCGCGGTTCGAACGCAGTTCTCGGCCGGCACCATCGCCCTTCCTGGTGGCGTGGTGGAGGCAGAGATCCTGCGGATGGGTGAGGAGGAGGCTTCGATGGCGGTTCAGGCGTTCGAACGACAGGTGGCGGCGCCGGCATGGGCACCCGTGGAGTCGGGGGAGGCATCATCCGAGGAGGCTTCTCGCCGCAGACACCTTCGGGTGGTACGCGACGGCGAGGTGGTGGTCCGCCCCCGGTTGCGGCTCACTCGGCGGGGACGCCTCGTGCGAACCCTGGCGGTGTTCGGGGCACTGTGCCTCCTCGCGCTCGTCGCAGCGGCCCGGTGGGCGAGTCCCGATCTCCCGCCGACCCACTCGGTCACCGTGCGGCCGGGTCAGACGCTCCTCGAGATCGCGACAGAGGAGCTCCCCATGGTGCCCACCGAGGCGGCCGCGCTGCGCATCCGCCTCGCCAACGGGCTCAACAGCTCGGTCGTCATGGCCGGGCAGTCCCTCGTCATTCCCGGCGAGTCGTGATCGCGACGGGGGTTCGCGGCGCATCGTGGACGTGGTCGTCGCTGCGGGGGTGAATCCTTCGAACGGGTGGAGCTCGACGAACCCTGGTCGAACGTCCGGTCAAGACTCGGTCAGGGGTGTGCGGAAAGGGCCATGTCGCTCCGGCGCCGGGGTGTGCGGGGAGTAGGCTTCCCGGCATTGTCTCCGCGCTCGGGTGGCCCCTGCCATCGCTCGGTGCCCAGGCGTTGCGGCTTCTTCAAGGTCACATCCCGCCACCGTTCCCCGATGCGTCCGAGTGTGTCGCGGAGACGGTCGCAGGACCTGTGGACCGGTCGCCACTCGGCGCGGAACGCGGCGGTGCGCGCGACGCGCCGAGGTTTGGTCGTAGGGCACCTGCGGGCCTACGATCCTCACGTACATCCCACATGTAGTGGTCACCTGGGTGCGGTCATCCCACATCTAGGGGTTGGGGTATCGTCTTTGCAGGGGCGCCCGACATGGCCGCTCCGGCCTCGTCCGCTGCGCGACCCACCGGTCGCTGCGGTCGGCGTCGCGTCGTCCAAGCGTTCCGTCCGAGAGGGGCTGCCGTGCACTGTCCGTTCTGTCGGCATACCGACAGCCGCGTCGTCGACAGCCGCCTCATCGACGACGGTGCCGCCATCCGCCGCCGCCGTCAGTGCGGCTCATGCGGACGTCGCTTCACCACGACCGAGTCGGCTGGGCTCAGCGTCATCAAGCGGTCCGGCGTCACCGAGCCGTTCAGTCGCACCAAGGTCCTCGTCGGCGTTCGCAAGGCCTGCCAGGGCCGCCCGGTCGACGAGGACGCCCTCGCACTCCTCGCCCAACAGGTCGAGGAGGTCGTCCGCTCCACGGGCCAGGCCGAGATCGACGCCCACGAGGTGGGTCTCGCCGTCCTCGGGCCGTTGCGCGAACTCGACGAGGTGGCCTACCTGCGCTTCGCAAGCGTCTACCAGAACTTCGAGACCCTCGAGGACTTCGAGGCGGCCATCGCCTTGTTGCGTCTCGACCGGTCCGCCCGGGCCGAGGAGTCCTCGGCCGGTTCCACCCCCTGATCCCGCCCACACGGCGGAGTACCGGCGCGCGGCACGCCGCCGGCCGTCGCCCCCCCGTGCGTCGGGATCGTCCCAGCACGATTCGCTACCACCCCAACTCGTCTCGGAGGAGAACACATGACGGAGACCACGGGCGCCCGGGCAGGATCCCGCAAGCGCGCCGGCAAGGGCATCAGCGTGCAGCGGATCTTCACCACGCCCGGCGTGCACCCCTACGACCAGGTGACGTGGGAGCAGCGGGACGTCGTCCAGCAGAACTGGAAGACCGGCGAGAAGATCTTCGAACAGCGCGGCGTGGAGTTCCCCGACTTCTGGAGCGTCAACGCCTCCACGATCGTCACGACGAAGTACTTCCGTGGGGCACTCGGCACCGAGAAGCGTGAGCGGTCGCTCAAGGCTCTCATCGACCGCGTCGTGCTCACGTACGTGGCGGCCGGCAAGCGGCACGGCTACTTCGCCACCGACGAGGACGCCGAGACCTTCGAGCACGAGCTCACGTACGCGCTCCTTCACCAGATCTTCAGCTTCAACTCGCCGGTGTGGTTCAACGTCGGCACGTCGAGCCCTCAGCAGGTCAGCGCCTGCTTCATCCTGTCGGTCGACGACTCGATGGACTCGATCCTCAACTGGTACAAGGAGGAGGGGTTCATCTTCAAGGGTGGCTCCGGCGCCGGCCTCAACCTCTCCCGCATCCGCTCCTCCAAGGAGCTGCTCTCCTCCGGTGGCACGGCCTCCGGTCCGGTCTCGTTCATGCGTGGCGCCGACGCGTCCGCGGGGACGATCAAGTCCGGTGGGGCGACGCGTCGTGCAGCGAAGATGGTCGTGCTCGACGTCGACCACCCCGACATCGAGGAGTTCGTCGAGACGAAGGCGCGCGAGGAGGACAAGATCCGTGCGCTGCGCGACGCCGGCTTCGACATGGACCTCGGCGGCAAGGACATCGTCTCCGTCCAGTACCAGAACGCGAACAAC
This sequence comes from Mobilicoccus pelagius NBRC 104925, assembly GCF_000247995.1. Taxonomy (GTDB): domain Bacteria; phylum Actinomycetota; class Actinomycetes; order Actinomycetales; family Dermatophilaceae; genus Mobilicoccus; species Mobilicoccus pelagius. The sequence continues at coordinate 128,103 of NZ_BAFE01000009.1, forward strand.
TCGGTCCGCGTCACCGACGAGTACATGCGTTCCGTCGAGGAGGGCACCGACTTCGGTCTGCGTGCCCGCATGACCGGTGAGGTCATCGAGAAGGTCGACGCCCGCGAGCTGTTCGGCAAGATCGCCAAGGCGGCGTGGGAGTGCGCCGACCCGGGCATCCAGTACGACGACACGATCAACGACTGGCACACGAACCCCGAGACGGGCCGCATCACCGCGTCGAACCCGTGCTCGGAGTACATGAGCCTCGACAACAGCTCGTGCAACCTCGCCTCGCTCAACCTCCTCAAGTTCCTCCGCGACGACGACACGTTCGACGCCGAGACGTTCCAGAAGGTGTCCGAGCTCGTCATCACGGCGATGGACATCTCGATCTGCTTCGCGGACTTCCCGACCGAGTCCATCGGTGCGACGACGCGTGACTACCGCCAGCTCGGCATCGGGTACGCCAACCTCGGTGCGCTGCTCATGGCGACGGGTCACGGGTACGACTCCGACGGCGGCCGTGCGCTCGCCGCGTCGATCACGTCTCTCCTCACGGCGTCGGCCTACAAGCGGTCCGCGGAGCTCGCGGGCGTCGTCGGCCCGTACGAGGGCTACGCCCGCAACAGCAGCGCCCACCTGCGGGTCATGCGCAAGCACCAGGCCGCGAACGACGAGGTGCGCACGTTCGAGGAGATGGACTCCTCCGTCCACCGGGCCGCGACCAAGGCCTGGGAGGACGTCGTCACCATCGGTGCGAAGAACGGGTTCCGCAACGCGCAGGCCTCCGTGCTCGCGCCCACCGGCACCATCGGCTTCATGATGGACTGCGACACCACCGGGATCGAGCCCGACTTCTCCCTCGTGAAGTTCAAGAAGCTCGTCGGTGGCGGCTCGATGCAGATCGTCAACCTCACGATCCCGCGCGCCCTGCGGCGTCTCGGGTACCAGGAGGAGCAGATCGAGGCGATCGTCGAGTTCATCGCCGACAACGGGCACGTCATCGGCGCGCCGGGCCTCAAGGAGGAGCACTACGAGGTCTTCGACTGCGCGATGGGCGAGCGGGCGATCCCCCCGATGGGTCACGTCCGCATGATGGCGGCCTGCCAGCCGTTCCTCTCCGGCGCGATCAGCAAGACGGTCAACCTGCCCGAGACGGCCACGGTCGAGGACATCGCCGAGGTCTACATGCAGGGCTGGAAGCTCGGCCTCAAGGCTCTTGCCGTGTACCGCGACAACTGCAAGGTCGGTCAGCCGCTCTCCACGGAGAAGAAGAAGACCGAGGACGCGCCCGAGCGCGTGGTGGAGAAGGTCGTCGAGTTCCGCCCGGTGCGCAAGCGTCTGCCGAAGCGTCGCAACTCGGTGACGACGTCGTTCACCGTCGGTGGCGCCGAGGGGTACCTCACGGCGAGCTCCTACCCGGACGACGGTCTCGGCGAGATCTTCCTCAAGTTCGGCAAGCAGGGCTCGACCCTCGCCGGCCTCATGGACGCGTTCTCCCTCGCCGTGTCCGTGGCGCTCCAGTACGGCGTGCCGCTCGAGACCTACGTCGACAAGTTCACCAACCTGCGCTTCGAGCCGGCCGGCCTCACCGACGACCCGGACGTGCGCATGGCGCAGTCGATCATGGACTACGTCTTCCGTCGTCTCGCGCTCGACTACCTCGACTTCGAGACCCGGTCGTTCATGGGGATCCACACCGCGGAGGAGCGGGCCCGGCAGCTCGAGACCGGCTCGTACGCGCCGGCGACGTCCGAGGACGACGACGACGACTACGAGGAGGAGCTGGAGAACTACAGCCAGACCCCGGCGCCCTCGCGCAGCCGTTCGGGCGTCGACGAGGCCCGTCAGCTGTCGGTGAACTCCGGCAGCGGCGCGGCAGCCGCCAAGGAGGTGAGTTCCGACGTGCACTCCTCCGCCGAGCTCATGGAGAAGTTCCAGGGCAAGGCCGCGGACGCGCCCATGTGCATGACGTGCGGCACGAAGATGCGCCCCGCCGGCAGCTGCTACGTCTGTGAGGGCTGCGGCTCCACCAGCGGCTGCAGCTGATCCGACACCTCGCCGACAGCGTCCGCGGCGTCCCGACAGGGGCGGGCCGCGCGGAAGGCGAGGGCCACCCGACCGTGAGCGGGGGCCGACCGAGAGGGTCGGCCCCCGCTCGCGTTCGTTCACCCGGGTTCTCGCGCCCGCCCCCGGTGGAGGGCGAGGGGCGCCCGAGCTCGCGCGCCCGGCAGGCAAGCGCCTCAGAGCACGTCGGCGGCCACCAGGGTGCGGGTGCGCAGGTGCGCTCCGGGGCTCACGTGGGTGAGGGCGTCGAGGAGTGCGTCGCGCACCTCCTGGGCGCGGGCGGCGCTGTCGCCGGGGTCGACGTCGAGGACGTCGCAGAGGAACACGGCGTCGGTGGTCGCCTCGGTGAGGCGGGTGCGGTAGCACTGACGCCAGTTCCAGCGGCGGCACGTGACGCCGACGTCGTCCCGCCACACGACCTCGCCGGCAGTGGGGTGTTCGACGGTCTCCGCGCCCGAGGCGAGCGTGCCGAACTCCTCCTCGCCGGTGGCCCGGACGAGGCGCAACGGGCCGGAGTAGGCGGCGAGGTTCTCCCCGCCGAGCGGTACCTGCAGGCGGATCGACACGGCGTTGTAGGCGTCGGCGAGACGGTTGATGCGCGGCATCCCGTCCTCGACGCGTCGTAGGAGCGCCTCGGCGCTGTTGCGGGTGCGCTGGGGTTTGGCGCCGAACGCGCGGAACGCCTCACGCCACGCGGCGATGTGGGGGAGCTGTTCGGCGGGGGTCGCTGCGACGGCGGCCTGCGCCTCGGCCTCGGCGGCGGTCAGCAGCTCCTCGCTCGCGTCGTCGCTCGGGCCGGGCATGAGCCCGGTGGCGGTGACGAGTACGCACCGGTAATCGGGTCGCAGCGCGGCGACCTCGGCGGAGAGGGTGGCACGGGCGAGCCAGTCGTCGACGTCGTTCATGGTCACATCGTGGCATCCGTGCGCTCTCCGGATCCGTTCGGCCGCTCCCACGTCGTGCGCGCGCCGCTGCCCGCAGCGCCCACAGGCGAACCCGCAGCGATCCTCCTGCCGCTCGGGCGCGGACGGCGCAGCCGGGTCCCGGCACGCCGACGCGGCCCGTCACTCAGGAGGAGCGTCGGGCCGCGTCGTGGGTGGGGTGCGGTCAGCGGCGGCCGTTCTTCTTCTCGGGGAGGCCTGCGCCGTAGAGGGCGGCGGCGACGAGCACCGGCTGGAACGCGAGGCGCACGAGGCGCTTGGTGTCGGTGTCGAGGTTGAACGCGTCGCGGTGCTCGGTGTACTGGGCGATGTTGCCGGGGAACACCGCGACGTAGAACGCGGCGAGGGCGAGCCCGGTGAGGCGGCGCTGCTTGGGCAGGGCGAGAAGGGACGCGCCGAGGGCGATCTCGACGACGCCGGAGGCGAGGACGACGAAGTCCGGGTCGGCGGGGAACCACGAGGGCACCTGCGCCTGGAAGTCGTCGCGCGCGAACGTGAGGTGCGAGACCCCCGCGTAGGACATGAACGCCCCGAGTGCGAGCCGGGTGATGTCCTGAGAGCGGGTGGCGCGGGGCTTGCGGGTGAGGAGCTTCTTCATGTCCATGCCCACGACCGTACTCCGCGGTCACCGAGGGCACTCAGGGACGTCGCGTCACGGGGGCGAGGACGGCGCCCGTCGACGAGCCACCGGTCACTTGATGCCGGGGAGACGCTTGAGCACCCGGAGCCCGGTGGTCATGATGCGGGCGTAGCGGGCGGCGTCCATCCCGTCGGGCACGCCGACGGGCAGGAGGCGTTCGACGGCGACGGTCTGGGGCTCGGTGTACTTGAGGAGTCCGTGTTCGCCGTGGCGTCGGCCGAGGCCGGAGGACTTCCACCCGCCCATGGGGGCGTCCATCGACCCCCAGGCGGCGGCGTAGGCGTCGTTGACGTTGACCGTCCCGGCCTGCAGGCGGGCCGCGACGCGACGTCCGCGCCGGGCGTCGGAGGTCCACACGCTCGCGTTGAGGCCGTAGTCGCTGTCGTTGGCGCGGGCGATGGCCTCGTCTTCGTCGGCCACCCGGTAGAGCGAGACCACCGGGCCGAACGTCTCGTCGGCGAAGAGGGTCATCGACTCGGTGACGTCGGTGAGGATCGTCGGCTCGTAGAAGTGCGGGCCGAGGTCGGGGCGCGCCCGGCCACCGGCGAGGACCGTGGCCCCCTGGGCGCGGGCGTCCTCGACGTGCCGGGTGACGGTGTCGAGCTGCTTCGCGGAGACGAGCGAGCCCATGTCGGCGGAGAAGTCGAGCGCGGGGGAGAGTCGCAGGGTCGTCGTGGCCGCGACGAACCGCGAGGTGAACTCCTCCCACAGTGCCTCCGGCACGTAGGG
>NZ_BAFE01000008.1 GCF_000247995.1 Mobilicoccus pelagius NBRC 104925
ACCCAGATCGCGGCGCGGTCCTCCTATCGGGACCGCCTGTCGATGCCGACCGCCGACGAGGCCGCGGCTGCATCCATGACCGGGTGACCGATCACCCCAATCGGGGGCCAGGACGTCGGGACCGAGAGGCCCTCGGTCCCCTTCGAGAAAGCGGTCCGGGACGGCGACGCTCCACGCGAGTGTCGAGCACGTCGTCTCGGGTCAGGTCGGCCGACAGCCCTCCCCAGCTGAGGCCGATCGGTTCGGCGCCGGTTTCCCCCGAGCGGCGTCGGACTTCACCGGTGTCCCCGGCCGGTGCGAAAGGCCCTCGGCCGCTGCGCTCCCCAACGCGACGGTCGGGGGTCTTTCCTCGTTGCCGGGCCTGTGTCCGGTCGCCCGGTCGGCGACGAGGAGGGATCGACGGGCGGGGCGGGTCGGCGCGGCGTGGCCTGGCGGCGACGTGGTCCCGCGTGGGGCATGATGCCGTCGCGCGGGAGGCCGGCGTCCGCGGGACGTCGGGGCGAAGATGTGCGAGTCGTCTGCCACCGGCCGGTCCCCGCGGAGGGAGGGTACGCGCCCGTCCTCGCCCGGCGGCTCAGGCCCGTCGGGCGGTGAGGCCGTACTCGTAGATCTCGAGCATGGTGAGGGCCTCCTCGGGGTCGGTGCCGTAGGACGCGAGGCACGCGACGAGGGCGTCGAGGTGGGCGGGGTCGTAAAGGCCGACACGTTCGGCGCCGCAGGTCTCGACGCGGCCGAGGCCGAGTCTGCGGAACATCGCGATCGCCTCGACCATCGTGAACAGGTGGATGCTGCCCCGGTGGAGAAGCCCGGCGTCGCGGTACTCGAAGCGGTCGTGGAGGAGGAGGGGCAGGACGACGGACCAGTGCTTGACGTTGGGGATCCCGGCGACGACGACGCCGTCGGGGGCGAGGGCCGGCAGGATCGCGGCGAGGGTGGCCTCGGGGTCGACGAGCCGGTCGAGGACGTCGACGGCGAGGACGGCGTCGAAGCCGCCTCGGGGCAGGTCGAGGTCGGAGAGCCGGTTGAGGTCGACGTCGACGACCCGGTCCAGGCGGTCGTGGGCCTGTTCGAGGTGCCCGCCGCCGTGGTCGAGACCCGTCACGCGCGCCCCGGTGAGGGCCGTGAGGGCGGCGCCCAGCGCGCCGTCGCCGCAGCCGAGCTGGAGGACCCGCCCGGCAGTGGGGGGAACGGCTTCGAGGAGTCGGTGGTGGCGGGCGGTGATCTCGACGTCCACGACCCCCTCGGGCGCGTGGGGTGCGGGCACGGAGCCGTACCGTTCGGGCCTCTGGTGTGTCCCCTCGAGGCGGGCGACGTGGTGCTCGAGGGCGCCGAGGCCGACGGAACGCGCGTGGCGCCCCTGCCACACCGCGGCCGCCTGGCGGTAGGTGGCGTCGGCGTCGTCGGGGTCGGCGTGACGTGTCACCCCGATCGTCGCGACGGCGACGTGGAACCCCGCCTCACGCACGCGATGGCAGAAGTCGACCTCGAAGCCGCCCGGCCCCGTGAACGCGACGTCGTCGAACCGGAACCGCGCCGCGAGGTCGGGACGGAGCACCATGCAGGCGCCGTCGACGTAGTCGACGAGGGTCCCGCCGCGCGGAGTCTCCTCGCCGCTGCGGCCTGGGGCGCCTGGGGCGGGGGACGGGCCTGCCGTCTGCCACCACCGCAGGTCGGCGTCCACGCCTCCGACGCCGATGACGGCGAGGTCCGGGTCGCTCTCGAAGGCGGCGAGGATCCCGCACCGGAAGTGGGGGTCGACGATCTCGACGTCGTCACGGAGGAGCACGACGGCCTCGACTCCCTCGAGGTCGAGGCAGGCGTCGAGGACGTCGTTGTACGTCTTCGCGACGGGGACGTCGGGGGAGGACATGAGGGTGGCGTCCTCGCCTCCGTAGGCCGCGATGGCGGGGAGGCAGTGCCGGTCGAATCTCTCGGGGGAGTCGACGCAGACGCCGAAGACGAACATGCCCGCCCTTTCCTTGCGCGTTCCGTGCCGGGTCGGAGGGTGAGTCCTCCTCCGTCACCCCATCGGCGAGGTCGGGGCGTCACTGAGGTCCGTGTCCGCGGCGGTCCGTCCTCGGCCGGAGGGGTGCGGTCGGGACGACGGAAAGGGGATTCGCCGCCGTCGTACGCGTCCAGAACGATCGCCCGACCATGATCGTCGTATCCGTGTATCCCTGCGGAGAGGGTGTCGTTTCGCGGTTGCGCAAAGCCCCGGTGGAAGGTCCTCATGCATTCAAGCATTGGGTTGAAAAAGTATGAAAACGGTAATGAGCAGCCGTGTGACCTGGGCGGTCTCGCGATGTGGACCACCTTGGAGGGGGGTCGGGAGGTTCTTAGCGTGGCAGTGTGGCCGCATTACCGGGTGGGGTGGAGAACATGAATCGGGCAGGATCGAGGCAGGTGAAC
>NZ_BAFE01000007.1 GCF_000247995.1 Mobilicoccus pelagius NBRC 104925
CTCAGACGAGCAGACTCATGACGAGCCACGCGACGGGCGCCGTGAGCAGCAACGAGTCGATGCGGTCCATGATTCCCCCGTGGCCCGGGAGGATGTCACCGAGGTCCTTGATGCCGAGGTCTCGCTTGAGCATCGATTCGGCGAGGTCGCCGAGCGTGGCCGTGGCGACCGAGAGCAGACCGAGCAGTGCGCCGACCCACACCGGCCCCCCGAGTAGCAGCGGGACGGCGACCATCCCCGCGACGAGACAGCTCACGGCCGAGCCGGCGAGCCCCTCCCACGACTTCTTCGGACTCACCGAGGGCGCCATCGGGTGACGCCCCGCGACGACACCGACCGCGTACCCGCCGATGTCGCTGCAGATCGTCACGAGGACGAACGTCACGACCCGCCACTGCCCGTCCTCCTCGGTGAGCATGAGGGTGGGGAACGCCGAGAGGAACGGCGCATACGCCGCGATGAACACCCCCGCGCTCACGTCACGCGTGGCCCGGCCGATGCCGAGGACACTGCGCCACGTGACGATCGCGAGGAGGGTCGCTCCGAACGCGACCATGAGGCCCGGGCCACGACCGAAGTACGCCCCGAGATGCATCGCCACCGTGCCGAGGAGGATTGGCACCACCGGTACCGAGAACCGCCCCGAGGCGAACGCTCGGGACAGCTCGACCACGCCGATGCCGAGCGCCGGCACGACGAGGACGAGCCATCCCCAGCGGACGATGAAGAGGCTCGCGAGGATGAGCGCACCGAGACCCACGCCGACGCCGATGGCGACGGGCAGGTTGCGTCCGGCCTTGCTCGGCGGTCGCTTCGTGGTCGGAGGGGCCGTCATGTCCCGTGTCAGCATCTCTCGCGTCGGCCGGCTCACACCTCGGAGAGCTCGGTCTCCTTGCCCTTGAGGAGCTCGTCGACGAGGTCGACATGCTTCTTCGTCATGGCCTCGAGCTCCTTCTCGGTGCGCACGCCCTGGTCCTCACCGATCTCCCCGTCCTTGACGGCGCGGTCGATCTGGTCCTTGGCGTGACGACGCACGTTGCGGATGGCCACCTTGGCCTCCTCGCCCTTGCGCTGCGCCATCTTCACGTACTCCTTGCGGCGCTCCGCGGTGAGCTCGGGGAGGATGCAGCGGATCGAGTGGCCGTCGTTGCTCGGGTTGACGCCGAGGTCGGACTCACGGATCGCCTTCTCGATGTTCGCCATCGCGCCCTTGTCGAACGGCGTGATGAGCATCGTGCGCGCTTCCGGCGACTGGAACGACGCGAGCTGCTGCATCGGGGTCGGGGCGCCGTAGTACTCGACGAGGAGCTTGTCGAACATCGCCGCGTTCGCGCGACCGGTGCGGATCGAGGCGAAGTCCTCCTTGGCCACCTCGATGGCCTTGCCCATCTTCTCCTCGGCCTCGAACATCGTCTCGTCCAACATGTGGGTGCCTTTCACTGTCACGTTCGCTCGCCGTGCCGGATGTCGGCACGGGTGGATCCCATGCTGTCAGACGTCCGCGCGTCTCGCCGGGCATGGACCGGGGTGATGTGGATCGGGGCGGGGCGCCCGAGGCTGTGGTGCCGTGTCAGCCCGCGTAGACCTCCGTGCCGAGCGCCTCGCCGCGGAGAACCCGGGAGATCGTCGACTCGCCCTGCATCGCGAACACGATCATCGGCAGGCCGTTCTCCATGCACAGGCTGAACGCCGCAGCGTCGACGACCTTGAGATTGCGGGCGAGGGCCTCGTCGTAGGAGAGCCGGTCGAGCTTCTGCGCGTCGGGGTTGATGCGCGGGTCGGAGTCGTAGACGCCGTCGACGCCGTTCTTGCTCATGAGCACCGCGTTGCAGCCGATCTCGAGGGCGCGTTGCGCAGAGACGGTGTCGGTGGAGAAGTACGGCATGCCGGCACCGGCGCCGAAGATGACGACGCGGCCCTTCTCGAGGTGGCGGATCGCACGGCGCGGGATGTACGGCTCGGCGACCTGGCCCATCGTGATCGCCGTCTGCACACGCGTGTCGATGCCCTCCTTCTCGAGGAAGTCCTGCAGCGCAAGGCAGTTCATCACGGTGCCGAGCATGCCCATGTAATCGGCGCGGGACCGCTCCATTCCGCGCTCCTGCATCTCAGCGCCACGGAAGAAGTTGCCGCCGCCGACGACGACGCCGACCTGGACGCCCTCACGGACGGCCTCGGCGATCTGCCGCGCGATCCCCCGCACGACGTCGGGGTCGACCCCCATCGATCCTCCGCCGAACGCTTCGCCGGAGAGCTTGAGCAGCACACGCTGGTACGCACGCGGGGTGTCGGTCACGGGTTTCTCCCTGTCAGTCGAGTCCAGGTCATCCTCCCATCGGCGCCCGGCTCGTCCCAAACCATGGCGGCCGCCCCGAGGGTGGCGGATGTCACCCGCCCCGGACGCGACGGAGCCCGCCGCCCCGAGAGGGGCGACGGGCTCCGTCGTGAGGAGAGGTAGACGATCAGGAGCCGACGCGCAGACGCGCGTAGCCCTTGGCCGTGACACCGGCCTCCTCGAGGACCTTCTTGACCTGCTTCTTCTGGTCCTTCGCGAACTTCTGGTCGAGAAGGACGTTCTCGGCGAAGAAGCCGTTGACGCGACCCTCGACGATCTTGGGCAGAGCCTGCTCGGGCTTGCCCTCCTCGCGAGCGGTCTCTTCGGCGATTCGACGCTCGTTGGCGACCATCTCCTCGGAGACCTCCTCACGCGTCATCACGGTCGGGCTGAACGCGGCGACGTGCATCGCGACGTCGTGCGCGACGGAGTCGTCGTCACCCTCGTAGCCGAAGAGGACACCGATCTGCGGGGGCAGGTCGGGGCTCGTCTTGTGGAGGTAGGAGACGACCTTGGGGGCCTCGACGCGCGCGACGCGACGGATCTCCATCTTCTCGCCGATGCCCGCGCTGGCCTCGTCGAGGAGCGTCTTGACGCTCTTGCCCTCGACCTCGGTCGCGAGGAGGGTGTCGGCGTCGGACGCACCGGAGGTGACGGCCGCGTCGAGCACCTTGGCGGCGAGCTCGCCGAACTTCTCGCCCTTGGCGACGAAGTCGGTCTCGCAGTTGACCTCGACGAGCGTGCCGACGCCACCGTCGACGTGAGCGGTGACGAGGCCGTTGGAGGCGCTGCGGCCCTCACGCTTGGTGACGCCCTTGAGGCCCTTGACGCGAAGGATCTCGGTGGCCTTGGCCTTGTCGCCCTCGGCCTCGTCGAGCGCCTTCTTGACGTCCATCATCCCGGCGCCCGTGGCTTCACGGAGCGCCTTGATGTCAGCGGCGGTGTAGTTCGCCATGCGTAATCCCTATCTGTTCGAGTCGGAAGGGGGGTGCGAGCGAGAGACCTCAGGCCTGCTCGCCGTCGGCCTGCTCGACCCCCGCCGCGGCAGCGGCCTCGGGCTCGGTGGCCTCGGCGAGGGCGGCGGACTGCGCCGGGTCCTCGGTCGTCGTCTCGGCGCTGGCTTCGGTGGCCTCGGCCGCAGGAGCCGCGGCGTCGGTCGCGTCGGCGGCCTTCTCGCCGGCGAGGAGCTCGCGCTCCCACTCGGCCATGGGCTCGGCCTGGGCGGCGTCCTCGGAGGAGGAACCCTGGTTGCGGGTCATGAGACCGTCGGCGACGGCGTCGGCGACGACGCGCGTGAGGAGCGTGACGGAGCGGATGGCGTCGTCGTTGCCCGGGATCTTGTAGTCGACCTCGTCGGGGTCGCAGTTCGTGTCGAGGATCGCGATGACCGGGAGCTTGAGCTTGCGCGCCTCGGTGACAGCGAGGTGCTCCTTCTTCGTGTCGACGATCCAGACCGCCGAGGGCACCTTCTGCATGTCGCGGATACCGCCGAGGGTCTTCTCGAGCTTCTCCTTCTCGCGACGGAGGACGAGGAGCTCCTTCTTCGTACGACCGCTGCCGGCCACGTCGTCGAAGTCGATCTCCTCGAGCTCCTTGAGGCGCGTGAGGCGCTTGGAGACCGTCTGGAAGTTGGTGAGCATGCCACCGAGCCAGCGGTGGTTGACGTACGGCATCCCGACGCGCGTCGCCTGTTCGGCGATGGCCTCCTGGGCCTGCTTCTTCGTGCCGACGAAGAGCACCGTGCCACCGTGCGCGACGGTCTGCTTGACGAACTCGTACGCGTCGTTGATGTAGGTGAGCGTCTGCTGCAGGTCGATGATGTAGATGCCATTGCGCTCCGTCATGATGAAGCGCTTCATCTTGGGGTTCCAGCGACGCGTCTGGTGCCCGAAGTGGACGCCGCTCTCGAGGAGCTGGCGCATGGTGACGACGGCCATGCCGAGGTCTCCTTCTCGTTCGTACCGGTTCATCGCCCCGCCGCGGGAGTGCGGACGGAGCGCCTGGTGCTCCCGGCGCCCGCCACCGCTCCTCCGAGGAGGGGCGGACCTTGCGGCGGGACGTCCCGGTCGCGTCCGTTCCGCGAAGGGACGGACGGGCCCGGTGTGGGGCACGCGAATTCCACCGCCAGGCCCGGGTCGAGGCGGTGAGCCGCGACACGACACAGTGGTGGTGGGCTCCATTCTAGTGGTCGGAACGGCACGGAGGCGAATCCGCGGGGGCGGACGAGCCACGTCCGGGGCCGGCCCTCGCGAGACCACACCCCGCCTCCGCCGAGGGTCCCTCCACCGCCCCGCCCGCCGCCCCGTCCCGCCCGCTAGCCTCGCCGCATGGAGAACCCGCTCGTCCCCGTGATGGCCCCCTACGCCTCGACGATCTTCTCGGAGATGAGTGCCCTCGCGCTCCGCACGAACTCCGTCAACCTCGGGCAGGGGTTCCCCGACGTCGAGGGGCCGCAGTTCCTCGTCGACCTCGCGTGCGAGGCGATCCGCGGCGGGCAGAACCAGTACGCCCCCCGGACGGGGCTCCCCGAGCTCCGCCGGGCCATCGCCGACCACCAGCGCCGCTTCTACGGTCTCGACGTCGACCCCGAGACCGAGGTGCTCGTCACCGCCGGCGCGACCGAGGGCATCGCCGCCGCGATCCTCGCGCTCGTCCGCCCCGGCGACGAGGTCGTCACGTTCGAGCCGTACTTCGACTGCTATCCGCCGATGGTCGCCCGCGCCGGCGGCACGCTGCGCACCGTGCCGCTGCGGTTCCCCGACCACGCCGTCGACGAGCAGGCCCTCGCCACCGCGTTCTCCGACCGCACGCGACTCGTCGTCCTCAACACCCCGCACAACCCCACAGGCAAGGTGTTCACCCGCGACGAGCTCCGCCTGATCGCCGAGCTCGCCCGCCGCCACGACGCGTGGATCCTCACCGACGAGGTCTACGAGCACCTCGTCCTCGACGACACCCCCCACGTGCCGATGGCGACCCTGCCCGAGGCCGCCGACCGCACGCTCACGATGTCCTCGGCGGGCAAGACGTTCTCCATGACGGGATGGAAGGTGGGGTGGATCACCGGCCCGGCCGAGGGCCTCGCCGCGGTCACCTCGATGAAGCAGTGGCTCACGTTCACGACCTCCGGGCCGTTCCAGTACGCGATCGCCCACGGCCTCGCGATGGACGACGCGGCCTACGCGGTCACCGCCGACGAACTCCGCGCCCGGCGCGACCAGCTTCTCACCGGTCTCGCCGACCTCGGCATCCGGACGAACCACCCCGAGGCGACGTACTTCGTCCTCGCCGACCTGTCCCCGCTCGGCCTCGACGACGCCCTCACCGGCACGACCGCGTTCGCCGAGGAGCACGGCGTCGTGGGCATCCCTGCCGCCTCGTTCGTCACCGGAGCCGAGGTCGAGGCGACCGCCCCGCTCGTCCGCTTCGCGTTCTGCAAGCGCGAGGAGATCATCGCCGAGGGGTTGCGTCGCCTCGGTGCCGTGCTCGGACGCGGCTGAGGCCGCGCCCGCTCCGGGATCACCCCCGCCACCCGCACCGCCGCCGCCACCTCGGGTCGCTACCTCGGGTCGCCACGGAACGGGGGGCGGCCCTCCACAGGCGGACGAGACGTCGCGCGCCGTCCACCGGTCCACCGTCGGGTGGTCCGGGCGACGGCGTCCTCACCGCATCCTCACCGGGTGAAGCTCTCCCCCGCGCTCCTCGCCGCCGGGCTCCTCCTCCCGACCTCGGCCGCTGCGGCCGCCGGCCTCGGCCCTCACGTCGCGGCACCTCCACCGACCCCACGGCCTGCCGCGACGTCCCTCCCTGCGCCCGGGGCGGCCCCGTCCACCGCGCACGGCGGCCGGTCCTCCCCGTCGTCGCCGGCGCCACCCACGGCCTCGTCCTCCGAGCGGTCGCAGGCGCGGGCACACACGCCCGACCCCGGCCCGTCCGCCGCCTCGGCCGGAACGGCCGCCTCCGCGACGACCTCGCCCCCGCCGTCGCCGTCGCCGTCGCCCTCGCCACGGCCCATCCAGGCGGCGGGCTCGTCTCCCCCGGCGACCCCGTCCGTCCGGACACCCGGGCGGGGTGCCGCCGCCGCTCCGGGACGCACCACCGGGGGTCCCCCGCCGCCCGGTGACACGTCGGTCCCGTGGACGGCTCCGGTCGTCCCGCCGAAGGTGGCGAGACCTTTCGACGCGCCGGCACAGAAGTGGCTCCCCGGTCACCGGGGTGTCGACCTCGTCGCGGCGGAGGGGACGTCCGTGCTCGCTCCGGCCGACGGACGGGTCGCCTTCGTCGGCAGGGTCGCGGGCCGCGCCGTCGTCTCCGTCGACCACGTGGCCCCGGACGGTGTGGGGATCCTGCGGACGACGTACGAACCGGTCGTCGCCGCCGTGGCCGTCGGCGCGACGATCCGCCGCGGCGAGGTCCTCGGAGACCTCGGGCCCGCCGCGTCGTCGCACTGCGCGGCGACGGGATGCCTGCACTGGGGAGCCCGTCGGGACGAGACGTACGTCGACCCGATGAGCCTGCTCGGCGGCCGGGTCAGGTTGTGGACCCCGCGAGAAGGGTCGGTCCCGCCACGGGCGACGCACGGGCGGGACGTCTCGGGTCAGCGCGCGCCCGGAACCGGGTAGGGGTGCGGCCGGCAGCCCTCGAGACGGAGTGTCTGCTGAAGCATGACGGGTGCCTCGGCGCCCTTGCCCGGGCAGGAGCGGTGGCTGTGACCGATCGCATGCCCGACCTCGTGGTTGACCAGGTAGATGCGGTAGTTCGCGAGATCGTCGCCGTACGTGGGCGCACCGTGGACCCACCGCCACGCGTTGATCATCACCTTGCCGTGGTGGTGGCAGGAGAGACGCCCGCCCGTGCGCATCGGGGCACAGACCTCGTCGACGAGGCGCGGGCTCGCGAACTGGATCCGGATATCGGGCCGCACCCCGGCCTCATGTCGGGAGGGCGAGACGTTGACGAATCGGACTCCGTCCTTCTTCTGCCAGCCGCGGGCGTCGGTGAGGTCGGCCCGCACGGCGGCGGGGAACCCCGCGGCGATCTCCTCCAGCCCCTCCTCGACCTCGGCGGTGTACCGCACGACGTGGCCGGGGGCCTCCGCCGCCGGGGTGTCGGCGCCGGGGACGGGGACGACGCGGGTCCTTCCCGAGGCGGACTCGGGCACGGTGAGATCCGCGGGGTCTCCGGCGGTCGCAGAGATCTCCCCCGGGGTGGGCGCCGTGGTGGGCGACGAGGAGGCGGTCTGCGGAGTCCCCGACACGGCGGGCATCGACGAGGCCGACGTCGCACCGGGGGTGGGCGCTCCGGGGCCGTTCGCGCCGGCGCCACAGCCTGCGAGGAGCAGGGCCGCGCCCACCGCGGCCCGTCCCCGTCGTCGACCGGTCGCACTCGTCGTCATCGTCCTGCCCCGTTCCTCGCTCGTCCCCGGATCCGTCGGTCGGATCGGCGCCACGCCGGCGCCCCTGCATCTGCGGCGATCACGCCCGCGGGTGTGCCTGCGTGTAGGACCGCAGCAACCGGTCGGTCGACACGTGAGTGTAGATCTGTGTGGTCGAGAGGCTCGCGTGGCCCAGGAGTTCCTGCACGGTGCGGAGGTCGGCGCCACCTTCGAGGAGGTGCGTCGCGGCGGAGTGTCGGAGCCCGTGCGGCGAGAGATCCGGGAGCCCCTCCCCTGCGGTCGCCCGGTGGACGAGTTCGCGCACGCGCCGCGGGTCGAGCCGCCCGCCGCGCACGCCGAGGAGGAGCGCGGGCCCGCTGTGCGCCGTGGCGAGGTGGGGCCTGCCGTCGGTGAGCCACCGCCGCACGGCGTCCCTCGCGGGGGTGCCGAACGGGACGACGCGCTCCCTGTCGCCTTTGCCGACGACCCGGGCGGTCCTCTCGTGGAGGTCGACGTCGTCGACGTCGAGACCGACGAGCTCACCGACGCGACATCCCGTCGCATAGAGGAGTTCGAGGACCGCCTGGTCGCGGAGACGGACGGCCGCGTCGACGGGATCGTCCTCGGGGGTAACGGCGATCGCATCACTGAGCGTCGTGGTGGCGGACGGGGTGGTACGGCACGTCGCGTCGTCGCGCGTGGGGACACCGTGTGTGGCGTCCTCGCGTGGGGGAGGGTCGCCGTCGGAGAGGTCATGCGTGAGGAGGTCGCGCGTGGGGTCGCCGTGTCCTGGGGGGCCGCCGCAACCGTCGGTCTCGGGCCGGGGAGCGACGGGCGCGGACCCGCGCGCCGAGGACCGGGGGCCGTCGAGGAGGGATTCGACCTGGTCGACGCGGAGGACGCTCGGGAGGGGTCGGCCGCGGCGGGGCGAGACGAGCCGGGCGGCGACGTCGGTGTCGAGGTGCCCTTCACGGGCCGCCCAGCGGGAGAACGCGCGGGCCGAGGCGGAGCGGCGGGCCGTCGTGGAACGGGCGTCCCCGCGTGCGGCCCCGTCGGCGAGCCAGGCTCGCAGGACCTCGAGGGTGAACGCCGTGAGCCCGTCGCCGCTGCCCTGGATGGTTCGGGCGAACGCGAGGAGCGAGGCGACGTCCTGGCGGTAGCCACGCACTGTGTGCGGCGACCGGCCGCGTTCCGCCTCGAGGTGACGGACGAACGCCGCGAGCACCCGCTCGTCGCCCTCCCCACGTGTCATGTCCTCACCGTCGCAGAGGGACGAGTGCCATGCCAACGCGGCACGCGGGCCTCACCGATCTCCCGAGTTCACACGAAGGCCGACCACCCGTGAACGAGCCGGATGGGTGAAGGCGGGGAACGGGGTGCGGGGGTCGCGGCGCGGGGAAGTCGCGGTGCCGGGGGGCGCGGTTCGGGGGGTCGCGGCGCGGGGGGCGCGGCGCGGGTGGAGTAGGTGGGGGTGGAGAAGGCGGGGGCGGTCGAGCCCACGGGTTCGGGGCGGCGTCCTCGACGACGGACCGGACGCGGAAAGAGGGCAACCGCCCGCCGGGGCCGTCGTCCTGCTCGACGGTCTGCGCCGTACGACGGATGCGGTGATCTCGGCGCGCCGCGTTCCTTCGAGGAGGGCGCGGCGACGACGACGCATGGGCGCGTGGGAGGGTCACGCGAGTCGCCAGCCGTCGTCGGTGCGGCGGGCGAGGCCGAGGAGTTCGAGACGTCCGAGGGCGGCGCGGACGGTGTTCTCGGTCTCCCCGGCGAGCACGCTGAGCCGTTCGACGTCGGCGGCCTTGCGGCGGGGCAGGACCTCGAACACGCCCCGGTCGGCGCCGTCGAGGCCGTCGCCGGGGCGGCGGGGTACGGGCGTCTCGGGGGCGAGGTCCTCCCCCATGACGCCGACGAGCTCGACGACCTCGTCGGCGTCGGTGACGAGCTGCGCCATGCCGGACCGGATCATCTCGTGGCATCCGACGGAGGCGATGGACGTGACCGGTCCGGGGACGGCGACGACGACCCGGTGGTGGGCGGCGGCCGTGCCCGCGGTGTTGCGGGAGCCGGAGCGGCGGCCCGCCTCGACGACGACGGTGCCGAGCGTCATCGTCGCGATGAGACGGTTGCGGAGCAGGAACCTCGAGCGGAGCGACGTCGCTCCGGGAGGCATCTCGCTCACGAGTGCGCCGGTGTCGGCGACGTGGCCGAGGAGGCGGTGGTGCGCGGCCGGGTAGGGGCGGTCGACGCCCCCGGCGAGGACGGCGACCGTACGTCCCCCGACCGCGAGGACACCACGGTGGGCGGCGGCGTCGATGCCGAACGCCCCGCCGCTGACGACGGTGACGTCGCGTTCGGCGAGCCCGGCGGCGATGTCGGCGGCGACGGACTCGCCGTACGCCGTGGCGGCTCGCGCACCGACGACGGCGACGGACCGGCGCATCGCCGCGCCGAGATCGAGCGGTCCGCGGACCCACAGGACGTGCGGCGGGCACGCGAGATCACCGAGTCCGAGCGGCCATTCGGGATCGGTGGGGACGAGCAGGCGCGCAGCGCACGCGGCGGTGTCGTCGAGGACCGAGGCGAGGTCGAGGCGGGTGAGCCGCGGCCGGAACCGGTCGAGGGCGCTCTCGCTGCGGCCGAGCAATGCACGGAGGGCCCCGACGGCGCCGAGCTCGCGGACGAGGCGGGAGGCGACGGGATCGCCGGGCTCCGCGAGCGCGCTCCAGGCGACCCGCGCGAGGACCTCGGGGTCGAGACCGTCGAGTCCTGCTTCGACGGCGTCGAGGACGGGGTGGCCGAGGCCCGGGAGAACCGTGGCGGCGCGGGACGCGTCCTGGGGCCCGACCGTGCCGGGCGAGGTGGAGGTCATCGTGGGGTCTCCTGGATCGGGAATGGGGCGCCGTCGGGGTGGGAGGGGCCGGTCGCAGGAGGGGCGGTCATGCGGCGACCCCTGCCTGGGTGCGGAGTCCCAGGGCGAGGCCCACGTCGTCGCGGCCGGGTGAGTCCCCGCCCCGCAGGTCGGCGACGCTCCACGCGATGCGGAGCACGCGGTCGTACCCGCGGAGGGTGAGCATCCCCCGATCGAGGGCGCGGTCGAGATCTCCGGTGACGGCCTTGGAGAGGCGCATCCTCGTCCCCCGCAGGGCGGGCCCGGGGACGTGGGCGTTGAGGTGGAGGCCCAGGTCGGCGAGCCGGACGCGCTGCGCCTTCCTCGCGGTCGCGACGCGGGCGGCGACGACGGCGCTCGACTCACCGCCTGCCTCGGCGAGCGCTGGGCGGGTGACGGCCGATACGCGCAGCTGGAGGTCGACCCGGTCGAGGAGAGGCCCCGCGAGCTTGCCGAGGTAGTCGCGTCGCGCCCGCGGCGAGCAGGAGCAGTCGAGGCCTTTGCCGTGGGCCTTGCCGCACGGGCACGGGTTGGCGGCGAGGACGAGCTGGAACCGGGCGGGGAACCGCGCCGCCGACCTCTGCCTCGCGACGACGACCTCTCCCGATTCGAGCGGTTGACGCAGGGATTGGAGAACCCGGGCCGAGAACTCGGGGCTTTCGTCGAGGAAGAGGACCCCGGCGTGGGCCTGGGAGATGAGACCCGGGCGGACCATGCCGCTGCCGCCACCGATGATCGCGGCGGGCGAGGCGCCGTGGTGGGGTGCGACGAACGGGGGGCGTCGGACGAGGTGCCCGCCGGCGAGGAGGCCGAGGACGGAGTGGACGGCGGACACCTCGAGCGCCTGCTCGTCGGGCAGATCGGGTAGGAGTCCCGGGAGGCACTCGGCGAGCATCGTCTTTCCGGCCCCGGGCGGCCCGACCATGAAGAGGTGGTGCCCGCCGGCCGCCGCCACCTCGAGCGCGAGGCGGGCCTCGGGCTGGCCGACCACCTCGGCGAGATCGCGCTGTCGCGGGGTGAGGGCGGCGACCTCGGGCGGTGGGGTCGCGTCCTCGACGTCGGTGCCCTTCTCGACGGCGAGGTGCCGCCCGACGATCTGGGCGAGCGAGGACGCGCCGATGACCTGGACCCCGGAGACGAGGGCGGCCTCCCGCATGTTCTCGACGGGGACGACGACCTTCTCGTAGCCGGCGCGGCGGGCGGCGAGGACGAGCGGCAGGACCCCGGTGACGGGCCGGACGGACCCGTCGAGCCCGAGCTCGCCGAGGTGGACGATCTCGTCGACGACCCGTGCCGGTGCCTTCTCGGCGGCGACGAGCACGGCGATGGCGATGCCGAGGGGCAATGTCAAGCGGGTACATACTTAAGCCATGACCAACAACCGGGCAGCGATCTACGCGCGCATCTCCCGCGACGCCGACGGCCGAGCGATGGGCGTCGGGCGCCAAGAGGAGGACTGCCGCGCCCTTGCCGATCGGCTCGGGCTGAGCGTGGTCGAGGTGTTCACCGACAACGACATCGGCGCATCGACCCGCAGCCGCAAGCGACGCCGCCCCGGATACGAGGCGCTGCTCGACGGGGCGCGAGAGGGCCGGTTCGGCACGATCCTGGCGTACTCGAACAGCCGCCTCACGCGCCGCACGCTCGAGCTCGAGGATCTGATCGTGCTGCACGAACGGCACGGCGTGCGGATCCGCACCGTCGTGTCCGGGGATGACGACCTGGGCACCGCCGACGGCCGGATGATCGCCCGGATCAAGGCCAGCGTCGACGCCGCCGAGGCCGAGAGGGTGAGCGAACGTGCTCGCCGCGCCAAGGACCAACGGGCGCTTTCCGGGACGCCCCTGGGTGGGCGGCGACCGTACGGGTACGAGCCGGGCGGTCTCATCATCCGTGAGGACGAAGCGGCTCGGGTACGGGAGGCGACGGCGGAGATTCTCGCCGGGGGGTCCGTGCGCGGACTTGTGGCCCGGTGGAACCGGGAGGGTGTGCCGACCTCGACGGGCGGCCAGTGGGGGCAGTCGTCGCTGCGGGCGATGCTCCTGCGCCCGAGGAATGCGGGCCTCATGGTCCACCGTGGGGCGATCGTCGGCGCCGCGGCGTGGCCGGCCATCGTTCCCGAGGAGCAGTGGCGTGCCCTCGTGGACCTGTTGAGCGACCCCGGGCGTCGGACAAGTCCCGGCCCCGAACGGAAGTACCTGGGGTCCGGCCTGTTCCGCTGCGCCGTGTGTGGAGGGACCGTGGTCGGCGGGCACGCGAATCAGCTCCTCGTGTACCGCTGCCGTCCTGGGTGTGTGTCCCGCGGAATGCTCGAGGTTGACGACCTCGTCACGGGCGTCATCATCGAGCGTCTCCGCCGACCCGACTTCGCCGACGCGCTCGCCGTCGCCGCCGCGCCGGGCGTCGACGTGCCCGCCCTCGAGCTCCGCACGACGGTCCTGAGAGACCGGCTCAACCGACTCGCCAAGGGCTACGCCGCGGGCGTCATCGACTCGTTGCAGCTCGCGGCGGGATCGAAGGTGCTGCGCGCCGAGCTCGAGGGGGTCCGCGAGCGCATCGCCGCGGCGTACCAGGGGTCGGCTCTGAGCGGCATCGCCGATGCTCCCGACCCGGGTGAGCGATTCATGGACGCGGACCTAGCCCGGCGGCGTGCGGTCCTCGACGCGCTTGTGGTGGTGACGTTGGACAAGTCGGGGCGGGGGCGGCCGAAGGGGTGGGCGCCGGGTGACTCGTACTTCCGGCCCGAGACGGTGCAGATCGAGTGGAGGGGGGTGACGTCGTGACCGGGGAGCACAAGGTGCGCGAGAGGTTGTTCCGCGAGCTGAACGGCAAGCTCGAGGTGCCGGAGGGGGCGGTGCGGGTCGTGTGCATGAAGCACGAGCGCCCGAAGCGGCTGCTGCTGGCGCTCCCCGGTGCTGACGGGTGGACCCTCTCGACGATGCGGGGGTACGCGCCGGGGGCGTCGGATGAGGGGGCAGGGCATCCCCACGTGGAGCGGGGCGGGGCGCGCCTGTCGTTGGATCAGGGGCAGATGGGGGACGTGGTCGTGATGCCGTGCCCGAGCTGTTCTGCCCGCCCGCGGGTGACGTTCGAGCGGGTGTGTCGCGTCCTCGACCGTGTGAGGTCCGCTGGGGCGGTGAGGGTTCCGCTTTCGGCGTTTGACCAGCGGTAACGCTGCTGGATCGGAGCGGCTGAACAACGTAGACTGACGTCACCAGGCACATCGAGCGCGCATCAAGTCACACGCGCTGCGGATGCCCTGGGGGCAGACTCACGAGACGCCACCGGCCAGACGCCGACGAGTCGTGGGACCGAGGTCCTCCATCGGGACCTCGATTCCACCGTGCTCGGACGGAGTCACAGTGCCCACACAGCAGCTCAAATCTCGCGAGACCCGCGCCCTCGCCGGCCGCATCGCCGCCCTCTCCCGGTCTCGGACCGCCGATGACCCTGAGTTCATCGACACCCGCCGCCGCCACAAGGAATCCGCCCTGGCGGACCACATCAAGGCCGTCGTCGATACCGCTCCCCCGCTGACCGACGAGCAGCGGGAACGCCTCGTCGTCCTTCTCCGCCCCTCCGCGACGAACGGGGGTTCGGGGCGATGACGACACGAGAAAGCCGCCGCACCTCCCAGCACGACGGCATCCCCAACAACAACGCCCATCGTACCCGCGCCGTCGCTGGTGAACTCACTCTCGACCTTCGTGGCGCTGCGTCCCGCGAGATCGTCTCGCGCCTGTACGAGGTCCAGGTAGTGCCCGTCGGCACCATCGTCGTCCTCGACGTCGATAGTGCGTCCGAGTGGACACCGAGTGTCAGCTCGGCCGTGCGTGCAGTCGGGTGCCGGGCCGACTTCGTGGTGACGTCGACTGACGGTCTCGCCCTCTCCCGCTGGTACGGCGCCATCGCTGACGTGCTCGAGCGAGACCAGTCGTGAATCGCCGCCGAGGACCGTGGTTCGTCCACGCGTGGATCGTCGGCCCGCGGGGTCGGTGGGTGCTGCTGCGGGGCGTGCGCTCTGCGCTGCTACGTCGCTACGGCATCGTCGCAAGCTACTCGGCGTCGCACCGCGGCGTGGTCGTCCTCGCCCGCCGGCGGGGCGACGTCGAGGCCGTCCTCGAGGCCGTCGGCGCTCGGCTCGTCGTGCACGAGGACGTCCCGGAGGCGACGGTCGCCCAGGTCGTGCCCACCCCCGAGGCGATGCAGCTCGAGTTGCTGGGGGGTGCCGCATGACGTTCGCCGACTACCCGGATGTTGACGTCCCGCCGCCCTACGACGAGGTCGAGGACGAGGGTGTCATCGCCGAACGGACTCGCCGACTGTTCCCCCGGATCGATTGGCACGCCCTCTGGGCCGACGAAACCGAGGAGGAGTGGCTACTCGAACCCCTCATCTCCGCCCGGCGCCTCGTCTCCCTCTACTCGCCACCCAAGGTCGGCAAGTCCCTTCTCCTCCTCGAGGTCGCCGTCGCGCTGTCCCGCGGCACACCGTGCCTCGGCACCCGTCCACCCCGCCGCGTGAGAGTGCTCTATGTCGACTTCGAGAACGACCCCCGCGGGGACGTTCGCACCCGACTCCGCGCCATGGGCGTCGGACCGGACGACCTCGACCACCTCGACTACCTGTCCTTCCCCTCGATGGCCGTCCTCGACAGCGAACGCGGCGGCCTCGAGCTCGCCGAAGCTGTGCACGCGTACGGCTCCGAGGTCGTCGTCATCGACACCGTGTCCCGCACTGTCGCCGGCGAGGAGAACAGCAACGACACGTGGCTGAACTTCTACCGTCACACCGGGCTACGGATGAAGCAAAACGGCGTGGCGATGATCCGTCTGGACCACTCCGGCAAGGACGCCGACAAGGGCGCGCGTGGCGGGTCCGCGAAGGCCGGCGACGTCGACGCCGTGTGGCGCTTGACGCGTGTCACGGAAGACAGGTTCCGCCTCGAGTGCACCGACTCCCGCATGCAGATCGACAACAAGGTCTTGCACCTCACCCGCCAACGTCTGCCGCACCTGCATCACGAGGTGGACGGCGCGTCTGTCCTCACCACCCGTGAGGAGCGCATCGAGCACCTCATCGCCGTCCTTGAGGTGCTCGAGGTTCCCGCCGACGCCAGCCGGACGGCCGTCAAGAAGGCTCTCAAGGAGCGCGGGGAGAGCGCCCGGACTGAGGTCCTCGCCGAGGTCGTCCGACGCCGCAAACACCTGTTCCCGAACCTTGGGAACAGGCCCGAGGACGGGGCCGTGGGAACAGCCGGGGACAACCAGCCCGCCGATTCACAGAATGCCTGCTCACCACCTGTTCCCACCCTCCGGGAACAGGTGGGAACAGGTGGGACAGACACCTGTTCCGCTGTCCCCCCCTCTATAGAGGGGGACAGCGGACAGAACAGGGAACGGGACGGCGCCTGCCGGGTGTGCGGAGAGGCCCTGCACCCCGCCCTCGTCGAGGGCGGAGACACCGTTCATCCGACGTGCGACGCCGGGGGTGACCGATGACGACCACCTACCCCGGCCCCCGCCCGGCGCCTCGTCCGGGCGTCTGCGATCTGCATGACCGTGAGCCGCTCACGGCATCGGGCACATGCCCGTGGTGCCGCGCGGAGGCGCTCGCCGCGACGCCGCCGCCGATCCCCGGCCCGCTCCGTCCGGCGCGGCTCGGCGAGCTCGTCACCGCACTCCCCACCACACCGAAGCGGCAGAGGACCGCCATGCCGCCGGACTACGCCCGAAGCCCATCCGTACGCGATTGGGACGTTTCACGTACGACGAGCGTGACCAACACCACATTGACGACCGAGGAGACCCGATGACCCACCCCGGGCCCAACATCTGGGCAGACGCCGACCCCGAGCAGCTCGCCCACCTCCGCCAAGCCGCATGGAGGTGGTTCGACTGCGACCTCCACGAGCTCAACGACCACGGCCTCCGCGGCCTGCTCCACACGCTCGAAGCGCACGCCAAGGCCCTCGCGGAGAAGGCCGCCAAACTCGACCGACGAGTGATCGCCCTCCGCGCCATCAAGGACCAGCACGACGCCTGGCTCCGCGAGGAGGACGACGACGCCCTCACCCTCCCCGGCCTCGTCGCCACCGTCTGCCGCGTCGACGGCGTCGAGCTCGGAGTCACCGCCAACCCGCACGAGGCCGTGGAGGACGCCCCGTTCTCCGTGTTCGTGCCGTGGCCGGTGATCGTCGACCCGTCGATCCCGCGGCGGCTACGGGTGGACCTCATCGAGTGGCCGCTGCACGAGCTCGTCGGGCCGCTCCCGGCTGAGGTGCTGGCCCGTGTCCGTGGTGAGGGGGAGGCATGACCGAACAGGATGGGGTTTTCCCGGGCCCTGGGAAGGCCGGGAAAAGTCCGAAGCGGGGTAGGCCGCCCAAGTACTCGCAGGAGCAGCGGGACGCGGCTGTGCGGCTCGCAGAGGAGTTCGGTCATGCCGAGGCGGGACGGCGTACGGGCATCCCGCCTCGGACGGTGGAGTACTGGACTCGGCAGGCCGGTGTGCGGGTGGCGGAGTCGCCGTCGGCCGAGAGGACGGCGGTGGCGCGCACCCTCGCGGCTGAGCGTCGCGCGGAGCTACAACGGGTCGCGGTGGAGGAGCTCGAGGCGCCGCTTCGTGCTGCTCTCGGCGATGTGACGCGCCGGTTGGACCTGCGGCGGGCGTTGACGGAGGGTATCGCCGACGCACCCGAGGAGGACCTCGAGGCCGTCATGGACCCGAAGACGATGGCGGTGCGTGCTGAGGTCGAGACGGGTGACCTTGGGCGCCTGCTGCGCAAGGTGCGCCTGTTGGAGCTCGGCGCCGGCATGTCGACGGCGGACGCCGTGCGGGCCCTGTCGACGCTGCTGCGGGACCGGGCCCTCGTCGGGCAGGCTCAGGCGGCCGGAGAGGGTGCGTGCCCGGCGTGTGGCCGCTCCGGTGAGGCGGGCGGGGATGTGCTGTTCGTGGAGCGGTACGCCCTGACGGAGCCGGGGCAGGCGGCGCGGCTGCTGCGCACGGATCGGGTCGAGGGCGGGGCGACGGTGCCGTTGTGGGCCGGGTCGCGGGTCGTCGACGCCGCCGGCCGCCAGGTCACGCACGAGGGGCGTCCGTTGCGGGACCCGCGGTTGTCGGAGGACGGCACGGTCGTCGTCGACGCCGAGATCGTCGAGGAGGACCGGTGAGGGTCATCACGACGGAGTACGCCCCGACGCCGCGGCAGCGGGAGCTTCACGAAGCCGTCGAGCCGCTCGTGCTGTACGGCGGCGCGGCCGGCGGCGGGAAGTCCCGGGCGATCCGAGAGGAGGCGTTGTCGTTCGCGCTCGCGGTGCCGGGGTCGCGGCAGCTCGTCCTGCGGCGGACGTTCCCGGAGCTGTCGCGCTCGCACGTGCAGGCCTACCGGCTCGAGCTGCCCGCCGAGCTGGGCACGTACGCCGACGCCGCGCACGAGGTGCGCCTCGTGAACGGGTCGGTGATCGAGCTCGGCCACTTGCAGCACGAGGGCGACGTGCAGCGTTACCAATCGGCGGAGTACGCCCGTATCTACCTGGACGAGGCCACCGGCTTCACACCGTTCCAGATCACGTACATGCAGTCGCGCCTGCGTGTCGCAGGGCCGGTGCGGGACCGCATGGACGAACTCGGCCTCGTCCCGTCGATGCGGCTGTCGGCGAACCCGGGCGGACCGTCGCACGCTCACGTGAAGGCCGAGTTCATCGACCCGGCCCCGGCGGGGACGACGTTCACCCCGGCGGCGACGCTCGAGGACCCGAACCCGGCGGCGCGCCGGTTCATCCCGGCCCGGGTGACGGACAACCCGCACATCGACGCGTCGTACGTCGACCGGCTCAACGGCCTCGACGAGGACACGCGGCGAGCTCTGCGCGACGGCGACTGGGACGTGTACGCGGGCATGGCGTTCGGTGAGTGGCGCCGCGAGGTGCACGTCGTCGACCCGGCACGGATGCCTGGCCCGGACGAACTCGCTGCGTACCCCCGCGCAGTCGGGTGCGACTACGGCCTGTCGGCGCCCTACGCCGCGGTGTGGCTCGCGCGGCTCGGCGACGGCCTGCTGTACCTGTACCGGGAGCGGTACGCGCCCGAGCTGACCCCTCATGAGCAGGCCGAGCAGATCAGAGACGCAGAGACGCGGGCGGAGAGGGATCGGCCGTGCCCGGTCGCGCTGGACCCGAGCACGTGGGCGCGCAACCCTCACCACGTCACCCGTCACCCCGGCCGCACCGTCGGTGATCTCGAGCAGGGACCCCCGGCTGGTTCCATCGCCGCCGCCTACCGGGACGTCCTCGGCAGCCGGGTGGAGAAGGCCGACAACGACCGCATGGCCGGCGTGGCGTTGCTGCGCGACAAGCTGCGGGTGCGCGCCGACGGTGCGCCGCGTCTGGTCGTGTCGGCCGCGTGCGTGGAGGTCATCCGCACGTTGCCCGCCCTGCCGCGTGACCCTCGACGGCCCGAGCTGTACCTCTCGACGGGCACCGAGGACCATCTCGCCGACGCGCTGACCTACGGCGCCAAGGTCCTCGCCGCCGCCCCGGCCGCTCTCCCTGAACCGGCTGGCATCGGCCGCTTCGCCGAGGGGTACGGCCCGGTCATCCCCACCGCCACCCGCGGTATCGCCAACATGCGCTTCTGAGAGGAGACACCCCATGCCCGACGCACTCGCCGCCCTACTCCGTCCAGACGACAACGACAAGCGCGAGAAGCCCCAGCCCGGCCGCACCGTGAGGTGCCAGTCCTGCGGCACACGTGTGCCCATCGACGACGAGGAGGTCCGCCAGCGGCACGCCCGAGGGCGTTGCACCCTCACAGCTCAGCTCGACGCCGCGCACGAGCAAGTTCGGGAGGAGGTCGCAGTCACCCATGCCGCCCTCGCCGCGCCGGTCGTCGGGTCCGATCTCGGGCACGTGCGCGACATGCCGTTCTGACCCGCGAAGGGTTGTCGGCCCCCACCGATAGAGTGTGACTCAGATCACATGAACGTTCCCTCGACTGGAAGGACACCCACGTAATGCGTTCCACCACAATCACGTTCGGCGAAGGACCGGCACCTGCCGGGCGACGCATCAAGGCTCAGGACGGCACCGAGACCATCACCCTCACCGGTCTGACCACCCACCTCGCCGACAAGATCACCACCGTCATGCAGGCCCTCGATGTCACCATCGAGACGAGCAAGGCCACCACCGAACAGCCCGCGGAGAAGACGTCTCCGAAGCCGAAGGTGACGGACCTGAGCGAACACGCGCGCGCCGAGATCGCCAGCATCGACCAGCAGCGCGCCCTGGACCGCTGGGCCGAGACGGGGGTGCTCGCATGAGCGTCACCGACGCCACCGTCGAGCAGGTGCAGCCCTTCGACGTCGAGCGGAACTGCTACGTGCGCCTCGTCGGCCCCGAGACGAAGGCCGCGGCCCGCAACGAACTCGGCGGCGTCGTCCTCGGCGGCGAGGTGATCCGGTGCTCCGTCGTCACCGCGCGGTTCTACATCGACAGCCTCCGTGGCGTCGCCTGCGATGAACGCGGGGTGAAGCTCGAGGGCCGCGACCTTCCCGTGTGGGCACGCGGCCGCACGACCCTCTCGGCCGAGGAGGCGTCCTCCCAGACGTCTGGTCAGGACTTCCGCAAGCCCGCGCTCCGCAATGGCGACCCGATCGAGTTCGTCGCCGCGGACGAGGCCGAGGGTGCCCTCGTCACGTTGAAGCTGACCAAGGTGACGCTCACCGACGGCCACGGGCGGGAGTACGGCCCCGGCAGCGTGATCCGCGGCCGACGGACTGACCTGGCCCGGTACGCCGCCCGCGGACGCGCCGAGGTCGTCGAGGCGTAACCCCCAGACCCGACCCGCGTGTTCGTCCATCCTCACCGGGTCACGGGCGCTCCGGTCACAGCCTGCTCGGGAGCACCCACACCGAGGCCGGCACCGTGAAGTGGAAGCACGGTGCCGGCCTCACCCTTTCCCGTTGCGATAGCGGAGGATTCACGCATGGAGATCACCGTGGAGTTCACCACCGACGAGTTCGAGACGATCACGGCCGCCGCCGAGCGGCACGGCATGAGCGTGGAGGACTTCACCCGATCCCCCTGGTTCAGACTGCATGCCCTCATGTCAGCCTAACCCGTTGAAGCTCTAGCGTGCTGCGCTGGAAGCGGTCAAGCGGCGCCGATGTTTGAGCACGGATCGCCGGCGTCGGAGGCCGAGCGCCCGGTCGTGCTGTGCCGCGTGCCACCCGTTGCACCAGGCGATGCCCTCGGGCGTCGGCGCACGATGTGGGGTGTGGTGGGCGGGGACGCCGTCGATGTAGGCGATGGCGCCGTCGACGAACGCGTCGCGCACGGACGGCGTCGTCATCGGTTCCATCTTGATCGGGTCCACGCTGGACACGGTAGCGGCAAGGCAGGGCACCGTATGCGCTGTGTGAGATACCGGACGCCCGACGATCTAGTAACGCGTTTGCGTGTCGATTGACAGGTCGAAGTGGGAGCCCATCTTGGGCAGTGAGGCGGGCGAGAGGTTGACCGTGATGCGACGGTTGGGGATCTCCAGCCCGCTGTTCCCGCCGGCGGCCTTGATGCGGTCACCCGACTGACGGCAGGCGGCATCGGGCAGACCGCCGATGACGAAGGCGGGGAGGCCGGGGACGATGTCGGCCTCGATGTGGACCACAGCCCCCTCGAGGCCGGTGAGGGTCACGCTCGTCGTGCGTCCGAGGGTCATCACGCCACCGCCACGAGGTGTTCGACGGTGGCTGGGCCGGTGGGGGGCCGCATGACGGCGACGACGTCGATGCGGACGTCGCGGGTGCCGGTGCCGGGGTGGGCCTCGACCCAACACCCGGCCAGTCGACGCAGACGCGCGACCTTGACGGGCGTCACCGCAGCGGCGGGCCCGCCGTAGTCGAGGCGCCTGCGGGTCTTCACCTCACAGACGACGAGACAGTCATCCTGTCTGGCGACGAGGTCGATCTCGCCGACCTCGCACCGCCAGTTGCGGTCGAGCACCACCATTCCCGCCTCGGTGAGATACCGGGCGGCGAGACGCTCGCCGTATTCGCCGAGGGCCCGTCGTTGGTCCGTCATCGTGCGTCACCTCCGCCGCCCAGCCTGGCGGCGAGGTCACACGGCCGTCGGACGCAGCGGGCGGGCTGTGGACGCCGCCCCACCCCCGGTCGAGGTTGTGGAGCCGGGGCGACCGGCCCCGTGGACCGCCACCCGATCGAGACACCACGGCCACTGAGGACCACGGTGGATCGACGCGGAGGGCCGGCGGTTCGGCGCGGCGCAGGGACGAGCCGTGCGGCGAGGTCGGGATGCCCCTCGACGGCGCGGACGGCGAAGCGGGCCGTCTCCCCGGCGTGCAGGTGGAGGGGGCTCCCCGTGACGGATCCCGGGCAGGCGAGCCCATCGTCCACGGAGCCGTCGCGGCCGGAGAGCTCCAGCTCGACGTGCCCTTCCCCACGCAGTCGGCCACGACGACGAGGTCGCGGTCGGCGTCGATCGGTACGGTGGCCGAGACACCTCCCCCGACAGGCTGGAGAAGGGCGAGGGAATCCGGCCGCGCAGTCGGCGGCGCGGTGCGCTGCACGGGAGCGTCGTCCTCGGCCCCACACCCCGACAGGGCGGCGGAGGCGGGGACGACCATCACCGCTCCGACCACACGGCAGTGAGGCGGACGAGGCGGCCCTCGCGTCGTGCGCGGCACGAGGGAGGAGTTCGGGTGGGGTGCCACGTGCGGCGCCCTACGCGCGCGGCGTCAGAAGCGTCCGTCCTCCGGCACCTCGAGATCGCTCTTCGCGAGTTCCTCGATGTTGACGTCCTTGAACGTGACGACGCGGACGTTCTTGACGAACCGGGCGGGGCGGTAGACGTCCCACACCCACGCGTCGGACATGCTCACGTCGAAGTACACCTCGCCGGAGTCCGAGCGGACCTTCACGTCGACCGCGTTGCACAGGTAGAACCGGCGCTCGGTCTCGACGACGTGGGTGAACAGCCCGACGACGTCGCGGTACTCGCGATAGAGCTGCAGCTCCATCTCGGTCTCGTACTTCTCGAGGTCCTCGGAACTCATGACACCTTCCCCTTCACCGATCCATCATCACCCATGTCGGGCAGCACGTCGCCCTCCGGGACGTCGTCCGTCGTGGCCGCACCGCCCGTCGCAGTCCCCGCGTCGGCCCCTCGCCGTGGCGCGACGGGCTCGTCGCCGAGGAGCCGCCACGACCGTCGGTGCAGCTCGCACGGGCCGTGGTCGAGGAGCGCCGCGCGATGCTCGGGGGCGGCGTATCCCTTGTTGACGTCCCACCCGTAGTGCGGGTGGGTGCGGGCGAGGTCGATCATCCGGGCGTCGCGCTCGACCTTGGCGAGGATGCTCGCGGCGGCGACGCTCGAGCACGTCATGTCGGCCTTGATGCGGGTCTGCACATGCGGGACGGCGACGTCGGGCCACGGCGGCACCGGTGCGAGGTCGAACAGTGCCTCCTCGGCGGCGCGGCCCGTGAGCCAGTCGTGCTTGCCGTCGAGGACGACGACGTCGGGGACGACCCCGCATTGCTGCAACGCCCGCATGCCCGCGAGGCGCAGAGCGGCGACAATCCCGAACTCGTCGATCTCCTCAGGCCCGGCGTGGCCGACGCCGTGGGTGTATGCCCAACGTCGGACGCGGGGGGCCAGCGCCTCCCGGACGGGCGCGGCGACGAGCTTGGAGTCCTTGACCCCCACGGGCGCGGTCGGCGTCTCGGCGGTGACGACGACGACGCCGACCGAGACGGGCCCGGCGAGGGCGCCGCGACCGACCTCGTCCATGCCCGCCACGAGGACGTGTCCGTCTCGGGCGAGACCTCGTTCGACGCGCAGGGAGGGTCGGGTCGACGTCGCGCCAGGTCGATGCCGGGGCGCGGCTGTGGCGCGGGACGTGGTGTGGGCGGAGGTCACGGTGCCCCGGTGGGAGTCGGCGTGGAGCCGGGCGTCGGTGTCGCCGTCGGCTGCGGCACGGTGCCGAAGGTGTACTGCTGCTCCCCCAGCCACGTGAGGCGGTCGAGGGGCCACACGACGGCGAAGGCGCGTCCGACGACGTGGTTGATCGGCACGGAACCGACCATGCCGGGGTCGCCGTCGCCCTCCTGGAACCGGGAGTCGCGGGAGTCGGAACGGTGGTCGCCGAGCACCCATACGCGTCCCGCGGGGACGGTGACGTCGAACTCGAGATCGCTCGGGGTGTCGCCGGGGTGGATGTAGGGCTCGTCGATCGCGGTGCCGTTGACGGTGATCCGCCCGTCGGCGGAGCAGCAACGTACGTGGTCGCCGGGCAGGCCGACGACGCGCTTGACGAGGTGGTCGCCCTCGTCCTCGGGCAGGAGACCCGCCCACGTGAGGGCCTCGTTGACGCGTTCGCCGAACCCGCCCTGCGTCGGGGGCTCCACACGCGGGTCGAGCCAGCCGCCCGGGTCGGCGAAGACGACGACGTCACCGCGTCGGAGGTCGAACGGCGTGGGGGTGAGCTTGCTGACGAGCACCCGGTCGTCGCGGACGAGGGTGTTCATCATCGACGCGGACGGGATCCAGAACGTCTGGACGAGCCAGGTCTTCGCGACGAGGGAGAGCACGACGGCGAGCGCGACGACGATGACGATCTCGCGGACGAACACGAGCGTGCCGTGGAGGAAGGGCGATCGCCCCGATCCGCCTGCGGCGATCGCGCCGCCGGCGTTCCCCGCCTGCGAGGGGCGTCCCCCGGTGTCGTGCGATCGGCTCATGTTCGTCCTGTCGTCGTGTCGTGTGGGCGGTCGAGGCGTCCTCGGACGACGACGGGCCCCGACCCATCGGGCACCGTACCCCCTGGGCGACGCGTGGCCCGGGAGGGGGCATCGACGAGAGGGCCCGCGCCGGGTACGACCGCGCCCCGGTCGACGAGGTCGGGCCGGGGCGCGGTGGTGAGCAGCGGGTGACGCGTGGTCAGCGCTTCTCGCGGATCTTGGCGGCCTTGCCGCGCAGGTCGCGCAGGTAGTAGAGCTTGGCGCGACGGACGTCGCCGCGGGTGACGACCTCGATCTTCTCGACGACGGGGCTGTGCAGCGGGAACGTCCGCTCCACGCCGACGCCGAAGCTCACCTTGCGGACGGTGTAGGTCTCGCCGATGCCGCCGCCGTGACGACGGATGACGACGCCCTGGAACACCTGGACACGGGTGCGGTTGCCCTCGATGACTCGCACGTGCACCTTGACGGTGTCACCGGCGCGGAACTCCGGGATGTCGGTGCGCAGGTTGGCCTTGTCGACCATGTCGAGCTTCTTCATGACGTCTTCGCTTTCTCGGCGGTGCCACGGGCCACCCCGGGTGAGTGGGTGATGCTGCGTGCGTCACGAGGCCGCATGCGCCGGGCACCTCCTGCGACCGCAGGCGGGCGGAGGAGCCGAGCTGCACGTCCCCCCGTGGTAGGGGCCGTGTGAATCGTGACGCGACGATCCATCTTGCCAGAGAGCGGGCGGGCGCGGAAATCGGTCCCGCCCCTCGTCAGGCCCCGCGTCGCAGGGAACGGGTGAGGACGACCGTCCCCGGCTCCGTCGCGGCGCTGCGGGCGGGGCGGAACCCCGCATTGCGGTACAGACGGCAGGGGCGGGACCCGCGGCGGGGCACGTCGATCCGGGCGAAGCGCGCCTCGGGGTCCGCCTGGGCGAGCGCGTGGTCGAGGAGAGCGCCGCCGATCCCCCGTCCGGCTACGTCGGGGGCGACGACGAGCCCGTCGATCTCCCAGGCCGTCGGGCCTGCCTCCCCGGAGGGGTCGTCGTGGCGCGTGCGGCCCCGGACGGCGGCGACGAGTCGCCCCTGCGGATCACGCACGGTCCACGTGCGCCAGGGCGCGCCGGCGGCCAGCGTCGCGCGGACGTCCTCGATCGTCTCCTCCCCTGCAACCTCGGGGAGGCAGCAACGGCGGAGGACGAGGAGCTCCCCGGCGTCCGCGGGCGTCGCGGTCGTGATCGGCAGCTCGGCCTCGCCGGAGAGCACCGCCGAGGGAGGTAGGAGGTCGGGCCGGCGGGCAGCGGTGCGGGCGAGGCGCTGCTCGTGCCGCCACCGGGCGATCGCGCCGTGGTCGCCGCCGAGGAGGACGGACGGCACGTCGCGCCCCTCCCACGAGGCGGGCTTGGTGTAGACGGGGTACTCGAGGAGACCGTCCTCGTGCGACTCCTCGACGAGGGACTCGGCGTTGCCGACGACGCCGGGGACGAGCCGGGCGATCGCCTCGACCATCGCGAGCACGGCGACCTCGCCGCCGTTGAGGACGTAGTCGCCGAGGGAGAGGATCTCCACCCGCCCCTCGAACACGTCGCGGGCGTGGTCGTAGACGCGTTCGTCGATGCCCTCGTAGCGGCCGCACGCGAACACGAGGTGCTCCTCGCGGGCGAGACGGTGGGCGGTCGCCTGCGTGAACGGCGCCCCGCCCGGGCCGGGGACGACGAGGCGCGCCCGCGGGGACGCCCCCTCCCCCGGCGCCTCGCCGAGGACCGCGTCGAACGCCTCGGCCCACGGCTGTGGCTTCATCACCATCCCGGCGCCACCGCCGTAGGGCGTGTCGTCGACGGTGTGGTGCCGGTCGTGGGTGAACCCCCGCAGGTCGTGGACCCGCAGGTCGAGCAACCCGTCGCGACGGGCCTTGCCGATGAGGGACAGGTCGAGCGGCGCGAGGTACTGGGGGAAGATCGTGACGACGTCGAGACGCATCCGGGCCCCTCAGGACTCGAGGTCGAAGAGACCGGGCGGGGCGTCGACGACGACGTGGGGGTCGTCGGAGTCGACGGCGACGTGGGGAACGAGGGCGGCCACGAACGGGACGAGACGGGTGCGGCCGTCGAGGAGACGCACCTCGAGAAGATCCTGCGCGGGCCGCACCTCGAGGGCGACGACCTCGCCGAGGCGGGTGCCCGCCGGGTCACGGACCTCGGCCCCGACGAGATCGTCCTCGTACCAGGCGTCCTCGTCCTCGGCCTCGTCCTCCTCGGCGACGAGCCGCGTGCCCCGGAGGGCCTCGGCGCCGGTGCGGTCGGCGACCTCCTCGAACCGGAGCAGCCACACGCCCTGGTGGACGCGGGTACCGGCCACGGTGAGCGTGCCGCGGTCGGGCTCGGTGTCGAGCACGGCGCCGGGGGCGAACCGCTCCTCGGGAGCGTCCGTGTGGAGCTGCACGGTGACCTCACCCCGCAATCCGTGGGGCTTGCCGATACGGGCGACGACGGCGGTCATCGTTCTCCTTCTGGGGTCACGAACTGAGGTCCCGGGCGGGGCGGCAGAAGCGGAGCCCCGCCGACGACGGCGCGGAACCGGGGAAACGGCGCGGATCCCCGCACCTACTCTGCCGGAGGGGCAGGAGGAGCGGGGATCCGAGGTGCGTCGGGAGGCGTCAGCGGTCGAGATCGACGATGTCGATCCGCACCTGACGGCCACCGGCGAGAGCGCCGACGATCGTGCGGAGGGCACTCGCGGTGCGGCCGGAGCGTCCGATGACGCGGCCGAGGTCGTCGGGGTGGACCCGCACCTCGAGCAGCTCGCCACGGCGGAGCTCACGGTGCCGGATCTCGACGTCGTCCTCGTGGTCGGCGATGCCCCGAACGAGGTGCTCGAGCGCTTCTTCGAGCATGATCAGGCTTCGGTGGGCTGCTCGGTCGCGGCCTCGGCGGCCTCAGGAGCGGGAGCGTCCTCGACCGGGGCCTCGGCCGGAGTGGTCTCGGCAGCCTCGGCGGGAGCCTTGCCGGCCTTCGCCTTGGACTCCTTCTTCTTCGGCGGGTTCTTCTCGTAGTCCTCGTCGGCCTTGCCGGCAGCGGCCATGGCGGCCTCGTAGAGGTCCTTCTTGCTCTGCTTCTCCGGCTGGGCCTTGAGGGTGCCCTCGGCACCGGCCTCGCCCTTGAACTTCTGCCAGTCACCGGTGACCTTGAGGAGGGCCGCGACCTGCTCGGTCGGCTGGGCGCCGACACCGAGCCAGTACTGGGCGCGCTCGGAGTCGATCTCGATGACCGAGGGCTCACGGGTGGGGTGGTAGAGGCCGATCTCCTCGATCGCACGCCCGTCGCGCTTGGTGCGCGAGTCCATGACGACGACGCGGTAGAAGGGGCTGCGGATCTTACCCATCCGCTTGAGACGAATCTTGACGGCCACGGTGGTGGTCTCCTCGTTGGATCGTGAGCACGGCGAGACCGGCGGGAGGAAGAATGCCGGGGAACCGATGCTCGGGGTGTAGGCGCCCGAGATCCCGGCGAACTCTGGGCCGGGCGGGTACAGCGACCCATTCTGCCAGACGGCGACCGCCGCGGGGAATCGCACCCACCTGCTCGCCGCGCGCGATCACACGCGCGTGGGAGGCGCGTCCATGAGGATCCCCCGCCCCGCCCCGCCCCGCCCCGCAGCGGGACGCGCGCGACGCCGAGGACGACGAGGGGGACGGTGATGGGCGAGGTC
The DNA here is from genome assembly GCF_000247995.1 of Mobilicoccus pelagius NBRC 104925. GTDB lineage: Bacteria > Actinomycetota > Actinomycetes > Actinomycetales > Dermatophilaceae > Mobilicoccus > Mobilicoccus pelagius. The sequence continues at coordinate 28,042 of NZ_BAFE01000007.1, forward strand.
GCGCCCCGGTCGGGCGCAGGGGACGAATCACTCAATCCGGCCCCGGCTGCGCCGACAGGAGGGAGTCCCGCCGCCCACCGTGGACGACCCACCGAGAGAACGGAATCATCGATGCGCCGCACGTCCGTCACGCCGACCGGCAGGGAGGTCACGTTCGGCGACGACGAGGTGGTCGTCAGCAAGACCGACCCCAAGGGCGTCATCACCTACGCCAACGACGTCTTCCTCCGGGTCAGCGGATACGCCGAGCACGAACTCATCGGGCAGCCGCACAACATCATTCGCCACCCCGACTTCCCGCGCGGGGTGTTCAAGCTGTTGTGGGACACCCTCGAGGCGAAGCAGGAGATCTTCGCCTACGTCAAGAACATGACGAAGAGCGGCGACACGTACTGGGTGCTCGCCCACGTGACGCCGAGTCTCGACGCGTCGGGCCGGATCGTCGGCCACCACTCGTGGCGGCGTCGGCCGGAGCCGGCGGCCGTGCGGGAGGTCGAGGGGGTGTACGACGTCATGCGGGCCGAGGAGGCGCGGCACACGCGGACGATCGAGGCCGCGGAGGCGTCCCTCGCGCTCGTCGGCCGGGTGCTCGCCGAGCGAGGGCTCTCCTACGACGAGTTCGTGTGGGATCTCATCGCACGGACGACGAGTCTCACGCGATGAGGCGCCACACGCGGCACGACGACACCGCACCCGCGACGTCTGCCCCGACACCGGAGGCGTGCGACGCGATCGAGTCCGTCCTCGAGCGTGCCCTCGCCGGTGACCTCGACGCGCGCATCGTCCTCCTCGACGCGCCGGAGGAGCAGGTCCGGATCGCCCACCGGGTCAACGACCTCATCGACCTCTTCCAGGCGTTCGCGCTCGAGACGGAGCTGTCCCTCCGCGCCGCCGGGGAGGGGCGTTACCACCGCCTCTTCCTTCCCCGCGGCATGCCGGGGCCGCTCAAGAAGAGCGCGCAGCGGATCAACGCGGCACGTCAGTCGATGCTCGACCGCGACCGGACCCTCGAACTCCGGGACGCCGAGCGTCAGGGTCTCGCCGACGGGGTCTCGGAGATCTCCGAGCGTCTCACGCACGCGGCACGGGACCTCCACACGTCGGCGACGGGCCTGTCGGACTCGACGCGCACGGCCGTCTCCGAGGCGGAGTCCGCTCTCGCGACGGTGACGCGGCTCGAGCAGGCGAGCGCCGACATCGACCAGGCCGTCCGGCTCATCGCCCAGGTGGCCTCGCAGACGAAGCTCCTCGCCCTCAACGCGACGATCGAGGCCGCCCGCGCCGGGGACGCCGGCAAGGGGTTCGCCGTCGTCGCGGCGGAGGTGAAGTCGCTCGCCGAGGAGACGACGACGTCCTCGGACCGTATCGCCGAGCAGGTCGCGGCGACGCAGGCCGCCGCGCGGGAGGCGGCCGACACGATCGGCGCGATCACCGCCGCGATCGAGGGCATCGACGGCCGCGTCGCGGAGATGTCGACGGCCATCGAGGGCCACGACGGCCTCGAACCGTTGTCGTTCTCGCTGCAGACGGAGGTCGACCGCCTCCAGGCGTCGGGCAGCGACGGCCCCGACGATCACTGATCGTCACGAGGACGATCCCGGCGAACGTCACGACCGTCGACGAACGTCCGTCGAGCACCCGGTGAGCACCCGTGGGCGTCAGCGCCGTGTGGCGTGGGCGAGCCGGTGGGCGTCGAGGGCGACCCGGGTGACGGCGGAGGGCCCGTCGAGGTCGGCGGTGGTGACGGCGGTGTGTGCCCAGGGCGCTCCCGTCGAGGGGACCCCGCCGCCCCGTCCGACGAGGACGACGGCGCCGGTGGCGGCGTCGGCGAGCCGTTCGGCCCAGGCGGCGTCCGGCCTTCCGGTCGCCGGGCCCGTCGGACGCAGGACGGGCACGCCCATCTCGGCCGCGAGCGCGCGGGCGGCGGCGACGTCGCGTGGTCCGGGTTCACCGGCCCCGGCCTCGACGACGACGACGGGACCGGCGACGTCGTCACGGTCGTAGGGCTCCGCGGGCCAGTCGTAACGGTCGACGCCGTAGACGACGTGGTCGCGCCATGCGTCGCGCCCCTCGGCGTCGGCGAGCCACAGGTAGCGGGGGTAGGCGCCGCGGCGACGGAACCCCAACGAGCGGAGCAGTCCCGCCGACCGCACGTTACCGGGTTGCACGGCCGCCTCGACCCGGTTGAGCCCCAGACCGTGGGGCATCGGGGCGAACGCGACGTCGACGACCAGCCGCAACCCCTCGGCGAACAGGCCCTTCCCGGCGTACGGGTCGTAGGCGTCGTAGCCGAGGACGCCGCTGAACGCGCGACCTCGTTGGATGCCGGTGAGATTGACCTTGCCGACGATGTCGTGACCCCGCACGCGGACGTGCGGCAAGGCCCGCACGAGGAACGTGCGGTGCTCGTCGCTCTGCCGCCGCAGGTGGAACGCGAGGTCGTCGGGGTTGACGGGGTTCCACGGCCGGATGCGTTCGCGGGAGGTCTCGACGGCTCGCCGGTAGGCGGGGACGTCCGTCTCGACGACGGTGTCGACACGTACCCGCTCCCCCACCGCGGACAAGGGGCGCAGCTCAGCGGACAACGGCACCCCGCAGGACGATCCGGTGCGGGTCGGCGATCGTGCGGACGTCCTCGCGGGGATCGTCGCGGTAGACGACGAAGTCCGCCTGGGCGCCCTCGACGAGGCCGTCGCGGTCCAGCCATTCGCGGGCCCGCCATGTCGCGGCCGAGATCGCCTCGAGGGCGGTCATGCCCGTCTTCGTGAGTTCGGCGATCTCCTTCGCGACGAGACCGTGCGGGAGGCTGCCGCCCGCGTCGGTGCCGACGAAGATCGGCACGCCGGCGTCGTGGGCTGCGCCGATCGTGTCGTAGCGGCGCTCGTGGAGGTCGCGCATATGCGCGGCGTAGCCGGGAAACTTCTTCTCCCCGGCGGCGGCGATGTCGGGGAACGTCGCGATGTTGACGAGGGTCGGCACGATCGCGATGCCCTGCCGCGCAAAGATCTCGACCGACTCGGGCGTGAGGCCCGTGGCGTGCTCGATGCAGTCGACGCCCGCGGCGGCGAAGTCGAAGAGGGACTCCTCGGCGAAGCAGTGGGCGGTGACGCGGGCGCCCTCTTCGTGGGCGGCCTCGACGGCGAGGTCGAGTGCGGACCGCGGCCAGCACGGGCCGAGGTCACCGGCGGAGCGGTCGATCCAGTCGCCGACGAGCTTGACCCAGCCGTCGCCGCGACGCGCCTCCTCCCGGATGCACGTGACGAGCTCCTCCGGCTCGATCTCGCGAGCGAAGTTCGGGATGTACCGGCGCGTACGGGCGATGTGCCGCCCGGCGCGGATCAGTTCGGGCAGGTCGTCGCGCTCCTGCACGAAGCGGGTGTCGAGCGGCGACCCGGCGTCGCGGATGAGGAGCGTTCCGGCGTCGCGGTCGGTGAGGGCCTGCTCGACGGCCCGCTCGGGTTCGACCGCGCCGCGGGAGTCGAGGCCGACATGGCAGTGCGCGTCGACGAGCCCCGGCAGCACCCATCCGTCGACGGTCTCGACGTCGCCGGCGGCCTGCGCGGGCCGCTCGAACGTGAGGCGGCCGTCGACCACCCACATCTCGTCGACGATGTCCTCCGGCCCGCGGAGGATCCGACCTCGGACGTGCAGTACGGGCGCATTCATGCCCCGACACTACCGATCTCGCCCCCGCCCGGGACGTGACTCGCGCCCGCCGCGTCGGAGCCGCCGCGTTCGAGGCGTCCTCCCCCGCCGCATCCGGCCGCCGTGTCCCGACCGCGGCCACCGCAGGCGACGTCCTCCTACGAGCCCGCCGCCATTTCGCCCGGCATGCGGAGGAATCGGACAATGCGCACCTCGCAGGACAATCCCCGCGAGGACGACAGGACAGGCGGCGGCGTCGTGCCGCCATTCGCTCGTCCTGATCACGGAGGAACGCGTGGCACCCATCCCCACCGGACGCGAACGCACGTTCTCCCCGGACGACCTCATCGTCTCGAAGACCGATCCGAAGGGCCGCATCACGTACGCGAACGACGTGTTCCTCCGCATCTCCGGCTACGAGGCCGAGGAGGTCGTCGGGCAGCCGCACAACCTCGTCCGGCATCCCGCGATGCCCGCCGGGTTGTTCAAGCTCCTCTGGGACACGATCTCGGACGGGCGGGAGGTCTTCGCCTACATCAACAACCTCGCGAAGAACGGCGACCACTACTGGGTGCTCGCCCACGTCACGACCGCCGACGACCGGGGCCACCTCGACGGATATCACTCGAGCCGCCGCGTTCCCGACCCGCACGCCGTGCGTGCGGCCGAGGCGGTGTACCGGGACATGCTCGCCGTCGAGTCCCGCACCTCGGGCGGGCGCGCGGCCGCCGAGGCCGGTCTCGCCCACCTGAACGGCGTCCGCGAACGGGACGGCCGCAGCTACGACGAACTCGTCTGGTCGCTCATCGAGACGGGAAGGCGCTCCGCATGAGACGCCGACGCAGAACGCAGGGACTCCCCACGGCCGGAACCGAGAGGCCGGCGGAGACCGGTGAGCACGCCGAGGGGATCTCCCACGTGCTCGGCGTCGTCCGGTCCGCCGCCCGCGGGGATCTGCGCCCGCGCGTCGACGTACGGCGCACGTTCGGGCCGTGCACGGAGATCGGCACGGAGGTCAACCGTCTCCTCGACCTCATCGACGCCTACATGCGGGAGGCCGAGGCGTGCCTCGAGGCCGCCGCCGAGGGTCGGGCGTATCGCCGCATCATGCTCACCGGCATGGTGGGGGCGTTCGGTCGGGGCGCGGCACAGATCAACGGTGCCCGCGACCGGATGCTCGCCGCGGGCGAGGAACTCGCGGCCCAGGAACGGACCCGCAGCGAGGTCATCGCCTCGACGGTCGACGTGTCGGCGCGGGTGGCGGAGGCGGCCGACCGGCTCTCCGACGCCGCAGCCGACCTCGGCGCTGCCGCGGGTTCCGCCGTCGAGCGGGCGCGGGACGCGATGGCGTCGGTACGTTCCCTGGAGACCGCCGGTGGCGAGATCCAGAAGGCGTTGACGATCATCTCCTCGGTCGCCGACCAGACTCGGCTCCTCGCGCTCAACGCGACCATCGAGGCCGCCCGCGCCGGCGAGTCGGGCAAGGGGTTCGCCGTCGTCGCCGGCGAGGTGAAGACCCTCGCGAACGAGACGACGAGTTCGTCGGCCGACATCGCGGCGCAGGTCGAGGTGACGCAGTCGGCGGTGCAGCAGGCCGTCGCGGCGATCTCCGCGATCGCGGAGACGGTCGACGGCGTCCACGTCCGCGTCGAAGAGGTCCACGGCGCGGTGAGCGGCGACGGTGGGCTCTCCCACCTCGCCCGCGACCTCGACCGCGAGGTGGGCCGTTTCGCCCACTGACCCTGTGCGGGGTGACGGGCCGAGCCGAGGCCGGGACCGCCGCTCCGGGAGTGCGACGTCGGACGAGGAACGACAGTCCGGGGGCGAGCGCGAACCCGAGGACGGTGAGGGGCCCGGCGGACTCGCCGGTCTTCTGCCGGGCCTCGGGGACGAGGGAGTCGACGAGCATGACGAGCAGGACGCCCGCGGCGAAGGCCCGGATACCGCTCTGGACGGGGCGCTCACGACGTCGGCGACGAGGTAGTCCGCCGTACTCGCGAGGCCGCAGACGGCGGTGACCCCGCCCCACAGGGCGAGGATGAACTCGCGGCCTCGGCCGAACCCGCGCATGTCGGTCGCCGAGCCGATGGCCTCGGGGAGGTCGGACACGAAGATCGTGACGAGCAGCGCGATGCCGACCCCGCAGGAGGCGAGACCGATGCCGAGGACGGCCTGTTCGGGGATGCCGTCGAGGAACGCGCCGAGGGCGAGGGCGGCGCCGCCCTGCTCGCGGCGACGTCCCTACACGGACGGCTGCGTGGAAGGCGTCGCGTCGACGCCGTGGTGGCGGCGCAGGTGGTGACGGGGTTCACCGTTCCCCGCCTTCTCGGCGAGGGCGTTCGCCGCGAGGTAGACGAGGGCGCCGAGGGGAGGCAGATCGCGACGGGCACCAGGCCGCCGTGACGGAGGCCCTCCTCGAACAGTTCGAAGGAGATGCTCGCGATGAGCGCGCCCCCACCGAAGCCGAGCACAACCCCGACGAGCCGTGACGACCACGGATGCAGGACACCGAGCAGGGCGCCGAGGAGCAGTGACGAGGCGGCGACGAATCCTCACACGGCAGCAGCAGACACGCCCTTCATCATGACGCGACGCGGCCGGAGGTCCGAAGATCCCCGGCCGCGTCGACCGTCACGTCACTTGAGGAACTTGTCGAAACCCTTGGGGAGGCGGGAGGCGTCGAAGTCCTTCATCGCCTCGGCGAGGTCGGCGGGGTCGGGCTGGCCGCCCTTGCCGCCGCCGAGCGCACCGAGGGCGCTGCCGGGAGCCGCGTCGCCCGCGGCCCCACCGCTGAGGGCGGCCTCGATGGCGGCCTCACGCGCCTGCTGCGCCTTGACCTCGAGTTCCTTCTCCTGCTGGGCACGCTTGGCGGGGTTGCCGCTCTTGCCCTTCTTCTTCTGCGCCGGCTTCTTCTTGCCGCCGGGGCCACCCATGCCGGGCATCCCCGGCATTCCGGGCATCCCGCCGCCACGCTTGAGCTGGCGGATCATCTTCTGCGCCTCGCCGAAACGTTCGAGGAGCGCGTTGACCTCGCTCACGTGCACGCCGGACCCCTTGGCGATGCGGGCGCGGCGGGAGCCGTTGATCTGCTTGGGGTGGGTGCGTTCGAACGGCGTCATCGAGCGGACCATCGCCTCGACGCGGTCGAACTCCTTGTCGTCGAGCGCGTTGAGCTGGTCACGCATCTGGTTCATCCCCGGCATCATGCCGAGCAACTGCTTGAGGTTGCCCATCTTGCGGACGGCGGCCATCTGCTGCAGGAAGTCGTCGAACGTGAAGTCCTCGTCGGCGAGGAACTTTCGGGCCAGCTCGTCCTGCTCACGACGGTCGAACGCACGCTGTGCCTGCTCGATGAGGGTGAGGACGTCACCCATGTCGAGGATGCGGGAGGCCATCCGGTCGGGGTGGAAGACCTCGAAGTCCTTCGTGTTCTCACCCGTCGAGGCGAACATGATCGGCTTGCCCGTCACGTGCGCGACCGAGAGGGCGGCACCACCGCGGGCGTCACCGTCGAGCTTGGAGAGGACGACGCCGGTGAAGTCGACGCCGTCGGCGAACGCCTGGGCGGTCTCGACGGCGACCTGACCGATCATCGCGTCGATGACGAAGAGGACCTCGTCGGGGCTGATCGCGTCGCGGATGTCCCGTGCCTGCTTCATCAGCTCCATGTCGATGGCGAGGCGGCCGGCGGTGTCGACGATGACGACGTCGCGCTGTTGACGCCTGGCCTCCTCGACACCGGCCTTCGCGACGGAGACGGGGTCGCCGTATCCGCGGGTGCCGGAGCCGTACTCGACGGCGGCGTCGTACCCGGCGACGTTTCCGCGCTCGGGCGCGTACACCGGCACGCCGGCCCGCTCACCGACGACCTCGAGCTGGGTGACGGCGTTCGGGCGCTGCAGGTCGGCGGCGACGAGCATCGGGGTGTGCCCCTGCTGTTTGAGCCAGTGACCGAGCTTGCCGGCGAGGGTCGTCTTACCGGAACCCTGCAGACCGGCGAGCATGATGACGGTCGGCGGGTTCTTCGCGAACTGCAGGGTGCGCGTCTGACCGCCGAGGATGCCGACGAGTTCGTCGTTGACGATCTTGACGACCTGCTGGCCCGGGTTGAGCGCCTCGTGCACCTCGGCGCCGAGCGCACGCTCGCGCACGGCCGACGTGAAGGCGCGCACCACCGGCAGGGCGACGTCGGCATCGAGAAGAGCGACTCGGATGTCGCGGATCGTCTGGTTGACGTCCTTCTCGGTGACGCGGCCCTTTCCCCGCAGGTGCTTGAAGGTCAGCGTGAGGCGGTCGGACAGGTTGTTGAACACGCCCCCAGGCTAACGGACGCCACACGACGCCCCCGCGCCCGAAGTCCGCACACGGAACGGCACGACCGGCGGCGTGCCGGGACACGGCCCGTGCCCGCGGCGGAAGCGGGCCCTCACCCGGCACTCGCTCCGCCCGGTCACCCCGGGGTGGACGGGGGATGCCGCACGACGCCGATCCCCCACCCGCACGATTCGTCCGGCCCGGCCCTGTCATCACCGCCGCGAGGCGCACTCCACGCAGCGGTCGGCCTGGGGTCGGACTGCGAGACGTTCGACGGGGATGGGGCGGCCGCACCCGACGCAGGTGCCGTCCCACCCCGCCTCGACACGCGCGAGGGCGGTCTCGACGTCGGCGAGACGCTGCCGTGCCGAGTCCGCCGTCGCCGCGCTCACGGCCCGGTCCCACGCGATCGTCGTCCCCTCCGGGTCGTGCTCGTCGTCGGTGTCCGAATCCCCCCGCGCCTCGGCGAGTATCCTTGTCGTCTCATCGAACTCGGCGACACGCGCCGCCACCTCCGCCCGCGCCTCCCGCAACGCCTCGGTGAGGCCCACCGCCCGATCGTCCATCACCCCAGGCTACGGACGCGGCGCCCCCGCCGCCCGCTCCCACCACGTCGACCGATCCGTCGACCGGCCTTTCGACCACCAGGTCGCCGCGAGCCCCCGGCGCAGGTGGACACCCGGCGGGACTCTGAGAGGGTGGAGGCATGAGGTCCTGCTGCGCGGTCTATGTCGATGTCGGTTACCTCCTGGCGGCTGCGGCCACCCGTGTGACCGGCAGCTCCCTGCGTCGCGGCGTCCAGGCGGACTGCGCCTCCCTCATCACCTGGCTCGTCGGCCACGCCGAGGCCGACTCGGGCCTCCCCCTCCTCCGCGTCAACTGGTACGACGCCGGCGGACGCCCCGGCGGTATGCCCGACGCCTCCCAGGACGAGATCGGCCAGATCCCCGGCGTCAAGCTCCGCCTCGGACGTCTCTCCTACTCCGGCGAGCAGAAGGGCGTCGACGTCCGCATCGGCCTCGACCTCGCCATCCAGGCTCGGCAGCGCGTCGCCGACGTCGTCTACCTCGTCTCCGGCGACGACGACCTCACCGAGGCCGTCGAGGACGCCCAGAGTCACGGCGTCCAGGTCGTCCTCCTCGCCGTTCCCCGCCACGACGAGAAGCCCCTCGCCGTCTCCAAGCACCTCCTCCGCGAGGTCGATCGCACCCAGATCATCGATCAGGGCGCCATCGACCACGCCTTCAAGCCGACGGCCATCCCGGAGGCACTCATCCCCTCCCCCGCCGGAGACGACGACCACGGCCTCGACCAGAACATCGACGGGACACCATCGACGCTCTCGGAGACATGCCCCCAGGACGCCGATGCCGCGCCCGGCGCGAGGACTCCCGCCGATGCCGGGCCGCCCACCACCGACCACCCCACGGGCACCACGACCTCCGACGCCTCCGCGCGCCCCGTGCCCGGCCCCCCGAGGGAGCGCCGCCGCACCGTCCGCATCCACGGCGCCGAGTCGCTCCGGCCCGACGAGCCGCCGGCACCCTCCGCTCCCGGAACGCCCGCCGTCACACCCCGGGAGCCGGCACCTCCGGCCACCGACGCCACCCCCGCACCCACCTCGCAGATGGCGCCCGCACCCGGGGAGCACCCCACGTCGACTCCCGTCGCTCCGCCCGCCGCCGAGACCACCGCCGAGACCACCGCGGCGCCCGCGACGCCGTCGCCCGCGATCCTCGCCCGCCGCAAGGCGAGCGGGGTGGCGCTCCCGGGCGCGGGCGCGGTCCCGCCCACCCCCGCCCCCGACGACGACGGGCTCTCCCCCGCGGTCGTCGACGCGGTGGCCCGACAGGTCGTCGCGGCCTGGTGCAGTTCGGCGACGCCCGACGCCCTCGCCGAACTCAAGGCGGCGGCCCCGGTCATCCCCTCCGAGCTCGACCGTGCCCTCCTCGTCGACCTCGCCAGCAAGAGCGACGACGGCGATCTCGACGACGAGACCCGCCACCAGATCCGGGCGAGGTTCTGGCACCATCTCGGCCGCGTCCGCCCCGTCTGATCGCGGCCCCCACGACGCACCTCATCGCCCCGGAAGGCGCCCCGCCGACCGGGCGCGGGCCCGTCCTGCAATCACCGATGAGGAAAGCGGCGTCCGGGCAACCTGTCACGACGTCCTGACCCGTGAGTTCTCCGGCGGCGCCCGCCGACGCCCGCATCGGTGATCGCAGAACGGGCCCCGGCCGGACCGGGAACGGGACCGCAGAGCAGCCGATTCCCCCAACCGCGGGAGGCCCGTAGAGTCCTCCACAGAGCCACCCGGAAGCCGCCGACGGGCGGGTATCGGGCGCCTAATGTGGGCGGCCCCGACCGACGAAGAGGTGACGCATGACGATCTACGGCCCGTTGTTCGAGCAGTACGCCGAACAGGACGCGCGGGAGCCGTTCATCCGGCAGAACTCCAAGATGCTCAAGGTGCGCATGGACGGGCCGCCCATGTGGGCACGGGCCGGGTCGATGGTCGCCTACCAGGGCGAGATCCACTTCGAGAACACCGGCTCCGGCGGCCTCGGCAAGATGCTCCGCAAGGCCGCCACCGGCGAGGGCCTGAGCATGATGCGGTGCTCCGGCCGGGGCGACCTCTTCCTCGCGAACATGGCCGCCGACGTGCAGATCCTCTACCTCGAGAACGACATGGTCTCGGTCAACGGCGGCAACGTGCTCGCCTTCTCCGACGGGATCCAGTGGGACGTCCACCGGGTCTCCGCGCGGGGCGCCGCGATGACGGGAGACCTCTTCAACGTCGCCCTCCGCGGCACCGGGTTCGTCGCCGTGACGACGAGGGGCGAGCCCGTGGCCCTCGACGTCGCCTCCGCCCCGACCTTCGGCGACGCCGACGCCGTCGTGCTGTGGACCCAGGGCGTGACGATGGACGTCCGCGTCGACACCGGCGGGCTGCGGTCCCTCGTGCGGGGCGGGAGCGGCGAGACCTTCCAGATGGCGTTCGGCGGCGTGGGTCACGTCATCGTCCAGCCCGCCGAGAACGTCCACCCCTCCGCCGGGTCCTCCGGGGGCGGCGGCAGTTTCCTCGGCGATCTCTTCGACGGCTGACCGCCCGCCGCACTCGGACGGCGCCGTGGACGCCGCCGCGTCAGGCGTCGGTGTCGCGCCGCGTCCCGTCCGAGTGCGGTGGCATCCCGGCGGAGGTCGTCGACGTCCCGTCCGAGTGTGGGAGCGTGTCGTCCTGCCGCCCGAGAGGAGCGTCGGGTCGTGTCCCCCGTGCGTGCGCCGTTCCCGGCGCGTGCGCGTTACGCGATGTCGCGAGGGCGAGGCCGATCGCTCCGGCCACCGCGGCCACGAGTCGCCGGGCGGCGCGTCGGCGGGTTCCCATGCCGTCAGCGTACGGAGACGTCCCCTCGCGAGAGCAACCCGGTGAGCCACACGCCGACCGTGCGGCGGGCCGTTCCCTCTCCCCCCGGCGTGCACCGGTCCCCGCCGGGGCGACGGGCGACAATCGTCGTCATGACGTTCCACGAGAGCTGGGTCGAGCGGCAGATCCGGGAGGCGACCGAACGGGGCGAGTTCGACGACCTCCCCGGCACGGGGAAGCCGCTCGATCTCCACGACGTCGACGATCCCGACTGGTGGGTCAAGCGGTTCGTCCGTCGGGAGGGGCTCGACGCGTCGGCGACCATGCCGCCCGTGATGCAGCTGCGCGCCGAGCACGCGGGCTTTCCCGGTTCGCTGCTCGACGTCCACCGGGAGGACCGGGTGCGGGAGATCCTGCAGGATTACAACCGTCGGGTCGTCGAGGACCGACTGCGTCCGGTCACCGGCCCGTCGATGCCCGTCGTCGCGCCGAGGGTCGACGTCGACGCGATGGTCGAGAGATGGCGTGGGCTCCGCCCGCCTCCCCCGCCCCCGATCGTGACGCCGTCGCCCGTGGCCGCGGCCGCGCCATGGTGGCGCCGGGCCTGGGCACGCCTCCGAGAAGGACGCCACACCACCGGCACGTCAGCCACGACGACGTGCCCGCATTCGTCGCCCGCTTTCCGACCCGTGAGCGGTGATCGACGGGAGACTGGTGCCACTCTTGCCGGGCCGCGTCGGGCGGCCCGTCGACCACGACCGCGGAGAGCGAGATCCTCGTGATGAAAGACCTCCAAACGATCAGCGGGTGGCTGTGGAGCACCCCCATGGTGCTGCTGGTCCTCGGAATCGGCACCGTGTTCACGGTGTGGATGCGGGTGCCGCAGATCCGCCGGATCCCCGACATGCTGTCCCAGCTCAAGAGCGGCGGCGGCTCCGACCGGGGCATCTCCTCGTTCGAGTCGCTCGCGATGGCGCTCGGCGGCCGCGTCGGTGTCGGCAACATCGCCGGGGTCGCCGCCGCCATCGGTGTGGGTGGCCCCGGAGCGATGTTCTGGATGTGGCTCACGGCGATCGTCGGTGCTGCCGTCGCCGTCGTCGAGTCCTCCCTCGCGCAGGTGTGGAAGGAGGAGGTCGAGGGCGAGTACCGCGGTGGCCCGGCCTACTACATCGAGAAGGGCCTCAACGCGAAGTGGCTCGCCCTCGCGTACGCCGTCGCGACGATCCTCGCAACGACGATCACCGGGCCGACGATCCAGGCGAACAGCATCGCGGTCTCCGCGAAGGAGGCCTTCGCCATCGACCCGCGGATCACGGGCCTCTTCGTCGCGACGCTGTTCTGCCTCGTGGTCTTCGGCGGCATGAAGCGCATCGGCCGTGTCTGCGGCCTCATGGTGCCGTTCATGGCGATCGCCTACGTCCTCGTGGGCATCGTCGTCCTCGTCGTCAACGCCGAGCACGTGCCGGCCATGTTCCGCCTCATCTTCGAGAGCGCGTTCGGCATGGATTCGATGTTCGGCGGCATGCTCGGCGCGGCGATCCTCTGGGGCGTGCGTCGGGCGGTCTACTCCTCCGAGGCGGGCACCGGTTCGGGCGCGCAGGCCTCCGCCGCCGCGGAAGTGAGCCACCCCGTCAAGCAGGGTCTCGCGCAGGGCTTCTCCGTCTACGTCGACACGCTCGTCGTCTGCACGATCACAGGCCTCATGATCCTCGTGACGAACAGCTACAACGTCCTCGCCGAGGACCACTCCGCCGTCGTGCAGTACCTGCCGGGCGTCGATGCCGGGCCGGCGTTCACGCAGAACGCGATCGAGACGGTCGCGCCCGGGTTCGGCGCGGCGTTCGTCGCGATCGCGATGTTCTTCTTCGCGTTCACGACGCTGCTGTCGTTCGGGTTCTACGCCGACACGAACATCGCCTACATCCTTCGTTCGCACCGTCACGAGCGCACGATCATCCGGGTCTTCCAGGTGGTCCTCGCGGCGTCGATCCTCGTCGGTTCGTTCCGGAAGTCGGACTTCGCCTGGTCGCTAGCCGACGTGGGCCTCGGCCTCTACACGTGGATCAACCTCGTCGCGCTCATCCCGCTGGTCCCCGTCGCGATCCGGGTGTTCCGCGACTACGAGAGGCAACGCAAGGCGGGCGAGGACCCGGTGTTCCGCCCCGAGAACGTCGGCGTGACGAACGCGCCGCTGTGGGACTCCATCGCCGACCACTACGAGCGCACGGGTGAGGCGCTGCCCGCGGCGGACTCCCCCATGAAGGACCATCAACGCTGAGGCGCCTGCCCGTATCGGGCGGGGTGTCGGAGGAGACCGCTACGGTCGGGGCATGGAGTACCCCACCACCCGACGCGACGACGTCGTCGAGACCCTGCACGGACACCGGATCGCCGACCCTTACCGGTGGTTGGAGGATCCGGACTCCCCCGAGACGCAGGCGTGGGTGAGCGCGCAGAACGCGCTCACCCACGCGCATCTCCGGGACCTCCCCGGTCACGAGCGATGGTCGGCGCTCATGCGGGAGATCGTGTTGCGACCCGTCGTCGGGGTCCCCGTCCACGAGCACGGGTGGTACCTCGTCTCCCGCAACGACGGCACCCGGCCGCAGAACACGTGGTACGTCGCCCGCACCCTCGAGGAGCTCGAGGCCGGTGGGCGGGTGCTCCTCGACCCGTCGTCCTGGTCGGCGGACGGCACGGCCTCGCTCGCCGGTCTCTCGACGACGGGCGACGGCGGCCTGCTCGCCTACACGGTGAGCGAGGGCGGCTCGGACTGGCAGCACGTCCGCTTCCTCGACCCCGAGACCGGCGCGGACGTCGAGGACGAGGGCGGCGCCGAGATCGTCACGAAGTTCGGGGCGCTCGTGTGGTTGCCCGACCACCGCACGTTCCTCTATCGCCGGTACGGCGACGCCCGCGCCGAGGGCACGGCGACGACGGCGCTGCCACGGCCGGTGCTCATGGCGCACACGTTCGGCACCCCGAAGAAGGAGGACCGGGTCGTCCTCGACGTCCCGGAGGACCCGCGACTCGACATGTGGCCGGAGGCCTCGAGCGACGGGCGATGGATCGTCGTGCCGATGAACCACGGCGCCGACGACGCATTCGCCGTCCGCGTCCACCGCGCCTCGGGTTCGACGCTCGACGAGCCGCTCGACGTCCTGCCGGAGTTCCGCGACCACGTCGAGGTCGTCGACGTCGTCGGGGACGTCCTCTACGTCGTCACCGACGCGGACGCACCGCGTGGCCGAGTGGCGCGTCTCGACCTCGCCGCGTTCGAGCGGGGCGAGGACCCCGCCTGGGAGACGGTCGTCCCCGAGGGCGAGGACGCCCTCCAGGGTGCGGTCGTCGCCGGGGACGTCCTCCTCACCCACCACCTGCGCGACGCGAGCCCCGTGCTCACCCGGTACGACCTCGACGGTCACCGACTCGGTGCGCTCGACCTCGACGCGGGCAGCGTCCTCTCCCTCCAGGGCGAAGCGGGCCGCGACGAACTCCTCGTGAGCGTGAACTCCGTGACGGCGCCCGTGCAGTCGTTCGTCGTCACCCCGTCCACGGGGGCGATGCGCGAACTGTCGTTCCTCGACGGGGACGGATGGACGCCACCGCAGGTCACCGTCACCCGCCACCGCGCGGCGAGTGCCGACGGCACCCGCGTCCCCTACTGGCTGCTCCGCCGGGCAGATCTGCCCGTCGACGGCCCGGTCCCCACACTCATGTACGGCTACGGCGGCTTCAACATCCCCATCGGGGCGTCGTTCTCCGCGATGAACGCGGGGTGGCTCACCGCGGGCGGCGCCGTCGCGATCGCGAACCTCCGCGGCGGCGGTGAGTTCGGCACCGAATGGTACGAACAGGGCACCCGCTCCCACAAACAGAACGTCTTCGACGACTTCGCCGCGGTCGGGCAGCACCTCGTCACCACCGGGGTGACGACGCCCGACCACCTCGCCGCGTACGGCGGATCGAACGGGGGCCTGCTCGTCGGGGCACTCCTCACGCAACACCCGGAGCTCGTCGCGGCCGCAGTCCCGATGGTCGGGGTGCTCGACCTGCTCCGCTTCCACCGGTTCACGATCGGCGCGGCGTGGATCTCGGACTATGGCGACCCCGACGTCGCGGAGGACTTCGAGGTCGCCCTCGCCTACTCCCCGCTGCACCGCATCCGCGAGGGCGAGCGCTACCCGGCGACGCTCGTCGTCACCGGCGACCACGACGACCGCGTCGTCCCGGCGCACAGCCACAAGTTCACGGCCACCCTTCAACGCGCCCAGGGCGGGGACGCGCCGATCCTCACGCGCATCGAGACGTCGACGGGCCACGGCGCCGGCAAACCCCGGGCCGTCGCCGCGCAGGAGGCCGCCGACATGCTCACGTTCCTCGCCCACCACACCGGACTCACCCCGCCGGAGTGACCCCGGCCGCTCGACGCGCGCACCCCGCCCGCCGGTCCTACCCTTGTCGCACCCGACCACCAGGAGGAACGATGAGCCAGAACGACGCCCGCGATACCGCCGACGCCGCGAACGCCCCCGAGGAGACGCAGGTCGACGCGACGCACACCGAGAACGCCGACGAGACCACCGCCGGCCCCGCCGAGGCCAAGGACCCGGGTAACGACAACCCGGCCACCAACGCGCCCGTGGAGTGACCCTCCGGCTCATCCCGTCGGCCCCGTCCCCTCGTGGGGGCGGGGCCGACGTCGTTGCCGGGCCCACGCCCCGTGCGTCGCGTCGTCGCGTCGTCGCGTCGTCGCGTCGTCGCGTCGTCGTGCCGTCGTCGTCCACGGGGGCGCTCGCGACGGACCCACCGTGGACGGCACCGTTCGTAGCGTCGGGGCATGACCTTGCGTCCCCTCGCCCTCGCGTCCTGCCTCCTGCTCACCGGGTGTGCCCTCCCCTCGGTGCCCCCCCCCCCCCCCGGCACGAGCGCCTTCCGCCACCCCGGCGGCCCCCGCCACCGCGACCGCCATGCCCCCGAGGGAGGCCCCGACGCCGGTCTCCGCCCCGTCGTCGATCCCCCTCGCGTACGGGATGCACACGAACCGGCCCGGCGACCTCCTCGCGGTCTTCGCCGACGTCGGGTCGTCCGCGGAGGCCCGCCTCGATCGGCGGCGCCACGGCCGTGCCAGGGGGGACGCCCGGCGATCGACGGCGGTGCGCGGCATGCCGTCGACCGGCCCGACTGCCCGGGCCGCACGATGACCCGCACGCGTTTGGCGCCTCGACGACACGGGTACAACCGGCCATGAGCAACGAAGACGCCGCCAAGGCCGAAGCCGTCGAGACCGTCAAGCAGGGCGCCGAGTCGCACCTCTCCGGTGCGGAGACCGAGACCGTCGAACAGCACCTCAAGGACGGGCTCTCCGGTGCCGACGTCGACCTTCCCGACGAGAAGGTCCGCGAGATGGCCCAGGAGATCCACTCCGAGAAGGACGCCCAGATCGAGGGGTGACGCCCCGTCCGATCGCCGCTCCGGGTCCCTCCGGCGCGGCGATCGGCGTCTCGGACGCCCTCCTCTCCGCCCGGCCTCCCCGTCGAGCGGGTTCCTCCCGGGTGACACCGTCCTCGTCGACTCCTGACATCCGTCACGGCGTCACGCGAGGGTGCGGCCCTAGCGTGGAGGCATGATCATCGCCGAAGAACTCCTGCTTCTCCTCACCCGCGACGACGGGCGACCCGAGAGTGCGTTCACCCAGGACACCTACGGATACGCTGCCGCGAACCTCGCCGACCTCGTCCTCGCCGAGCGGATCACCCTCGACGAGCGCAAGGACCCCCGCGTCACCGTCGTGGACCCGACCCCCGTCGGGCACCCCGCCCTCGACGCGGCCCTCGCCAGGCTCACGGAGAAGAGCGGCAAGAAGATCTCCGGCCTCGTCCAGGACGGCAAGGTCGCCGCCCGGGACGAGGTCGTCCGCGCACTCGCCGACGCCGGGGTCGTCGGCGTCGAGCCAAAGCGCATGCTCGGACTCGTCGCCGAGAAGCACCCCGTCCGCGACACCGCCGCGGAGCGCGCCCTCCGCGAGCGCCTCCGCGCCGTGCTGCACGGGGCGACCGCCACCCCGGGCGAGGCGACGCTCCTCGCCGTTCTCCAAGGGCTCGGCGTCGTCCGCAAGGTCCTCGCCGAGGAGTCGTCGGGCATGTCGAGGAGGGAGGTCAAGGCACGCATCGAGACGGCGACGACGACCGCCCCCGAGGGCGAGGTCGTCGGCGAGGCCGTGGTGCGGGCCATCCAGTCGATGAACGCCGCGATCGTCACGGCGGCGATCATCCCCGCGACGACGGCGGGGGCCTCGTCCTGAGGCACGGCCGTGCGTCATCACCGTGAGGTGACGAACCTCGCCGCCGATGCCCCCGTCGACGCCACCGCCGGCGCCCTGCGACGCGTACACCCACGCGACGGGCGGCCGGGGCAGGAGGATGGGTGCATGACCCGCGACCTGCTCGCCGACGTGCGCCTCGGCGTCCCCACCGTCTGGACCCCACCCTCGCGCGACGACGCGGCCCCACCCGCGCCGAGCCTCGCGCTCGCGGACGTCCATGCGGCCGACGCGAGGCTCCGACGGTTCGCGCCGTTCCTCGCCGGGGCGTTCGACGGCCCGTGGTACGACGGGCCGCGCGGCGTCGAGGAGGGCGTCATCGACTCCCCGCTCACACCGATTCCCGCGATGCGCGACGCGCTCGGGCTGCCCCACGACCTGTGGCTCAAGCGCGACGACGCCCTGCCGGTCTCGGGGTCGATCAAGGCGCGGGGTGGCATCTACGAGGTGCTCGCCCTCGCCGAGCGGATCGCGCTCGAGTCGGGCTGGGCGGGCGGCGATCCGGAGCGTGGCGACCACCGCGACTTCGCCGGCTCCGAGCTCCGCGACCTCTTGTCGGGGTACACCGTCGCCGTCGGGTCGACGGGCAACCTCGGCCTCTCGATCGGGGTCATGGCGCGGACGCTGGGGTTCCGCGCGGTGATCCACATGTCGGCCGACGCGCGTGCGTGGAAGAAGGACATGCTGCGGGGCCTCGGCGCGGAGGTCGTCGAGTACGGGGGCGACTACGGCCTCGCCGTGGCGACGGGCCGCGCGCAGGCGGAGAAGGATCCGCGCACGCACTTCGTCGACGACGAGACCTCCCGGGAGCTGTTCCTCGGGTATGCGGTGGCGGGGTTGCGGCTCGTCGACCAGCTCGAGGCCGCCGACCTGCTACCGAGTGCGGCACATCCGCTACACGTCCACCTTCCCTGCGGCGTCGGCGGCGGGCCGGGCGGCATCGTCCACGGCCTCCACCTCGCGCTTCGCGAGCGCGGCCTCGACACGACCCACCTCCACTGTTGGTACGCCGAGCCGGTGCAGGCACCGTGCATGCTGCTCGCACTCGCCACGGGCCGAGGCGACGACGTCGACGTGCAGGAGTTCGGTCTCGACGGGGCGACGCTCGCCGACGGTCTCGCCGTCGGTCGCGCCTCGCGGCTCGCGTGGTCGGCGACGAAGAACCGTGTCGCCGGGGCCTACACGGTGCGTGACGCCGACCTCATGGATCTCCTGCGACGGCTGGACGCCACCGAGGGTCTCCGCCTCGAACCCTCCGCCCTCGCGGGGGTCGCCGGGCCGACGGCGCTCCACGAGGCCGGGATCGACGTCGGCGACGCCCGATCGCCGCGATCCCGCCACCTTGCCTGGGCCACCGGCGGCTCCCTCGTCCCCGCCGCAGAGATGGAGACCTACCTCCGCGGCTGAGCCGCCCACCCCACCTCGCGCTCACCCACCCCGAAGATCCCGTTCCCGCCGGCCCCGATCGGTGAGGTGCCGAGAAGCTGCGACGACGCCGACGCGGTGGGCGGACGCAGCGCCGGACACGACCACGCCCGGCCGGACGTGGAGGGGGCGTCCGGCCGGGCGGGAGAGGGGCGCCGTCCGCGTGCGGGCATGCGCGCGGAGCAGGTCGAGAGGTCAGCTCACGGGGGCCTCGTCGTGGAGGATGCCGTTGCGCTCGGGGGTGGGGCTCCACACGCTCTCCTCCGCGCCGAGTCCTCCGCCCTCGGTGGTGCGGATGCTGCCGTCGGCGAGGATCTCGTACGCGCTCTCGGCGTGGAGGACGCGGTCGATGCCGGAGAGTTCGGCGTCGCGGTCGATGCGGAACCCGACGGTCTTCTCGAGCACCCACCCGAGGGCGTAGCTCGCGACGAACGACACGACGAGCACGATGAACGCCCCGATCGCCTGGCGTTCCAGCTGGTCGAACCCGCCTCCGTAGAACAGTCCGTCGATCCCGGCGGGTGCCGAGGACGAGGCGAGGAGGCCGATGAGCAGGGTGCCCGCGAGCCCACCGACGAGGTGCACCCCGACGACGTCGAGGCTGTCGTCGTACCCGAACCGCTCCTTGAGGCCGACGGCGAGCGCGCACAGCACGCCGCTCACGGCGCCGATGACGACCGCGCCGACCGGGGTGACGGCGTTCGCGCCGGGCGTGATGCCGACGAGGCCCGCGACGATGCCGGAGGCGGCGCCGAGGCTCGTGAAGTGGCCGTCGCGGAGCCGTTCGGTGAGGAGCCAGCCGAGGATCGCCGCCGCGGGGGCCGCGAGGGTGTTGACGAACGCAACCGCCGCCGTCGTGTTCGCGGCGAGCGCGGAGCCCGCGTTGAACCCGAACCATCCGAACCACAGCAGCCCGGCACCGAGCATGACGAGCGTGAGGTTGTGGGGGCGCATCGGCTCCTGCCCGAAACCGTGCCGGTTGCCGAGGACGAACACGAGGGCGAGGGCCGCGGCGCCGGCGTTGATGTGGATCGCGGTGCCGCCGGCGAAGTCGATCGCCTTGAGCCCGTTGGCGATCCAGCCGCCGTGGCTCGTGACGACGCCGTGGGCGTCGACGGTGTCGAACGCGAACACCCAGTGCGCGACGGGGAAGTAGACGAGCACGGCCCAGATCGCCGTGAACAGCAGCCACGTGGAGAACTTGGCGCGGTCGGCGATGGCACCGCTCACGAGGGCCGTCGCGATGATCGCGAACATCGCCTGGAAACCGACGAACGCGAGCGCAGGCACCGACCCGGAGACCGCGTCGGGCGAAAGGAGGGTCGTGAGCCCGGCGAACTGCGTCGGGTCGCCGACGAGCCCGTGCCAGGAGTCGCCGAACGCCTCGGAGTAGCCGACGAGCACCCAGAGCACGCCGACCGTGCCCATCGTGCCGAGGCTCATCATCATCATGTTGAGCACGCTCTTGGCGCGCACCATGCCGCCGTAGAAGAAGGCCAGGCCCGGCGTCATGAGCATGACGAGTGCTGCGCTGACGAGGATCCAGGCGGTGTCGCCGCTGTCGATGGTCATGTCGAGAAGCGTGCGCGGACCGTGTTTCGCCCCTGTAGTCGTCGTGTTTCGGACGGATGAAACCTCGCGCCCGATGTGACGGGAGTGTTTCGGAAGGCGGACGCCCGTCTCACTGGTCGAGAAGAACGCGGGTCGCCCGCCAGGTCCTTCCCCACCTCTGTGGGTCGCGATGCTGCCCCACTCGGTTCCCGGCTCGTCGTCACCACCCCGTGTCGACATCCACGACGGTCGGGAATGCCCGTTTCGGGATGTCCCTCTACCGTGGAGTGATGTCGAAGACCTCCGCAGACACCACCGCCCTCCGCCTCGCCGCCCTGTGCGCGGGGATGGGGGCGCTCCACTTCGTCAAGCCTCAGCCGTTCGACGACCTCATCCCGCCGACCCTGCCCGGGTCGGCGCGCTTCTGGACGTACGCCTCCGGCGTCGCCGAGCTCGGCACCGCCGCCCTCCTCGTCAACCCCTCGACGCGCCGCCTCGGCGGGCGTGCGGCCTCCGCCCTGTTCGTCGGCGTGTTCCCCGGCAACCTCCAGATGGCGTGGGACTGGCGTCACGAATCGCTCCCCAAGCGGACGGTCGCCCTGCTGCGCCTCCCCCTCCAGGCCCGCCTCGTCGCCCAGGCCGAGAAGGTCCACAAGGGCGCCTGACCCCCGCAGACATCGAGAAGGAGGCCCGTCCCACGCATCGTGGGACGGGCCTCCTTCGTTCGGGGCGGATGGGCTCAGGAGCCGAGCAGCGCCTCTGCGAACGCCTTGGGGTCGAAGGGGGCGAGGTCGTCGGGCCCCTCACCGAGGCCGACGAGCTTGACCGGCACCCCGAGCGCCTTCTGCACGGCGACGACGATGCCGCCCTTGGCCGTCCCGTCGAGCTTCGTGAGCACGATCCCGGTGACCTCGACGACCTCGGAGAACACCTCGGCCTGCCGCATGCCGTTCTGGCCGGTCGTCGCGTCGAGGACGAGGAGCACCTCGTCGATGGGGCTCTGCTTCTCGACGACGCGTTTGACCTTGGCGAGCTCGTTCATGAGGTCGGTCTTGTTGTGCAGGCGCCCCGCGGTGTCGAGGAGGACGACGTCGGCCTCGGCCTCGTTCGCCTCCCGCACCGCCTGGTAGGCGACGGACGCAGGGTCGGCCCCGTCACGGTCCGAGCGCACCGTGGGCACACCGACGCGGGCACCCCACGTCTCGAGCTGGTCTGCCGCCGCGGCGCGGAACGTGTCGGCCGCGCCGAGCATGACGTCGCGGTCCTCGGCGACGAGGACACGGGCGAGCTTGCCGATCGTCGTCGTCTTGCCCGTGCCGTTGACGCCGACGACCATGACGACGGCCGGACGCCCCCCGACCCGGGACGACGCGATGCGGCGGTCCATCTGCGGCTGGAGCTCGGTGTAGAGGTCCTCGAGCAGCCAGCCCCGCATCGTCGCCGCGTCACGCACGCCCTCGGCCGCCACACGCTCCTTGAGCCGGGCGACGAGCGACGCACTCGCCTCGACGCCGAGGTCGGCGGCGAGGAGCGTGCTCTCGACGTCGTCCCACGTGTCCTCGTCGAGCTGTCCACCCTGGAGGAGGGAGAGGAGACCGCGGCTCAGGGCGGAGTCGGACCGGGCGAGGCGGGAGCGGAGCCGCCGGAGGCGGCTCCGCGTCGACTCGGGGGTCTCGACGGAGGGCGCCGACGGCTCGGTGAGCACGTCGGAGCGTTCGAGGGTGTCGACGCCGCCGGTGGCCGTGCTGCCGTGGGCGTCACCGCCAGAGACGCCTGTGAGGTCGGGGCGCGTGCCCGCGTCGATTCGGCGACGGCGCGTGCCGCCCCGCACGAGACCGATGATGGCGCCGACACCTGCGACGAGCAGGACGCCGACGACCGTGATAAGGGCCCAGAGGTCATTGAGAAGCCAGTCCACGTCGTCAGTCTCGCAGACCGCGCCGTCACCCGCCGGTGCCACCGGTGGGGGCGCACCCGTCGGGGCGCGACCTCAGGTCGGGATCAGGAGGCGCGCGTGAGCGATCCGCGGCGGGCGCGTGGGGCCGCCGCGACACCCTGGGAGAGCAGCGGCGTGAGGTCGAGCGGCTGCTTTTGCCGAGCGACGAACACGTTGTTGCGACGACGACGGGACGGGCGCCGCGCCGAGCGCGTGAACGTGTGCTTGTTGACGAGCGTCGCGCCACGGCGGCGCGCGGGGATGACGACGGCGGCGGTGAG
Source organism: Mobilicoccus pelagius NBRC 104925 (assembly GCF_000247995.1). Taxonomy (GTDB): domain Bacteria; phylum Actinomycetota; class Actinomycetes; order Actinomycetales; family Dermatophilaceae; genus Mobilicoccus; species Mobilicoccus pelagius. The sequence continues at coordinate 50,880 of NZ_BAFE01000007.1, forward strand.
CAACGCGCCGATGACGGTGACCATCGCGATGGAGAGGAGTACGACGTCCATGCCCCTCCAGTCGGCAGGCGCGGCCGCGGTTGAACCTCCGCGAGCCCTCCCGACGGTCACGAACCCATCACGATACCTGCGCGGATCCCCTTGAGCGCCACGCTGATTCACGCGGCCACGGAACGGCGCCTCAGCTGTCGATGCTCGGGAAGCGGGGTTCCTTGATCTGCCGCGACATCGCGCGGAAGTTGGGGTGCTCGCACGTGTGGAGCCACTCGAAGATCGCCATCTCCGTGCTCGTCACCCGCGCCCCGGAGACCCCGAGACGCTTCATCGCCGTGTGGGTGTCACGCGGGTCGCGCGACCCGCACGCGTCGGAGACGACCCAGGCCTGACGCCCCGACTCGACGATGCCGAGTGCCGTCTGGAGGAGACACACGTGCGCCTCCGTGCCGGCGAGGACGATCTGGTCGCGGCCGGGCGCGACCTCGTCGAGCAGGTCGAGGAGTCCGTCCTCGCAGGCGCCGAAGTGCATCTTCGACATGACCCGCAGGCACGCCTCGGGCAGGGCGTCGACGAGCGGGCCGAGCTTGTCCGGGTTCTGTTCCGTGCCGACGACGGGCACGCCGCACTGCTGCGCCCCGTGGACGAGGAGTCGGGCCCGCTGCCGCACGGCGGCGTCGTCGTGGATGACCGGCATCAGCCGTTCCTGGAGGTCGACGAGGACGACGACGGATGTCTCCGCGACGAGGCGCAGGCTGCGGTCCGGGCCGCCGCCGGGGCCGCCGTGGCGGGCCGCGCGGCGTCCCGCCCGGGTCTGCGGCGCCCCGCCGGTCGTGTCGGGCATCTCCATGTCGGACGAACTGCTCACGGTGGCCTCCTCAGGCGGGTTGGTCCACGCGTTGGGAGACGACGGTCGTGATGCCGTCGCCCCGCATCGTGACCCCGTACAACGCGTCTGCCACTTCCATCGTCCGCTTCTGGTGAGTAATGACGATGAGCTGACTGGAATCGCGGAGTTCCTCGAAGATCGTGAGGAGCCGCCCGAGGTTCGTGTCGTCGAGGGCGGCCTCGACCTCGTCCATGATGTAGAAGGGGCTCGGGCGAGCCTTGAAGATCGCGACGAGCAGCGCGACGGCGGTGAGCGAGCGCTCCCCACCGGACAGCAGCGAGAGCCGCTTGATCTTCTTGCCCGGCGGGCGGGCCTCCACCTCGATGCCCGTCGTGAGCATGTCGCTCGGGTCGGTGAGCGTGAGCCTCCCCTCACCGCCGGGGAACAGCCGGCCGAACACGCCCTCGAACTCCCGTGCCGTGTCGGCGAACGCGTCGGCGAACGCCTGCTCGACGCGGGCGTCGACCTCCTTGACGATGTCGAGGAGGTCGTCGCGGCTGCGCTTGAGGTCGTCGGTCTGCTCGGTGAGGAACGTGTGCCGCTCCTCGAGCGCGGCGAACTCCTCGAGGGCGAGGGGGTTGATGCGGCCGAGGCGCGCGAGGTCGCGTTCCGCCTTGCGGAGGCGCTTCTCCTGCTGCTCGCGGACGAACGGCGCCCCCTCCTCGTCGGGGACGGGGGTGAGCGGCGGCAGCGAGGGCGTCCTGCGGCCTTTCTCGGCGGGTGTGCCGTCGGTCTCCGGCGCCGCGGCGTCCTCGGCACCCTCGGCCGCCTCGGTGGAGCGCTCGGTCGACGAGCTGTCGCCCCCCTCCTCGGAGGCGTCGAAGGTGTCGGATCCGTTCTCGCGGGCGGCCGCGGCGGCGACGCGGGCGGCGGCGCGTTCGCGGGCCTCCTCCTCCATACGGGCGGTGATGAGTTCGGGGGTGATCTCGGGGATGCGGCGGTGTGGCCCGAACTCCTCCACGAGAACGTCGTGGTCGATGCCGAGCTCCTCGACGGCGCGGGCGCGGAGCGCATCGATGCGGAGGCGCTGCTCGGCGCGGGCGATCTCGTCGCGATGGACGGAGTCGGTGAGGTCGCGCACGCGGGCGGTGAGGGACTCGACGGTCGACCGCGTCCCGGTGAGTTCCTCCTCGAGGCCGGTGCGGGCGGCGGCGGCCTCGTCGCGGCGGGCGAGGGCGATGTCGACGGACCGGCCGACGAGACGGGCGGCCTTCTCGGCGCCCTCCTGGACCTCGCGGGCGAGCGCGACCTGCGCCTGACGGTGACGGCGACGCTCCTCGGCCTGGGCGCGGGCCGCGCGTTCCTGCCGGGCGGCGTTCTCGAGGCCCTCGGCGCGCCCGGTGAGGGAACGGATGCGCTCCTCGCGGCTGCGGAGTCGCAGGCGGGCCTCGGTCTCGGCGGCACGGCACGCGGCGGCGGCCTCGGCGAGTCGGTCGCGCTCCTCCGTGGACGGCTCGGCGTCGTCCTCCCCCGCGGCGGCGGCAGCGTCCGCGTGACGCTGTTCGAGCTCGGCGAGGCGGGCGCGGTTCTCCTCGATGCCGGTGCGGACGGCCTCGGCGGAGGCGGTGATGCGGTCGGCTTCGGCCTTGGCGCTGCGCGCCTGGGAGGCGAGGCGCCCGAGCTGTTCGGCGACCCCGGCGAGGCGCGCGTCGGAGGCGTGGAGGTCGGCGAGGGCGGCCTCCTCGGCCTCCTCGAGGGTCTCGAGCGTCGCCCGTCCGGAGGCGAGGGCGAACCGCGCCTGGTCGCGGCGGGCCTCGGCCTCGCGTTCGGCGGCGCTCGCCTCCTCGACGGCGGCCTCGACCTCGATGAGACTCGGCTGGGACTGCCCGCCACCGTGGAGGAGGCCGGGCGCGACGACGTCACCGGCGCGGGTGACGGCGGTGACGTCGGGGTGCGCGGCGTGGACGTCGAGGGCGGCGTCGAGATCCTCGACGAGGAGGACCCCGGCGAGGAGGTGCTCGACGGCGGGGCGCAGACCCGCGTCGCACGTGACGACGTCGAGGGCCCACACGGCGTCGGCGGCGAGGCTCTCGGCGGCGGGGCGCGTGCCCGTCGACGGCGGGGTCTCCCCGGCGACGAGGAGGCTCGCGGCGCCGGCCTCGCCCCCGGAGAGGGAACGCAGCGCCGCACCGCCCTCGGCGAGGGAGGAGACGGCGAGGCCGTCGGCGGCGCGGCCGAGGGCGGCGGCGACGGCGGTCTCCCGGCCGGTCGCGACGGTGACGAACTGGGCGATGCGGCCGAGGACGCCCTCGACGCCGCGTTCGAGGAGCACCTCGGCACCGTCGGCGCGGGCGAGCCCCATGGCGAGGGCCTCCCTGCGGGCGGCGGCGTGGGCCCGGTCCGCCTCGGCGGCACGTTCGGCCTCCTGGGCCTCCTCGACGACGGCCCGTGCGGCCTCGACGGCGGCGGCGGCCTCCTCGTAGGCGGCGTCGAGACCCTCCTCGCCCTCCTCCTCGTCGGCGACCCCGGCCTCGAGCACGGCGAACTCCCGTTGGGCCTCCTCGGCACCGGCACGGGCGCGCTCCGCCGAGGTCTGGAGTCGACCGAGCTCGGCCTCCCCCGCCTCGATGCGGCTGCGGGCGGCGGCGACCTTACCCGCGAGCTTGGCGAGCCCCTCGCGGCGGTCCGCGGCGGCCCGCACCTGGCGCGTGAGACGGTCCTGCTCCTCCTTGGCGGCGCGCTCGGCCTCCTCCCGGCCACGGACGGCGTCGGCGAGCGCGGTACGGGCGTCCTCGATCTCGGCGGCGAGGGCGGCCTCGTCGGCGCGCACGGCCTTTGCCTGTTCGAGGAGCGTCTCGGGGTCGCGGCCGCGGGAGGTGTCCTCGGGTTCGGGCTCGGAGAGGAGCCGCACCCGTTCGGCGGCGAGGGAGCCCGTCGCGGTGAGTCGGTCGCGCAGCGAGGAGAGGGTGAACCACCGCTCCTGCGCCTCCGCGTGGGTCGTGCGCAGCGCCTCCGCCTTCGCCTCCGCCTCCGCGAGACGCGCCCGGACGGCGACGAGTTCGGCCTCGGCCGCCTCCCGCGCCTCGATCTGCGCCCGCTCGTCGGCGACGTCGGCCTCGAAGCTCGTCGTCATCTGGACGAGGTCGTCGGCGAGGAGACGCAGCCGGGCGTCGCGGGCCTCGGCCTGGACGACTCCGGCGCGACGCGCGGTCTCGGCCTGGCGTCCGAGCGGCCCGAGCTGGCGGCGGATCTCGCTCGTGAGGTCCTGGACCCGGCGGAGGTTGCCCTCCATCGTCTCGAGCTTGCGCAGGGCGCGTTCCTTGCGCTTGCGGTGCTTGAGGACGCCCGCGGCCTCCTCGACGAACCCGCGGCGCTCCTCGGGGGTAGCGCGGAGCACGGCGTCGAGCTGACCCTGCCCGACGATGACGTGCATCTCACGCCCGATGCCGGAGTCGGAGAGCAGTTCCTGGATGTCGAGCAGACGGCAGCCCGTGCCGTTGATCGCGTACTCGCTGCCGCCGGTGCGGAACATCGTCCGGCTGATCGTCACCTCGGTGTACTCGATCGGCAGCGCCCCGTCGGAGTTGTCGATCGTCATCGTCACCTCGGCGCGTCCGAGCGGCGGCCGCCCCGACGTCCCCGCGAAGATGACGTCCTCCATCTTGCCGCCGCGCAGGCTCTTGGCGCCCTGCTCACCCATGACCCAGGCGAGGGCGTCCACGACGTTGGACTTGCCGGAGCCGTTGGGCCCGACGATGCACGTGATCCCCGGTTCGAGCTGCAGGTGCGTCGCCGACGCGAACGACTTGAAGCCCTTGAGGGACAGGCTCTTCACGTACACGGCGGGTCGGGCTCCTCGGGGCGACGGCGAGCGATCCCGCCCACCCTAGCCCGCCTCCGGCCCGGCCCCCGGCAGCAGGCGGGCCGTGACGGGCCACCCGTCGGGCCGAGGCCCTTCCCGTCGGCGCCCGCGTCGGTATCGTGGATGGTGCCGGCCACCGGGCGACCCACCGTCGTCCGACCCGTGGCGACATCCCGCGCCACGACACGATCCCGCGACGAGGACGCCGCACCGCGACCACCCCGCCGCCACGAGGCCAGGAGCCGAACCGAGGGACCGCACCACCGCACGACCGCCGCACCGACCGCACATCCTGAGGAGCCTCCGATGATCCGTACGCGATTCGCCGCCGTTCTCGCCGCACTGCCGCTCGCACTCGCGGGCTGCAGCGGTGCGCAGACGCCGGCCGACACGGCGGCGAGCGCCCCCTCGTCGAGCCAGGCGGCCTCCGCCTCCCCCACCGCCGGGCAGGAGGTCGACACCGCGACGTTCTTCTCGGACTCGGCCAAGGCCATCACCGCCGCGAAGACGTACACGATGACGATGCTGATGGAGAACGGCGGGCAGAAGGTGACGATGACCGGCAGCGGTGACGTCTCCGACCAGAACCGCCCCAAGGCCGACATGACGATGTCCGCCGACGGCGGCGGGCAGCAGACGCGGATGATCGTCGACGGCGACTCCGTCTACATGCAGATGCCGGGCGTCGCCGAGGGCGGCAAGTTCGTCAAGATGCCGCTGCAGGCCCTCAGCCAGGCGGGCGGGCAGGACCTCACGAAGATGATGAACCCCGCCGAGAACCTCCGCATGACGCAGAACGCGGTGGAGAAGGTCGTATACGCCGGGCCCGACTCCGGGCTGCAGAAATACACGGTGACGATGAACCCGCAGAAGCTCCAGCAGTCGCTGCCGACGGCGGCGCCGAGCCCGAGCGGCATGCCGTCGTCGCTCCCCTACGACGTGTGGCTCGACGACGCGCACCTCGTGCTCAAGATGGTCATGACGATGGACGGCACGACGATGACGATGACCGCCGACGAGTACGGCGAGCCCGTCTCGATCGTCACGCCCCCGCAGGAGTCCGTGACGCAGATGCCGGGCATGTCGACCTCCGAGCCGGGCACGGTCGCTCCCGCCCCGGCGCCCACGGCCACGCCCGCACCCGCGCCGACGACGACGAAGTGACCCGACCGGCTCCGGCCACCGTATGAGCCGCACCCCGGACGGACGACACCGCCCCGCACCCCTCACGGGGGCGGGGCCGTTCCGCGTAGGGGCCTGCGTGGGGGCGCCTCCGCGTGGAGGTCTCGGTGCAGGGTCGGCGCCGGAGCGGCCTGAGGGGCGGGCTCGGCTCCTCGCGCTCAGGCCTCGTGGAAACCCGTGACGCCGTCCCGGGGCTCCGACCACTGCGTCGTGCACGATGTGACGCGGCCGGGACGCCCGGTGCCGCCGGGGAGCTCCCGCACGAGCTCCTCGAGGCGCTCGACGTCGCCGCGCGGTCCCTGCGCGACGATCTCGACGCGTCCGTCGTCGAGGTTGCGGGCACGCCCCACGAGACCGAGTTCGAGGGCGCGCGAGCGGGTCCACCAGCGGAACCCGACGCCCTGCACCCGCCCGGAGACGAAGATCGTCGCCCGTGCCTGCTCGTCCGTGCTCTCGTGCGTGCTCATGTGTGCTCCTTCGGCTCGCGTGCGTGGCCGAGCCTACGGCGGGCTCACCCGGTGCGAAGCACCGACGTCGACTCGAACGGCACGTGCCGTCCCTCGCCCTCGTGCTGGACGTGGAGCGTGAGCACGCCGAACTCCCACCGCGGCCGCACGGGGCCGGCGGTCTCGATCTCGACGTCGGGGCCGAACGCCCCGGCCCCGACCTCGGCGACCGCGTCGATGGCGGACACGGCGACGATGCGTCCCACCGTCATCGTGCCGACGACGTCCGCCGCGCCGGGGAAGCGGATGCAGCGGCCGGCGATGCGCAGGAGGCGTTCCTGCGACGCGATGCGCACGGCCTCCACCGCGTCCCCGTCACCGACGGCGTGACGTCCGACGCAGACGCCGGCGGGGGTGTTGACGCCCGCGAACATGCGTGCGACGAGCCACCACTGCCACTCGGGGGCCCCGGGACCGGTCGCGGTGAGCACGACGTGACTCTCCCCCGCCGTGGTGACGATGCGGTGCGAGCCGACGACGAGACCCGCCGGGTCGATACCCGCCCGGGTCGCCGCGACGACGACGACGTCGGCGAGACGGTCGGCATCGGGCACACTGACCGGGCCGAGGTCGATCCCGGCGACGACGACGGACGAACGCACCATGGGCCCTCCTCGAGAGGTCGCCCGGCCCGCCCGCGCCGGGCGCGACCACCGGGCGCCCACTGCCGGGCGGTCGTTGCCGAACGCCCACTGTCGCCCGCGGGGGCGACGCCCCACGTGCGTGGCCGTGAACGTCACGTGAATGTGGCACCGGCATCCGGTGTCGAGGCGCCGCGCGCATACCGTGACGCCATGACCGCTCCGACGCCGCACCCCTCCCGCCCTGCCCCCTCCGACGGTTCTTCCCGCGAGATCGGCTGGGGCCTCGTCGGCGCCGGACGGTTCACGCCGCGGATGGCGCGGACGGTCGCGGCGACGCCGGGGCACCGCGTCGTCCGGGTCGGCGCCCGCGACGTCGACCGGGCCGCCGCCCTCGCCGCAGAGGTCGGCGGCCAGGGCGGGCACTACGATGCGGCGTGGTCCGACTCCCACGTCGACGTCGTGTACGTCTCGACGACCCACCCGTTCCACGAGGAGCAGGCCCTCGCCGCGATCGACGCGGGCAAGGCCGTCCTCGTCGAGAAGCCGATGGCGCTCACCGCCGGCTCCGCCCGACGCATCGCCGAGGCCGCGCGCGCCGCAGGGGTACTCGCGATGGAGGCGATGTGGCTGCGGCATCAGGAACTCGTCCGCACGGTCGTCGCGGAGGTCCGCGCCGGGGCGATCGGCGAGGTCGTCTCCGTCCAGGCCGACTTCGGCGCCCACCGCGAGTACGACCCGAGCGACCGGCTCTTCGACCGCGCCAACGGCGGCGGCGCCCTCCTCGACCTCGGCGTGTACGCCGCGGCGTTCGCGTGGCCGTTCCTCGGGCGGCCCGACGTCGTGCAGTGCGTCGGCGCCCTCACCCCGCAGGGCACCGACCACACGGCCGCGATGCAGTGGGGCTACGACGACGGCCGGGTCGCTCAGCTCACGTGCACGTTCCGTGCGCCGAGCCCGGGGCGCGGACTCGTCACGGGCACGGAGGGGTGGATCGAGGTCGCGCCCCACTACGCGAAGGCGCCCGGACTCGCCGTCGTCCACGACCGCAGCTCCGGCGCGACGAGGGAGATCCGCCTCGAGTCCCGCGGCTACGTGTGCCAGGTCGAAGAGGTCGGCCGCTGCCTGCGCGAGGGGCTGCTCGAAAGTCCCGACATGCCCCTCGACGACACGATCGGCGTGCTCGAGGTGCTCGACCGGGCCCGCGCGCAGCTCGGAGTCGAGTACCCCGAGCGCTGACCGCCGCGCCTTCCCCGGCCCGGGATGGGGCCGGGCGAGGGGCCCGCGCGATCGGGGTGCAGCGGGGGTGATCAGCCCTCGAGGAACGCGACGAGGCCGGCGAGGAGCCGGTCGACGTCCTCGTCGTCGGTGTACGGCGCGAGGCCGATGCGCAGTGCCGCGTCGTCGTGGAGGGCGAGGCGTCGCCGCAGCTCCTCGGCGTAGAAGAACCCCGCCGGGGCGTGGACGTCCCGCGCCGCGAGCGCCCGCGACGCGTCCGCGCTGGACCGGCCGGGGAAGGTGAGGAGGAGCGTCGGGGTGCGTCGGGCGGCGCGGGAGTGGACGACGACGGCGTCCCCGAACTCTGCGAGTCCGTCCGCGACGCGGCGGAGGAGGCGACCCTCATGCCGGCCGATCGCGTCGAAGGAGGAACGCAACCGCTCGCGTCGCGACGTCGCCTCGCCCGGGTCGAGACCCGCGAGGACGTCGACGGCGGCCGTGGCGCCCGCGAGGATCTCGTAGGGCAGCGTGCCGAGCTCGAACCGCTCCGGCACGTCGTCCGGCGACGGGAGGAGCTTGTCGGGGTGGAGCGACTCGAGCAGCGCCGGGTCTCCGACCAGCACCCCGCAGTGCGGTCCGAGGAACTTGTAGGGCGAGCACACGTAGAGGTCCGCGCCGAGCTCGGCGACGTCGACGAACTCGTGCGCGGCATGGTGCACCCCGTCGACGTACACGATCGCGTCGACGGCGTGGGCCGCGTCGGCGAGGCGTCGCACCGGCGGGATCGTGCCGAGGAGGTTGGACGCGGCCGTGACGGCGACGAGGCGTGTGCGCGTCGTGATCACCTCGGCGGCGGACTCCTCCGTGATCTCGGCGGTCACGGGGTCGACGTCGAGCCACCGGACGGTGATCCCGCAGGCATCGGCGGCCTGAAGCCAGGGGCGGACGTTGCTGTCGTGGTCGAGGCGGCAGAGGACGATCTCGTCCCCGTCGCGCCACGTCTTCGCGAGGGCGCGCGAGAGGTCGTAGGTGAGCTGGGTGGCGCTGCGGCCGTGGATGACGCCCCGCGCGTCCCCGCCGGTGAGGTCGGCGAACGCGGAACGGAACCCGGCGACGGCGACCGAGGCGTTGCGCTCGCCCGGCAGAATGGCGCCCCGGATCGACAGAGGCGCGGCGATCGTCGCCGCGATCGCTTCCCCCACCACGGCCGGCGTCTGGGTACCACCCGGTCCGTCGAAGTGCGCGACGCCGGAGGCGAGAGAGGGGAATTGGCGACGGAAGCGGGCGACGTCGTAGGTCACGGAGACCTCCTCATGGGGGGCGGACGGATTCCGCCGAGCCTAGCGGCGCCGCCCGGTGCCGGGACCCGTCGACGGCCCCGGCATCGACTCCCGCCCCCGGGGATCGGGTGATGCCCCCGTCAGCCGAGATCGGCGAACATCGCGGTGTTGAGGCGGAACGCCTCGACGGCCTCGTCCGCAGCCCGCTGCTTCTCCTCGGCGTCGAGGGGCAGGGCGTCGAGCGCCGCACGGTAGGCGTCCTTGTACGTCTTGGGCTTGTCGATGCCCTCGAAGCGGTAGAAGTCGAGCCCGTCGGTGATGTCGTAGTGACGCGTGAGGAGGCGGGGGATCACCTGACCGCCGGAGAGGTCGCCGAGGTAGCGCGTGTAATGGTGGGCGACGAGGCGGACGGGGTCGCTCGCGCACTCCTTCAGGCGGGCGACGTAGGCCGTGGTGCCCGGGGTGGGGGCGTTGTCGTCCCGCCAGCCGGGGGCGATCGCGTCGAGGTCCCGCTCGAGGGCGGGCAGCCGCCGCAGCTCCTCGTCGTGCAGCGGCGCGATGACGGGGTGGTCGGCGAGGGCGTCGACGGACTCCTCGAGCATGGAGTAGACGAACCACAGCTGCCGGGTGAGGGCGACGAACGCGTCGCGACCGGAACGGCCGGCGAGCAGATCCCCCATGAAGGAGGAGTTCTCGGCCTCGTCGTGCACGCGGGCCGTCGACTCCTTGAGGAGCGTGTGCAGGGGCGTCTCGTGAAGGGGCGTCTCGGCGGTGATCGTCATGTCTCCGAGGTTAGGCATGCCTCACCCACCCGGACATCCATCGAACGGTTGAGAACGAGGCGGTGCGACGGTGCCGACGCGACGGTGCCGACGGGTCCCGGACCGCGCCGGGCCGTACGTCCTCTCCGCCATGCCTGCGCACACGTGCACGCCGCGGCCGGAGAGGAGCCCTCGTCACGACGGTGACGGCATTCCTTCCGTGGCCGTCCCGAAGACGTCCCCCCCGCGCCGGAGGGAGGTCAGCCGGTCGGCGTGGGGGCGGCGCGCCGTACCCGCGGGCGCGGTTGGCAGCGCGGGCACGAGAACGAGCTGCGGTTCATGAACGTCTCTCGGCGGATCGGCGTCCCGCACCGCGCGCACGGCCGCCCCTCCTGGCCGTAGGCGTCGAGCGACCGGTCGAAGTACCCGGACTGCCCGTTGACGTTGACGTAGAGGGCGTCGAAGCTCGTGCCGCCCGCCTCGAGAGCGGCACGCATGACGTCCTGCACGTGAGCGAGGAGCCGCTCGATCGCGGGCCCGGTGACCGCGGCGGCCGGCCGCTCCCCGTGGAGACGCGCCCGCCACAACGACTCGTCGGCGTAGATGTTGCCGATCCCGGAGACGACGCCCTGGTGGAGCAGCAGACGTTTGACACCGCTGCGACTCGCCCGCATCAGCCGGGCGACGGCACGCGCGTCGAATACGTCCTCGAGGGGATCGACCGCGATGTGCGTCACCGATTCGGGGATGCCGTGGACGTACCCACCCCCGCGGGGGTCGGGCACGAGGTCGACGAGGGCGAGCCCCCCGAACGTGCGTTGGTCGACGAACCGGAGCTGCGTCCCAGCGTCGTCGAACGTGAACGTCGCATGCTGGTGCGGGCGGCGCTCGGCCGAGGGGTCCTCGACGAGCATCTGGCCGCTCATGCCGAGGTGGACGACGAGCGCCTCCGCCCCGTCGAGCGCGAGCCACAGGTACTTGCCGCGACGGTCCGCGGCGAGGACGGTACGCCCCGCGAGACGCGCGGCGAGGTCGTCAGGGCCCGGGACATGGCGACGCGCCACACGGGAACCGTGCAGCGCGACGTGGGAGAACGTACGACCGACGACGTGGTCGGCGATGCCTCGCCGGACGACCTCGACCTCGGGGAGCTCGGGCATCAGGCGCCGGCGACGTCCGTCGCTCCGGGGACCTTCGCGGAGTCGCACTGGCCCGACTCGGCCGGCTTCGACCCGTCCGGCTCGGAGAGCACCTGCCCGGTCGTGTCGTCCGTGGTCGTCTCCTGCGGGGTGACCTCGGCGTTGAGCACAGCGTCGGCGCGGCGGGTCAGTTCGGTCCACGCGGTGTGCGCGGCCTGCTGCTCCGCCTCCTTCTTGCTGCGGCCGACCCCGGTGCCGAGGTCCTCGTCGCCGACGACCGCGTGCGCCGTGAAGACCTTCTCGTGGTCCGGCCCCTCCTCCGTCACCCGGTACTCGGGCATGCCGTGGCCACCGGACGCGGCGAGCTCCTGCAGGCTCGTCTTCCAGTCGAGGCCCGCGCCGAGACGCGTCGAACTCGCAAGGAGCGGGTCGATGAGGTGGTGGACGAACATCCGCGCCTTGTCGAGACCTTCGGCGAGGTAGATCGTGCCGATGAGCGCCTCCATCGTGTCGGCGAGGATGGACGCCTTGTCGCGGCCACCCGTCGCCTCCTCACCTCGTCCGAGGAGGAGGTAGGAACCCACGTGGAGGGTGCGCGCCACCTCGGCGAGGGCACGCATGTTGACGACCGCGGCCCGCAGCTTGGCGAGCTGGCCCTCGGCCATCTCCGGGTGGTCGCCGTAGAGCGACTCGGTGACGACGAGCCCGAGCACGGAGTCGCCGAGGAACTCGAGGCGCTCGTTGTTGGGCACCCCGCCGTTCTCGTAGGCGAAGGACCGGTGCGTCAGGGCATGCCGCAGCAGCGCCTCGTCGAGGAGGACGCCGATGATCTTCTCGATGTCGGAGGCGAGGTCGGCCAGAGGACGGAGATCGCTCTGGCCGGCCTTCGCCCCGTTCTTGGAGCCCATCAGGGGGCTGTTCAGTTCTGGAGCTCGGAGCGCTCCGCCTCCGGGTAGTGACGCCCGTTGTACGTGCCGCAGGAGGGGCACGCCATGTGGGGCTGCTTCGGGGCGGCGCAACGGGGGCACGAGGCGAGCGTGGTCGCCGTCGTCTTCCACTGCGCGCGACGCGAACGGGTGTTGGAGCGCGACATCTTCCGCTTCGGGACGGCCACGTCAGTTCCTCTTTCCTTCGGTCTCGTCCCCCGTGAGCGACTGCAGCGCAGCCCACCGGGGGTCGAGGATCTCGTGCTGATGGGTCGGATCGTCGGCCAACGGACGACCGCATTCGGAGCAGAGCCCCGGGCAGTCCTCCCGGCAGACGGGCTGGAACGGCAGGGTGGGCACGACCGCGTCCCGGAGCACGGGCTCCAGATCGAGCGTGTCACCCTCGAGGACGAGCTGCTCCTCGTCGTCCTCGGCGTCGCTCGCCTCCCGATGGTGGGCGGCCCGATCGGGGTAGGCGAACAGCTCCTGGAACTCGGCCGCGACGGCATGGTCGACGTCCTCCAGGCACCGCACGCACGCCCCGGTCGCGGTCGCCCGCACCGTTCCGCTGGCGAGCACCCCCTCCATCACCGACTCGAGCCGAAGCTCGATGTCCAACGGGGCCCCTTCGGGCACCGTGAGGACGTCGGTTCCGAAATGCGCCGGAGCGGGAGCCTCGACGGACTCCTCGACCATGCTGCCGGGTCGACGCACGAGCGACCTGGTATCGATCACCAGGCGGTTCTCGCGGGCGGGGCTGCTCATGGTCACGGCTTTCGGGTCGACGGATGCGGGTGCGTCACGTCCTCGACGGGCCGCACCCGCGGGAGGCCCGGCGGGTACGGTCGCACGGCGAAGAACGGGACCGACTGTCAACTTTAACCGAGCACCCTCCTCGACGCACATTCCGGTGGGGGCGCGGGGAGGACGCGCGCTGCGGGCTCGGGGCGCGTCGGCGTCAGTGCGGGTCGCCGAACCGTGCCCGCAGGGCGGCGGCGACGGCGGGCGAGACGAACGGGGAGATGTCGCCGCCGAATCGGGCGACCTCCTTGATGAGGGAGCTCGAGACCTGCGCGTACTGCGGGTCGCTCGGGAGGAAGAGGGTCTCGACGTCGGCGAGGTGGCGGTTCATCACGGCCATGGGGAGCTCGTAGGAGTAGTCGGTCTCGCCGCGGAGCCCCTTGACGATCGCCCCGGCACCGGTGGAGCGGCACACGTCGACGAGGAGCTGCGCCTCGAAGGTGAGGACGCTGACGCCGTCGAGATCGGCGAGTTCGGACTCGAGGAGCTCGACCCGCTCCTGCGGGGTGAACAGGCCCGTCTTGTTGGGGTTGACGAGCACGGCGACGACGACCTCGTCGTAGAGACGCCGGGCGCGACGGACCACGTCGAGGTGGCCGAGGGTGACGGGATCGAACGAGCCGGGGCACACACATCGGGAGACGCTCACGCCTCGCAACGTAGCAGTGCGACGACCGGTGGGGGCCGCTCCCCCGCGCCCGGTCCGCCGTTCGTGGGTCAGGCGACCTTTCGGAGACCGACGAGGTGGCCGCGGACGAGGTTCGGATCCGGGTTCGTGCGGGCCTCCCCGTCGGGAAGGATGACGGTGGGTACCGTCTCGGCGCCGCCGTTGAGGTCCCGCACGAAGGCCGCCGCCGCCGGGTCGCTCCAGATGTCGACCCACGTCACCTCGTCGGAGAGGGATCCCAGACGCAGACGGAGACGCGTGCAGAACAGACAACCGGGACGCCAGTAGACGATGACGCGCTCCTCGCGCACGAGACGCTCCTGGGCGTCCCAGTGGCGGGGCGAGGGGGATGTGGCCCGCGGCGCGGTGCGCCAGAGGAGAGCGGCGAGGACGACGGCGACGACCGCCGCGGCCACGTGCCACTCGAGGAGCAGCAGCACCGACACGAGGAGGACCCCGCCGCCCACGAGGGCGGCGGTGTTCCACCACCGGGCGCGTTGAGACCTGCTCACATCTCCCGATACTAGGGGCGAAACGCGGCGTGCCTCTCGGACCGGGCCCTTTGGCCGGCTTCGTGACCGAGCCGTGACCCGTCCGTTCACGACTCGCGATCCGGCGGCTCCTCCTGCGGGTCGAGCGGCGGTTCGGCGTACCAGAGAACCGTCTCCCCCTGGGCGCGGGTGGCGAACCGGACGAGACCCGCGGGCCACGTGGGTTCCGGAGAGCGTGCGGAGCGTTCGACGACGACGATGGCATCCCTCGTGAGGAGAGGGGCGAGCAGCTCGAGGGTGCGGGCGAGTCGCTCGTCGGTGAGGTCGTACGGCGGGTCGAGGAACGCGACGTCCACCCAGGGATCGATCGGGCCGGCCTCGGGATCCCCCTCCCCGGTGGCGCCACGGAGGTACCGGTCGGCGTCGGAGACGACGATCTGCGCCGGCGCGTCGAGCTCGGCGACGTTGCGCCGCAGCGTGCGTGCTGCGCCGTTCGCGATTTCGACGAGGACGGCTCGGGAGGCGCCGCGGCTCACCGCCTCCAGGCCGAGGGCGCCGGAGCCCGCATAGAGGTCGAGGACGACGGCGTCGTCGAGGACGTCGAGATGCTCGAGGCGCGAGAACAGCGACTCGCGTACCCGATCCGTCGTCGGGCGGGTGTCGCGCCCGGTGGGGGCGGTGAGGCGGCGGCCGCCGTAACGGCCGGCGATGATGCGGGGCACTGCTCCTCCTTATCCGCGGGTGAGGAACTCGGCGGCCTCGTCGTCGACGGCGGCGAGCACCATGCGACGCAGGGCGGGATGTCCCTCGAGGACGGGGTCGGACGCGAGGAGGTCCGTCGCGTCCTGCCGGGCCGCGGCGATGATCTCCTCGTCGTAGACGAGACGCAACGCCCGCAGCCGGGTGCCGCCACCGCTCTGCCGGGCGCCGAGGACGTCGCCCTCACGACGTTCGTGGAGGTCGACGTCGGCGAGGGCGAACCCGTCGGTGAGCTCGGCGACGGCCTGCACCCGCCGCTGCGACGCCTCGTTCTGCGAGCGGGTGACGAGGAGGCAGAGCCC
Organism: Mobilicoccus pelagius NBRC 104925; assembly: GCF_000247995.1. Lineage (GTDB taxonomy): Bacteria > Actinomycetota > Actinomycetes > Actinomycetales > Dermatophilaceae > Mobilicoccus > Mobilicoccus pelagius. Next base: position 66,178 of record NZ_BAFE01000007.1, read on the forward strand.
CGGCGCGCTCCCTCGGCCGACGCGTCCGCGCAGCTGGTGGAGCTGGGAGACGCCGAACCGGTCGGCATTCATCACGACCATGACGGTCGCGTTGGGTACGTCGACGCCGACCTCGACGACGGTCGTCGAGACGAGGACGTCGACGTCCCCGGCCGCGAAGGCCGTCATGATCGCGTCCTTCTCCTCGGCGGGCAGCCGGCCGTGGAGGACGCCGACGCGGATCCCGGCGAAGTCGGGGCGGGCGCGCAACTCGTCGGCGACGTCGCCGACGGCGGAGAGGTCGCTGATCGCGAGCTCGGGGAGGTGCGGCGTCGTGGGGGCGGTGAAGAGCGCGTCCTCGCTCTCCGGCGCGTCGGCGTCGAAGGCGCGCGGGTCGTCGGTCTCGCCGCGCTCCGCCTCGTCCTCCGGTGCGGACGGGACGAGGAGCTCGGTGTCGTCGGTGTCGTCGCCGTCGATGCGTGGGCAGACGACGTACGCCTGGTGGCCGGCCCGCACCTCCTCGGCGACGCGTTCCCAGGCCCGGTCGTACCAGCGGGGGTTGTCGACGACGTGCGTCGCGATGGGCGAACGCCCTCGCGGCAGCTGACGCATCGTCGTCACGTCCATGTCGCCGAACACCGTCATCGCGACGGTGCGCGGGATGGGCGTCGCGGTCATGACGAGGAGGTGCGGGCGGGCGCCGTCGCCGACCTTCTCGCTGAGCGCGTCCCGCTGCTCGACGCCGAACCGGTGCTGCTCGTCGACGACGACGAGCCCGAGGGAGTGGAACGCGACCTTGTCCTGCAGCAGGGCGTGGGTGCCGACGACGATGCCGGACTGCCCCGTGGCGATGTCGAGGAGGGCCTTCTTGCGGGCCGCCGTCGACATGCTGCCGGTGAGGAGCGTGACGCGCGTCCCCGTGAGGTCGCCGCCGAGGAGGCCGGCCTCGGCGAGGTCGCCGAGCATCGCGGTGATCGATCGGTGGTGCTGGGTGGCGAGGACCTCCGTGGGGGCCAGCAGAGCGCACTGGCCGCCACCGTCGACGACGGCGAGCATCGCCCGCAGCGCGACGAGCGTCTTACCGGAGCCGACCTCGCCCTGGAGGAGGCGGTTCATCGGTTGCTCGCGCGCGAGGTCGGCGGCGATCTGCTCCCCCGCCTCGCGCTGGGCCTCGGTGAGCTCGAACGGGAGCCGGTCGTCGAACCGGGCGAGGAGTCCGTCGGCGGGGGGCACCCGTGGTGCGGCGACGCCGGTGCGCGCCTCGCGGCGCCGTTCGGCGAGGACGACCTGGATGGCAAGGGCCTCGTCGTAGGCGAAGCGGCGACGGGCGCTCCCGAGGTCGGCCCGGGTGGCGGGCAGGTGCCGCAGCCGCATCGCCTCGGCGAACGTCGGCAGGCCCTGTGCGGCGCGGATCCCCTCGGGGAGCGGCTCGTCGATCTCGAGCGCGTCGACGACGAGGCGGGCGGCGTGTCCGACGCTCCACGAAGTCATCTTCTTGACCTGCCGGTACACGGGGATGATCTGCCGGTCGAGCCTCACCGCCGACGCCGGGGGGCGCTCGTCGAGGAGGTCGTAGAACGGATGGGCGATCTGCCACCGGCCGTTGAACTCGGTGACCGGCCCCTGGAACAGCCCCGCCGCCCCCTTGACGAGGCGGGTCTCGTGGCCGTAGGCGGTGAAGAAGACGATCGTGAGGTCGCCGTCGTCGGTGGCGACGGTGGCGGTGAGCATCCGCTGCCCGGAGCGGCGGCCCGCCCGCATCTGCTTGGTCGTCACCTGGGTGATCTCGCCGGGGACGACGAGGTATCGCCCTGGCCACAGCCCGCGCAACGACGTACTCACCTGGCCGAACCGGGTGGGGACGAACCACAGGAGATCCTCGACGGTCTCGATGCCGCGGGCCGAGGAGAGCGCGGAGCACGTGCGCTCGGCGAGCACCGACGTGAGACGCGTCGAGAGGTCGACGGGCCGCATGAGCGGTACCGGCTGCGGAAGGTCGACGCCCGGGATGTGCACCACGCCCGCGAGGGGGCCGTGGTCGCTCGTGTGTCCGACCTTGCCCGGCTTGCCCGTCATCACTCCACTCCGATCAAGAGGTCGTACACGGCCTGACCGCCGTCGAGGACGACGATCTCGGCCTCGTCGAGGACGCCGCCGAGGTCGTCGGCGACCTCGGCCCCGAGGCCGACGCGCCCCTGCCCCTCGACGATCGTGACGATCTCGGCGGGGATCTCGCCCGAGGCGTCGTCCCCCCGGAGGAGTCCGTGCACGAGGTCGACGGCGACGGCGCGGGCGTCGGAGCCCACCGTCGTCACCGTGTCCTCGACGACACCGAGGACGTCACCGGGACGACAGGGGCCGGCATCGGTCTCGCCGGACGACGTGGCGGTGGCGACGAACCCGCACCGCACGGCCGCGGCCGCCTCGGCCATGCCCGCGACGGAGTCGGGGTCGTCGAGGTCGGCGACGGCGAGGGCGGCGAGGCCCTGGACGAGGTGCGCGGCCGGCACGACGACGAGATCGATCCCGTCCTCGGCGGCGATCTCGGCCGCCGCCGACGCGGCGAGGACGGCGTCCCCGTCGTCGGGGAGGACGGCGACGCGCCCCGCTCCCGTGCGGCGTGCGGCCTCGACGAACTGGGAGGGGGTGACCCGGCGGCCGGGGGCGTCGGCGAGGACGACGGCCCCGTGCGCCCGGACGAGGGGTTCGAGGTGCGGCGCCTGGACGCACGCGACGACGCCGAGCGCCCGGGGGGCGGGCACGTCGGAGACGTGCGCCGCCGGCTCACGCGCGGCGGAGGAGGCGGGGACGTCGCCGTCGAGGAGGAGCGGGGGGGACGTCGGGCCCGCCGGGCCCGTCTTCGTCGGCGCCGACCCGTACTCCCCGCGGTCGGACGACGCGGAGCCTCCCCCGGCCGAGGGACGCGACGGAGACGCGCACCGGAGGGAGACGTCGCCGCCGGACCGGCGCCCGTCACCGTCCCCCACCTCGGGTCGTGCCGTGTCGTCATCGGAGACGCGGGAGGGGGTGGCCTCCCGCAACGACGTGATGCGTACTGCGTAAGGGCGCCCGGCGTCCATGCCCGCCTCGACGGCGAGCCCCGGCTCGTCGGTGTGGACGTGGACCGTGCGCAGGGCGGCGTCGCCGGCGACGAGCACGCTGTCGCCGATCTCCCCGAGTCGTGACCGGAGGCGTTCGGCCGCGCGGTCGGCGAGACCGTCGAGGAGGTACATCACCTCGTAGGCGGGGGCCACCTCCTCCGGCGTGCACGGGGCTCCGGTGCCCTCGCTCCACGGCAGCAGGGCGGTATCGGCGTCGTCGGTGCCGTCGGGTGACCCCGCGACCACGGCGCGCAACGCCTCGAGGACGACGACGAACCCGGCACCCCCGGCGTCGACGACACCGGCGCGGGCGAGGGCCTCGAGCTGGCCCGGGGTACGGGCGAGGGCCGCACGAGCGGCGTCGCACGCGGTCGCGACGACGTCCGCGAGGGACGTCGTGCCCGCGGCGACGGCGGACGACGCGGCCTCCGCCGACGCACGGGCGACGGTGAGAATCGTGCCCTCGACAGGGTGGGCGACGGCACGACGGGCGCGACGATCGGCCTCCTCGAGCACCGCCGCGAGGAGGGGCCCGTCGATGCCCGAGTCGTCGACACCGGGCGAGGACGCGACGGCCGCGGCGAGCCCGGCGAGGAGTTGACTGAGGATGACGCCGGAGTTGCCCCGGGCGGCGAACAGCGTCGCGCGGGCCAACAGGGCGGTCCCCTCGACGACGCCGGGCGCGCCCTCGCCCTCGTGCGCCTTCACGAGGAGGGCGTCGAGGAATGCCCGGAGCCCGGCGTGGAGGGTGAGGTGGAGGTTGGTGCCCGTGTCCCCGTCGGGGACGGGGAACACGTTGAGGGCGTCGACGGCCGCACGGTGACGACCGAGATCCTCCCGCGCCCGGAACAGCCAGCGGCGCAGCGCAGCGGCGTCGAGGATCTCGAGAGGCCCGGGCCGTGCGGCGTCGTGGGCGGGGGCGTCGTCGGGGACGCCCTGGGTGCCGTGGGTGACGGGGATCTCGGTCACGGCCCCATCCTCACATCCACCTCCGACACCCCATCCCTCCCGGGCCGGGTGATTCCCCCTCGGCCGGGTCGTACCGCCGTCGGGACGGTCTCGACGGTCGGGTCCTGAGAGCGGGGTCGCCCGACCTGCGACGACGTCTCACGGACGCGCGCGAAGCCACGTCGAGACCGTCCTCGGGGCGTGTCGACGGCCGGCTCGATCCCAGGCTCGCCGGGTGATGTCCCTCCCCCACGGCCGCCACGGGGCGCCCCGGCCCACACGGGGTTCCGGAGGAGAGAGGATCGGGGGTTCACCTCACCAAGCCTGCGTGGCCGACCGGCGCATTTGGGCGGCCCGTGGCCCGTGGCGTACGCTGGGCCGGTTATCACCGACCGATGCGTCGCCGCCCCGTGCCCACGGCACGGTGCAGGGTGACCCCGGTCGGGTCAACCGTTCATCGTGAATCACCAGGAGTGACCTGTGGCTGCCACCTGCGACGTCTGCGGCAAGGGACCGACCTTCGGTCACAACATCTCGCACTCGCACCGGCGCACCAACCGTCGTTGGACGCCGAACATCCAGAAGGTGCGTGCCTTCGTGGGTGCCGAGGGCAAGACCCCCAAGCGTCTCAACGTGTGCGCCTCGTGCATCAAGGCCGGTAAGGTCACCACGCGCTGACGCGAGCGAGTCGAGTCCTCGACCTCCGGGTCGAGGATCACGCTCACGACATCCGGCGTCGGACCCCTCCCCCAGGGAGAGTGGTTCCGGCGCCCTTTGTCGTCCCCGGACGCCGTCCACGCCGCACGCCCCCCTCGCCGCAACCGTGCGGTCGTCGTGCCCACCTCCTCGTCGCGCCCACACCGCCCCTGCCCCGGAGCGGTCGCCCCGGCGCGAGCAGAGCCCCCACGACATGGGCGCACGTGGGCGCGCTGACCCGCACCGTAGTCCTCACGTGCCGATCGCCCACGCCCTCGTCGCCCTCGTGTGACGCGTGCGCGGCGGATTGTCCGTGAGGCGTCCGCCGTCGGCCGGTGACGCGATCGTTCCGTCGCTCCTCGGCCCTCCCCGCGCCCCGGCCCCGAGCCTGGAGAACCCCCGGTGACGGAGGGTCACCTCGACGCGTCGAAGTGGTCCCATCCGCCGCCGGATCGGGGGGTACCGTCGACGAGCATGCCGCCGCGCGTGTCGCCCGCGTCCTCGACGCGTCCGATCACCCGCCAGCCCTGCGGCAGGGATTCCTCGTCGGCGAACGTCGCGAGGAGCGAGTGCTCCTCCCCGCCGGTGAGGATGCAGTCGAGCGCAGCCTCCTCCCCCACGACCGCCGCCAGGGCGGCGACGTCGTCGTGGAGGAGATCGGTCGTGAGAGCGAGGACGACCCCGCTCGCCCGGGCGATGCGCCCCGCGTCGCGGACGAGGCCGTCGGAGAGGTCGATCATCGCGTGGGCGCCGTGGCGGGCGGCTGCGGGCCCCTGCGCGAGCGGCGGCGCCGGGCGCAGGTGCGCCTGCACGAGGTCGGGCGCGACCGCTCCTCGCTCCTCGCGGAGGAGTGCCCACCCTGCGGCGGACCGGCCGAGGGTCCCGGCGACGGCGACGACGTCGCCGACGCGGGCGCCGCTGCGGAGCACGGGGCGTCGTCCCTCCATCGAGCCGAACGCGGTGACGCTCACCATGACGGTGCCGGCGTCGGCGCCGGAGAGATCGCCGCCCACGGCGCTCGTCCCGGCGGCGCGGGCGGCGCACCCGATGCCACGGGCGAGATCCTCACACCACGAGACGGGCGTCCGCGGGTCGGCGGCGAGGGTGAGGAGCAGCCCCGTCGGCACCCCGCCCATCGCGGCGATATCGGCGAGGTTCTGCGCAACGGTCTTGTGACCGACGTCCTCGCCGGTCGACCACTCGTCGATCCAGTCGTGGCCGCGCACCATGGCGTCGGTCGTCGCGAGGTAGCGGCCGTCGCCGGCGGTGAGCCAGGCGGTGTCGTCGCCCGGCCCGACGAGGACGCGGGCGTCGGGGCCCTGCAGGAGGGGGACGATGCGGGCGAGGAGCTCCTCCTCGGTGACGTCGGCGAGATGAAGGGTCACGTGGCTCTCCTGAGGTGGCGGGGCGGCGGGGTGACGATCCGTGGCGGACGCTCCGACCTCACGGATCGAGATGGTCGGGCCGGTGTCGCACCCTCGAGGGCACGGTACCGTCGGATGACGGGCGGGGCCCATCCTCGGGTTTCGCCGTCGCCCCAGAGCAGGAGGCACCCATGGTCCAGGCCTACGTCCTCATCCAGACCGAGGTCGGCAAGTCGAGTTCGGTGGCGGAGGCGATCCGTGGTCTCGCGGGCGTCGTGGCCACCGACGAGGTCACCGGCCCCTACGACCTCGTCGCCAAGCTCCAGGCGGAGAGCGTCGAGCAGCTCGGGTCGCTCGTGCTCGCCAAGGTGCAGGACGTGCCGGGCATCACCCGCACGCTCACGTGCACCGTCGTCCACGGCTGAGGTGACCCACCCGATCACGTGTCGCACGCCACGCGTTCGCCGCCTGCCGCACCTACTGCGTGCGCGGGCGGCCGTCGGCGTCGCCGCCGTCCTCCTGCTCGGTGCCTGCGGCTCGGCCGTCGAGGTGGCACCGCCCGCCGCGGCGGACGATCCCGCCTGCGCGGCGATCACGTGGCCCGGACAGGTCGCGCAGCGGCCTCGCACCTCGACGTCCCCGGACTCCCCCGCCACGGCCGCCTGGGCCTCGCGGGGCGCGCCTGCGATCGTCGCACGCTGCGGGGTGCCGGTGCCGGGCCCGACGCGGGACGAGTGCCTCGGCGTCGACGGCGTGGACTGGGTCGCGCGGCGGCTCGAGGACGGGATGAGCTTCACGACGTACGGCCGCACCCCGGCGATCGAGGTCCTCGTGCCGAGCGCGTACGCGCCGGAGCCGCTCGTGCTCTCCTCCTTCGCCTCCGCCGCGCAGACGGGTCGACCCACGGGTCACCGCTGCCGGTGAGGTCCCGCGATGCCCGCGCCCCCGCCGGCCGACGGAGCGTCAGCGCAGGCCGACGCGGCGGGTGAGGGCGAGGTCGATGAGCTCGGTGATGAGGTCCCGGTAGGTCATACCGCTGGCGAGCCACATCTGCGGGTACATCGAGTGGGGGGTGAAGCCCGGCATCGTGTTGATCTCGTTGACGACGACGTCGCCTTCGGGCGTGTAGAAGAAGTCGACGCGGGCGAGGCCCTCGCATCCGGCCGCCTCGAACGCCTCGGCGGCCATCGTGCGGATGCGGTCGGCGTCCCCCTGCGGCAGTTCGGCCGGGCAGGAGAGGACGACGTCCTTCTCGTCGAGGTACTTGGCGTCGAAATCGTAGAAGCCGTGTTCGGAGTCGACGACGATCTCGCCGAGGAGGCTCGTGCGGGGCGCGTCGTGGCCGCGTCCCTGGAGGACTCCGCACTCGATCTCGCGCCCGACGATGCCCTGCTCGACGACGACCTTGGGGTCGTGGGCGCGGGCGGCCTCGACGGCGGCGGGGAGTTCCTCACGGGAGTGGACGCGGGTGATGCCGACGCTCGAGCCGGCCCGGGCGGGCTTGACGAAGAGGGGGAAGGTGAGGGCGCAGGCGGCGTCGATGGCGGCCTGCGGGTCGGTGCACCACTGCCGATCGGTGATCGTGACGAACGGCCCGATCGGCAGGCCGTGACTCGCGAAGACGCCCTTCATCGCGTGCTTGTCCATCATCGTCGCGGAGGCGAGTACGCCGCAGCCGACGTAGGGGATGTCGGCAAGCTCGAGCATGCCCTGGAGCGTGCCGTCCTCGCCGAACGGGCCGTGGAGCAGCGGGAACACGACGTCGACGTCGCCGAGGGCCGTGGCCCCCTGGGCGCCGCGGACGTCGACGACGGTGCGGTTGTCGGTGGCGAGCGGGAGGCGGAGGTCACCTTCACCGGTGACCTCGGGCGTGTGGCCGGGCGCGAGGGCGAGGGCCGTGAGGTCCGCGCCGCCGAGGACCCAGCGTCCGTCGCGGGCGATGCCGATGGGGACGACGTCGAACCGGTCGGTGTCGATCGCCGACATGACCCCGGCCGCGGTGGCGCAGGAGACGGCGTGTTCGGAGGATCGGCCGCCGTACACGAGGGCGACGCGGGTCTTGGGCTGCGGGGTGCTCATCGTTTCCGACATTACCGCCAGGACGGGCCGATCCGTTCCTGCACCGTCGGGGCCCACCCTGCGGCGTCCGGATGCCCCGCCTTCGCCGCCCAGCCTCCGCGGGTGGGCCCCGACGATTCCTCGTGCAGGGCCTGCGTGCCGGGCGCCCTCCGGCCGCCACCACCGGCGCGGTTCCCGCCCACTGTCATGCCCCTCCTCGACGCACCACACCGGGCAGCGACGCCCGGGTGCCTGCCGGCGTCCACCGACACCCTCACGACGGATCCCGCCCGGCGGTGCGGTCGGCGGCTGCGGCAGGCCCGACTGTTTCAATGGAGGGGTGGATCGCACACGGGTCGAAGTCGAGCCGGAGGGGCCATGGTCGCCGCTCCGGTCCGTGGGACGTCGTGTGCCCCGCCCCCTCCGCCGAGGATCGGTGCGATTCCTCGACTGGGCGTGGCCCGGGCATCCGACGCGGTGGCGTGACCTCCCGCGACGCCTGCGCCCGAGGCTCGTCGAGATCGCCCGACTCACCTCTGCCTCAGTCGTCGCGTTCGTCCTCGTCTACGGCCTCACCGGCCAGCGGCAGGACCTCACGGGCGCCCTCACCGCGATGCTCGTCGTGCAGGCGAGCACGTATTCGACGATCAAGATGGGCATCGTGCGCGTCGGCGCCGTGCTCACCGGTGTCCTCGTCGCCGTCCTCCTCACGAACTGGTTCGGTCTGAGCTGGTGGTCGCTCGGTGCGGCGGTGGCGATGTCGCTCACGATCGCCCGGGTCCTGCGCCTCGGCGACCAGATGCTCGAGGCGCCGATCTCGGCGATGCTCATCCTCGCGGTCCACGGCTCCGGCGTCGCAGTGCAGACGCGGGTCGTCTCGACGCTCATCGGCGCCGCGGTGGGGATGACCTTCGGGCTGCTCCTCGCACCGGCGGTACCCGCCCGCAAGGCGGCGATCGAAGTGCGTCGTGCCGCCGACGAGGTGGGTGGGCTCCTCCGCGCGTCGGCGCAGTCGATGCGCGACCGTCAGGTCGTCCGCAGCGACGTCGAGGGGTGGCTCGACGGCACCCGCCAGATCGGTGGCCAGGTCGCCGTCGCCTCGGCGCGCGTCTCGGAGGTCAAGGACAGTCGTCGCCTCAACGTGTGGGCTCTCGGCACGAGCAGCGGGGAGGCGACGCTGCGTGCGGGGCTCGACACGGTCGACGGGGTGCTGCGTGCCGTCGCCGCGCTCTACACCGTCATGGCGCGTGAGCTGCCACGCGACGGCACCGCGGAGGACCCCTTCGACGAGGCGATCCGGCCTGCGTTCGCCGTCGTCCTCGACACGATGGCCGAGTCCGTCCACGCCTTCGGCATGTTGCTCGAGACGGAGTTCGAGGGCGACCCGGCCGAGGTCGAGGAGCACTTCACCCGCACCCTCGACAACCTGCGCGAGAGCCGCGCGATCCTCACCGAGCTCATGCTCGTCGACCCGGCCGCGGGCACGGAGCAGTGGATGCTGCGCGGGTCGGTCCTCTCGGCCGTCGAGCAGACCCTCGACCAGCTCGACGTGCTCGAGCGGGTGCGGCAGGACCGCGAGGAGCGCCTCCGCCGCCCGGGGCTCGTCGCGGTGCTCGGCTCGGCCGACCTGCGCCCCCGCCCGTTCGCCGACACGGAGTGAGGCGGCGGCACCGAAGCGGTGCGTTCCCGACGACGCCCCCGTGAGGCGACGCCGTCGCAGGAGGTGCGCCGGCAGTGCCCGTCGACGACGCGGCCGCCGTGGCCTGCGAGGCCACCCGATTGTCGACCAGATCACGGCGACCTGCCGTCAGGCCTTCTCGGGCTTGCGCTGCCGACGCATGAGCGCGTCGACGATGAGTTCCGGCCGCTGCCCGTCGGCGACCATCGCGACGACGGACTCGACGATCGGCACCTCGACCCCCGCCTCGCGGGCGAGGGCGAGGATCGATTCGCACGAGGTGACACCCTCGGCCGTCTGGCCGATGGAGGCGACGACCGACTCGACGGTGCCGCCGCGGCCGAGTCCGACGCCGACGCGGTGGTTGCGGGAGAGCGGCGACATGCACGTCGCGATGAGGTCACCCACCCCGGCGAGGCCGGAGAACGTCGCCGGGTCGGCGCCGAGCGCGACGCCGAGCCGCACCGTCTCGGCGAGGCCGCGGGTGATGACGCTCGCCTTGGAGTTGTCGCCGAGGCCGAGTCCCTCGGCCGCGCCGACCGCGAGCGCGATGACGTTCTTCGTCGCGCCGGCGATCTCGCACCCGGTGACGTCGGTCGAGGTGTAGGGGCGGAACCAGGGCGAGGCGCACGCGGCGGCGACGAGGTCGGCGGTGTCCGGGTCGAAGGCGGCGACGACGCCCGCGGCGGGCTGCCGTTCGGCGATCTCCCGGGCGAGGTTGGGGCCGGAGACGACCGCGAGGCGCTCCGGCGCCACACCGGTGGCCTGGAGGATCACCTCGCTCATGCGGCATCCCGTGCCGAGCTCGATGCCCTTGGCGAGGGAGACGAGGGTGGCACGTTCGGGCAGCCGCGGGGCCCACTCGGCGAGCCCGGCGCGGAGCTTCTGCGCGGGGATCGCGAGGACGACGAGGTCGGCCTCCTCGAGGGCCTCGTCGACGTCGGCGGTGGCGTGGACCTCGTCGGGGAGGTCGATCTCGGGCAGGTAGTCGCCGTTGCGCCGAGTCTCCGTGATGCGCGTGGCGAGCTCGGGACGACGTGCCCAGAGACGGACGTCGAGACCGGCGTCGGCGAGGACGAGGGAGAAGGCGGTTCCCCAGCTTCCGGCCCCGACGACGGTGGCGCGTTCGGCGATCATGGCTGCTCCTCGAGGTGGGCGGGGACGCGGCGACCGAGCGCGGGATCCCACCGCCCGGACGGTGGTGTCTCCCCGCGGATCTCGGCGACGAGTCCGGTGATCGCGTCCATGACGCGATCACCGGCGGCGACGAGATCGTCGCGGGTGACGGTACCCGCCGCGAGATCCGCGAGGTCGACCGGTGGCCCGACGCGCATGTGTATCGTCTTGCGTGGCCAGGGCCGCAGCCGGGTGGAGCCGCGGGGCACGAGCTCCTGTGCGCCCCACTGGCCGAGGGGCACGAGGGGGCACCCGGTCGCGAGGGCGATGCGGACGACCCCGCTCTTGGCACGCATGGGCCAGAGGTCGGGGTCCTTGGTGATGGTGGCCTCAGGCATGACGACGATCGTCCTGCCGGCGCGGACGGCGGCGCAGGCCTCGGCGTAGGCGCTCGCAGCGCGTCCGGTGCCGCGATGGACGGGCACCTGCCCGGTGGCGGCGAACCATCGGCCGAGCACCGGGATCCGGAACAGGGAGTCCTTGGCGAGGAAGAACGGCGGGTGCCCGTTGTCGAGGAGGAACTGCGCCACCGCGAACGGGTCGGCGTAGGAGATGTGGTTGGCGGCGACGACGCAGCCACCGCTCGGGAGGTGCTCCATCCCCTGCCAGTCCGCGCGGGTGATCGCGCGCACCGTCCCGAGGACGCTCGCCGTCGCCGACCGGTACGCGAAGGATCGTTCGATCCCGGGCTGGAGCACCTTGGAGAACGCCACACCGTCCCTCTCGACTCGTCGCCGCGGCGCCGGGCCACGGTGGTTCGTCGGACATCCTCGCCGGAGCCGGGGGCTGTGTCGAGGATCACGCCCCGACGATGTCGAGGGCGTGTTCCATCAGGGCGCGGCCGGACACGACGACGCCCCACCCACCGGGTGAGGGGACCGGTGGGCGGGGCATGCGGGTCGTCGGGGTTCAGGCGGTCTTGCGAGCGCCCTTGCCCTTCTTGCCCTTGGACGCGGCGATCGCCACCTCCGCCTTCGCGCGGACCTCGGCAGCGGTCCCCGCGGCGGCACGAGCGGCGGCCGGGCCGGACTTCGGCAGGGTCGCCGGCTCGGCGACGTACAGCTTGAACGCCGTGCCGGGCCGGAACTTCGGCACGGCCGTCGACTCGATGCGCACCGACTCGCCGGTGCGCGGGTTGCGACCCGTGCGGGCCGCGCGGTCGACACGCTCGAAGGTTCCGAAGCCGGTGATCCCGACCTTCCCTCCGTGAGCGACCTCACGGATGATGACGTCGAAGATCGCCTCGATGGCGTCCGAGGCGGCCTTGCGCCCCCCCAGACGCGACTCGAGCGCGTCGACCAGATCAGCCTTGTTCATTGCTCTCCCTCCAGAGACGGGTGGCTCGCGATGCGGGCCGGTTTGAGCCGTGGCAAGAGGCTCAAGACCCCTCCACGTCCGTGTGCAAGGCCCGGTGTCCTCGGGCCGTCCAGATGCAGTGCTCGCGAACGCGCCCGACAGGGAGCGGTCACGGTGGGACGGGCTGCCCCACGACCACTTATCGGCACGAAGTCACCACGCCCGCAGGGGAACCGGCCGCACCCCCGTCGGACACCCCTGCGACGCGGACCGATTCGGGCATGAATCACCAGGTCAGAGGGTGCGCCGGCAGAGATACGTCGGGGTCCCCCGCGGGCCGTCCTCGGGCCGAAAACGGGGTGCCGACAGGGCGACAGCGCGACAGGGGGACCTCCGGACGTCCGATCCGGGGAGGGCACGAGGAACGCCCGGTCGGTGGATCCGGCCGGGCGTTCGTCGGGGCGGGCGACGCCCCTGGGGGCGTCTCGTCGAAGGGAGGGGGTCAGCGCGTCGTGGGCTTGAACGACGGGCGTGCGTCCTCGTAGGCGGCGATGTCGGCGTCGTGGGTGAGAGTGACGTCGACGTCGTCGAGGCCGTTGAGCAGGCGGTACCGCTGGTAGTCGTCGACCTCGAACGGCACGACGGTCTGCCGACACGTGATCGTGCGGTTCTCGAGGTCGACGGTCACGGGCGTGCCGGGTTCCTCCTCGAGCATCTTCTGGAGCTGCTCGACGTCCCCGGGTTCGCAGCGGGCCGTGAGGAGCCCGGCCTTGCCGGAGTTGCCGCGGAAGATGTCGGCGAAGCGCGACGAGATCACGACGCGGAACCCGTAGTCGAGCAGTGCCCACACGGCGTGCTCGCGGGAGGAGCCGGTGCCGAAGTCGGGACCGGCGACGAGGACGCTGCCGCCCGCGTACTCGGGGCGATTGAGGACGAAGTCGGGCTCGGCCCGCCAGCCGGCGAAGAGACCGTCCTCGAACCCCGTGCGCGTCACCCGCTTGAGGTAGACGGCGGGGATGATCTGGTCGGTGTCGACGTCGCTGCGACGCAGGGGGACGCCGACGCCGGTGTGCACCGTGAACTTCTCCATCAGAGATCTCCTGGGGCTCGCGCGGCGGTCAGAGGTCGGCGGGCGCGGCGAGGCGCCCACGCACCGCGGTGGCGGCGGCGACGGCGGGGCTGACGAGGTGGGTCCGTCCGCCCTTGCCCTGACGGCCCTCGAAGTTGCGGTTGCTCGTCGAGGCGCACCGCTCCCCCGGGGCGAGCTTGTCGGGGTTCATCGCGAGACACATCGAGCAGCCGGGGAGGCGCCATTCGGCACCGGCGGCGGTGACGACGGCGTCGAGGCCCTCCTGCTCGGCCTGGGCGGCGACCTGTCCGGAGCCGGGCACGACGAGCATCCGCACCCCGTCGGCGACGCGGCGTCCACGAAGAACGTCGGCGACCGCGCGGAGGTCCTCGATGCGACCGTTCGTGCACGAGCCGACGAAGACGGTGTCGACCTCGACGTCGCGCAGGGGGGTGCCGGGCGTCAGGCCCATGTAGTCGAGGGCGCTGCGGGTCGCCGTGCGCTCGGCCTCGTCGGCGACGGTCTCGGGGTCGGGGACGGAGGCCCCGAGGGGCGCCCCCTGGCCGGGGTTCGTGCCCCATGTGACGAACGGGGTGAGTTCGGACGCGTCGAGGTGGACCTCGGAGTCGAACGTCGCGTCGTCGTCGGTGCGGAGGGTCTTCCAGTACTCGACGGCGGCGTCCCAGTCGGCGCCCTTCGGCGCGTGCGGGCGGCCCTTCAGGTAGGCGAACGTCGTCTCGTCGGGGGCGATCATCCCCGCGCGGGCACCGGCCTCGATAGACATGTTGCACATCGTCATCCGCGCCTCCATCGACAACGCCTCGACGGCGCTGCCGCGGTACTCGATGACGTGGCCCTGCCCGCCGCCGGTGCCGATCTTTGCGATGACGGCGAGGATGACGTCCTTGCTCGTCACGCCGGGCGGGATCTCCCCGTCGATCGTCACCGACATCGTGCGGAACGGCTTGAGCGGCAGGGTCTGCGTCGCCATGACGTGCTCGACCTCGCTCGTGCCGATGCCGAACGCGAGGGCGCCGAATGCGCCGTGGGTGGAGGTGTGGGAGTCGCCGCAGACGACCGTCATGCCGGGCTGGGTGAGGCCGAGCTCGGGGCCGATGATGTGGACGATGCCCTGCTGGGCGTCGCCCATCGGGTGCAGTCGGACGCCGAACTCCTCGCAGTTGCGGCGCAGGGTCTCGACCTGGGTGCGGCTCGTCTCGTCGGTGATCGGGCCGGGCAGGGTGGGGACGTTGTGGTCCTCGGTCGCGATGGTGAGGTCGGGGCGTCGGAGACGTCGTCCCGCGAGCCGCAGGCCGTCGAACGCCTGCGGGCTCGTCACCTCGTGGACGAGGTGGAGGTCGATGTAGAGCAGGTCGGGTTCGCCGTCGGCGGACCGCACGACGTGGTCGCGCCAGACCTTCTCGGCCAGGGTGCCGCTCATGGTGCTCCTTCACATGCTCGCTGCCGGGCGGGTGGGTGCCAGGCTAGGTCGAGGGTCGGAGAAGTTCAGGATGTGAGGCACTTGCGTCTCATGGGTCGAGACGGCAGGATGGCGTCCATGGAGAAGTCCAGTGGTGTCGGAGTCCTCGACAAGGCCGCTCTCGTCCTCGGTGCTCTCGAGGCCGGTCCGGCGACGCTCGCCCAGCTCGTCGCGAGCACGGGCCTCGCACGCCCGACGGCGCACCGCCTCGCCGTGGCGCTCGAGCACCACCGGCTCGTCTCCCGCGACATGCAGGGGCGGTTCATCCTCGGCCCGCGCCTCGGTGAACTTGCCTCGGCCGCCGGTGAGGACCGTCTCCTCGCCGCGGCCGGCGCCGTGCTCGGCGCGCTGAGGGACCACACCCACGAGAGTGCCCAGCTCTTCCGCCGCCAGGGCGACATGCGAATCTGCGTCGCCGCGGCCGAGCGCCCGATGGGCCTGCGCGACTCGATCCCGGTCGGCGCGACCCTGTCGATGCTCGCCGGCTCCGCCGCGCAGGTGCTCCTCGCCTGGGAGGAGCCCGACCGTCTCCACCGCGGCCTCCAGGGTGCCGAGTTCACCGCGACGACCCTCTCGGGCGTCCGCCGCCGCGGATGGGCGCAGAGCGTCGGCGAGCGCGAGCCGGGCGTCGCCTCGGTGAGCGCCCCGGTGCGCAACCCGGCCGGTCGTGTCATCGCCGCCGTGTCGATCTCCGGCCCCATCGAGCGGGTCTCCCGCCAGCCCGGCCGTCTGCACGCCGCCACGGTCGTCGCCGGCGCGAACAAGCTCACCGAGGTCCTGCAGCGGGCGCACGCCGCCCAGCAGGGTACGACCTCCGACCCCCGCCACTCGGTCTGATCGCAGGCCCCAGACACCCGTGCCTCTCGGCGCCGGAGCCGCCCCTGTGCGGCGCTGCCCGGCCCGCCCCTACCGGTGCCGCCCGGCCGGGAATGCGATCACCGAGGTCGGGGCGGAGACGCCCTCTCGACGTCTCTGCAGGTCAGGCCGTCGGCGCCCTCGGCCCCCGAGGTCGTGCGCGCCGTCGGTGATTGCAGTCCGGGCCCGCGGGCGTCGTGTCGCCCGGTCGGCGCCGGGTCGGCGCGACGCCGCGGCAGCCTACGATCCGCACATGGAACGCCTCGTCACCTGCCCGAACGGCACGACGCTGTGCATCGACGAGCGAGGTGACGAGGACGGCCCTCTCGTCGTCCAGCTCGAGGGGCACTCCGCCCAACTCGTCTCGACGCCGGAGTCCTTCTGCGACCGTCTCGCCGGGCGGGGATTCCGCATCGTCCGCGTCGACAGCCGCGACGTGGGTCGTTCGAGCCGCTTCGACGGGGTCGAGTACACGCTGGCGGACATGGTCGAGGACGTCCACGGGCTCCTCCAGACGCTCGGCCGTCCCGCGGTCGTCTGCGGCCGGTCGATGGGTGGCGCGATCGCGCAGCTCCTCGCCCTCACCCACCCCGACGACGTGCGCGGCCTCGGCCTGTTCTTCACGTTCGCCAAGGAGACCGTCGGTCCTCCACCCGCTCCCGTCACGCCCGCGCCGTTCACGGATCTGCCGACGTATCTCGACTGGGAGCGGCGGGCGTTGCCGACGATCGCCGGGCCGCGGTTCCCCTTCTCCCCCGAGTACGTGACGTGGCACGCGGAGACGACGTGGCGACGGGGCGTCTCGTGGGCCGGCATGGAACGGCAGCGTCGGGCGATGGGTCTCCAGGATCCCTGGGCGGATCGGCTGGGCCGTCTCGACGTCCCGGTCGTCGTCGTCCACGGCACGGACGACCCCGTGGTCCCCGTCGCGGCCGCACACCGCCTCGGTGAATTCGTCTCCCATGCCGACGTGCGCCTCGTCGTGGGGCTCGGACATCAGCAGCCCGAGGAGCTCGACGACGTGTTCGTCGCCGCGACGCGCGACGCCTGCCGCGACCTCTGACCCTCCCGGCGGCCGGCGCCACCCATCGCCCCTCACCCACACGACTGCGGGGGCACGATGTGGCGGTGTCGAACGGGAAGAAGCCCCCGGACACGACGAAAGCCCGCCTCCGAGGAGACGGGCTTTCGGTCTTGTAGCCCCGACCGGATTCGAACCGGCGCTACCGCCTTGAGAGGGCGGCGTGCTAGGCCACTACACAACGGGGCCGTCGAACTGCTGGTGAAGACTATCTGAACGATAGTCCTCGTCCAAATCGAGGCGAACCTCGTTTCGGAGCTGGGGTACCAGGACTCGAACCTAGACTAACTGAACCAGAATCAGTCGTGCTGCCAATTACACCATACCCCATGGGGTATCCCAGGCCCGTTCGCCGCCCGTTGCCGGGTGCGCGGCGTGCCCGCGATCACGAGGAGAAACTGTACCGGTTCATCGCCGGGCAACCCAAATCCGTACCCTCATGGAACACGGGCATCGCCCTCGCCGGGCCTTTCCCCGTGAACCGTCCCACCTCCATCGCCGTCACGGCGAGCGGTCGGCGAGGCGGCACCCACGGTAGAGTCGAACCCATGACCGAGGCCGCATCCCCTGCCCCCACCAGCGACTTCGTGCGCGACGAGATCCGCGCCGACATCGAGGCCGGTACCTACGGCGGGCGGGTTCAGACCCGGTTCCCCCCGGAGCCCAACGGCTACCTCCACATCGGTCACGCCAAGGCGATCTGCGTCGACTTCGGCATCGCCCGCGACTTCCACGGGTCGTGCAACCTCCGCCTCGACGACACGAACCCGGACGTCGAGGACGTCGAGTTCGTCGACTCCATCCAGGAGGACATCGCGTGGCTCGGCTTCGAGCCCGCCTCCGTGCTCTTCGCCTCGGACTACTTCGAGCAGCTGTACGCGTGGGCCGAGTGGATGGTCGAGCAGGGCAAGGCGTACGTCGACGAGCAGGACGGCGAGACGATCTCGGCGCAGCGCGGCGGCTACGGCAAGCCGGGCGTCGAGTCGCCGTTCCGCGACCGCCCCGCCGAGGAGAGCCTCGCCGAGTTCCGCAGGATGCGCGCCGGGGAGTACCCCGACGGCTCGCGGGTGCTGCGGGCGCGGATCGACATGCAGAACGAGAACATGCAGCTGCGCGACCCGGTGATGTACCGCATCCGCCGCAGCCACCACCACCGTACGGGCGACACCTGGTGCATCTACCCCACCTACGACTGGGCGCACGGTCAGTCCGACGCGATCGAGGGCGTCACGCACTCCCTCTGCACGCTCGAGTTCCGCAGCAACCGGCCGCTCTACGACTGGTACCTCGCGCAGCTCCCCCTCGAGACGACCGCGCCGAAGCAGCGGGAGTTCGCGCGGCTGGAGCTCACACACACGGTGACGAGCAAGCGTCGTCTCAAGTCCCTCGTCGAGGACGGTGTCGTCGACGGGTGGGACGACCCGCGCATGCCCACGATCTCGGGCCTGCGTCGTCGGGGCTACCCGCCGACCGCGATCCGGGAGTTCTGCTCCTACATCGGTCT
This sequence comes from Mobilicoccus pelagius NBRC 104925, assembly GCF_000247995.1. Classification (GTDB taxonomy): domain Bacteria; phylum Actinomycetota; class Actinomycetes; order Actinomycetales; family Dermatophilaceae; genus Mobilicoccus; species Mobilicoccus pelagius. Next base: position 84,463 of record NZ_BAFE01000007.1, read on the forward strand.
CACGAAGACGAACAGCCGTCACGACATCGAGCTCCTCGGGAGCTTCGTGCGCACGCACCTCAACCGCACGAGTCAGCGCCGCATGGCCGTCCTGCGGCCGCTCGAGGTCGTCATCGACAACTGGCCGACGAACGAGGACGGCACGCCGACGGTCGACCACTTCGACGTCGTCAACAACCCGGAGAACCCCGAGAACGGCATGCGCAGCGTCCCGTTCACGGGCCGGCTGTTCATCGAGCGGGACGACTTCGCCGAGGTCCCGCCGCCGAAGTTCTTCCGCCTCTCCCCCGGCCGTGAGGTGCGCCTCCGCGGCGCATACCTCGTCACGTGCACCGGTGTCGACAAGGACGAGGCCGGTGAGGTGACGCGGGTCCACGTGACGATGGATCCGGAGTCCCGCGGCGGCGCCGCGCCCGACGGCCGCAAGGTCAAGTCGACGATGCACTGGGTGTCGGCGGACCACGCGATCGACGCGCAGGTGGCCCTCTACGAACGGCTGTTCACCGCGCCCGTGCCCGGTGAGCGCACCGGCGACCCGATGGACGACCTCAACGCCGACAGTCGCGAACTCCTCTCCGCCAAGGTCGAGCCGGCCCTCGCCGACACCGCGCCGGGCGAGGTCGTGCAGTTCGAGCGGCTCGGCTACTTCGCGCACGACCCGCGCACGCCGATGCTGTTCCACCGCACGGTGGGCCTGCGCGACGAGTGGGCGAACATCCAGAAGCGCGCGAAGAAGGGCTGACAGACCGCCCGCGTCACGGCGACGCACGCCGCACCGACCGGCGCCACACCGACGACCGGCCCGCCGCGCGGCGGGCCGGTCGCGGCATACTCGGCGGCGTGAACGCACCGCACACCGACCTGGACGTCCTCCACGAGATCGCCGACCTCGTCGCCGGCGGGCGGGTGTGCGTCCTCACCGGCGCGGGCATGAGCACCGAGTCGGGCATCCCCGACTACCGCGGCCCCGACGGGCAGCGGCGGGTGCAGCCGATGACGTATCAGGAGTTCACGGCCGGGCCCGACTCGCGCCGCCGCTACTGGTCGCGGGCGCACGTGGGCTGGCAGCGGTTCGCCGCGTCGCGCCCCAACGCCGGGCACCGCGTGGTCGCCGCGCTGCAGCGCCACGGGTTCGCGGACTCGATCATCACGCAGAACGTCGACGGGCTGCACCAGCGGGCGGGCGCCGCCGACGTGCTCGAACTGCACGGCACGCTCTCGCTCGTGCGCTGCCTGACCTGTGAGAACCGCATCCCGCGCGAGGACATGGAGGCGCGGCTCGCGCGGCTCAACCCCGGGTTCGCCGAGCGGGTGCGCACCGGCGAGATCCGCCCCGACGGCGACGTCACCCTGGCGGACGCGGACGTCGCGTCGTTCGTCCTCGCGACGTGCGAGCGCTGCGGCGCCGACACCCTCAAACCCGACGTCGTGTACTTCGGCGAGAACGTGCCCAAGGACCGCGTGGCCCGCGCGTACGAGGCCGTCGACGCCTCGCAGACGCTCCTCGTGCTGGGGTCGAGCCTCAAGGTGATGAGCGGTTACCGGTTCGTGCGGCACTCCCACAAGGCGGGGCGGCCCGTCGCGATCGTCACGCGCGGACGCACCCGCGGCGACGCCGAGGCGACCCACCGCCTCGACGCCGGACTCGGCGAGACCCTCGTCGCGCTCGCCCGCACACTCGGCCTGGAGGAGGACTTCGGGCCGGTCGTCGACGGCGAGTACGCCACCGGCCTGCCTCTCGGCCTCACCTGAGACGGCTCGACCCACCTCGCTGGGTCGAACCGCCGTTCATCGGGTATCGACCCGCCGAACCGACCCGGCCGTGCGACCGCTGCGTGCCCTCCCGGCTGGGTTCGTGTCCGAGGCCGAGGAACGCACGACGAACCCGGGAGAGGTGGGCGCCGTCGCCGCCATGGGCGCCGGTTGCGCGGACCTGCCGCTCCGACACGGGCGGGGCGATCCACTGCCGCGCCCCGGGCGGGAACCTCGTAGGTGTGGGCACTCTCCGCGCGTCGTGAACGCGCGGAGGCGTCAGGCGTTCTTGCTCCGCATGATCGCGAGGACCTCGCGGTCGGTGCCCGTCATGCCGTCGCGGACGAGGCGGCCGATGAACCGGGCCGTCTCGTCGGCGTCGCGGCCGGCGATGCCCTCGTCGTACGGCATGCGGGAGCCCGCCATCGCCGAGACGACCGCCCGGTAGGCCGAGCCCACCGACGAGGAGACCTTGTTGGCGCAGCCCGTGCCCGCGCCGTCGCACAGCATGCCCATGACGTCGGCGGCCATGAGGCGGATCGCCGCATCGGCCGTCTCGAGGTTGCCGTCGAGCAGCCACGACATGCCCACGGCCGCGCCCATGCCGGCCGTCGTCGTGGCGCACAGCCCCGACAGGACGGGCAGGTGGGCGTGCAGGTACAGGGCCGCGAGGTGCGACATCGCGATCGCCCGGGTGCGCTGCTCCGGGGTGGCGTGGACGTGGTCGGCGACGACGCACACCGGCACCGTCACGGTGATGCCCTGGTTGCCGGAGCCGGCGTTGGTCATGGCGGGCAGCGGCGCCCCACCCATGCGGGCGTCGGACGCGGCCGCGGTGAGGGCCACCATGCGGTTCGCCAGGTCGTCCGAGGCGAGGCCCTTGTCGACCGCGACGAGCAGGTTGCGCCCCAACGCCAGGCCGTACTCCCCCGATCGGCCCGCCTCGACGAGCGCCATGTTGAGCCGGTCGGCCTCGTCGGCGACGGACAGCTCGGCCAGGTCGGCGGTGAGGGCCGTCTCCACCACCTCGGCGAGCGAGGACGACGTGAGCAGCTCGACGTGGGGGTCGATCGTGTCGGGCGGCGGCAGCGGGCGTTCCAGCAGGGCGACCCCGTCGCGTTCGATCACGACGACGTCGGTGTGGCCACCGACGATGCACACGCGGGCGGAGTGCTCGTCGCCGAACACGCGGGCCTCGGCCCACAGGATGTACGGCTCCTCGGCCAGGCCCACCCGCACGTCGCGCGCGTCGACCATCTCACGGGCCCGCGCCGCCGCACCCGCGTCGAGGTCGGCGAGGACGCCGAGCCCGGCGTCCGGGTCTCCGCCCAGGGCACCGGCCGCGGCCGCGATCGCGAGGCCGCGACGCCCCGTGCCGGGGACGGCGACGCCCATGCCGTTCTTGAGGACGTTGGCCGACAGGCGCGCCTCGATGCGGCGCACCGGTTCACCCAGTCGGCGCGCGGCCTCCGCCGCGGCGAGGGCCAGGGCGACGGGCTCGGTACAGCCCGTCGCGGGGCGCACGCCCGCGTTCAGGGCGGCCAGCAGCTGTGCTCGACGTTCGTTGTTCACGACGGACATCCTTAGAGATCAGGAGAAGACGAGGAACGGGGAGACCACCGACAACAGGCCGGTCACGAGAGGTACCCGAGGTCGGGGAACGCGCCGATGTTCCTGATGTCCCATTGCCCCACCATGAGGAACCCGAGCAGCGCCACCACGGCGAGCTTCGTGAGCACCATGCCCGTCGAGATACGGAAGAGAATCCTTTCGGCGCGCGAGGCGAGCAGCACCAGCGCGCAGATGACGGCGAGGCCGTAGAACGGGTTGTCCGACCAGACGGCCTCGGTCACGCCGAAGGAAGGAAAGAACGAGGCGCTGTCGTTGGTGATCGCCGTGGAGTACACGAACACCCAGATGGTGGGCATGACGAAGTAGCAACCCGAGGAAGAATCCCCAGTTCTTGCCAAGGTGTCCGGCGATGACGCCCGGGTGGTCCTTGCACTCGGGCGGCTCGGCGAGCGTGTCGATGAACAACCGCTGGAAGAGGTACATCGCAGGGTGGGCGATGACCGCGGACACGAGGAACACCCAGAGACCGACGAGCCCGACCTCGACGGGCAGGAAGACGATCCCCGCCCCGATCGCCATGCCGACGCTCATGATGATCCAACCCCAGTCCGTGGAGCCGAAGCGGGTCGCGATCTTCCATTCCTCCTCGGACATGCGGGCGTGCTCGGCGCGGCTCCGCCCGCGCCGTTCGAGCTCCTGGGGGGCCTCGACCGTGCGGCAGCGACGGGTCGTGTGCTCATCAGTGCTCCTCCGAGAGGGGATCCCGGCGCCCCATTGAAGAACCCTCTCACCATGAGAATCTCGTGTCATCCATTTACTCCTACACGGGACCGACGCCGGACGGCAGGGGCGACGGCCGACACCACGCACCGGCCCCCGAAGACGAGGCCGACCCCATGCTCGAACGGTACGTATCCCTGGTCGCCTTCCTGGGTGAGGCTCTCGGCCCCCGATGCGAGGTCGTCCTTCATGATCTGGCCGACCCGGAGCACTCCCTCCTCGAGGGCAGCATCGCCGCGGTGGCCCAACGTCTGTCGGTGTCCGAACCGACCGTCTACCGGTACCTCACCAAGTGCCGGAGGAGCTCGGGGGCGCCGCCCGGGGGATCCGAGGCGCCCTCCGTCGCCGCCTCGCCGTCCGAGCGGTGAACAGCCCGTCGTGGGCGGCTGGCTGCGTGGATCCGTGATCGGGCTCCGGTGGGCCCCGTCGCTCAATCGCCCCGTCGCCCCGTGGCGGTGACCGCGTCCTTCCCCGCGGTCACGCCCGCCACCGCACGGACGGAGGCGATTCCCTGGGCCTCGGCGTCGGCGGCGGCGAGGATCTGCGCGGCGGGCGTCGGCCTGCCGAACAACCATCCCTGCACCGCGGGGCAGCCGAGCTGCGCGAGGAGCTCCGCCTGTTCCTCCGTCTCCACGCCCTCGGCGACGATCCCGCCGATGTGGAAGCTCCGGACGAGGTGGAGCACCGCCCGGATCTGCCCCGCCGCGTCGCGGTCCTCCCCGAGCCGCGAGACAAGGGAGCGGTCGATCTTCACGCATGACAGCGGCAGCCGCCGCAGGGTCGTGAAGGACGCGTAACCCGTGCCGAAGTCGTCGAGGGCGAGACCGAACCCGTCGGCGCGGAAGGCCTCGAGGGTCGCGATCGGTGGGGAGTCCTCGTCGACGAGGAGCGACTCGGTGATCTCGAGCTGCACCGCCGACGCGGGCACGCCGCAGACGGACACTGCCTCGAGCACCGAGGCCCGGAACCCCGTCTGGTGGAGCTGGGCCGGTGACACGTTGATCGACACGGAGACGTCGTCACCGAGCCGTGCGCGGAGCAGGGCGAACTCGGCGAGCGCCCGCCGCAGGATCGTGTCACCGAGGTCGCAGATGAGGCCGGTCTCCTCGGCGAGCGGGACGAACTCGGCGGGGGTGAGGACACCCAGCTCCGGGTCCTCCCAGCGGGCGAGCGCCTCCCATCCGCGGAGCCGGGAGAAGCGCGGCCCCGTGTGGATCGGTTGGAACGCGACCGAGAGCCGATCCTCGGCGATGGCGGCACGAAGCGCTTCGGCCATCGCCGACCGATGTCGCAGCCTCGCGTCGAGTTCGTCGTCGTAGACGACGCACCGGTCCTTTGCCCGGGACTTCGCCTCGACGAGGGCGGCATCGGCCTGCTGCAGCACCGTCTCGACGCCGCCGCCGGGCACGATCTCGCCCACCGCGACACCGGCCGCCGTCGAGATCTCCTCGACGTGCCGCGACGAGACGGGCACCGGAGTCGCGACGGCCTCGTGCACCCGACCGACGAGACGACGGACCGAGGCGTCGTCGCCGACCGTCCTGACGACGACGAACTCGTCGCCGCCGTACCGCGCCACCATGCCGTCCCCACCGAACGCCCGGTCGAGTGCCCGGGCGAGGCCTCGGAGCAGCCGGTCCCCCTCCCGATGTCCCCACGTGTCGTTGAACCGTTGGAACCCGTCGACGTCGACGACGACGGCCGCCAGGCGGAGGCCCGGCGCGAGGTGTCGGTCTGCGACACGGGTGAACGCCTCGTGGAACGCCGTGCGGTTGAGCAGGCCCGTGACGGGGTCATGCGTCGTCCGATGACGACTCCTCGCCTCCGCGATCGACGCCTGCGACAACGACATCATCACGCGACCGAACAGGGTGAGGAGCAGGACCGCCACGAGCAGGGACCGCACCAGCTCGTAGGTGTCGGTGTGGCCGGGAACCATGAGCGAGACGATCGCGAGCACCACCCCGAGGAGGACGAACACGGCACGCGTGGGCCCGGATGCGATCCCCGGACACGGCCTCGCCGGAACGGCCCCCGACCGGCGCACCGACGGGTGAGTCACCGCCACGGCGAGCATCATGTAGCTCGTCATGTAGCCCAACCACAGCCAGCTCTGGCCGTGCTCTCGGCCCTGCGCCTCCATGACGAAGAATGCGGCGTCGAGGAAGGTCTGGAACGACACCGCGCCGAGAACCCATCTCCAGGCAGGCAGCTGGGGCTCCACTCGCATCGTGACGTAGACGGCCTGGGAGACGGCCACGACGTCGATGAGGGGAAACACGACGTTCATCGCGGACACGCCGGCCACGTCGCGGTCGACGACCCCTGCGCACGTCCACAGGACGAGGAACATGCCGACCGTCGCCGCGAGGGTGTCGACGCAGGAGCGCAGCGCCACGGCCCTGCCGTTGACGCCGGCGTTGAGGAGCACCAGCCAGCCCATGAACGCGATGTATCCGACCAGGAAGAGGAGGTTCGACACGAGCGACCACCGCGCCGACTCGGGCCCCACGAACATGGCGACGACCGCAGGCAGGAACAGTGCCTGCGACAGCGTGAGCAATCCCCAGATCCGACGCGGGCGCGCCCCCAGGACGTGCGGCCACACGCCCACGACGACGAGACAACCGCCGGCGGTGAGGGTGAGGAGTGCCGCGCCCCAGCCGGCCGGATCACGGGCATAGGCCCAGGACGTGAGCCCGGTGACGCACACGGGCACCGCGATGCGGATGGCGTTCACGCCCGGCGTGCGGGCGCGAGGGCTCTCCCGCAGCTCCATGTCCGTATCCTCCTCCTTCCTCATGTCGACCCGGGGCCGCGCATCCTGAGACGGATCGTCCCGTCGACGAGGTCGTTCGTGGTCGTCAGGGGCGGAGGACCGGTCCCCGCCCGACAACGGGTCCAAGGAGCGCGGTCACCTCGGCGAGGCCGGCGACGATGCGCACTCGCGGGTCGTCGACGGGCGTGCCCCATCCGGCGTTCCGCGGCTCGGGTCGGTCGGGCCGCTGGATCCACGCGACGCGCATCCCGGCGGCGAGGCCACCCTCGACGTCGGTGGGCAGGGTGTCGCCGACGACGAGGGTCTCCTCCCGGTTGCCGCCGACGAGTTCCATCGCCCGGGTGAAGATCGCCGGGTCGGGCTTGCCGACGCCGAGGGTGTCGGTCGTGACGACGGGCCCCCTGCCGCGCAGGCCGACGGCGTCGAGCTTGACCTCCGTCTGCTCCTGGCCGGAGTTCGTGACGAACCCGACGGCGACCCCCGTCGCGGCGGCCGCGTCGAGGAACGCCAGCGCGTCGTCGAAGGCGACCTGCGAACGGGCGAACGCCTCCCGGTAGGCCGCCTCGAACGTCTCGAACCCCGTCTCGGGCAGGCCGGCGGCGCGGCACGCCTCGTGGTAGCGCGCCGCGCGCATCTCCGGGAACGCGTACTCGCCGCGCGTGTAGGCGTCGAAGTAGCCGCCCGGGTCGTCGTAGAAGACGTCGGAGATCCGTTCGTGCACCTCCCCCGGCCGATCCGGCCACGCGGCGGCCGCGCCGACCCGGCACGACCCCCGCATCGCGGCCTGCGTGTCGACGAGAGTGTCGTCGATGTCGAGGAGGAGCCCACGTACGGGCGCGGCCCAGGGATCACCCTGGGCCGCGCCCGGACTCGGTATCCTGCTCACAGCGTCGCTCGCAGCGCGCGCAGACGCGTGAGGGTCGAGTGACGACCGAGGATCTCCATCGACTCGAACAGCGGCGGCGAGACACGCTGCCCCGAGATCGCCGTGCGCAGCGGCCCGAAGGCGAACTTCGGCTTGAGCCCCAGGCCCTCGACGAGCGCAGCGCGCAAGGCGGCCTCGATGTTCTCGTGCGTCCACCCGCGGCCCTCGCCGAAGATGTCGCCCTCCTCGGTCGAGATCCCCTCGAGTGCCGTGACGGCCGCGTCGAGCACGGCCGGCGCGTCGTCCTTGAGCTGCCCGCGGGCGTCGTCGGCGACGGGCACGGCGTCGTCAGGGGCGTAGAACGGCGCGACCTGCGGACCTGCCTTCGTCAGGTGGGTGAGACGCGGTTGGATGAGCGCGGTGATCGCCTCGAGGCGACCCAGCTCACCGAGGTCGGGACGCTCCGGCAGGACGCCCTCCGCGACGAGGTAGGGCAGCAGTCGCGCCGCGAGTTCGTGCGTCGGCAGCTCACGGACGTACATGCCGTTGAGCCAGTCGAGCTTCGTGAGGTCGAAGACCGGCCCGACCGGGTTGACCTTGTTCCACTCGAACCCGTCGCTGAACTCCTCGAACGAGAACATCTCCCGCTCGACACGCTCACCGTCGTCGTCGGTCTCGATGATCGGCGGATAGCCGAGCAGGGCGAGGAAGTTGACGAGCGCCTCCGGGAGGTAGCCCTCGTCGCGGAACCACGTGAGCCGCGCCTCGGGGTTCTTGCGCTTGCTGATCTTGCTCTTGTTCGCGTTGCGCAGCAGCGGCATGTGCGCGAACTTCGGCTCGGGCAGCCCGAGCCAGCGGTAGAGCAGCAGGTGCTTCGGCGTCGAGGAGATCCACTCCTCACCACGGACCACGTGGGTGATGCCCATCTCGTGGTCGTCGACGACGACGGCCATGTGGTACGTGGGGAAGCCGTCGGCCTTGCGGATGACCTGGTCGTCCGGACGGGGCGCCTTGAGCGTGCCGCGGATGAGGTCGTCGAACTCCAGCGGGACGTCGTCCGGGATGAGCATCCGCACGACGGGGGTCTCGGAGAACCCCGGCAGCTGTGCCCGCTCCTCGCGGGTCTTGCCGTGGCAGAGCCGGTCGTACCCCGTGACCGGCGACTTCGACCTCTCCTGCTCGGCCCGCAGCTCCTTGAGTCGCTCCGAGGAGCACCAGCAGTAGTAGGCGTGGCCACTCTCGATGAGGCGATCGATGTACGGCGCGTACGTGTCGAGTCGCTCCGACTGCCGGTACGGCGCGTACGGTCCTCCGACATCGGGCCCCTCGTCCCAGTTGAGCCCCAGCCAGTCGAGGGTGTCGAAGAGCTGCGCCTCGCTGTCCTCACGGAAGCGCGCGCGGTCGGTGTCCTCGACCCGCAACACGAACCTCCCCCCGTGCTTGCGCACGAAGGCCAGGTTGAACAGGGCCATGTACGCGGTACCGACGTGCGGATCGCCGGTGGGCGACGGCGCGACGCGAAGACGCGGCGTGATCGCAGAGGGTTCGGAGGCAGGTGTCGTCGTCATGATGGGCCCAGCCTACCGAGCACGACGGACAGGTTTTCGCCGCTCGCCCGGCCCCTGGACCTCGCGCGCCGCCGCCGCGGCCTCGGAGGAAGGCCGGGCGGCGGCGGAACCGGACCAGGCGACTCAGCGCCGGACGAACGGGTTGGACAGGGTGCCGATCCCCTCGATCTCGACCTCGACGCGCTGACCGTCGGTGACCGGCCCGACCCCGGCCGGGGTGCCGGTGAGGATGACGTCGCCGGGCAACAGCGTGAACGCCCGCGAACATGCCTCGACGAGGGTGGGCACGTCGAACACCATGTCGGAGGTCCGGCCGTCCTGCACGACCTCGCCGTCGCGGCGCGTGACGAGACGAAGGTCCTCGGGGTCGAGGTCGGTCTCGATCCACGGCCCGAGCGGGCAGAAGGTGTCGAGGCCCTTCGCCCGCGCCCACTGACCGTCTCCGCGCTGCAGGTCCCGGGCCGTGACGTCGTTGGCGCACGTGTACCCGAAGATCACGCTCTTGACCTGGTCGGCCGGCACGTCCTTGCACATGCGTCCGATGATCACCGCGAGTTCACCCTCGTAGCTCACCTCGTTCGTGAGGTCGGGCATGACCACCGGATCGCCCGGTCCGACGACCGCCGTGTTGGGGACGAGGAACATCAGCGGCTTGGTGGGCAGGTCGTTGCCCATCTCCTTGGCGTGGTCGGCGTAGTTGCGGCCGATGCCGATGATCTTGCTGCGCGGGATGACCGGGGCGAGCAGCCGGGCGTCCGCCATGTCGACGCGCTGCCCGGTCCCGGAGACGGGCGTGTACAGCGGGTCCCCGCCGACCTCGGCGATCCACTGCTCGTCGCCCTCGCCCTGCACGATGCCGTAGCGCGGGTCATCCCCGGTGGTGAAACGTGCGATCCGCATGTCATCTCCTTTGCGTCAGCGACCTCAGGACGGCGTCTCCGATGACGCGATAGCCCTGGTCGTTCGGGTGGATGTCGCCGCGGCTGCACATCCACGTCCACGTGCAGATCCGCGCGACCCTGACCGGAACCCTGCCATGCCCGGGCAGGTCGACGCGACGCAGCCACCCGTCGTCGAACGACTCGGTGACGTACGCGACCCGCACCCCCGCGTCCCGGGCCGCTCCCCGGACGGCGGCGTTGACCTGGGTACGAACGATTCCCGACAGGCTCGCGGCCGCCCGGGTCGAGGTGCCGCGCAGGGAGGCGGCCTGGAAGGGGTCGTAGTAGTCGAGAACGAGGATCCGCGCGTTCGGAGCCGCGCGACGGAGCTCGGTGAGGAGCGAGGTCAGCCGAGGTCGAAGCCTGCCGATCGAGCGCTGGGTGCAGCGCACGTCGACGCGGTACGTCCGCCCGCGCTCGGAGAGGCACCGCAGCAGATCAATGGCGCCGAGCGAGACCGTCACCAGCGTCGTGTCGGGATGGGCGCGCAGGAACGCCAGAGCCGCCGCGCGTTGGCTGCCCTCTCGATAGGCGCATCGCCCGCCGGTACGCATGGTCGAGGTGCCCTCCCCCGTGCAGGCGAGGTTCGTGATGCGAACCGGAGTGCCACGCCGCGCCATGCCCGACGCGACCCGGGCGGCGTAACCGCCGCGCTTCTCATCACCCTGGCCCGGCTGGTAGCCCGCCGAGAGCGAATCACCGAGCACCAGGTACGGCCGCACCGTCGCCGTCGTCTCGGCAGGAGAGGCGGCCGCGGTCGGCAGGCCCCCGGCGAACAGTCCCAGAACGAACGAGAGAACGACGACACCCACAGGCAGACAACGCATTTGGCCTCCTGAGAAGAGCGCGGTCCCGACCAGAGTACGGTCCGGACACCAGCGACACCGGCCGCACGACGCGCAGCGATCTCGCGGCGGTGTGCCGCCGTCGGTCGGAGGCAGGGAGGCGGAGACGACCTACGCATCTCGCGCAACAAAGACCGGTCATTGGTGATGCCTGCGACAGGCGCAACGGCGTGACCAGCGGAATCGCACTTCTTCCCTGCCGTGGGTCGTCCCGCGACAGCTCTTTTGTTGCGCGAGATCCGCCGGCACCTCGTCGCTCGCGGGCCTCGGCTACCCTCGTCGCCGTGGAGCGACGGGCGGAACAGCAGTGGCGGGCGCAGGAACGAGCCCATACCGACGCGATCGACCAGCTCACCGACGCCCACCTCGCCCGGCGGCGCACCGGAGCCGGCCACCCTGTCGAGGACTTCCTCTTTGTCTACTACCGGCATCGGCCCGGGCAGATGCGGGGTTGGCACCCCGGGGCCAGGGTGAAACTCCTCGGTGACGATCCCTGCGGCCGCGGCGCCTGGGCGTTCTACTCCCACGACGAGGAGGGCGTCTTCCTCGACGTGGACGCCTACCTCGCCAAACGGGGTGACACGGTGCGGTTCGTCCACGACCTGCTCGCGGCCACCGCCGCCCGGCCCCCTCACCTCGGGTGTTTCGGCCTGCACGAGTGGGCGATGGTGTACGCCCTCCGCCCCGGCGAGCAACGACACGAGAACTGGCCGTTGCGGCTCGGCCAGGCCGAGACCGACGCCGTCACCGAGTCACTGCCGATCCGGTGCAGCCACTTCGACGCCTACCGGTTCTTCACCCCGGCCGCGCGTCCCCTCAACCTGCTCTCCCCCACCCGCGAGTCCCAGACCGACCACGAACAACCCGGCTGTCTGCACGCGACGATGGACCTCTACAAGTGGGCGACGAAACTCGGTCCACTCGTCCCGGGTGCGCTGCTCGTCGACGCGTTCCGACTCGCCCGCTCGGCCCGCGAACTCGACATGCGGGCATCGCCCTACGACCTGCGCGAACTCGGTTTCGACCCCGTCCGCATCGAGACCGCCGAGGGCCGGGCGATCTACGTCGCCGCCCAGCGCGACCTCGCGACCCGGGCCGAGCCGATTCGTCGGCGTCTCGTCGAGGTCTGCGGCGCCGTCCTCTGACGGGACCCGAACCGTCGTGACGCCCTCCTGCGTCCGCGATGACGGCGCGGACGCCGCGCGGCAGACGACCGGCGCGTCCGCGCTTGGGCTCGGAGCGTACGCGCGACCAGCGGTTCCCGCCTGACGGTCGCCAACCCGACCGAACCCGTGGAAGGTCCCCACGACGTCCCGCGCCGCCCTACGCTGGAATCCGGGGCAAGCGAAGGCCGGTGTCCTCGCACGGGGCTGCCCATGGAGCGAGGAGCCCCGACCGACGAAGGGAGCCGGGGATGGATCGCACCAGCGACCTCACCCGTCACCGCTGTCGGAGTGTCCGGTTCTCGCCGACCTTCGTCGCGACGCTCGCCGTCGTGGTGGGCTGCGGAGCAGTCGCCCGCGTCCTGGGTCTCGGCTACATGAACACGCCCGACGTACTCGGGTACGACTTCGGCCAGACACCGGGTGCCTATCTCGCCTACGAGTTCCTGTTCATCGGCGCGATGTGCGCCCTGGCCTGCGGCGTCGTCACACGTGCGACGTATGCGTGGCAGCGCCGGAGTGCGCGTCCTCGGATCGCCCGCCGCGACGTCATGGCTCTGGCGGCCCTCGTCGTCCTGCTGTCGACGGTCTGGCTCCTGATGCCATAGCCGAACCATCAGGTTCGACGTCCGATCATGGCCGCGATGAGGGTGTTCACCCCTCAGTACGGGTGTCCGGCCCTCCCCGCGGTTCCGCGTGCGGTGCGCCAGAGTCGACGGTTACTCTTCAGCGGAGTCGTCGTCGCAGGAGCCGCCTCGAGTGAGGGCAGGCAGCACGGTCCACACGATGGGGATGAGCAGGAACCACAGCCACGCCCGGTCCATCGAGTCGTTGGTGAGGAAGAACAACGCCACCGCGACGAGCGGGACGACGCCCTGGATCGCTCCGGCGATCTTGGGGTCGAGCCTACGCCCGGAGCTCTGCGACACCTCTCCCGACGGATCGGGAGCGGCCACCGCTGCGCCCGTGGGGCGCTCCTCGACGGGCGAGACCGGCGGGATGGGCGAGAGCCCACCACCGGCGTGAACGCCGCCGTCGACGTCCCGAAGGTCACCGCGTTCGATCGCCTCGACCTGCTGGATCGACTCCGCGCGTCGCAGAGCGGTGGTGCGACGCTCGTGCTCGCCGGCCTCCATGTAGCCGCGACGCCACGCCTCGCCGAGCCTCTCGGCCGCTGCCTGCCGGGCCTGCTCCATACTCTCGTCCATGGTCTCCCCGATCGTGGATGGTGACACCGACTCTACGGGCCGGCCTCGGCGAACACGCATGAAGCACGGCGTCCGGCCGCGGCGGGGCGCGGCCGGATGCCGTCGCTCGGGTGGAGTGCCCGAAGCCGGCTCAGACGAGCCGTTGCATCCACCCGCGGGTGTCGGCGGTCTTGCCGTACTGGAGGTCGAGCAGGGTCTCGCGGATCTTCATCGTCGCCTCACCCGGCTCGGTCGAGACCGTGCACTCGCCGCCATCCCACTTGAGGGTGCCGACGGGGGTGACGACGGCGGCCGTGCCGCACGCGAAGACCTCGGCGATCTCGCCCGAGGCGACGCCGTCCTTCCACTCCTGGATGGGGATGCGGCGCTCCTCGACGGTGAGGCCCATCTCGCTGCCGAGCTGAAGGATCGAGCTGCGGGTGATGCCCTCGAGGATCGTGCCGGTGAGCTGCGGGGTGACGAGGCGGCCGTCGCGGTACACGAAGAAGAGGTTCATGCCGCCGAGTTCCTCGATGTACGTGTGCGTCGAGGAGTCGAGGAACACGACCTGGTCGCAGCCGTACTCGGCGGCCTGCACCTGACCGGCGAGGGAAGAGGCGTAGTTGCCGCCGCACTTCGCGGCCCCGGTGCCGCCGTCGCCCGCACGGGCGTAGTCGGTGGAGAGCCACAGCGAGACGGGCTTGATGCCGCCGGAGAAGTAGGCACCGGCCGGGGAGGCGATGACGTAGTACGTCGCCTCGTTCGCGGGGCGCACGCCGAGGAACGCCTCGGAGGCGATCATGAACGGCCGCAGGTAGAGGCTCGTTTCGCCGGTGCCGTAGTCGGGCACCCAGTCCTGGTCGGCGTCGACGAGCACCTTGATCGACTCGACGAAGTCGTCGGTGGGGAGTTCGGGCAGCGCAAGTCGGCGTGCGCTGCGCTGGAGGCGCTCGGCGTTGGCCTGCGGGCGGAACGACCAGATCGAGCCGTCCTCGTGGCGGTACGCCTTGAGCCCCTCGAAGATCTCCTGGCCGTAGTGGAGGACGCTCGCCGCGGGGTCGAGCGAGATCGGCCCGTAGGGCAGGAGATCGCCGTTCTCCCAGCCCCCGTCGCGGGTCCACCGGATGCGCACCATGTGGTCGGTCATCGTCTTGCCGAAGCCCGGGTCGGCGAGGACGCGGGCGCGCTCCTCGGCGGGAATACGGTCGGTGCGGCTGTTCGTGGTGAACGTGAGCATGGGGTTCCTCTCCACGGCGACGGGGATGGATCGGGGGCGCGGTGCCGACGACGGTGGTCGAGGCGGTGACGGGCCCGTCGTCCGCAGAATAACGGACGGCGGTCAGGCACGCCCCGGCGCTGCACCTCTCCGAACGAGGCGCAGGGACGAGGTTCCATGGCGAGGCGCAGAGCTGCCCGGCCGTCGTCGCGGAGATCTCAGGCGAGGCGACGGACGACGGCGTCGCCGATCTCGCTCGTCGAGCGGGATCCGGCGCCGCGGGAGGTGAGGTCGGCGGCGACGGCCTCCTCGATGCGGGCGGCCTCGGCGGAGCGTCCGGAGTCGGCGAGGAGCATCGCCGCCGAGAGGATCGCCGCGGTGGGGTCGGCCTTGCCCTGCCCGGCGATGTCGGGTGCGGAACCGTGGACGGGCTCGAACATGCTCGGCACGGCCGGGTCGGGGTTGATGTTCGCGCTGGCGGCGAGGCCGATGCCGCCGGTGACGGCGGCGGCGAGGTCGGTGACGATATCGCCGAAGAGGTTGTCGGTGCAGATCACGTCGAACCGGCCGGGGTCGGTCGCGAGGAAGATCATCGCGGCGTCGACGTGGAGGTAGTCGGTGCTCACGTCGGGGAACTCGGCGCCGACCTCCTCGACCGTGCGACGCCAGAGGTGTCCGGCATAGGAGAGCACGTTGTGCTTGTGCACGAGGGTGAGGTGCCGGCGGGGCCGCGCCTGGGCGCGAGCGAACGCGTCGCGGACGAGCCGCTCGATGCCGAAGCGGGTGTTGACGCTCACCTCGGTGGCCACCTCCGCGGGGGTGCCGACGCGTAGCGCTCCCCCGTTGCCGGTGTACGGACCCTCGGTGCCCTCACGGACGACGACGAAGTCGATGCCGTCGGGGGCGACGCGGGCGACGTCGAGGGGGCTGCGCACGCCGGGGAACAGGCGGGAGGGGCGCAGGTTGACGTAGTGGTCGAGCTCGAACCGCAGCCGCAGGAGGAGCCCTCGCTCGAGGACGCCGCTCGGCACGCTCGGGTCGCCGATCGCGCCGAGGAGGATCGCGCCGTGTCGACGGAGGTCGTCGAGGGTGCCGTCGGGGAGCGCTTCGCCGGTCTCGTGCCACACGCGGGCGCCGAGGGGGTACGCGGTCGTCGTGAGGCCGTCCTGGCCGAGCACGGCGCGGAGGGCCTTGACGGCCTCGGCGGTGACCTCGGGTCCGATGCCGTCGCCCCCGATGACGGCGACGTCGAGGGGCGCGCCGGAACCGTCGGTGGGAGAAGCGGTCTCGGACGTCACGGGATCTGCGGAGTGCGTGGGCATACCCTCATCCTAGCGGCGGCCGTCTCGCTCTCCGGTACGCATGATTCATGATGTGAGACGCACGTCAGCCGACGCGTCCCCCCATGGGCAGCAGGCTGCGGCGGTAGATCGGGGAGTACTTGATGACGGCGCCCGTGTGCGGCGCCTCGATCATCGCGCCGTTGCCGACGTAGAGGCCGACGTGATGGATCGAGCGCTCGCTCGACCCGAAGAAGACGAGATCGCCGGGCTGCAGGTCGGCGATGGGGACCCGGGAGGTCGCGCCGTACTGCCACTGGGCGGTCCGCGGCAGGCGCCCACCGGCCGAGGTCCATGCCCCGAGCGTGAGGCCGGAGCAGTCGAACGAGCCAGGGCCGGTGCCGCCCCACCGGTAGGGCTTGCCGAGCTGGGCACGCGCGAAGTCGATCGCGGCGGCTGCACCGGTCGAGTTCGGTGCGGGGAGATCGGTGGGGGCGGTGCCGATCGACGACGAGCCCGACGTCCGGGCCGACGAGGCGGCCGCGGCGGCGGCGCGGGCGGACTCCTCCATCTGCGCACGGATCCGGGCGGCCTCGGCGGCGTCTGCGGCCTCGCGGAGCCGGGTCTGACGACGCTGCTCGACCTCGACGCTCGTGCGGCGCAGCTCGGCAAGGCGGGCGACGAGGCGCTTCTCCTGCGCCTCGAGCTGACGCGAGCGCGCCTCGGCGGACTCGGCGGCACGTTGGGCGTCGGCGAGGGCGCTCGCGGCCTCGGCCGCGGCCTTCTCCTGGGCCTTCTTCGCGGCGTCGGCAGCGGCAGCGGCAGCGGCGGCCTCGGCCTGGGCCTCACGCGCGTCGGCGAGACGACCCGTGCGGTAGTCCTGTGCGGCGGTGACGTCGGCCTCGGCGCGTGCGAGGTCGGCGGTGGATCCGGCGAACAGCCAGGCGAACTCGCCGAGGCTGCCGCCCTGCATGTAGAGGCGGGCCGCCATGTGCTCGACGGCGCTCTTCGATTCGGCGGCACGCGCGGCGGCCGCATCGGCGGCGCGGCGGGCGCGGGCCGCGGCCTGGGTCTTCTCCGTGAGGAGGGCTCGGGCGCCGTTGGCCTTCTCCGCGGCCAGTTCGGCGTCGCGGTGCGCGTCCTCCTCGGCGAGGCGCGCGGCGTCGAGGCTCCTCTGGGCGGCGGCGACCTCGGCGGCCCCGTCCGTGGCCGCCTCCCTGGCGGCCTCGACCTCGGCCTGGGAGACGCTGCGCTCCGTCGGCGACGGGCTCGGAACGGGGTCTGCGTGGGCGATCCCGGGTGCGGTGACGCCGCACACGAGCGCCAGCGCCAGGGTCGTTCGTCCACGCCAGGTCATCATGCTCCTCGAGATCTACGGGTAGCGGTTGTCGTCGACCGCCCGGGCGCGCGACGCTGCCCGCCGGGACGAGGTGCGCACGGCGGGGCCGCAGGCGCACGGGTGTGGTGATTCCCCCCGATCACCGATTCCATTGGAGCACGCCCCACCGACAGCCGCCCGACGCCTTGCACACTTCAGAAGAAACCCTGACCGGTGCGAACACCTCTGCGCCGACTCGGGACACACGACGATGTCGCCCCGCGAGCCCCACCGCGTCGACGACTTCGCCCCGCTCCCCCCGCGTCACCTCGGCGCGTCCGCCCCACGGGCCCCCGCCACCGCCCCCTCGGCCGCCTCCGCCGGACCATCGAACACAGACCCCGGACCGCGGACACCCGGACGCCGGACCACGAACGGTGTCGTGGCCCGGCGTCCGGGTGACCCGTGAGGAACGGGCCGGAGGGGCACCGGGGACTCAGCGGGCGGCGGAGCCTTCGGTGTAGTCGGAGTCGGAGTCCTTGACCCAGGCCATGAGCTTGCGCAGCTCGCGGCCGGTGGCCTCGATGGGGTGCTGAGCACCCTTCTCGCGGAGGGCCTGGAACTCCGGCGCCCCGGCGTCCTGGTCGTCGATGAAGCGCTTGGCGAACGTGCCGTTCTGGATGTCGGCGAGGACGCCCTGCATGTTCTCCTTGACGTGGCTGTCGATGACGCGCGGGCCGGAGACGTAGTCGCCGTACTCGGCGGTGTCGGAGATCGACCAGCGCTGCTTGGCGATGCCGCCCTCGATCATGAGGTCGACGATGAGCTTGAGCTCGTGGAGGCACTCGAAGTAGGCGATCTCGGGCTGGTAGCCCGCCTCGACGAGGGTCTCGAAGCCGTACATGACGAGCTGGCTCGCGCCACCGCAGAGGACGGCCTGCTCGCCGAAGAGGTCGGTCTCGGTCTCCTCGGTGAACGTCGTGCCGATGCCGCCGGCGCGCAGGCCGCCGATGCCCTTGGCGTAGGACTTGGCGGTGTCCCAGGCCGTGCCCGACTCGTCCTTCTCGACGGCGAGGAGCACCGGCACGCCACGGCCGTCGGTGTACTCGCGACGCACGAGGTGGCCGGGGCCCTTGGGGGCGACCATGACGACGTCGACGCCCTCGGGGGCCTCGATGTAGCCGAAGCGGATGTTGAACCCGTGCGCGAAGAGCAGCGTCGCGTCCTTCTTGAGGTTCGGCTGGATCTGCTCGGCGTAGACCGTGCGGGCGTGCTGGTCGGGCACGAGGATGACGACGACGTCGGCCTCGGCGGTCGCGTCGGCCACGGAGAGGACACGCAGGCCCTCCGCCTCGGCCTTCTCACGGCTCTTGCTGCCCTCGGCGAGGCCGATGCGGACGTCCACGCCGGAGTCGCGCAGGTTGAGGGCGTGGGCGTGGCCCTGGCTGCCGTAACCGATGACGGCGACCTTCTTGCCCGCGATGATCGAGAGGTCGGCGTCGTCGTCGTAGAACATCTGTGCCACGAGGGGCTCCTTCGTTGGTGAGGGGTGCGTGAGGTGGGTGCGTGAGAGGTGGGGCCGGGCGGCGCTCAGTGGCGCGCGCTGCGGTCGCTGATCGAACGGGATCCGCGGCCGACGGCGACCATGCCCGACTGGACGAGTTCGCGGACGCCGTACGGCTCGAGGAGGGAGAGCAGCGCCTCCAGCTTCTCGACCTTGCCCGTGGCCTCGATGGTGAGGCTGTCGGGCGAGACGTCGACGACCCGCGCGCGGAAGAGGTCCACGGTCTCGAGCACGTGGCTGCGGGTCGTGGGGTCGGTGCGGACCTTGATGAGGATGATGCGCCGCTCGACGAAGCTCTCGAGCTCGACGACCTTGATGACCTCGACGAGCTTGTTGAGCTGCTTGGTGACCTGCTCGACGGGAAGCTCGTCGGCGTCGGCGACGACCGTCATGCGGGAGATCGCGGGATCCTCGGTCTCGCCCACGGCGAGGCTCGCGATGTTGAACCCGCGTCGGGAGAACAGGCCGGCGATGCGCGTGAGCACACCCGGCTGGTTCTGCACGAGCACGGAGAGCACGTGGCGGCTCATCGGGCACCTCCAGCCTTCTCGTTCATCGCGTCGATGGCGCGGGTCTCCTCCTCGTCGGCACGGTCCCACACGGGGGACATGCCGCGGGCGTACAGGATCTCGTCGTTGCTCACGCCGGCGGGGACCATCGGCCACACCATCGCGTCGCGGCAGACGACGAAATCGACGATGACCGGGCCGTCGTCGATCTCGAGCGCCCTGCGGATCGTGTCGTCGACGTCCTCCTTGCGTTCGCACCGCATCCCGACGCAGCCGTAGGCGTCGGCGAGCTTGACGAAGTCGGGGATGCGGGAGGAGCCGTGGCTCGTGTGGAGGTCGGTGTTGGAGTAGCGCTCGTCGTAGAAGAGCGTCTGCCACTGCCGCACCATGCCGAGCGAGGAGTTGTTGATGACGGCGATCTTGATGGGGATCTCGTTGATGACGCAGGTGGCGAGTTCCTGGTTGGTCATCTGGAAGCAGCCGTCGCCGTCGATGCCCCAGACGACGCGGTCGGGTTCGCCGACCTTGGCGCCCATGGCCGCCGGCACGCAGTAACCCATCGTGCCGAGTCCGCCGGAGTTGAGCCAGGCGCGGGGGCGTTCGTAGTCGATGAACTGCGCCGCCCACATCTGGTGCTGGCCGACGCCGGAGGCATAGATCGCCTCGGGGCCGGACAGGGCGCCGAGGCGTTCGATGACGTACTGCGGGGAGAGGAGACCGGACTCGGGCTCGGTGTACCCGATCGGGTAGGTCTCCTTCCACGACAGCGCCTCGGCGTGCCAGGCGGAGTAGTCGGCCTCGAACTCGTCGGCGCGGAGCTCGTCGAGGAGGTCGGTGACGACCTGGGTGCAGTCGCCGACGATCGGCACGTCCGCGGTCCGGTTCTTGCCGATCTCCGCCGGGTCGATGTCGGCGTGGATGACCTTGGCCAGCGGCGCGAAGGTCGAGAGCTTGCCGGTGACGCGGTCGTCGAAGCGGACGCCGAGCGCGATGATGAGGTCGGCCTTCTGTAGGGCCGTCACCGCCGACACGGAGCCGTGCATGCCCGGCATGCCGAGGTGCAGCGGGTGCGTGTCTGGCACGACGCCGCGCCCCATGAGGGTGGTGACGAGGGGGATCTGCGTGAGGTCTACGAGTTCGCGCAGCACGTCGCTCGCGCCGGAGCGCACCGCGCCGCCACCGAGGTAGAACACCGGGCGGCGCGAGGCGGCGATCAGCCTGGCGGCCTCACGGATCTGCTTGCTGTGCGGCTTCGTCACCGGCCGGTAGCCGGGCAGGGCGAGCCTGGGCGGCCACGCGAACCGGGTGCGCGCCTGGAGCGCGTCCTTGGTGATGTCGACGAGGACCGGACCGGGGCGGCCGGTCGAGGCGATGTGGAACGCCTCGGCGATCGCCCGGGGGATCTGCTCGGGGTCGGTGACGAGGTAGTTGTGCTTCGTGATCGGCATCGTGATGCCGCGGATGTCGGCCTCCTGGAAGGCGTCCGTGCCGATGGAGCTGCTGCCCACCTGCCCGGTGATCGCGACGATCGGCACCGAGTCCATGTGGGCGTCGGCGAGGGCCGTGACGAGGTTCGTCGCGCCGGGGCCCGAGGTCGCCATGCACACGCCGACCCGCCCGGTGGCGGCGGCGTAGCCCTCGGCCGCATGCCCCGCGCCCTGTTCGTGGCGCACGAGGATGTGACGGACCTTCTCGGAGTCCATGAGGGGGTCGTAGGCGGGGAGGATCGCACCGCCCGGCATCCCGAAGACGACCTCGACGCCGGTCTCCTCGAGGGAGCGGACGAGGCTCTCCGCACCCGTGAGCTCGTCGACGACGACCTGCCCCGAGCTCTGGGGGCCGGGGCCGGGCGCCACGGGTCCGGACGAGGACGTGGCATCGCCACGCGGGGCCCGCGGGGGCGGCGCGGGGCGCGGGGTGCGGGGATCGGTCACGGTGGGTCACCGCTTTCGTGAATTCGAGTCGTGTGGGGCGAGGTCGGGCACGGTCGTGTCACGGTCGATTCTGCCGTCCTCCCGGCCGGAGTCGGCGGGACGACCCACCCGGATCGGTCGCTCCGGGTGGGCACCCATGAAAAAACCCCGCCGTCCGCCGTGGGGACGATGGGGTATGCGCGTCAGCGAGGTGGGGCCGACGCGCTCACGTGAGTACGAGGATCATGGGCATGCGCCCACCTTGCCCGAGCGGACCCCGCCCGTCAAAGATGTGAGACGCCGATCTCGCATTGCGAGACCACATCTGAGGAGTGAGGTGGGTCAGCCGAAGGCGACCGCGTGCCATCCGGACCACGCACTTCCCGTGCCGCCGGAGACGGCGCGCACCCGGACGTGCACGGTGGTGCCGCGGGCACCCTTGAGCTGGGCCGACGTCCGCGTCGTCTTCGAGTACCAGGTGCGCGGCGTGGAGACGGCGCGCCCCTTGACCGTACGGATCGCCGCGTCGTAGCGCACGCCACGTGTGCCCGACTTCCACGAGACGACACCGCGGTTGTCGATCGAGACCTTCGGGGTGGCGGGCCCGGCCTTCTTCACCGCAGGGCGCGACACCGGAGCAGAGGCCCGCGTCACCCGGCCGGGCGTCCCCACGGCACGGGCACCCGAGGCGACGACGACCTCGACGGCCACGGCCCCTCCACGGACACCGGTGACGGTGACGCCCACTCCCCCGCCGTATGTCGTGAACGTCGATCCCGCGGGCAGCGCCCAGGAGGCGTCGTTGGCCGCGCCCGTCGGCGAGGCATCGAGAGAGACCGTGGCCGGCCAGGGACTGTCGGCCGTCGCGGGCTCCTCGCGGAGCACCCGCACTCCGGCCGCCATCGGCGTGTAGAGACGCGCGTCGCGACGGGTCCGATCGCGGTACTCCACCCAGTAGACCGCGCCCGAGCGGGGGTCGCGGATGCGGGCGGCCCGCACCCCGGTGAGGCCGGAGACGGGGCGGAGCGTGAGCGTGCGGGTCCCACCGGTGACGTCGACGTAGTCGCGGGTGTCGGCGAGCCCGACACGCACGGCCTGCGGGAGCGAGAGCGAGCCCGCGTTGTCCTGCGCGGAGGCGGACATCACGTCGTGGGGGTCGCCGTACTCCTCGAGGGAGCAGCCGGCGGCGAGACGACCGAGGTTCGCGTCGGTCACCGACCGGCAGTGCAGACCCTTGGCATGCGAGAGGCCGAGGTTGTGGCCGATCTCGTGAGCGAGGACGGGCCAGGAGGTGTCCGAGACGTAGACGACGCCTCCGGTCGACAGCTGTCCGCCCATCGAGGCGAGACCGTAGGAGCACCCGGCGTCGAGGGCCGAGCGCGGGAGGAGGACGACGAGGTGGCGGTTGTCACCCTCGGTGAACCCCGTCGCGCGCGCCGCCTCCGTCCACATGGAGAACGGGGAGTCGCTGCACGAGTACGCCGAGGCGTACGGCTTCGACACCGAGCCGAGGCGGAGCGAGACTGCGCCGCGGCTCTGCTCGCGCCAGTACGCGTCGGCGCCGCCGACCTGGGAGGCCACCTGGGCGGCCGTCGCCACCGTGCCCTGCACACCCTTCGGGCGCACGACCGCGACCGTGAGAGCGTGCACGGCCGGCGCCGAGGCACCCTGGGCGGTCCGAGCGGGGGCGAGGACGACGGCGCCCGTGCCCGCGACGGGAGTCCCCTCGTCGGAGAGATGACCGACGACGGCGTCCGAGAGCCCGGAGCCGCTCGGAGCGGGGCGGCGGGTCGCGGCGCGAAGCTCGGCGCGGTCGACGACGACGTCCGTGCCCTCGACGCGGCGGCCGGCGCGGATGTCCGCGACCGCGTCGGCGGGGACGGGAACGGTGAGACGCACACGGTCACCCGCGCCGACCGAGTCCGCGTCCCGCAGCGGGAGACGTTCCCCGTCTGGCAGACGCACGGCGGCGTCGACCCCTGAGGTGACGTCGGCGAGACGCTCGACGACACCTTCGACCGTGACCTTCGCGCCCGTCTCCTCGGCCCCGGTGGCGTGCGCCGCGGGAGCGAGCAGACTCCCCATGGCGGCGACGACACCCAACGTCACGATCCATCGGTGTTCCCGCATCCTGCGCACCCCTCATCCTTGATCCGACTCCGTCCCTGGAGGCGGGCCGCCCGCGTGGCAGAACGGGCGGCTCCTCCGTCATCGGCCGCGGAGGAGGAGGCTGAAGGATGTGGCGGGGGCGACTTTGGACGGGTGTTCGGTCATGACTTCGACCACGGTGCAGCGGTGAACAATTGGTCGAATCAATTCAGGTGTGATGTGAGTCACCGCACCTGATCGTCGGTATGGAGGGTGGTCCCGGACACCGCAGAGCCGGCCCCACCCGCGGGTGGGGCCGGCTGCGGAGAGACGGACGCAGGTCGCCGAGGACCTGCGGGAGGGTCGCTCCTCGTCCGCAGGGTCCTACCCGCTCGCGTGGCAGAACACGAGGGCGGTGTCGTCCGCCGGGAACGACGTCCAGTCGCCGGGGTGGGAGAGGACACCGACGGTCGCGGGCTTCCACACGTCGGGGAGGTCGCAGTGGACCTCGCCGCACGTCGCGAGCTCCTCGATGCCGGGGGCATGGGCGACGACGACGAGGGTCCGCACGTCGTCGGAGGCGGTGCGGACGACCTCGAGGAGGTCGTCGAGGCCGCCGTTGTAGATCGCCTCGTCGACCTGGGTGTCCTCGGCCTCGAACCCGGCGGTCTGCATCGCCTCCCACGTCTGCTGCGTGCGGGTGGCGGCGCTGACGATCGCGAGGTCGGGGGCGACGCCCTGCGCCTTGAGCCACGCGCCGGCGGTCCGCGCGTCCTCGCGGCCACCCTCGGTGAGCTCGCGCTGCTCGTCCCCGTCCGGGGAGTGCGGTTCGGCCTCGCCGTGCCGCACGACGACGAGAAGGAGGGCGTCGGGATCGGTCTGCTCGACAGTCATGGTTCCAGGATGCCCGTCTCGGCTCAGCCTTCGACGCCGAGGGTGGCGAGGATGAGCTGACGGACCTTGGTCGCGTCGGCCTGCCCCTTCATCTCCTTCATCACCTGACCGATGAGGGCACCCGCGGCCTGGACCTTGCCGCCGCGGACCTTCTCGGCGATGCCCTCGTTGCGGACGATGACGGCGTCGACCGCGGCCTGGAGCGCGCCGTCGTCGGAGACGACCGCGAGACCCCGGGCGTCGGCGACCTCCGTCGGCGTGCCCTCCCCCGCGAGGACGCCGTCGAGCACCTGCCGGGCCATCGCGTCGGTGAGACGTCCCTCGCGGACCATGCCGTCGAGCTCCACGACGGCCTCGGGGGTCAACGGCACGTCGGCGAGCTCGGTCCCGTCGGCCTTCGCCCGGCGGGCGACCTCACCGAGCCACCACTTGCGGGCGGCGGCGGGCGTCGCGCCCTTCTCGGCCGTGGCCGCGATGAGGTCGAGCGCGCCGGAGCCGAGGACGTCGCGCATCTCGAGGTCGGAGAAGCCCCATTCCTCCTGCAGGCGGCGACGGCGGGCGGCCGGGGGCTCGGGGAGCGTCGCGCGGAGCTCCTCGACGTGCTCCGGGCTCGGGGCGACCGGCACGAGGTCGGGCTCGGGGAAGTAGCGGTAGTCGTCGGCGTCGGACTTCGGACGCCCCGAGGTGGTCTCGCCGGTGTCCTCGTGCCAGTGGCGGGTCTCCTGGAGGATCGACCCGCCCGCCTGCAGTACGGCGGCGTGGCGGCGGATCTCGTACTCGACGGCGCCCTCGACGCTACGGAGCGAGTTGACGTTCTTCGTCTCGGTGCGGGTACCGAGCGGCACCTCGAGCTGCTCGGGGCTGTCGGGGGCGCCGACGCGGGGCCTCAGCGAGAGGTTGACGTCGCACCGCAGCGAACCCTGCTCCATGCGGGCGTCGCTCACGTCGAGGGCCCGCATGATCTCGCGGAGCGCCCCGACATAGGCACGGGCCACCTCGGGGGCACGGGCGCCGGCACCGACGATCGGCTTGGTGACGACCTCGATGAGGGGAATGCCCGCCCGGTTGTAGTCGATGAGAGAGTGCGTCGCCCCGGAGATGCGGCCGGTGGCGCCACCGACGTGGGTGAGCTTGCCCGCGTCCTCCTCCATGTGCGCCCGCTCGATCTCGACGCGATAGACCTCGGTGCCGTCCCCGTGCTCGTTCGGGATCTCGACGTCGAGATGACCGTCGTGGACGATGGGCTCGTCGTACTGGCTCGTCTGGAAGTTCTTCGTCATGTCCGGGTAGAAGTAGTTCTTCCGCGCGAACCGCGAGTACGGTGCGACCTCGCATCCGAGGGCGAGGCCGATGCGGATGGCCGAGTCGACCGCCGCCGCGTTGACGACCGGGAGCGCGCCGGGCAGGCCGAGGCACACCGGGCAGACGTGGGTGTTGGGTGCGGCGCCGAACTCGGTCGAGCAGCCGCAGAACATCTTCGACGCCGTCGACAGCTCGACGTGGACCTCGAGGCCCATGACCGGGTCGTACGCGGCCAGGGCGTCCTCGAGGTCGAGGGGCTCGACGTCGTCGTGGGTGAGGTGCTGGGTCATCGGGTGGCCTCCGACGTCGTCGTGGTCTCGGGCAGGGCGGGGATCTCGTCGAGGATGCCGCCGCCCCACTGCGCGTGGAGGCGGGCCTCGAGGGCGGCGCCGACGGCGTAGAGGCGGTCGTCGGCCATCGCGGGGGCGTAGACCTGGAATCCGCTCGGCAGGCCGTCCTCGGCGAGACCGTTCGGCAGGCTCAGACCGGGCAGACCGGCAAGGTTGGCGGGGATCGTCGTGATGTCGGAGAGGTACATCGCGAGCGGGTCGCCCTGCTCGGTCCCGAGGGGGAACGCCGTCGTCGGCGCGGTGGGCGAGACGAGCACGTCGACACGCTCGAACGCGGCCTCGAAGTCGCGCGCGATGAGCGTGCGCACCTTCTGCGCCTGGCCGTACCACGCGTCGTAGTACCCGGAGGAGAGCGCGTACGTGCCGAGGATGATGCGTCGCTTGACCTCGGGCCCGAACCCGGCGGCGCGACTCGCGGCCATCGTGCGCTCGGCGCCGCCGGCGTCGACGCGGACGCCGTACCGCATCGCGTCGTAGCGGGCGAGGTTGCTGCTCGCCTCCGCCGGGAGGATGAGGTAGTACGCGGCGACGGCGTGGGCGAAGTTCGGGCAGTCGATCTCGACGATCTCCGCGCCCGCCTCCCGGAGGTGCTGGAGCGACTCGTCGAAGCGGGCGCGCACGCCCTCGGCGAGCCCCTCCCCGAGGAGGTCGCGGACGACACCGATCCTCATGCCGGCGACGTCGCCGCGGCGGGCGGCCTCGACGACCGGGGGCACCGGGGCGTCGATCGACGTCGAGTCGCGGGGATCGTGCCCGGCGAGGACCTCGTGGAGGAGGGCCGTGTCGAGGACGGTGCGGCCGCACGGGCCGATCTGGTCGAGGCTGCTCGCGAGCGCGATGACGCCGTACCGGGAGACGGCGCCGTACGTGGGCTTGCACCCGACCGTGCCCGTGAAGGCCGCGGGTTGACGGATGGAGCCACCCGTGTCGGAGCCGACCGCGAGGGGGGCGGAGAACGCGGCGAGCGACGCGGCCGACCCACCACCGGAGCCGCCGGGCACGCGGTCGAGCGCCCAGGGGTTGTGCGTGTCGCCGTAGGCGGAGTGCTCGGTGGAGGATCCCATCGCGAACTCGTCCATGTTCGTCTTGCCGAGGATCGGCATGCGCGCGGCCCGGAGGCGTTCGACGACGTCGGCGTCGTAGGGCGGCACCCACCCGTCGAGGATCGTGGAGCCGGCCGTGGTGACGAGGCCCTTCGTGCAGGCGACGTCCTTGACCGCGACGGGCACGCCGGCGAGCGGCGGGAGCGTCTCCCCGGCGGCGCGGGCGGCGTCGACCTCCGCGGCCGTGGCGAGCGCCCCGTCGGCGTCGACGGCGAGGTAGGCGTGGACGGCGGGCTCGGTGGCCTCGATGCGCGCCAGGTGGGCGCGGGTGAGGTCGACCGACGTGATCGTGCCGTCGGCGAGGGCTGCGGCGAGGTCGGCCGCGCTCGCGTGGGTGAGGGCCTCGGGGGTGTCGAGAGTGGGGGGCACGGGGAGTCCTTCGCGGGGCGGGATCGGGTGCGGGCGAGGTGGGCGCGACTCAGTCGTCGGTGAGGATGCGCGGCACGAGGAACCGGTCGTCCTCGGCGGCGGGGGCACCCGCGAGGGCCTGCTCGGCGGTGAGGCCGGGGCGCACCTCGTCGGCGCGCATGACGTTCGACAGCGGCTGCGGGTGCGACATGGGCGCCACGTCCTCGGCCGCGGCCTCACGCACCTGCGCGAGCGAGTCGAGGATCACCGACAGGTCGCCGGCGAGCTGCTCGCTCTCGGCGTCGGTGAGGTCGATGCGCGCGAGCATCGCGAGATGGTCCACCTGGTCACGGGAGATCCTCGACATGCCCCTCAGTCTAGGTGGGCCCACCGACGACCCTTGCGACCTGCCGTGTCCCGCGGCGTCACGTCGACGGGCGTCAGCCCTCGACGACGGAGACGCGGACCTGCCGGTCGGGGTTGTCGACGTTGAGGTCGACGAACGTGATGCTCTGCCACGTGCCGAGCGCGGTGCGCCCGTCGACGATCGGCAGGGTCGCGTGCGGCGGCACGATCGCGGGCATGACGTGGGTGCGGCCGTGACCGCGGGTGCCGTGGGCGTGGCGCCACCGGTCGTCGGCGGGGAGAAGGTCGGCGAGCGCGGTGAGGAGGTCGTCATCGCTGCCCGAGCCGGACTCGATGACCGCGATGCCCGCCGTCGCGTGCGGCACGAACACGTTGAGCAGACCGTCGCGCACCCCGGAGTCGGCGACGACGCGCTCGCACTCGCGGGTGATGTCGCGGACCACCTCGGTGCGGCCGGTGGTGAGGTCGAGAACCGTGGAGAACATGTCGCCATCCTCCCAGTCCCGCGCCGGCGCCGCCCGTCGCCTCGGCCCGACGTCGTTCCTGCCATGACGCGCCCCCACCCCACCGCAGGAAGGCGATCCGGGCCGCGCCGACCAGGCGACGGCCAGACCCCGGGGGCGGTCACCCGCGGCCGGGGCGCGTTCACGTGACCGGACTCAGAGCATCGTCACCGGTGCCGGTACGAAGAGGCGGACCGACGGCCGGTCACCGGTTGACCGCCGCGTAGTACTCGGCGAGGAACTCCAGCATGATCCGGTTGAACGCCTCGGGATCGTCCTGGTTGGCGTTGTGCGCGGCGTCGGGAACGACCTCGTACCGGCAGAGCGGATCGCGCTCGGCCCACACGGGTGCGGTGCGCGCGATGTTGCCGGTCCGGTCCTCCGCACCGTGCACGAGCAACAGGGGCGCCTCGATCCGGTAGCCCGGCTCGGGCCGGACCGCCGTACGGGCCACCGCGCGCCAGACCTCGACGAACTCCCGTCTCGACATTCCCTCCAGCACCTCCGCGACGTACGCGCGCACCTCGGGCCGGAGCGCCGTCGACGTCACCACCATCCGCTTGAGGTGACCCCACGGCCAGGCCGCCAACCACCACGGGGAGGTCCACAACCACCACCGTTCCCCGCGCGAGATCGGCAGGGTGGTGCACGTGGAGCCGATGACGATCAGAGCCGCCACCCGGTCCGGCGAACGACGCACGAGGTGCTGCGCGACGTAGCCGCCCATCGACTGCCCGCCGACGCAGACACGGCCCGAGACGCCCAGCTCGTCGAGGATCGCGAGAAGGTCGTCGGTCATGTCCGAGATGTGCAGCGGAAGCCGACCGATCGGCCGCGACCGCCCGTGACCACGCACGTCCCACGTCACCACCCGGTAGCCCGCCTGCACGAGCGGGGTGAGCTGCGCGTCGAACATCCGGTGATCCATCGTCGCCCCGTGCGTGAGGGCCACGACCGGACCCTCCTTCGGGCCGCAGACCCAGGCGTGAACCGTGGTCCCCGCGCGGGGGACGACCATCTCTGTCCGCGACGGCAGTGCCGAGGCCCGATCCATGCCCTCGACGATGACCCGGGCGATCGGATCGGTCAACCGGTTCGTGCGCGGCGGCCGCGTCGTGCCCCGGGTTCCCGGGCCCGTCAGGGCGCCGCCCGCGACGACACCGGGCCGGTCCGCCGATGCGGCACGACGATCCACGACCGCCGGCCGTGGTGGGTTCGACGGCTCAGCGGCGGAACGGGACGAGGTCGGGCGGTGGGGTGATCTCGCGCGGATCCTCGCCCTGGACGACGGCGACGATGCGACGGAAGGACGTCGTTCCCGGTTCGACGCAGTCGGCGTGGCCACGCGGTCCGACGAGGACCTCGCCCCGGCGACGATCGTCGCGGTCGGTCTCCCACACGCCCGTGTCGAGCTCGACGATGCCCGGCAACGTCATCGGATCCGCGCCGAGGATCTTCTCCCCCGCCCGCTCCGCCACGGTGCGGGCCGGAGCGAACGGCACCGACGACAGCGACGACAACGCCGCGTCCCCCCTGCGCCACAGACGGATGAGGTCCCCCGGCGCGGTGAGCGCGTACCGCGTGACGCGACGCGCCCGGCCGAGGGCATCGTGATCTGGATAGTCCGCGACCGAGCGCACGCCCGGGCCGATCCCCGGCACCCCGGCATGGACGACCCGGTCGACACGCAGCCCCAGCGCCTCCGCCGCACCGACGATCGTGCCGCCGTAGGAATGACCGACGACGGTGATCGGCACCCCGTCGGGCACGTCGAGCCCTTCGACGCAGTCCCGCAACGGCGCCGCCGCCGCGCGGGCGAACCGACCGAACGGCGACTGCGTCCCGATCGCCGACGGGAACCGCGCACCCATCCACGTGACCACCGCGGTGCGCCCGGTCGGGTCGGCACGAAAGAGGGCGCGGACGATGTTCGTCGGCCACCCGAACTGCCGCACCGTCGTCCCCGTGCCACCGACGTAGACGGCCACCTGCTCCGTCTCGGCGTCGAGGGTCCCCCACAGCTCGACGACGCGCCCGTCGGGATGGAACGCGACGACCTGCCGATGACCCCACCGGCCCCGCCCCTGGGAGACGCGGTCGTGGAGGAGGCGTCGGGTGAGCTCGACGAGGGCCCGCAGGTCGGCCCGGCGCGCCGTCGCCCGGTCGACGTCGACGGTGGCGATCGCGGTGGCGGCGTCGTTCGCGAGCCACGCGTCGAGCACCCGGCCCGTCACCGCACGCCACGGCGAACGCGCGTCGCGGTCGTGTTCGACGGCGATCTCGCGCGCGAGTTCGCGGTCGCGGGCCCGCATGCGGCGCAGCTCCGACCGCATGACGAGCCGATTGGCCTCGCACCGCGCCCACACGGGCACCCCGTCGAGGCCGCCGAGGGCACGAGGGTGGGTGAGCGCGGCCCGCCGCACGGCGTCCGCACCCGCGTTCGTACATGCCCGCCGCACCCGGTCGACGCGGAGCAGCGACCCCGCCGCGACGACGACGGCGGGATCGTCGTCCGCGTCACCGAGTGCCGGTGCGAGCCAGGCGGGCCCGGTCGCGTCGTGGGGATCGGTGACGGCGGCGAGGAGACGCGGGTCCCGCGCGAGAGCCGCCCGCGCCTCGGTCGCGGGGAGTGCCTCGAGGTCGGCCCGGCCGCGCGGCCGCTCCCCCGCCGTCGCCCACGGGGTGCGGGCGAGGAGGTTCCCGAGCGTCGGCAAAGCCCGCCCGGCCGCCTCGACCGCACGACGACAGTCGCCGTCGGCGTCCGCGAGAACGTTTGTGCACGAACGGATCTCGCGCAGCGACGTCGGGTGATGGCGGAGGACGTCACGCAGTCGCGTCCCGTGTACGTCGAGCGCGGACGCGAGGGCGTCGAGCGCGTTCCGGACGTCGCGGATGGCCGTGACGAGGTCTCCTGCAGCCGCCTCGTTCATCCCCGTGCGCGCGAGGACGGCCTCGACCCGCGGCAGATGATCGTCGAGCTGTCGCATGGCGTGCCGCAGCGGCTCGGCGTCCTCGAGCATCCACGGATGGACGAACGGTCGCCACACCGACGACGCCGTGACGGCGACCGCCGACCGCGCCGACTCCGCGACGTCCTTCGCCCGCCGCGTCACGACACACCGCCGTCGGCAGGCCCCGGAGCCCCGCCCGATCCGTCGGGAGAGGCATCGCCGGACGCGTCGACACGGGTGACGTCGGGCGTCGCGAAGCGCACGTCGCGGCGCGCGCCTGCGGACGCGTCGAGCGCCGAACGGTCGACCGGTTCGTCACCCATGGGACCGGGCACGCCCCCCGATCCAGGGACGCCCACTGCCCCACCCTGATCGCTGGATTCCGTTTCCGGAGAGCAGGATTCGACGACGACCGCGAGGTCTCCGAGAAGGGTTCCCATCGCCGTGGCGACGTCGAACCCGACGTCGGCGACCGCCGATCCGGGCAGGTGGTCGACGGCGTGCTGAATCGCCGCGGGCACGCCCCACCCGCCGGCGAGATCGTCGAGTTCCCTCGCCGTCCAGGCGCGGTCGTCGGCATCCATGCGGCGTCAGTCGTCGGTTCCGGTCTCGGACGTCCCGTCGCCCTCCGCGGTGCTCTCGTCCGAGGAGTCCTCCGCCTCCTCGCCGAGACCCACCGCGGCGAGGCCGCCCGCGAGGAGCGCGACGAACCCCTCTTCGTCGAGGATCGGCACGCCGAGCTGTTCGGCCTTGTCGGCCTTGGACCCGGCGTTCTCGCCGACGACGACGGCGTCGGTCTTCTTGCTCACCGACCCCGAGGCCTTGCCGCCACGGGAGAGGATCGCCTCCTTCGCCTCGTCACGCGAGAAGCCCTGCAGCGAGCCGGTGACGACGACGGTGACGCCCTCGAGGGTGCGCTCGAGGGACTCGTCCCGCTCGTCGGCCATGCGGACTCCGGCGGCGGCCCACCGCTCGACGACGTTGCGGTGCCAGTCGACCCCGAACCACTCCTGCACGGACTCGGCGATCGTCGGCCCGACGCCCTCGACGGCGGCGAGTTCCTCGGTGCTCGCGGCCCGGATCGCGTCCATCGACCCGAAGTGCCCCGCGAGCGCGCGGGCCGCGGTGGGGCCGACGTGGCGGATCGACAACGCGACGAGCACCCGCCACAGCGGCTGCCCCTTCGCCTTCTCCAGCTCGGCGAAGAGTGCGTCGGTGGAGGCCCGGGGCTTGGACGGGTTCTTCGCCGTCGGCTTGGTGAAGAAGAACGGCTCCTTCTGCCACGGCCGCACGGTCGTCACGCCGCCGCGGGTGACCTTGCGCTGCCGCCACACGTGCACGTCGGCGAGGTCCGCGGGCGTGAGGTCGAACAGGCCGGACTCGTCGACGAGCACGGGCTCCTCACGCGGCACGCCCTCCTCGTCGGCCTCCTCGGGACGGTTTGCCTCGGGGTCGGTGAGGGCGATCGCCGCCTCCCAGCCGAGTGACTCGATGTCGAACGCCCCGCGGGAGGCGAGCCCGAAGACCCGCTCACGAAGCTGCGAGGGACAGGCCCGCGCGTTGGGGCAGCGGATGTCCTTGTCGCCCTCCTTCTGCGGCGCGAGTTCGCTGCCGCACGAGGGGCAGTGGGTCGGCATGACGAACTCCCGCTCGGAGCCGTCGCGGAGATCGACGACCGGGGCGAGGATCTCGGGGATGACGTCGCCCGCCTTGCGCAGGACGACGGTGTCGCCGATGAGGACTCCCTTGCGCTTGACCTCGTGGGCGTTGTGCAGCGTCGCCATCTCGACGGTCGATCCGGCGACCTGCACCGGTTCCATGACGCCGTACGGCGTGACCCGTCCCGTGCGGCCGACGTTGACGCGGATGTCGACGAGCTTCGTCGTCACCTCCTCCGGCGGGTACTTGTACGCGATGGCCCACCGGGGTGCGCGTGACGTCGTGCCGAGGCGTCGCTGGACGCTCACCTCGTCGACCTTGACGACGCACCCGTCGAGTTCGTGGACGAGGTCGTGCCGGTGCTCGCCGAAGTACGCGATGCGCTCGAGGATGCCGGCGAGGTCGTCGACGACGCGGTTCTCGCTCGACACCGGCAGCCCCCACCCACGGAGGATCTCGTAGGCCTGCGACTGGCGCGTGATGTCGAATCCCGTTCGGGCACCGATGCCGTGGACGACGACCTCGAGCGGGCGGGACGCCGTGACCGCCGGGTCCTTCTGTCGCAGCGACCCGGCCGCACAGTTGCGCGGGTTGGCGAACGGCGGCAACCCCTGCTCGACCCGGGAGGCGTTGAACCCCTCGAACTGCGCGACGGGGAAGTACACCTCGCCGCGGATCTCGACGAGTTCCGGGACGGTCACGGTGTCGGTGCTCTCGTCGTGGGCGTCGTGCGGCTGTTCGAGCCGTTGCGGCACTCCGGCGATGGTGCGCACGTTGAGGGTGACGTCCTCCCCGGTGCGGCCGTCGCCGCGGGTGAGGGCCCGCGTGAGCACACCGTTCTCGTAGAGGAGGTTGACGGCGAGCCCGTCGATCTTCGGCTCGGTGAGGAAGTGGAGCTCCACCCCGGGCAGCCCGTCGACGAGGCGCATGTACCACTCCGACATCTCCTCGGTGGAGAAGACGTTGTCGAGGCTGAGCATCCGCTCGAGGTGATCGACCGGCGTGAACGTCGTCACCTGCCCCGAGGCGTCGTCGGCCGCGACCGTGCCGACGTCGAACCCGCCCACCGTCTGCGTCGGGCTCTCCGGCACCCGCAGCGCCGGGTACGTCTCCTCCAGCTCCTGGAGCTCGCGCAGCAACGCGTCGTACTCGCCGTCGCTGATCGTCGGGGCGTCCTTGGCGTAGTACGCGAACTGGTGCTCGCGCAGCTCGTCGGCGAGTTCCTGCCACCGGCGTCGGGCGTCCTGCGGCGGGGCGGAGGGGGCGTCGGTGTCGGCCGGGTCGACGGTGCCGTCGGGGAGTTCATCGCTGCGGTCGGTCACGTGACCTATGGTGCCGCAGCCCTCCGACAACCCTCGTCCCGACACCCCTCCGTCCGTGCACCGACCGGTCGCCACCGACCCCGTCGACGCCCGACCATCGCGCCGCGCCGGGACGGCCGGGTTAGGTGCGACTCGCCTGCACTACCCTGCTCTGGGGCGTCCGGGGGGATACCGAGGAGGCAGACCATGGTCGAACGGTTCGCGGGGTGGCCCGTCGAGCTGATCTTCGGCGCGCTCTTCGTCATCGCGATGCTCCGGGGCCAGCTCGTGTACTGGCTCGCCCGCTCCATCACGACGGTGAGCCTCCACGGCGCCCGGACCGGCCGCCGCGCCCGCCTCGCAGCGTGGCTCGACGAGTCGGGCGTCGACCACGGTGCTCGCCTCATCCGCCGCATCGGACTCGTCGCCGTCCCCCTCTGCTACGTCACCGTCGGGCTCCAGAGCGCCGTCATGGCCGCCGCCGGTATCCTCCGCATCGAAGCGTGGAAGTACACCCTCGCCACCGTCCCCGGCGCCCTCGCCTGGGCCGCGATCTACTCGACGATCGGCTGGGCCCTCTGGGAGGCGGCGCTCCTCGCCGTCGCCGGACCCCCCTGGGGCATCGCCCTCCTCGTCGCGATCCTCGCGCTCGCCGTCGTCCTCGTCCGCCGTGCCCGGCGCCGCCCCAGCACCTCGGGAGACACCACCCCCGACGCCGAGGCCGCCTGAGCGAGCCGATACCGCCGTCCGAACGCGCCACCGCCCCACCGTCGCCTCGCCGCACGCGGCACCGCCTGGTCTGGGCGTGGGGCCGCGGCCTCGTCACGCCCTCGGAACGGACCCGATCCCCCCACCTCGGACGCCCGCGGCACGACGCCGCAGGTGAGGGCGTCGACGCCACTCGGCCCCTCTCGTCGACACCGTTCCGAGGGCGGAACACCCGCTCGACACCCCGCCGATGGGACCCGAGGACGCATCCCCGCCCCGCGAGGTCGGCCGCGGACGGCCGATCGGGGAGGATGGCCCGGTGAGTGCCACGATCCATGCCCGCGGCCTGGCGGCCGGCCACGGCGACCGCGTCCTGTTCTCCGGTCTCGACCTCGTCGTCGCGCCCGGCGACGTCGTCGGGCTCGTCGGCCCCAACGGGGCGGGCAAGTCGACGCTGCTGCGCCTGCTGGCCGGGGTGCGCCGCCCCGGGGCCGGTGAGGTCGTCGTCTCCCCCGCCGACGCGCGACTCGGGTTCCTCACGCAGGAGCCCGACGCCCGCCCCGGCGAGAGGATCCGCGACGCCCTCGCCCGCCGCACCGGCGTGACCGACGCGACCGCGGCGATGGACGCCGCCGCGCAGGCCCTCGGCGACCCGGGCGCGGGCGACGCCGAGAACGACACGTACGCCGCGACGCTCGAGGCCTGGCTCGCGCTCGGCGGGGCCGACCTCGACGAGCGGATGGAGGCCGTCGCCGACGACCTCGGCCTCGACGTCGACCTCGACCGGCCGGTCGCGTCCCTGTCGGGCGGGCAGGCCGCCCGGGTGGGACTCGCGGCGCTGCTGCTCTCGCGCTACGACGCCTACCTGCTCGACGAGCCCACGAACGACCTCGACATCGCGGGCCTCGCGCGGCTCGAGGAGTTCGTGCTGGGACTTGACGCGCCCGTCGTCCTCGTGAGCCACGACCGCGAGTTCCTCTCGCGCACGGCGACGTCCGTCGTCGAGATCGACCGGTCGCTGCAACAGGTCACCGTCTACGGCGGCGGATACGACGCCTATCTGGAGGAACGCTCGATCCGCCGGCGGCACGCCCGCGAGGCGTACGAGGACTACGCGCAACGCCGCTCCGAGCTCGAGGTCCGCGCCCGCATGCAGCGGGCGTGGATGGACAAGGGCACGAAGAACGCCGTCCGCAAGGCCAAGGGCCGGGGCCGGGAGGCCGACAAGAACATCCGCGCCCACGCCAAGGCGACGAGCGAGAAGCAGGCCGCCAAGGCCCGCCAGACCGACCGGATGATCGAGCGCCTCGACGTCGTCGAGGAGCCGCGCAAGGAGTGGGTGCTGCAGTTCTCGATCGCCTCGGCGCCGCGCTCCGGGGACGTCGTCGCGGTGACCCGTGGGGCGGTCGCGAGGCGGGGCGGGTTCACGCTCGGCCCGATCGACGTCGAGCTGCGCTACGGCGACCGGGTGGCCGTCACCGGCCCGAACGGGGCGGGTAAGTCGACCCTGCTCGCGCTGCTGCTCGGGCGGATCACCCCCGACGGGGGCACCGTGACGCCGGGGTCGCGCGTCGTCGTCGGCGAGGTCGACCAGGCGCGTGCCGCGTTCGAGGGCGAGGCGACGCTCGGGCGGCGGTTCGCGGACGAGGTGTCCGACTGGCCGGACGCCGACGTCCGCACGCTGCTCGCCAAGTTCGGCCTCAAATCCGATCACGTCAACCGGGCCGCCGACTCCCTCTCCCCCGGCGAGCGCACCCGCGCGGCCCTCGCGCTGCTGCAGGCGCGCGGCGTCAACCTGCTCGTCCTCGACGAACCGACCAATCACCTCGACCTGCCCGCGATCGAGCAGCTCGAGGAGGCGCTCGACGCGTTCGACGGCACGATCCTGCTCGTCACGCACGACCGGCGGATGCTCGACTCGGTGCGCCTCACGCGGCGCTGGCACGTCGAGGACGGCGCGGTCACCGAGATCGACGCCGACTGACGCGCACCCGACGCCCCGCAGTGCCGGTCGGGCGCGAGGTGACGCAACGGCTCCCGACCGCCCGTCCCGGCGCCGGGGAGGGCGATCAGGCGTCGGAGAGGCGGGCGATCGTCGCGGCCGCGCGGCGGACGGCGTGGACGGAGGAGTCGGGGACGATGTCGTCGAGGAAGGCGTACCGGCGACGCACGGACGCCTCGTAGGCGGTGCGCGGCGGCGTCGACCGCACCGAGTGCCACCAGTCGGCGATGTCGCCCCAGCCCGGGGCGGCGAGCGAGCCGCCCACGTGCTGCACGGCGAGGGAGGAGCACAGCGCGGCGAACGCGAGCCGGTCGGCGAGGGGCCAGGAGGCGAGGGTGCCGAGCGCCATCGCGGCACCGAACACGTCGCCGGCCCCGGTGGGGTCGACGGCCCGCACCCGCAGCGTGGGCACGGAGGCCTCCTCCCCCGTCGTCGAGTCGATTCCGAGGGCGCCGTACGGCCCGTTGGTGACGACCGCGAGGGGCACGTGGTCGGCGAGGGCGTAGAGGGCGTCCTGGGGCGTGTCGGTGCGCGTGTACGCCATCGCCTCACCGGCGTTCGGCATGAACGCGTGGCAGTTGGTGAGCTCCTGGAGGATGCCTTGGGACCATTCCCCGCTCGGGTCCCAGCCCACGTCGGCGAAGAGCAGCGCGCCGTCGTCGCGGGCCATCTCGATCCACGTCGGGTCGTCGGTGCAGCCGCGCGGCTGGGCCTCGGCGAGGTCGAGGAGCACGGCGCGGGCCCGCGGTGGGCGCCCGATCATCGTCGTCGGGCACTCGGGGGCGTCGTGGCCGTGCGTGATCATGTTGCGGTCGCCGTCCACGGCGATCGACACCGTCACCGGCGAGTGCCAATCGGGATAGCGGCGGGAAGTGCGCAGGTCGATGCCCTCCTCGGCGAGGGTGCGATGGCAGAACTCGCCGTAGTCGTCGTCGCCGAACGCGGCGCCGAGCGAGGTGCGCATCCCGAGCCGGGCCGTCGCGACCGCGAGGTTGGCGATGCCGCCCGGGCAGCTGCCCATGCCGTCGGCCCAGATCTCGCGGCCCGCGGAGGGCATCTCGTCGAGGCCGGAGAAGACAATGTCGAGGAACACCATCCCCTGGAGGAACACGTCGAACTCGGGGGCGTCCGGCTCGTCGCGGAGCGAGGCGAGCGGGTCGAAGTCGTGGTGGGCCATGCGGGACCTCCTCGGGTGGGGTGGTCCCATCGTGCCCCACGTGCACCGGCGCCCGCCGGACCCTCGTGGGAGAAGGCCCTCCGGCACGTCTCCGGGCAGCGCCGGAGCGCGGTCAGGTTCGCCGTAGGCGGGGATCGTCCGCTGGTAGACGCGCCCAAGGTGAACCTCGACGGCCATGTGACGCTTCTGTCGATCGGTGAGCGGGTCCACGCCCGGTGTGTAATGTCCGGCGGGGAGGGAGGGGGCACCCCTGTCGGTCGGTTGGCGGCCCTTGCTTCGGGGCGGGGTATATCCTGTCCCCAGAATAGGAGACATCACGATGCATGATTCTGATTCGGCCTGGAAGGAAGTCATCCTGCGAATCCTGCTGGAGGAGGCTTTCCAATTGCCAGGAACCCTGGAAAGCCCCTCCCCTGATGTCATCCCGTACCAGGTAGCAGAAGTTGACGGCACCCCCCCGCGGATGGTGGACATCGCTTTCAGGGTTGTGTCCCCTGATGGGACCGTCTTAGGTACGTGGGCCAAAAAGATGGAAGTCCCCCCCTCGCTGACTCGCCCAAATAGCGCTGCCGCCAGGTATCTAAAGCTCGCTTTCTGTGCAGGGATTATGGAGTGGTGGGAGACGACTGATAGGGGAGACGACCCGCTGTGTGGGATCGAGAGCATCGACTCTCCCTATAATCCGGCTCTTCACAGATGAGGGTGTAGCTGTGGTGCGACCTGGGGCGGCGCGTCGGTGTCGGGGTGAGGGTCGAGGTCTTCCGATGATGGGAGTTCTCACACAACCCGTCCGGAAGACCTCGACGTGCCTGACGCTACCTTCACGCGCCCTGACCTGACTACCTTCACCCGCCTCGACGGCCTCGGTCTGGAGGTCACCGGCCAGCTGCTCGAGCCTGACCGGTCCGTGCTGGCGTGCCGGGTCGTGGAGCCGGACGACTGGTGCAGGCGGTGCGGCTGCCAGGGCGTGCCCCGTGACACGGTGAGCAGGGAGTTGGCGCACGAGCCGTTCGGGTGGCGCCCTACCACGCTGGTGCTCACCGTGCGCCGCTACCGCTGCAAGGAGTGCTCGCACGTGTGGCGTCAGGACACCACCGCTGCGGCGCCGCCGCGGGCCAAGATCTCCCGCGCCGGCCTGCGGTGGGGTCTGGTCGGGATCGTCGTCGGCCACCTGTCGATGGCCCGAGTTGCCGAAGGACTGGGCGTGGCGTGGAACACCGCCAACGACGCGGTCCTGGCTGAGGGCCGGCGTCTGCTCATCGAGGACCCGACCCGCCTGGACGGTGTCAAGGTCGTCGGGGTCGATGAGCACGTGTGGCGGCACACCCGGCGCGGTGACAAGTACGTCACCGTGATCATCGACCTCACCCCGGTCCGGGACGGCACCGGGCCCTCACGCCTGCTGGACGTGGTCGAAGGTCGGTCGAAGAAGGCGTTCAAGGACTGGCTGGCCGAGCGGGACCAGGCTTGGCGCGATGGGATCGAGGTCGTGGCCATGGATGGGTTCGCGGGCTTCAAGACCGCCACCACCGAGGAGCTGCCGGACGCCGTCACGGTTATGGATCCCTTCCACGTCATCCGGTTGGCCGGGGACGCTCTCGATGAGTGCCGCCGCCGAGTCCAGCAGGAACTGCACGGACACCGCGGACGCAAGGGCGACCTGTTCTACACCGCGCGGCGGACCCTGCACACCGGGGCTGACCTGCTCACCGACCGCCAGCACGAGCGCCTTGACAAGCTCTTCGCTGGGGACCGGCACGTGCAAGTCGAGTGCACCTGGGGGATCTACCAGCGCATGATCTCCGCCTACCGTCACCCCGACCGGGCAGCCGGCCGCGTCGAGATGAGCTCCGTGATCGACGCCCTCGCCGACAGTGTGCCTGAGGCGTTGGTAGAACTGCGCAAGCTCGGCCGCACCCTGACCAGACGCGCCTGCGACGTCCTGGCCTACTTCGACCGGCCGCGCACGAGCAACGGACCTACCGAAGCCGTGAACGGTCGCCTCGAGCACCTGCGTGGCCTGGCCCTCGGCTTCCGCAACCTCACCAACTACATCGCCCGCGCACTCCTCGAAGCCGGCGGATTCAG
>NZ_BAFE01000006.1 GCF_000247995.1 Mobilicoccus pelagius NBRC 104925
TTCAGCAAAGTCCAGTTGAACCGGTGCTGGCTCGGTGGTGGCTTCGAGTAGTGCGCCACCGGCGCGTCCTGGGGTGACGCTGATCGGGACACCGGAGTGGCGTAGCCGCTGGATGTCGCGCGCGATGGTCCGTGGGGTGACGCCCACTTCGTCAGCGAGCTCCTGGAAAGTGCGACGGGGGCCCTTACGAGACAGGATCGTTATGAGGTGCTGCTGTCGCTCGACCCGTCGGAGCGTCAAGTGGGCGTCCCGTGAGGCGGCCGCTGCTGTGGTCATCACC
The DNA here is from genome assembly GCF_000247995.1 of Mobilicoccus pelagius NBRC 104925. Classification (GTDB taxonomy): domain Bacteria; phylum Actinomycetota; class Actinomycetes; order Actinomycetales; family Dermatophilaceae; genus Mobilicoccus; species Mobilicoccus pelagius. The sequence continues at coordinate 281 of NZ_BAFE01000006.1, forward strand.
TGCATAACGCAAATCCTAACCATGACACAGGCGTGTCCTGATTGGTGGTTAGTGTCAGAGGCATGACTGAACACTTCAACGCAGAGCAGGTGGCGGGAGCCTTCTTCGCCACCTACGCAGAAGCACTGTTGCGGCGAGACGCGGACGCCATCGCGGAGCACTACGCGACCCCCGCCCTGATCGAGTTCCCCCAAGCCGCGATCCCCGTCAGCGAGCGGGCTCAGACACGCGACTTCTTCGAGACGGCCTTTGTCCAGTATCGAGACGTCACCCAAACAGACCACACCATCAAAGTGGCCGCCTGCGGCCCCCACAGCATCTGGGCCGACGTGAGCTGGAATCACCACGGAGGAGCACCCGACGAGCGCCTCATGTACCAGCTGACTCACCACGAGGGAACCTGGCGGATCGCCGTGCTCACGCCCCTGTCCAACTGAACTACGAGTAGAGAACGTTCGATGACCGATCGCACGAACAAGATGATCAGTGACTTCACCGCGAAGCCCCAGACTCAATCCCACTACGAATCAATCGACGCCTTCGTCCAGGGACTCGGCGCTGTCAGCAAGACCGCCAAGGCCCAGGTCAGCTATGCCGTGAACCGCAAGTTCCTCTGGCTGTGGGCTTACGAGAAGACGGCGGACGGGACTCTGTATCTGAACATGACCCTCGATCACCCAGAACACCACACCGGAGTGCACAACCTGACTCAGGTCAGCCCCAATCGGTGGAACCACCATGTCGAGGTGAAATCAGCCCGAACCGCGCAGAGCGAATGGCTGCGGGCGCTCATCGCCACCGGTTTCGAGTTTGCGGCGCAATAACGCCTCTGAATCCATCACTGGGCCAGCACTCCACAAGTGCTGGCCCGTCTTCATTTCCAAGGACACCTATGTCACACGCCAATGCGGCACTCACTCCCCGGCATCGCCTGATCGTCGGCCAGCTCGTGGTCGACCAAGGCTGGCCGGTCAGCGAGGTCGCCGCTCGTTTCCAGGTCTCCTGGCCCACCGTGAAGCGCTGGGCCGACCGCTACCGCGCCGGCCAGTCCATGCAGGACCGCTCCTCACGCCCCCACCACTCGCCGAACAAGACCAACCAGGCCGCCACTCGGCGCTGCATCCAGCTCCGCCTGCGTCTGCGCGAAGGGCCAGTCCAGTTGGCCTGCCGGCTGGGGATCGCTCCGTCGACGGTTCACCGGATCTTGGTCGACGCGCACCTGAACCGGCTCTCCCATGTCGACCGCGCCACCGGGGAGCCCGTCCGTCGCTACGAGCACGACCATCCCGGGGCGATGCTTCACGTCGACGTGAAGAAGCTCGGCAACATCCCCGACGGCGGAGGCTGGCGCTACGTCGGCCGACAACAAGGCGGCCGCAACCGCGCCGCCACACCCGGCAAGCCGCGCAACAAGTGTCGGGACCCGCTCATGGGCAAGGCCTACGTCCACACCGTCATCGACGACCACTCCCGCGTCGCCTACGCCGAGATCCACGACGACGAAACCGGCCTCACCGCCACCGCCGTCCTGGTCCGGGCAGTCGAGTGGTTCAACCAGCGGGGTGTCACTGTCGAGCGGGTCCTGTCAGACAACGGCAGCGCCTACCGCTCACACCTGTGGCGAGACACCTGCGCCGAGCTCGGTATCCGGCACAAGCGCACGCGGCCGTATCGTCCGCAGACCAACGGGAAGATCGAGCGCTTCCACCGCACCCTGGCCGACGGCTGGGCCTACGCCCGCTGCTACACCTCCGAGACCGAACGCCGCGGAGCGCTCGACGGATGGCTGCACTACTACAACCACCACAGACCCCACACCGCCTGCGGCAACCAACCGCCCTTCTCACGATTGACCAACGTCTCCGGTCAGTACAT
>NZ_BAFE01000005.1 GCF_000247995.1 Mobilicoccus pelagius NBRC 104925
TCGGGCCCGCGGGGGAGGGCGCTCCGCCCGTTTCGGGCGAGTCGCCCTGCCGGTGTGGAACGGCCGAAAGCGGCGAAGGTCACGAGACACGGCCGGTCCGCGCCCGCGGCCTCGTGCCACGATCGACATATCGTGCACTGATGGTCACCCCTTCGTACCGGATCGAGACCCTCACCGTCCGGGACCGACGCCAACTGCGCGACCTCGTCGAGCGAGGCTCCTCGACGGGGCAATGCCGCGAGCTCGCCGCTGCGGTGGGCGAGGCGCCCGACGCCGCCGTCGCCTGGCGGCAACGCACGGCCGACCTCTGTGGCGACGGGCGCTACGCCCTCCTCGCGCGCGACGCCGACGGCGTACCCGTCGCCTTCGTCGCGGCCTACGTCGACGGTGAGGGCGCCGACCGGTACGTCGTCGTCCGTCACGTCCTCGTGCTGCCCACCCCGGCGGAGGACACGGCGACGACCGACCGGCTTCTCGGCTGCGTCGAGGAATGGGCGGCCACCCAGTACGGCGCCGCGGTCCTCCTCGAGGTCGACGACCGGGCCGGACTCGAGGACGTCCTCCGCGCTCGCGGCTACGACCCCACCGGTGCGCGACGGTCCTCGTTCGAGAGCCTCGTCGACGACGCCCTCCCCACCTCGCAGGTGAGCGTGTGGCACCGCCTCCTCCGCAACCCCCACAGCCACACCGCGACCGCGATCTTCGCCGTCGCCTCCTGACGTCCACCTCCCACCCGGGGTCCCGTGGCGCCCGTGACGTGAACGCCGCGTCCACCCCGCCCCCTCACGGCGTGCCCGCGGTCGGCCGAGAGACGGCTGCTGCCGGCCGACACGTCGTGCCCCGGTGGGGGACTGGGCGCCGACCGGGACCGCGGGGACCAGTACCGTGGTGCGGGCACGCCTACCGGCGTGACCCCACCCCGCCCCGAGGAGCCGCTCTTCCATGAACGTCACCGGTACCTACCGCCTGCAGATGCATGAGGGCTTCGGGTTCGACGACGCGCGGCGGCAGCTGCCCTACCTCGCCTCCCTCGGGGTGTCCCACCTCTACCTGTCGCCGATCCTCCAGGCCGCGGCCGGCTCGATGCACGGCTACGACGTCGTCGACCACACCCGCATCTCCGACGAGCTCGGCGGCCGTGAGGGCTTCGAGGCGCTCGCCGAGGCGGCGCACGAGTTCGACATGGGGATCGTCGTCGACGTCGTCCCCAACCACATGGCGTTCGTCGCGCCCGAGTACGTCAACCGCCCTCTGTGGCAGGTGCTCACGGACGGCCGCGACGCCGAGACCGCCGAGTGGTTCGACATCGACTGGAAGGCCGGCGGCGGACGCCTCGGTCTGCCGATCCTCGGTGACGACCTCGACGCCGTCCTCGAGGCGGGCGAGATCACCCGCGACGAGATGGAGATCGAGGGGGTGCCGCAGCCCGTCCTCCGCTACTACGAGCACGTCCTTCCGATCGCGCTCGGCACCGAGGGAGACGAGGAGACGAGCGTCCGCGACGTCCTCGACCGGCAGCACTACCGACTCGCCTCGTGGCGCGACAAGGAGAACGCCCTCAACTACCGGCGGTTCTTCGAGGTCGACCAGCTCATCGCCGTCCGCGTCGAGATCCCCGAGGTGTTCGAGGCGACGCACGCGCTCCTCCTCGAGCTCAACCGGGCCGGTCTCGTGGACGGGTTCCGCATCGACCACCCGGACGGCCTGGCAGACCCGGCCGGATACCTCGACCAGCTCCACCGGGCCTCCCGCCGCGGCACCCCCGTCTGGGTCGAGAAGATCCTCGAGGGCACCGAGGAGCTGCCGACGACGTGGCGGTGCGCAGGCACGACCGGTTACGACGGCATGCGCGCGATCACCGCCGCACTCGTCGACACCGATCCGCAGGTCGCCGAGACGATCACCCGCTGCTGGGACGAGGCGGGCGGCGAGCACACCGTCGCCGAGGCCGTCGACGCCGCCAAGCGTCAGGTCGTCGCCCAGTCCCTGGGTCCGGAGGTCGAACGCCTCACCCGTCGCGCCCGCGAGGCCCTCCCCGAGGCCGACCCCGAGCGTCTGCGCCAGGCCGTCGTCGAACTGCTCGTCGCCGGCGAGGTGTACCGCGCCTACGTGCGCCCCGACCAGCGCCTCACGCCCGAGGCCCACGAGCGTCTCACCACCGCCTTCGCCGCCGCCCTCGAGGCGCGCCCCGACCTCGAGCCGGAACTGCGCGAGCTCGCCCCCCTCACCGTCGCCGAGGACGACGACGAGGCCGCCGCCGCGGACTTCGCCGTCCGCCTGCAGCAGACGTGGGGCCCCGTCATGGCCAAGGGCATCGAGGACACGACGTTCTACCGGTGGCACCGTCTCGTCGCCCTCAACGAGGTCGGCGGCGACCCCGAGCTCCTCGACCACGGCTCGCCCGAGGACCTCCACGCGTGGGCCCGCAACCAGGAGAAGAACTGGCCGCTCGGCATGGTCGCGCTCTCGACGCACGACACGAAGCGCAGCGAGGACGTGCGCGCCCGCATCCTCGCCGTCGCCGGTGACCCCGAGTCGTGGGCCGAGTGCTCCCGCGTCTGCCTCGAGCGTGCCGCCGAGGTCGACATCGACACCCCGACCGTCCACCTCATCTGGCAGACGATCCTCGGCGTCGGCCGCATCTCCCGCGAACGCATGGAGGAGTACCTCCTCAAGGCGCTGCGCGAGGCCAAGCAGCACACGGCCTGGGTCGACGGCGACCCCGACTACGAGCGCCGCGTCCTCGACTTCGCCGAGCGCGTCACCCACGAGGGACGTCTCCACGACGCGATCGACCGGGCTCTCGAGAAGAACGCCGAGGCCGTGCGCGCCATGGTCCTCGCGCAGAAGGTCCTCCAGCTCACCGTGCCGGGCGTGCCCGACACCTACCAGGGCTGCGAGGTGCTCGAACTCTCGCTCGTCGACCCGGACAACCGTCGCGCCGTCGCCTACCCCGACCGTGCGGAGCTCCTCCGGGCCGTCCTCGACGCCGGTGTCGAGGGCGAACTCCCCGTCGTCGAGGACCTGAGCGCCCTCGACGCCGAGAAGATGCTCGTCACGACGACGCTCCTCCGCCTCCGCCGCGAGTCGCCCGAGCTGTTCGAGAACGCCGGGTACGCCCCGCTCGAGGTCGACGCCCCGCTCCTGCGCGACCACCTCGTCGGGTTCACCCGCACCCGCAGCGGTGGGTTCCTCGCCGGCGCGCTCGGCCGCACCCGTGGTCGCGTCGTCGTGCTCGTCACCCGCGCCCCCGCCCGCCTCGCCGCCGCCGGCGGCTGGGGCGAGTCGGTCGTCACCCTCGAGGAGGGGGAGTGGACCGACGTCCTCACGGGTACCACCCACACCGGCGGTGACCGACGCGTCGCCGACGTCCTCGCGCGTCGCCCCGTCGCCGTGCTCGTCCAGCGCTGACCCCGGCGCACCCGCGTCGACACCCCACCGCACCCACCGAACACCGTCGTCCTGGCGCACCCGCCACCCCGCACCACCACGACCTGCAGGAAGAGTCATGAGCCAGAAGCCCTCCATCGCCTCCGCCGGCACCCGCACCGACGGGGCACGCGAGTTCACCGTCTGGGCGCCCGCGGCGACGACGTCCGTCGACCTCGACCTCGACGGCACCCGCCACCCCATGGAGCCCCTGACGGGAGGCTGGTGGACCCTGCGCGTTCCCGCCGAGGAGGGCGCCCGCTACGGGTACAGCCTCGACGGCGGCCCCGTCCTGCCCGACCCCGCCGCCCGACGCCTGCCCGACGGTCCCCACGGCCGCGCCCAGGTCGTCGACCTCGACACCTTCCCGTGGACCGACGCCGGCTGGACTGGCGTCGACCTCCAAGGGGCGACGATCTACGAGCTCCACATCGGCACGTTCACCGACGAGGGCACCCTCGACGCCGCCATCGGTCGCCTCGACCACCTCGTGGACCTCGGTGTCGACATCGTCGAACTCATGCCCGTCGCGTCCTTCCCCGGCGCCCACGGCTGGGGGTACGACGGCGTCGCGCCGTTCTCCGTCCACGAGCCGTACGGCGGCCCCACCGCACTCCAGCGGTTCGTCGACGCCGCTCACGGCCGAGGCCTCGCCGTCGCGCTCGACGTCGTCCACAATCACCTCGGCCCCGACGGCAACTACCTCCTCTCCTACGGCCCGTACTTCACCGACCGGCACCACACCCCCTGGGGTGCGGCCGTCAACCTCGACGGGCCCTCCAGCGACGAGGTCCGCGCCTACCTCGTCGAGAACGTCGTCTCGTGGCTGCGGGACTACCACCTCGACGCTCTCCGCCTCGACGCCGTCCACGAACTCCACGACGACAGCGCCGTCCACGTCCTCGAGTCGTTCTCCGTCGCGGTCGACGACCTCGCCGAGGAGATCGGACGCCGCATGTACCTCATCGCCGAGAGCGACCGGAACGACCCGCGCACCGTGACGAGCCGCGACCTCGGCGGGCTCGGCATCGACGCCCAGTGGGCCGACGACGTCCACCACGGACTCCATGTCGCCCTCACCGGCGAGTCCCAGGGGTACTACTCCGACTTCGCCGCTCCCCACGCCCTGGAGACCGTCCTCGCCTCGCCCTTCTTCCATGCCGGCACGTACTCGACGTTCCGCGGCCGCACCCACGGCCGCGCCGTCGACCCGACCCGCGTCGACGGATCGGCGTTCGTCGCCTCCCTCCAGACCCATGACCAGGTCGGCAACCGCCGCAGCGGAGACCGCCTCTCCGCCACGGTGCCGTTCCGCCGCCTCGCCGTGGGCGCCGCCCTGCTCCTCACGAGCCCCTATACCCCCATGCTCTTCATGGGTGAGGAATGGGCCGCCTCCACCCCGTGGCAGTACTTCACCGACCACACCGACGTCGACCTCGCCCAGGCCGTGCGCGACGGCCGACGCCGCGAGTTCGCCACCCACGGGTGGACGGAGGAGGACGTCCCCGACCCCCAGGACGCCGCCACCGTGCGCGTCTCCACCCTCCACTGGAGCGAGGTGGACGAGGGCGAGCACGAGCGGATGCTCGGCTGGTACCGCGCGCTCCTCGCCCTCCGCCGCTCCCGGCCGGACCTCGGCGCGGGCAACCTCGCCGACGTGCGCGTCGAGTCGAGCCCCGTGCCCGGTGCGTTCGTCGTCGCCCGCGGCGCCCACCGCGTCGCGGTCAACCTCTCCGATCAGGATGTCGACCTCGGCCTCGGTCTGCCCGACGGGGGCACGGGCTCCGTCGTGCTCCTCACCCTCGACGCGACCACCACCGTCGAGGAGGACACGCTCCACCTCACGCCCGACTCCGTCGTCGTCGTGGGACCGGCGTCCGAATGACCGCCCCACGGCCCCGCCGGCCGGTGATGCTCGACGCCCAGGCCCTCGACGCCTTCGCCCAGGAGCGACTCGATCCGGCGGTCATCAGCCAGATCGCCCACGAGAGCGCCGCGGTCGTCGTCCACACCGGCCGCGCACGCCGGGACCCCGACCTCACCCGACGCCTCGTCGCCCTCGTCGACGAGATCGGGCTCTCCACCGTCGCCGAGCTGTGGGCCGGACGACCGGCCCGCAGCCTGCCGGGCGCGCTCTGGCGTCTCTACGTCCTCCGCGAATGGGTGCGTCGCGACGGGCAGGGCGCGAGCCGCGACTACCGGGACGGACTCGCCTACGCGCAGGTCTCGGGGGCGATCGCGGGCGTCGCCACCCCTCCCGGCCCCGAGGAGATGCGTCGCCTCGCCGACGCCGTGCTCACCGGCGTGTTCGACGGCGATCTCGCCGGCGCACTCGATCGGGCGGCCGCGTTCTGTCGCGTCGCCTCCGCCGGGCGCGCCTCCCGGGACGACACCGGCCCCGTCCGCGCCCTCTCCGCGGGCGGTCTTGCGGGTGGGGCGGCCGGACTCGCCACGATGGCAGACGATCTCGCCGCGTGCGCCCGACTGTGGCGCGAGGAGTCGCTCGACTGAACGGACGCCGACAGGAACTCCGGCCCCCCGCCCTGTGTGATGCATCACGGGTCGGACGTCCGTCCTCCAGGCGGAGTTCACCTCGCGTTCATCGGTGACGTCCGAGGGTGTCACCGATCGCCCCTACCGTCGACAGCGGCGGCCCCCTAGGCCCGCCCTCTGACGTGCAGCGGAAGGTACATCCAACGTGAAGAACCAGCGCATGGCGGCCGTGTCAGGCCTCGCCCTCATCGGCACGCTCGCCCTCGCGGGCTGCGGCGCCCAGAAGCAGGACGGTGGGAACGGCGGCACGGGCGCCGAGTCGACCGCGAGCAGCTCCCAGGCCGGTGGCGACTGCCCCCAGGGTGCGAGCCTCAGCGCGCAGGGCTCCTCGGCCCAGAAGAACGCCATCGAAGAGGCCATCTCCTCCTACCAGGAGAAGTGCCAGGACGCGAAGATCGACTACAACCCCACCGGCTCCGGCGCGGGCATCAAGGCACTCATCGCCGGCCAGGCCGACTGGGCCGGCTCCGACTCCGCCCTCAAGACGGAGGAGAAGGAGGGCAAGATCGAGGCCGAGGAGGCCAAGAAGGCCTGCGGCTCCGATGCGTGGAACATCCCCATGGTCACCGGCCCCATCGCCATCGCCTACAACCTCGAGGGTGTCGACAAGCTCGTCCTCACGCCGAAGGTCGTCTCCGACATCTTCACCGGCAAGATCACCACGTGGAACGATCCGGCCATCGCCGCCGTCAACTCCGGCGTCACCCTGCCGGACACGGCCATCAAGCCGTTCTTCCGCTCCGACGAGTCGGGCACCACGGAGAACTTCACCAAGTACCTCAAGGCCGCCTCCGACGGGGCCTGGACCGCCGAGCCCGCCAAGCAGTGGACCGGCAAGGGCGAGGGCAAGACGAAGTCCGACGGTGTCGCACAGGCCGTCAAGGGCACCCCCGGCGGCATCACGTACGTCGAGTGGTCCTACGCCAAGGACAACGAGCTCGGCATGGCCCAGATGGACAACGGTGCCGGCCCCGTCGAGCTCACCGGAGAGAGCGTCGGCAAGGCCGTCGAGGCCGCCGAGCAGGACGGCGAGGGCAACGACCTCCGCCTCAAGCTCGACTACGCGACCAAGGAGGCCGGCGCCTACCCGATCCTCCTCGTCACGTACGAGGTCGTCTGCTCGAAGAACAAGGACGCAGCCAAGGGCGCCCAGATCAAGTCGTTCCTCGAGCACTTCGCGTCCACCGAGACGCAGCAGTCCCTCCAGGAGGTCGGCTACGCTCCGCTCCCGGAGTCGGTCCGCTCCAAGGTCGACACCGCCATCGACGCCCTGCAGTGACGCGCCCGACACCCGTGGCCCCGGCGCCCCCGGCGCCCCCGGGGTCACGGGTGTCCTGCGTCGGCATCGCCTACGCCCTACCGCTCCCTGGGATGAGAAAGCACCTTCGATGACCTCCATCACCGGCGTCACCGCCGACGACAGCCCCTCCCCGGACTCCCGCGTCGGAGCGGGCGGCCGCGCCTCCACCGGCCGCACCGGCGACCTCCTCTTCGGTGGTGCCGCCAAGGCCGCGGGCCTCATCGTCATCGCCCTCGTCGTCCTCGTCGGGGTCTTCCTCCTCAGCCAGGCCGTCCCCTCCCTCATGCGCAACGAGGCGAACTTCCTCACCTCCACCGAGTGGGAGACCTCGGGGGAGCACCCCCGGTTCGGCATCGCCCGACTCCTCTGGGTGACGGTCGCGTCGTCGATCATCGCGATGGCCGTCGCCGTCCCCATCGGGGTCGGCGTCGCCCTCTTCATCACGCAGTACAGCCCCGCCTGGCTCGCCCGCCCCGCGGCGCAGCTCGTCGACCTCCTCGCCGCGATCCCCTCGATCGTCTACGGCATCTGGGGTGCCTACGTCGCCGGGCCGTACTTCCTCCCCATCCAGACGTGGGTCGGTGACACCTTCGGGTGGATCCCGCTCTTCACCCCGACGAACATCAGCGGGTCGTCGACGATCCTCTTCGTCGGGTTCGTCCTCTCGATCATGGTGCTGCCGATCGTCACGGCACTCACCCGCGAGATCTTCGACCAGACGCCGAGCACCCACAAGGAGGGCGCGCTCGCCCTCGGAGCGACGCGCTGGGAGATGATCCGCACCGCCGTCCTGCCCTTCGGCAAGCCCGGCATCATCTCGGCGTCGATGCTCGGCCTCGGCCGCGCCCTCGGTGAGACCCTCGCCGTGATGATCATCGTGTCGTCCCTCAACGACTCCGCACCGTGGAGCTGGTCGCTCCTCAACGGTGGGGAGACGTTCGCCTCGAAGATCGCCAACAACGCCGGAGAGTTCGACACGCCGCAGAAGACGGGCGCCTACATCGCCGCGGGCCTCGTCCTCTTCCTCCTCACCTTTGTCGTCAACGCCATCGCCCGCATCGTCATCGAGCGTCGGAAGGCCTTCACCGAATGAGCACCGCAGCCCTCCCCGAGAGCTCCGACGGGATCGAGAACCCCGCCAGGTCCGGCACCGCCTCGACGCGTGACCGGGCGCCCCGCATGGGAGGCAACGACCGCAGCCGGGCCGTCGTCGACGTCGTTGCGCGTGTCGTCATGTACGCCGCGTTCGCCGTGGCGCTCGTGCCGCTCGTGTGGATCCTCGGCACCGTCCTCGTCCGCGGTGGCCACATGCTCCTCGACATCGACTGGTGGACGCAGTCCCAGCTCGGCGTCACCGCCCGCCGCGCCGGGGGCGGCGCGGCGCACGCACTGCTCGGCAGCATCCTCCAAGCGTTCCTCACGGCCCTCATCGCCGTGCCCATCGCCGTCTTCACGGCGATCTACCTCGTCGAGTACGGCCGCGGGAAGTTCGCCCGCGCGGTGAGCTTCATGGTCGACATCCTCACCGGCATTCCCTCGATCGTCGCCGCGCTCGTCGTCTACGCCGTGTGGGTGGGGGTCTTCGGGTACCGCACCGCCGGTTTCGCCGTGTGTCTCGCCCTCGTCATCCTCATGATCCCCACGGTCGTGCGCTCCACCGAGGAGATGCTCAAGCTCGTCCCCAACGAGCTCCGCGAGGCCTCTTACGCCCTCGGCGTGCCCAAGTGGAAGACGATCGTCAAGATCGTGCTCCCCACGGCGTTCGGCGGCATCGTCACCGGCGTGCTCCTCGGCCTCGCCCGCATCATGGGCGAGACGGCGCCGCTCATCATCCTCGGCCCGTACACCAAGGGGTTCCACACCAACCTCATGGCGGGCAACATGGCGACCCTGCCCACGATGATCAACCAGGACCGCGTCGAGGCCCTCCAGCCCGCCGTCGACCGGGTCTGGGGCGCCTCCCTCACCCTCATCCTCCTCATCCTCGTCCTCAACCTGCTCGGCCGGGTCGTCGCCCGGTACAGCAAGGTCCGCAACTGACCGCCCCAGAAAGCGACGTGTAACGAGACATGGCCAAGCGCATCGACGTCGAGGACCTCGACATCTTCTACGGCACCTTCAAGGCCGTCGAAGGTGTGTCCATGAACATCGAGCCCCGTTCCGTCACCGCCTTCATCGGGCCGTCGGGCTGCGGTAAGTCCACGGTGCTCCGCACCCTCAACCGCATGCACGAGGTGATCCCCGGTGCCCGCGTGGAGGGCAATGTCCTCCTCGACGGCGAGGACCTCTACGGCAAGAACATGGACCCGGTGGCCGTGCGCCGCAACGTCGGCATGGTCTTCCAGCGGCCCAACCCGTTCCCGACGATGTCGATCTTCGACAACGTCGCCGCCGGTCTGCGTCTCAACGGCGTGAAGAACCGCAAGGTCCTCGCCGAGACGGTCGAGAGGTCGCTCCGCGGCGCGAACCTGTGGAACGAGGTCAAGGACCGCCTCGACAAGCCCGGCGCCGGCCTCTCCGGTGGTCAGCAGCAGCGTCTCTGCATCGCCCGTGCGATCGCCGTGTCGCCCGAGGTGCTCCTCATGGACGAGCCGTGCTCGGCGCTCGACCCGATCTCCACGCTCGCCGTGGAGGACCTCATCAACGAGATCAAGGAGCGGTACACGATCGTCATCGTCACCCACAACATGCAGCAGGCGGCGCGCGTCTCCGACCGCACGGCGTTCTTCAACCTCGCCGCCACGGGCAAACCCGGCAAGCTCATCGAGATCGACGACACGCGCAAGATCTTCAACAACCCGTCGCAGAAGGCCACCGAGGACTACATCTCGGGCCGCTTCGGCTGAGCGATGCACGGGCACCCGCCCGGTACGCGAGGACCCGCCCACCCGATCCCGGGTGGGCGGGTCCTGCGTTCCCCGTACGGTGCGCGGCGCCGCCCCCACTCGGGGACGCGGAGGGGGCCTGCCGCGGCCACCCGATCGTCTCGGGCAGGTGAACAGTGGGTGACGGGCGACGACGCGGCTGTCGTCACGGCCGGGGCTGTGTCAGGCTGTGGTCGGCCGTCCTGGACGGCCGCTTCGATGTCGGTGGTCTGGAGAGGGTCGGTCGCGATGTTCGCGTTGTCCAAGCGTCGGAACCGTACGGCGGAGGTCGTCTCCGAGCCGGTCTCTCGCATCGTCGAGGTCGGGTCCTTCGCACACGGTCACTGCGGCGACTGCGACTGGCAGGGGCCGGGGCGCCGTGCCCGTTCCATGGCCGAGGCCGACGCCCGCTCCCACGCCGCGTACTGCGAGGCGACCCCGCACCGGCTGCCCGCCTGAGGTCTCTCCGCGTCGACGGTCCGGACCCACGCGCCGACCTCTCTCCGGGCCGTCCGCCCCTCTATCAGGCAGGACGCGTTCACCGCTCGATCGCCGCCACGTCGTCCTGCGACGGTGCCGCCGGGCCGGTGTCGGCAGGGCCCGATGAGCGGGCACTCCTCGCCGTGCGGAGACGGTGGCGATCGCCGCGGTGGGCATGCCGGCGAGCAGCGTCCGCCGGGCCTCGCGTCGGCTGTGGTGGCTCTCGAAGAGGCGTCCGCCGTGCGTGCCGGGGCCCGTGGGATCCCGTCGGCCGGGGGTGAGGGTGTGTGTGCCGGACCGGGAGCGCCTCTCGGCGCGGGGCCGCTCGAAGCGGCTTATGTTGGAGCCCGGGGCTGCCGCGGCCCGGCACACACGAGGTGACAACGTAGCAGAGGGGCGTTCTTGTTCCCACCCGGGCACGTCAGTGGCTGCGTGCGCCGCGTGGTGGTGTCAGGGACGGTGCCGTTCGACGGCGAGGACGGCGGGGCGGTGGCCGGTGCCGACGTGGAGGACGACGAGTTCGCCCTTGTCGAGGTTGTCGCGGTCGAGCGCCTCGAGCACGCGCTTGATCTCGCGACCGGGGGCCCGGTAGCGGCGGGTGATCTCGGCGAGCAGGGGGCGCAGCACGGGCCCGTGGCTGCCGAGGAGGACGGGGTCGTCCCCGTCGAGGGCGTCGGTGACGACGCCGGGCAGCGCGTCGGGGTCGGCCTCGAACCCCTCCTCGGAGAGCTCGGGGCGCCAGGACACCTCGACGGTGTCGCCGACGGTGGCGAGGTAGGGCTTGACGGTGTCGGCGCAGCGGACGGAGGGGGAGCTCACGATGTGGGAGAACCCGTAGGCCGACAGGAGCGGGGCGAGGGCGCTCGCGCGCTTCTCCCCGCGCTTGTCGAGGGGACGGAGGCGGTCCTCGTCGCCCGTGTACTTCTTGCGGGCGACGGCGTGGGCGTGCCGCACGATGCCGACGGTGCGGGTGGCGAGCGGCGCCCCGGTGAGGGCGCGTAGTTGTTCGAGATCGCGCGGGTAGGTTGCGAGCCGCCTGGCCACGGCGGGCGTCACCCAACGGGTCTCGTCGATCTCGTTCTCGAGGACACCGTCGCCGGAGACGACCTCGGCGGCCCAATACCGCACCTCCTTGCGGCTGCGGGAGCCGGGGAGGGGGTAGACGCTCACGGGCAGTGGGCGGCCGAGACGGACGCGCAGCCCGGCCTCCTCGAGGGTCTCGCGGACGGCGGTCGTGGGCCACTCCTCGCCCGGGTCGAGCTTGCCCTTGGGCCACGACCAGTCGCGGTGGTGTGGGCGGTGGACGAGGAGGACCTCGAGACGCTCCCCACGGCGGCGCCACGGGAGGGTGCCGGCCGCGCGGACCCGCGACTCACCCACGGCGGCCCCGCCGCTTGGCGGCGTGCTCGTCGATGAGGACGCTCTGGAGGTCGAGGAGCGGCGCATCGTCCTCGCTGCGGTGGAACCGGGTCCAGCGTCCGTCGCCGGCGAGGTGCCAGCTCGAGTGGTCGTCGCTCATGCCGCGTTCGAGGATGCTGACGAGCTCCTGGATGTGGTCCCGGTCGGTGATGCGGACGAGGGCCTCGACGCGGCGGTCGAGGTTGCGGTGCATCATGTCGGCGCTGCCGATGTAGACGGCGTCCTTGCCGTGCGGGCCGAAGACGAAGATGCGCGAGTGCTCGAGGAACCGGCCGAGGATCGAGCGGACGCGGATGTTCTCCGAGAGCCCCTCGATGCCGGGGCGGAGGGCGCAGATGCCGCGGACGAGAACGTCGACCCGCACTCCCGCCTGGGACGCGCGGTAGAGGCTGTCGATGATCTGTTCGTCGACGATGGAGTTGACCTTGATGCCGACGTAGGCGTCCTGCCCCTCGCGGGCGCGTTCGATCTGCTCGTCGATGCGGGAGATGAGGCCGGAGCGGATCGAGGCGGGCGCGACGAGGAGGCGGGAGAACTTGCTGCGCGGGGCCCAGCCGGAGAGCTGGTTGAACAGCTTGGTGAGGTCCTCGCCGACCTGGGGGTCGCACGTGAACAGGCCGAAGTCCTCGTAGAGGCGGGCCGTCTTGGGGTGGTAGTTGCCGGTGCCGACGTGGCAGTACCGCCGCAGCCCGCCCGGTTCGTCACGGATGACGAGGGACAGCTTGCAGTGGGTCTTGAGGCCGACGACGCCGTAGACGACATGGACGCCGGCGTGCTCGAGCTTGCGGGCCCAGTCGATGTTGTTCTGCTCGTCGAAGCGGGCCTTGATCTCGACGACGGCGAGGACCTGTTTGCCGGCCTCGGCGGCGGCGATGAGGGCGTCGATGATCGGGGAGTCGCCGCTCGTGCGGTAGAGGGTCTGCTTGATCGCGACGACGCGGGGGTCGGCCGCGGCCTGCTCGATGAACGCCTGCACCGACGTGGAGAACGAGTCGTAGGGGTGCTGGACGAGGATGTTCTTGCGGCGGATGGCCGCGAACATGTCGGCCGCCTTGGCGGACTCGTGCCGGTTGATGTCCCGGTGGGTGCGCGGCACGAACGGCGGGTACTTGAGCTCGGTGCGGTCGAGGTCGGCGATCGTGCCGAGGCATCGCAGGTCGAGCGGCGTGGGGAGGCGGAAGACCTCGCGGGAGGTGACGCCGAGTTCGCGGGCGAGGAGTTCGAGGACGTGGTCGTCCATGCCCTCCTCGATCTCGAGGCGGACGGCGGGGCCGAAGCGGCGGCGGGTGAGTTCCTTCTCGAGAGCGGCGAGGAGGTTCTCGGCGTCGTCCTCCTCGACCTCGAGGTCCTCGTTGCGGGTGATGCGGAACGTGAAGTGCTCGCGGACGATCATGCCCGGGAAGAGCTCCTGCAGGTGGGCCGCGATGATCTCCTCGACCGGCACGAACCGGGCCGAGTAGAGGTCGTCGTCGCCGTCCTCGGAGGGGATCTGCACGAGGCGCGGGAGGAGCGGCGGCACCTTGACGCGGGCGAAGTGCTCGGTGCCCGTCTTGCGGTTCTCGAGGACGACGGCGAGGTTGAGCGAGAGGCCCGAGATGTAGGGGAACGGGTGGGCCGGGTCGACGGCGAGGGGCGTGAGCACGGGGAAGACCTGCTCGGCGAACCACTCGTCGAGGTGTCGTCGCTCGTCGTCGGTGAGGTCGTTCCACCCGACGAGGAGGACGTCCTCCTCCGCGAGGGCCGGGAGCACCTGCTCCTGGAAGATGCGGGCGTGGTTCGCCATCAGGCGCTGCGCGGTCGACATGATGCGGTCGAGGAGCTCGCGCGGCTCGAGGCCGGAGGTGGAGCGGACGGCGAGGCCGGTGGCGATGCGGCGCTTGAGGCCGGCGACGCGGACCATGAAGAACTCGTCGAGGTTGCTCGCGAAGATCGAGAGGAACCGGGCGCGTTCGAGTAGGTACATGTCGGGGTCGGCCGCGAGCTGGAGCACGCGCTCGTTGAACTGGAGCCAGGAGATCTCCCGGTCGAGGAACCGGTCGGTGGGGAGGTCGTCGCGGTCGGCGGGGAGGAAACGTCCGTTGGCGGCGCGGGGGCGTACCCCGGCGGCGGAGGTCGTCTCGCCGGTGATGGTGTTCGCCGGGCCCGTGTTCTCCTGGGTCGTGTCGGCGGAGGTGGCGTCGTCGCTCGTGGCCGTCATGGGCACATGGTGCCACGCGCGCCGGTGCCGGCCGTCGCGTGCCCGGGTGCGGTCGACGCTCCGTGGTGGGGTCCGTGGCCGCTGGCCGCGACGGCGCCCGGGGCGTGGCTCACCCCGGGCGCGGTGCCGTGGTGTCAGGCGCCGTACTGGACGTCGAGGGAGATCCGCTCGAACCCGAGGCGGCCGTACGTGGCGAGGGCGGCGGTGTTGTCGCCGTCGACGTAGAGGGTGACGCGGGGGAGGCCCTGCCGGGCGAGGTGACGCAGGCCGAGGAGGGTGGCCGCCTTACCGAGCCCGAGACCCTGGCGGTCGGGGTCGACGCCGACGACGTAGACCTCGCCCTCGTCGTCCTCGGTCTTCGTCCAGTGGAAAGCGACGAGCCGGGAGTCGGGGTCCTCGACGAGGAACAACCCGGCGGGGTCGAACCACGGCTCGGCGGCGCGGGCGCGGACGTCGTCGGCGGTGACGCGGCCCTGCTCGGGGTGGGTGGCGAAGGCGCGACCGTTGAGGGCGACCCAGGCGTCGACGTCGTCGAAGGTGAAGGTGCGGGCGCGGTAACCCTCGGGGAGGTCGACGGTGGCGTCGGCGAGGCCCTCGAGCGGGCGTGCCATGCGGAGGAGCTCACGGACCACGTGGAGCCCGGTGTCGCGTGCCCACGCCTGCGCGGCGGGGAGGTTGCCGTGCGCCCACACGCGGGCGTCGGGGACGAGGGCGGTGACCGCCTCCCAGAGTCGTGTCCCGTGACCCTGCCGGCGGAGATCGGGGTCGACGACGATCTCGACGCCGGCCTCGGGATCGGTGTGGTCGAGGTGGGCGTAGCCGACGACCCGCCCGTCCGGCGTCTCGGCGACGAGGTGCCGGTGTGCACCGGCGGGGGCACCGAGGTGGAGGAACGTCTGCTCGGAGAGGGCGTCGACGCCGTCGACCTCGGCGGCCCTGCGGGCGAGGCGGCGGACGTCCTCGTCGCGGTCGCCGGTGAGCGTCGTGGCCTTGTGGACGGAGGCGGTGGTGCGGGGGGTGTCGGGATCGGTCATGGGGTGCTCCTCGCGGGGTTCTGGTAGCGGTATCCGACGCCGCGCACGGTGCCGATGAGGCCCTCGTGTTCCGGCCCGAGCTTGGCGCGCAGACGCCGGACGTGGACGTCGACGGTGCGGGTGCCGCCGTAGTAGTCGTACCCCCACACGTCCTCGAGGATCTGCGCGCGGGTGAACACGTGCCCCGGCGAGGAGGTGAGGTGCTTGAGGAGTTCGAACTCCTTGTAGGTGAGGTCGAGGGGGACGCCGTCGACGCGGGCGGTGTACCCCGACTCGTCGACGACGAGTCCTCCGGCGGCGGGTTCCCGGGCGGTGGGGGCGCTCGCGGCGTCGTCGTCGGGCGCGAGGCGGCGGGCGGCGGTGAGGCGGAGGCGGGCGTCGATCTCCGTGGGGCCTGCGCTCTGGAGGACGACGTCGGCGAGCCGCCACTCGGGCGTGAGGGCGGCGAGTCCTCCCTCGGTGACGACGGCGACGACCGGCAGGTCCGGGAGGGCGATCGCGACGCGCCGGCACGTCGCGCGGGCCCCGACGAGGTCGGTGACGGCGTCGACGAGGACGACCACGTCCGCCACGACGGAGGCGAGGTCACCGACGTCGGCGACGACTCGGATCGGGTGGGGCAGCAGCGTGAGCGCCGGAAGAACCTCCTCCAGCGTTCGACGCGACAGCAGCACCACCGGGGTCATGACGTCACTGTACGGGGACGGGGTCGTCGCTCCGGAGCGACGAGGAGCGAGCCCACCCGGTGCCGGCGGCGGGGTCGACGCAGGACCCGCGGCTCGTGCTGCCGGGCCCCGAGCCGGCGGCCGGTGTCCGCCCCACGCCCCGTCCGGCACCCGCCCGTCGCCCGTCCCGCCACCCGTCCGGCATTCGGCCGTCGGTGAGGCACGCCCGGTTGGCGGGCGGCGCGTCCGGCCTGAGAAGGTGGCCGGGTGACCGTCATGCTTCGCTACTGGGCCGCCGCCGCGGCCGCGACGGGTGTCGACGTCGAGGAGGCGGCGCCCGGCGCCGTCGCGTCCGTCCTCGCCGACGCCGTCCTGCGGCATCCCGACCTCGCCCGCATCCTGGACGTCGCCTCCGTCCTCCTCGACGGGGTGCCGGTGCGTGCCGGGGCGCGTGAGGAGACCCGGGCCGAGGGCGGGTCCACCCTCGAGGTCCTCCCGCCGTTCGCCGGCGGCTGAGAGGATGGCCCCGTGAACGACGCCCGATCCGCGACTGCGCCCACCGGGACCACCCGGCCTCGGCCGCCGAAGCGACCCTGGCGCCCCGCGGTCTCGCTCGTCGCGTTCGTCGTCGCGGCCGTCATCGGGGTCGTCGCCCACCTGGGTTCGCCCGAGTGGACCGTCGCGGCGCTCGCCGTACCGATGGTGTGCCTCGCGATGGGTTGGGTGCCGCTGCTGCGCCTGCCGAGTCCTCGCGGCACGACGATCGTGCAGCTCGTCGCCGTCGTCCTCCTCCTCGGCCCGGCGGCGCTCGCGCCCCGGACGACCCTCGAACTCCTCCCCGGTGCGGTGGCCCTCGCGATGATCGCCGCGTTCATGCACCAGCTCGCGCGACGCGACGCCCGGCCCCGCCTCGTCGAGTCGGTCTCGGCGGTCGTCGCCGGTGTCGCGCTCCTCGGTTCGGGCGTGTGCCTCGTGCCCCTCGTCGTCGACCCACGCGGACGCGACGCCATCGTCGCCGTCATGGCCGCGACCGCACTCGCGACCCTCGCCGACGTCGGCCTCGGTCGCCGCCCGCGGGGCGTCATCGCCGCGTCGTGCGCCGTCGCGTCCCTCGTCCTCGGCGCGCTCGCCGCGGTCGTCGCCCACGAGGTGACCGGCTCCTCGGCACTGCCCGTCGTCGCCCTCGTCGTCGCCGGGGCCCTCGCCGGCGGGGTGAGCTACGCACTCCGCCAGATCCAGTCCGTCCTGCCCTCCCTGTGGGGACGCCGCGCCCAGATCGCCTCCGCCTCCGGCTCGGTCCTCACCACGGGGGTCGTCGCCTACGCGCTCGCGATGGTCGTGGGCGTCGTCCCCTTCTGACGGTCCGCCCCGGCCGCCCCCACAGACTCGCTCCACCCGAAAGGATCCCCGCATGCCCTTCGAACTCGACGCCACGATCGACCCCACCCTCGCCCCCCTCGCCTGGATGGTGGGCCGTTGGGAGGGCGTCGGCGTCGTCGGCTACCCCGGTGAGGAGTCGCGCAACTTCGGCCAGGAACTCGTCATCAGCCACGACGGCCGTCCCTTCCTCGAGGTCGACAGCCGCACCTACCTCCTCGCCGAGGACGGCTCCAAGGAGGGCGACGCCGCCCGCGAGGTCGGGTTCTTCCGCGTGCTCGGCAACGGCGAGATCGAACTGCTCCTCGCCCACCCCACGGGCATCGTCGAGATGTACGCCGGGCAGCGCGAGAAGGAACGCCCCGTGCTCAACCTCAGCACCGACGGCGTCATGCGCAGCCCCGAGGCGCGGGAGTACACCGCGGCGAGCCGCATGTACGGCCTCGTCGACCAGAAGCTCCTCTGGGTCATGGACATGGCCGCCGAGGGGCGCCCGATGACGAGCCACGCCTCCGCGCAGCTCACGCGGGTCGGCTGAGCCGGAGATCCGCACGTAGGGTGGTCGGGTGAGCGATTCGCAGAGCACCACGACCGTCCCCGCCTCGCCGCTCCTCGGCCGCCCCGACGCCGTCCCCGGCGCGGGGGCCGACGCGGGCGTGGCCACCCACTACGGCGACCCGGTGCGGGAGCAGCGTCTCCTCGGGGAGGGGCTCGCCGTCGTCGACCTCTCCCACCGGGGGGTCGTCACGGTCACCGGGCCCGACCGCCTGAGCTGGCTGCACTCGCTCACGACCCAGCACCTCACCGACGTCGCCCCCGGCGCGAGCACGGAGACGCTCCTCCTCTCGCCCAAGGGGCACGTCGAGAACGCCCTCCACCTCGTCGACGACGGGGAGACGGCGTGGATCACGGTCGAGCCCGGGGCCGCGGCGCCGCTCGTCGAGTTCCTCGACCGGATGCGGTTCATGCTCCGCGTCGAGGTCGCCGACGTCACCGCCCGGTACGCCGTCCTCGGCGAGCCCATCGGGGCGCCGAGCGTCCCCGGTGAACCCCTCGCCTGGGTGGACCCGTGGCCGGGCCCGGTCGGCGACACCGCCCTCTACGGCCCGGGGGAGGGGCATCCCGCGACCGGTCGCGCCTGGCGCGAGCTCCTCGTCCCGCGGGACGAGCTCGAACGAGCCGTCGGCGACCGGGCGCTCGCCGGTCTGTGGGCCGCGGAGGCCGAACGTGTCCAGGCGTGGCGCCCCCGGTTCGGCGCCGAGACCGACCACCGCACGATCCCTCACGAGGTCGACTGGCTGCGCACCGCCGTCCACCTCCACAAGGGGTGCTACCGCGGCCAGGAGACAGTGGCCCGCGTCCACAACCTCGGGCGTCCGCCGCGTCGTCTCGTGTTCTGCCACCTCGACGGCTCGGGTCACGTCCTGCCCGCGCCCGGCTCGGAGATCGTCCACGGCGGCCGCACCGTCGGTCGTCTCACGAGCGTCGCCCGCGACCATGTCGACGGGCCCATCGCTCTCGCCGTCGTCAAGCGGTCCGTCCCCGTCGACGTCGAGCTCGAGACCGTGCCCGTCCGTGACGAAGCGCCCGTGACGCTCGCGCAGACGGTGGTCGTCGCCCCCTGAGCGCCGGGTCCCGTTCTCGCCCCGATCGATGTCGGCGAGGGAGGGTGTGCGATCCGTCGTCCGACGGTGCCCCCACGAGAGGTCGGGACCGGTGGGAGTGCTCACTCCCGCTTGCGCGGTGCTAACTGAAGCAAGCACCATGGGGGTATGACCCCGTACGTCCCCGGCATGCGCGACCTCGGGGAGTACGTGCGCGAACAGCGGGAGAACGCCCAGCTGTCGGTGCGTCAGCTCTCCGCGGTCGCGGGCATCAGCAACCCCTACCTCTCCCAGATCGAGCGGGGGCTCCGTCGACCGAGTGCCGACATCCTCAACGCCCTTGCCCGCGGACTGCAGATCTCCGCCGAGTCGCTCTACGTGCGGGCGGGTCTCCTCGACGAGACGCGAGAGACGGGGGCGGTCGACACCCGCCTCGCCCTCACGCTCGACCGCCGCCTCACCGAGCGGCAGCGGCGCATCATGCTCGATCTGTACGACTCGTTCGTGCCCCCGGAGGAGTCCCCCGACGAGGGGGCGACCGTGCCTGCGACCCCCTCGGCCGACAGCCCGCCGGCACGGTCGACGACACGGGGCCCGGCCCCGTCCGTCTCGGCCTCCACGTCGACGCCCCCCACCCGTCCCCGACGCCGCACCGCCTCCGGCACCCGCACCCCGGCCCCGCGCCGCACCACCTCCGGCCACCGTGCGCCCGACGGGGCCGCCGTGTCCGGCACGCCGGTCGCCCCGCGAGGCACGTCCCACCCCCACGCCACCGCCGCCCCCACCGAGAAGGAGTGACCATGTCACCGAAGAAGCCCACGAACGACACCCCCGAGAACTCCGACCTCACCGCAGGCCGCGAGGAGCGCCGCCCGGCCTCCTTCGCGCCCAAGGTCCTCGAACCGGCCTACGCCCTCCTCGGTGCCACCGAGCTCGCCGTCGACACGCTCCGGTCGCTCGGCGCGGAGGAGCGCGAGGCCGCGTCGAAGACGCCTGCCGACGAGGTGGCCCGCCGCCCCCACGGCCTGGCCGCCCTCCGCGAGGACGTCGTCGACGTCGCGCGCGGCGCCGGCAAGGTCCCCTCCTTCGCGATGAACGAGCTGCTCAAGGGCTACTCGCACCTCACCGAACGGGGCCAGCGCGCCGTCTCCGGGGCGATCCCGACGCGCTCGGGCGAGAACGCGCAGAAGCGTGCGGAGGACGCCCGCGCCCGCCGCGAGGCCCGCCGTCTCGCCCGACAGGCCGGGGCGGTCGTCGACCGCGGCCGTGCCGCCGTCACCGGCGTCGCGGACGACGCGACGCGCGCCGCCGGCCGTGTCGTCGAGGCCGTGAGCCACGGCACGGGCGACTCCCGGTCCACCCGCCGTCCCGACGCCCGTCGTCGTGCCGCCGTCGTCGACACCGCCGTCACCGCCACGAGCCCGACGGGTGGGGACGTCGACGCCCCCGTGCGTCACGACCGCGTCACGGCCGGTGTCGAGGCCGGTGCGACGACGACGGCACGACGCTCCCCGCGCGCCCGCAAGGCCGCCGCGGCGGCCGGGTCCGCCCCGGGCACGAGCAGCACGGCGCGCGCGGCCTCCGCCGGGTCGCCCTCGTCCGCGAGCGCGCCGGTGGCACGAGGCCCGCACGGGTCCGCGCACGACTCGACACCCGAGGCCCGGACGGTCGACGCCCCGACACCCGCCGAGGCGGCCGCGCGCCCCGCAGACGCCGGTGAGCGTCTGGACTCGATACCGACCCCGGCCGACGTCGCCGCGGCCGTCCGCGAGAACGACAAGCTCGACTGATGCGGGCCGTCCTCCAACGCGTCGACGGGGCTCGTGTCTTCGTCGAGGGTGAGGAGGTCGGCCGCATCGACGGCCCGGGCATCCTCGCTCTCGTCGCGGCGACGCACACCGACGGCGAGGCCGAGGTCGCGTCGATGGTCCGCAAGATCGCGGAGCTGCGGATGCTCCACGACGAGCGTTCCGTCGAGGACGTCGGCGGCGGGGTGCTCGTCGTCAGCCAGTTCACGCTGTACGGCCGCACGAGCAAGGGGCGGCGTCCCTCGTGGAGCGACGCCGCGCCGGGCCCGGTGGCCGAGCCGCTCGTGGACGCCGTCGCCGAGGGCCTCGCCGCCCGCGGGATCACGGTCGCGACCGGCCGGTTCGGGGCCGACATGCGCGTCGAGCTGTGCAACGACGGGCCGTTCACGCTCGTCGTCGACGTCTGAGGGGCTCGTCAGTGGCGTGCCGTCGCCGTCCACACCGTGACCGCCCCGGTCCTCACGAGGACCGGGGCGGTCACGTGTCCGGCCGAGCCTGCCCGCCGGTGTCCGTCGCCGCTCGGCGGTCACGGGCGCGCCCCGTAGGCTGGGGGAATGGATCTCGTCTTCGGAGCGCAGAACGTCGTCACGCTCGCGCTCGGTGTGGGTGCCGTCGCCCTCGGACTGTTCGCGTTCGCCGACGCCCTGCGGCACGACCAACGCGCCTACGCCGTGGAGGGCAAGAAGACCAAGACGTTCTGGCTCGTCGTCCTCGGGGTGTCCCTCGCGGTGCTGTTCGTCTCGGTCCAGCAGGTGCTCAACATGTTCGCGCTCATCGCGGTCGTCGCCGTCGGGGTGTACCTCGCCGACGTTCGTCCGGCGGTCGCTCCCCACACGGCCAGGCGCCGCAAGGGTGGCGCGAGCGGTCACGGCCCGCACGGCTCGTGGTGAACCGCACGCCCACGCGACCCACGTCGATGTTGGCCGGCCCCACAGGCGCCGTCGAGTACCTGAGCATCGGCGAGGGCACCCCGAGCACCGTGTTCGCGCACGGACTCGGCGGATCGATCTCGACGACGCGACCGTTCGCCTCCGGCGTTCCCGGGCGGCGCACCTTCCTCCACTTCCGCGGCCACGGCGCCTCCGAGGCCCCCGAGACGGCCTGGACGTACCCCGCGCTCGCAGGGGAGCTGCGGGCCGTCGCCGACCATGTCGACGCCACCCGGTGCCTCGGCGTGAGCATGGGCGCCGGAGCGATGTGCGCGCTCCTCGAGGAGACCCCCGACCGGTTCGACCGGATCGTCTTCGTCATCCCCGCGCTCATCGACCGGCAGCGCACCGACGCCGCCCTCCAGCGTCTCGTCGACCTCGCCGACCTCGTCGACGACCGCGACGTCGAGGGCATCGCCGCCCACTTCGTCGACGAGCAGCCTCCCGAGCTCCGGGAGCGACCCGTCGTGCAGGCCTGGGCGCAGGAGCAGGCGAGGCTCCTCTCGGGGACGCCGGTCGCGACGGCCCTCCGGGCACTGCCGCACGCCGTGCCGCTCACCGACCGCGCCTCCCTCAGCCGGGTCACGGCGCCCGCCCTCGTCATCGGACAGGAGGGCGACGATGCACACCCCGAGTCGATCGCCCGGGAGTTCGCCGACGTCCTGCCGCACGCCGAGCTCGAGATCCTCCCGCCCGGCGGTGTGCTGTGGAGCCACCGGAGTCGGGTGCGCGCACTCGTCTCCGCGTTCCTCTCCGACTGACGTCGCGCGGCTGCGCCCGCCACGCTGTATGGAAGGCTGCAGGCGCCACGCGTACGGCACGGATATGATTCGGACGACCGTCCTGGGGGAGGACAGGCACCTGCCGAGTCGAGCCCACGTCATCCGCGGCAGGGGAGCCGCATCACACGAGAACGGAACGACATGAGCGAGATCCACGACAAGCGCGACGACGTCTTCACCGTGGAGCGGCCCTGGGGGACGTTCCAGAACTTCGCGACGAACCAGAACGTCACCGTCAAGGTCATCACCGTCACGCCGGGGTCACGGCTGTCGCTGCAGAAGCACGCGCACCGGGCCGAGATGTGGCAGGTCCTCGACGAGGCGCCCGTCGACATCACCGTCGACGATCACCAGTGGCAGGCCGTGCAGGGCGAACTCGTGTGGATCCCGCAGGGTGCGGTTCACCGCATGGGTAAC
This sequence comes from Mobilicoccus pelagius NBRC 104925, assembly GCF_000247995.1. GTDB lineage: Bacteria > Actinomycetota > Actinomycetes > Actinomycetales > Dermatophilaceae > Mobilicoccus > Mobilicoccus pelagius. The sequence goes on from NZ_BAFE01000005.1 coordinate 22,859, forward strand.
AGTGGGTCCGTCCCGGCCCGCGTCCTCGAGGTCGGTTTCGGCCACTTCGACGAGGACGACATCGAGCGCCTCGAGGACGACTACTCCCGCGCCTGAGACGTCACGTTCTCAGCAGGTCCTCACCCCGTCCGCGCGGCGCGCCTCGGCGCCGTGCCGACGTCGACGCCCACGTTCACGCCCGGGTCGCGGTCACGTCGTCGCCCGGGTGTCGTGTGTCACGCGGGCGGGATCACCGGGGCGACGGCGTCCCACCGCACGGTGACCTCGCCGAGCCGCCACCGGTGCGGCCCGTCGAGGAGGGGCCATCCCTGGCCGCGAAGGGTCGCGCAGGTGGCGAGGAGACGCTGGCGGCGCCCGTACGGGGCGAGGGGTGCCGTGTGGGCCCACGCCTCGTCGAACGCGGCGAGGTAGGCGTGGACGCGTTCGCCCGGGATGTTGCGGTGGATGAGCGCCTTGGGGAGCCGTTCGGCGACGTCGGAGGGGCGCTCGAACGCCCCGAAGGCGAGGGAGATCGTGAGCGACCGGGGGCCCTCGGCGCCGAGGACCACCCACGTCGAGCGACGTCCGATCTCGTCGCACGTGCCCTCGAGGATCAGGCCGCCCGGAGCGAGATGCTCCTGGAGCAGTCGCCACGCCCCGTCGACCTCCGACTCGACGTACTGCCGCAGCACGTTCGCCGCGCGGACGATCGCGACGGGTCGCCCGCGGAACGGACGGAGGTCGAACCCACCCCGGACGAACGTGAGCCCCGGCGGGTCCTCGTGGGGGAGGGCCGCGGCGACACGGGCGGGCTCGATCTCGACGCCGACGACCTCGACGTCGCGTCGGACCGTCGCGAGATGGCGGCGGAGTTCGACTGTCGTCGTCGCGGCCGCGCCGTAGCCGAGATCGACGACGAGCGGCGGCGGTCCGGGACGCCGGAGGAGTGCGGCGCCGTGGTGGGCGAGGAACCGGTCCATCCGCCGCAACCGGTTCTGACCGGTGGTGCCCCGGGTGACGACTCCCACGGGACGATCGGGACGGGCGGCAGGCACCGCCCCACCGTACGGGGCTGCATCTCGTCCGTGCGACGGGTCTCGGGTCGCACGGCGGTCACCGGGGCGGCCATCCGGTCGTCCCTCGGTCCGAACCGGGCTGGACGCCCACCGTGCCGCCGGCGTCGCGCAGGCCACCTCGTCGTGCGCGCGGATCCCGTGTGGGCGGTCGTCGGTGGTGCCGGGCAGGATGGCGCCATGAGTTCCCCGCCGACCCGTCCGCGTCCTCCTGCACGCGTCGCGATGATCACGGTGCACACTTCACCGCTCGCGCGGCCGGGGACGGGTGATGCCGGCGGGCTCAACGTCTACGTCGTCGAGGCGGCCACGCAGCTCGCGACGCGGGGCATCGAGGTCGAGATCTTCACCCGGGCCACCGAGGGGCGGCAGCCGCGCTCGGTCGAGCTCGTCCCCGGGGTGCAGGTGCGGCACGTCGTCGCCGGGCCGTTCGACGGCCTGTCGAAGGAGGACCTGCCCGGGCAGTTGTGCGCCTTCACCGCGGGCGTGATGCGCGAGGTCGCGGGACATCCGGCCGGGTACTACGACGTCGTCCACTCGCACTACTGGCTCTCCGGTCAGGTCGGATGGCTCGCGGCCGACCGGTGGCACGTGCCGCTCGTCCACACGATGCACACGATGGCGCGGGTGAAGAACGCAGGTCTCGCCGCGGGCGACCGGTCCGAGCCCCGCGGCCGCGAGATCGGGGAGGCGCAGGTCGTCGAGGCCGCCGACCGGCTCGTCTCCAACACCGACCTCGAGGCGCGGCAGCTCGTCGACTACTACGACGCCGACCCGGGGCGGGTGCGCGTCGTCCATCCCGGCGTCGACCTCGGGCTCTTCACCCCGGGGGATGTCGCCGCCGCGAGGGCCGCGGTGGGGGTAGACCCGGGCGATCTCCTCGTCCTCTTCGTCGGACGCGTGCAGCCCCTCAAGGCGCCCGACCTCCTCCTCCGTGCCGCCGCCGACCTCCGCCGCCGACGCCCCGATCTGGGGTCCCGGATGCGTGTCGCCGTGCTCGGCGGCCCCAGCGGGTCGGGGCTCGAACGCCCCCGGTGGCTCGAGGACCTCGCCGCGGAGCTCGGCATCGCCGACCGTGTCGTCTTCCACCCGCCCACGACGAGGGAGACGCTCACCGACTGGTACCGCGCGGCCGACGTCCTCGCGATGCCCTCGTACAACGAGTCGTTCGGTCTCGTCGCGCTCGAGGCGCAGGCCTGCGGCACCCCCGTCCTCGCCGCGGACGTCGGCGGTCTTCCCCTCGCGGTCCGCGGCGGGGTCCTCGTCCGAAACCACGAGACGTCCGAGTGGAGTCGGGAGCTCGAGGCGCTCCTCGACGCCCCCGACGAACGTGCCCGACTCGCCGACGTCGCGACGGCGCATGCGGCGGGGTTCGGATGGTCACGAACTGCGGACGCCCTCGTCGGGGTCTACGGTGAGGCGATGGCGTCGCGCGCCCATCGGATCCACGCGGACGGGGCCTGACCCCCGCGGGTCGCCCGAGGGACGCACGGCCGCCGGTCGCGGGTCCGGCGCTCCTCCACGGAGCGGGCCCGAATCGGCCACGGACGACGACGAACGACGACGAACGACGACGAACGACGCGGCGGAGGCCGCCGGACCACATCAGAGGTGATGCCCATGCCCAACTCCCCGGAATCCATCGCGGTACGCGAACTCATCCGCACCTACGCGGCCGCCCAGGACGTCGAGGTCGAGGAGGGCGCCCGTCCCGGTGAACTCGTCCTCTCCCTGCCCGGCGAGAACAAGCTCCGCACGGCGTGCTCGCTCATCGCGGGGAGCCGCGTCCTGTCGATCTCGGCGTTCGTCATCCGCAATCCCGACGAGAACCACACGTCGGTCTACCGGTTCCTCCTGCGCCGCAACCTCACGATGCCGATCCTCGGGTACTCGATCGACGACTCGGGCGACGTGTACCTCACCGGTCAGGTGCCCATCCGGGAGGTCGACGAGCCGTTCCTCGACCAGCTCCTCGGCATCGTCGTCGCGGGCACGGACGACATCTTCAACGAACTCCTCGTCCTCGGGTTCCTCGGCTCGATGCGCAAGGAGTGGCAGTGGCGCATCTCCCGCGAGGAGTCCCTCGCGAACCTCGAGGCGTTCCGCAAGGTCCTCCAGCAGGAGGAGGACGACGACGATTCCGGGAACAGTCACGAGGCGAGCGTCGAGGACGAGCCCGGGATGATCGCCACCACCGACGCCCGCGAGGCGGCGGAGGCACGCGACGAGAAGGACGGCCAGGACACGACCGACCGGTCGTGACCCACCGCCTGGTGAGGGCCTCGGGACCACGGACCCGAGGCCCTCACTCCTTCCCGGGCCTGGCGGGCGGCTGACTACAGTGGAGACATGACCTACACCCTCGTGCTGTTGCGCCACGGCGAGAGCCAGTGGAACGCCAAGAACCTGTTCACCGGTTGGGTCGACGTCGACCTCTCCGACAAGGGTCGGGCGGAGGCGGCACGCGGCGGCGAGCTGCTCAAGGAGAAGGGCGTCTTGCCCGACATCCTGTTCACCTCGGTGCTGCGTCGCGCCATCACGACCGCCAACCTCGCGCTCGACGAGGCCGACCGCCACTGGATCCCGGTCAATCGCTCCTGGCGGCTCAACGAGCGTCACTACGGTGCGCTCCAGGGCAAGAACAAGAAGGAGACCAAGGAGCAGTTCGGCGAGGACCAGTTCATGCTCTGGCGCCGCTCCTACGACACGCCGCCGCCGCCGATCGACCCGGAGGACGAGTTCAGCCAGGCGCACGACGTGCGTTACGAGGGCATCGACGGCGAGAACCCGCCCACCGAGTGCCTCAAGGACGTCGTCGAGCGCCTCGTCCCCTATTGGGAGTCCGAGATCGTCCCCGAGCTGAAGTCGGGCAAGACCGTCATGGTCGCCGCGCACGGCAACAGCCTGCGGGCCCTCGTCAAGCACCTCGACGGCATCAGCGACGACGACATCGCCGCGCTCAACATCCCGACGGGCATCCCGCTCGTGTACGAGCTCGACGACGAGTTCAAGCCCGTCACCAAGGGTGGTACCTACCTCGACCCGGAGGCGGCCAAGGACGCGATCGCGGCCGTCGCAAACCAGGGCAAGTGAGTCGCTGACCACGGCATTCACGCACGAGGACGGCCCGGCTCCCCGCTCGGGGACCGGGCCGTTCCGCACGTCCGGGGGATCGCCGCGTCCGGTGACCGATCCCTGTAGGGGCTGGCGTCAGCGGTCGCCGTCGACGGCGTCGAGCGCTTTCCACGTGCCGGTGACGAGGTAGACGACCTGCTGGGCGACGGCGACGGAGTGGTCGGCGAACCGCTCGTAGTAGCGCGAGAGCAGCGTGATGTCGACGGTGACGTCGGCGGGGTGCCGCCACTCGGGGGAGGCGAGGATCGTGAACACGCGGCGGTGGAGGGAGTCCATCTCGTCGTCCTCGCCGCCGAGGCTCTTCGCCGCCTCGACGTCCTTCGACGCAATGATCGAGCCGGCGCGGAGCACGAGGCGGTCGGCGATCTGCCCCATCGAGACGATGATGTCGCGCAGCTCGGCCGGCACCGCACTCTCGGGGTACCGCAGGCGTGCGACCTTGGCGACGTGCTCGGCGAGGTCACCCATGCGCTCGAGACTCGTCGCCATGTGCAGGGCGGTGACGACGATGCGCAGGTCGGTGGCCACCGGCTGCTGACGCGCGAGGAGCTCGACCGCCAGCTCGTCGAGGTCTCGGCGGAGGGTGTCGATCTCCTCGTCACGGCTGATGACGCCCTCGGCGAGTTCGAGATCGGCGTCGAGGAGCGCCGTCGTCGCCCGGCTCATCGCCGAGGCGGCGAGGCGGGTCATCTCGACGAGCTGGTCGGAGATCTTGTCGAGATCCTCGTGGAAGGCGTCGCGCATGGTGTCCTTCTCGCGTATCGACGCCGCCGGGGCGTCGGAACAGGTGGGTGAAGTGTCGAGCCTAACCGGGATGGGGCCCCTAACCGGGGTGGACCGCCAGGTGGCCGGCCCACACGGCGCCAACGTGCCAGGTGCGGGTGAACGGCATGCGCCCGGGCGGTGAACTCTCGGGCCGTCGGGGGCGTGGGCTCGGCGAAGACCCGCCGGATGGGTCGGGGTACGGCCGGGATGTGCCTACCCTGGCCAGGTGGATCCGATCGTCGTACCCCTCGCCGCCGCCGGCGCCGGGCTCCTCGCCGGTGTCGCGGGCGGATGGGGCCTCGGCAGACGCGGCAGCCCGCCGGAGCCGGACGCCGTTCGAGTGGGGCAGGCACCCGTCGACGACCTCGAGGAGGTTCAGGCGCGGGCCGACGCCGCCGTCTCCGACGTGCTGCTCGTCCTCCGGTCGAGCGCGATCGTCCTCGACGAGGACGAGCACGCCGTGACGGTGAGCCCCACCGCACGTGCCCTCGGCTTCGTCCGCGACGGCAAGCTCGTCCAACCGGACCTCCTCGAACTCGCCCGCACGGCGCGGAGCCGACACGCGATCCAGGAGGCCGAGCTCGACCTGCCGCGTGGGCCTCTCGGTGGCGGGGAGATCAGCGTGTCCGCCCGCGCCGCCCCCCTGGGGCAGCGTCACCTGCTCCTCCTCGTCGAGGACCGCACCCAGGCCAAGCGCGTGGAGGCGGTGCGCCGCGACTTCGTCGCCAACGTGAGCCACGAGCTCAAGACGCCCGTGGGTGGTATCGCCCTGCTCGCCGAGGCCGTCCTCGACGCCGCCGACGACCCCGAGGCCGTTGCCCGGTTCGCCAAGCGCATCAAGATCGAGAGCACCCGGCTCACCCGGCTCGTCAAGGAGATCGTCGACCTCTCCCGCCTCCAGGCGGCCGAGACGCCCGAGGATCCCCAGCTCGTCGACATCGACGACGTCGTGCAGGAGTCCGTCGACCTCATGCTGACCCTCGCCGAGGGGCGGCGGATGAGCTTCCGTGTCTCCTCCTCCGACGACCTCTTCGTCTACGGGGACTCCTCGATGCTCGTCACCGCGCTCAGCAACCTGCTGACGAACGCGATCGCGTACTCGCCGGAGGACACCCGCATCACCGTCGTCGCCCGTGGGGTGGAGGGCCTCGTGGAGATCTCGGTGACCGACCAGGGCCGCGGCATCTCCGCCGAGGACCAGGGTCGGGTCTTCGAACGGTTCTACCGCGTCGACGCGGCCCGGTCGCGGGCGACGGGCGGCACCGGGCTCGGGCTCGCGATCGTCAAGCACATCTGCGCCAACCACGGCGGCGAGGTCACGCTGTGGAGCCAGGAGGGGCACGGCTCGACGTTCACGATGCGTCTGCCGCGCGCGCAGGCCGAGCCCCCCACGCCGAACCCCACCCCCTCACGAAGGAGCAAGGCACATGACCCGGATCCTGGTGGTCGAGGACGAAGAGTCGTTCTCGGACCCGCTCGCGTACCTCCTGCGCAAGGAGGGGTACGACGTCGCGATCGCCGAGACCGGGCCTGCGGCGCTCGAGGAGATGGAGCGCACGGGTGGCGACCTCGTCCTCCTCGACCTCATGCTGCCGGGCCTCTCGGGCATCGACGTGTGTCGCACGCTCCGGCAGCGGTCCTCGGTGCCGATCATCATGCTCACCGCGAAGGACAGCGAGATCGACAAGGTCGTCGGCCTGGAGATCGGCGCGGACGACTACGTCACCAAGCCGTACAGCAGCCGTGAGCTGCTCGCCCGCATCAAGGCGGTCCTGCGGCGGCGGCAGGAGCCGGAGGAGCTGCTGCCGAGCACGCTCGAGTCCGGCCCCGTGCGGATGGACGTCGAGCGGCACGTCGTCTCCGTCGACGGCGAGCACGTGCCGCTGCCGCTCAAGGAGTTCGAGCTGCTCGAGATCCTCCTCCGCAACGCCGGTCGCGTGCTCACGCGGATGCAGCTCATCGACCGCGTCTGGGGCAACGACTACGTCGGCGACACGAAGACCCTCGACGTCCACATCAAGCGTCTGCGCGCGAAGATCGAGCCCGACCCGGCGAAGCCGGTGCACATCGTCACCGTGCGCGGCCTGGGGTACAAGTTCGAGAGTCCGTGACCGGATCAGTCGCAGGGCTCCCCTTCCGGTGACCCACGAACCGGGACACGACGAGGCCCACGCACCAGCTCGGTGCGTGGGCCTCGTCGTGTGCCCGCCCGGTGACAGTGGCCTCGCGCCCGCACCGCCCGCCGGGATCAGTTGGTGGAGGTGGCGCCGGCCGTGGGTGTGGGGGACTCCGCGGGAGAGGCGGTGGAGGACGCGGTGGGCGTCTGTGTCGGCGTCGCCGCGCTCGTCGCGGTGGGGGCCGAGGTCTCGTGACCGGCGCCGCCGGACTCCGCACCCGCCGAGGGGGTGACCGGGCCGGCCGAGTGGAAATCGCCGTACGGCGGGTACGGGGCGACGACGGGGACCTGGATCGTCTGGCTGCCCGCACCCGAGGACGCGACGACCACGTCGAGGAGCGAACCGGGGGCGACCGGGACGCTCGCGATCGTGTTCGCACGGCCGCCCTTGGGCTCACTGATCTGCTGGGAGTTGTGCGGCTTGATGTCGATGCTCAGCGGCTGCTGCTGCGGCACGGTGAACGTGACCTGCACGGGCTGGTTCGAGTTGTTGACGCCCAGGCCGACGAGGGTCCCCTGCCCACCCTTCTTGTCGGTGACGACGAGCATGTTGTTGACGTTGACGTCGTTGCCGAGGGCGACGGAACGGCCGTCGGAAGGTTCGTACTGCTTCTCCGTCTGGATCGGGGAGGTCCACTGGCAGCCTGCCAGCGCCATGCCGAGGACGGGGGTGAGCAGGGTTGCGCGCAACACGCGTCGGCGCGAGGTCGGTGCGGCGGGGATTCGTCGAGTCACGCGGCCAGAGTACCCAATCAGGGCCCCCTCGTCGGCGCGTCGGCCCTCCCGACCTGCGCGGGCACCTGCATGCCGGCACCCTCGGGGTGGGGCGGGGCGGGGCGCTTTGCGCGACGCAGGTCCTGCCTGGCGTCTCGCGCGCGTACGGAACGGGTGTCCAGTTGTCAAGGGTCGATGTCGGCCGGTTTCCAGGGCGCACCGTCTCTGACCAGGGCGGATGCGGCCGTCTCTCTTCCGGGGGAGGTGCCCCCGTGGTATCCTGAAGGCCGCGAAAGGGGAAAACGAGCATATGGCCTTCAATGTCGGAGAGACGGTCGTGTACCCGCATCATGGTGCGGCACTCATCGAGCAGATCAAGACGCGCACCATCAGGGGTGAGGAGAAGCTCTACCTCGTCCTCAAGGTCGCCCAGGGCGATCTGACCATCGAGGTCCCCGCGGACAATTGTGACCTCGTGGGTGTCCGCGACGTCGTGGGGCAGGACGGTCTGGACCGGGTGTTCGAGGTCCTGCGCGCCCCGCACGCCGAGGAACCCACCAACTGGTCGCGCCGGTTCAAGGCGAACCTCGAGAAACTCGCTTCGGGCGACGTCATCAAGGTCGCCGAGGTCGTGCGCGACCTGTGGCGCCGCGAGCGTGACCGCGGTCTTTCCGCCGGTGAGAAGCGCATGCTCGCCAAGGCTCGTCAGATCCTCGTGTCCGAGCTCGCGCTCGCCGAGAAGACCGACGAGGCCAAGGCGTCCGACATGCTCGACGAGGTGCTCGCGTCCTGAACGTCGCGGTCGTCGTCGTCGCCGCCGGGAGCGGTCGTCGGCTGGGCGCCGAGGTGCCCAAGGCCTTCGTCGAACTCCGCGGTCGCCCGCTGCTGCGATGGGCCCTGGATCAGGCGCTCGGGTGTCCCGAGGTCGGCCGTCTCGTCGTCGTCGCGCCCGCTTCGTGGCTCGTGGCCGCGCGCGACATCGTCGCCGAGGCCCTCGCCGAGTCCGGTCGCGGGCCGTGCGATGAGGAGCCCGGTGTCCGTGTCGACGTCGTCGTCGGCGGTGAGGAGCGGCGCGAATCCGTCTCCGCGGGGCTGGGCGTCCTCGGCGTCGACGACGGTCTCGTGCTCGTCCATGACGCCGCTCGTGCGCTCACGCCCCCTGCGCTCTTCTCACGGGTCGTCGACGCGCTCCGCAGCGGGCACGGCGCCGTCGTGCCCGGTCTGCCCGTCGCCGACACGATCAAGACGGTCGACGAGGCAGGGACGGTCGTCTCCACCCTCGACCGGGGCACCCTCCGCGCGATCCAGACCCCGCAGGGCTTCGTCCGCGAGGTCCTCGTACACGCCCACGAGGAGAACCTCGAGGTCGCCGTCACCGACGACGCCGGCCTCGTCGAACTCACCGGCACCCCCATCCACGTCGTCGACGGGGAGGCCTGGGCGGCCAAGATCACCACGCCCGAGGACCTCGACGCCGCCGAGCGACGACTCGCCACCGTGGGGGGCCGCCCATGACCACCCCCGACGTGCCCGCGACCCCGTTCTCCGTGGGTGTCGGCACCGATGTCCACGCCTTCGCTGCGCCCGAGGCCGGGCGTGCGCTGTGGGTCGCCGGCCTCGAGTGGCCGGGGGAGCCCGGCCTCGAAGGTCACTCCGATGCCGACGTCGCCGCCCATGCGGCGTGCGACGCGCTGTTCTCCGCTGCGGGCATCGGTGACCTCGGCGCCCACTTCGGCACGTCCCGTCCCGAGTTCGCGGGCGCCTCCGGCTGCACCCTGCTCGGCGAGGCCGCGCGTCTCGTGCGGGAGGCGGGCTTCGACATCGGCAACGTGTCGGTCCAGGTGGTCGGCAACCGGCCCAAGATCGGTACCCGTCGTGCGGAGGCGCAGGCCGCGCTGGCGCAGGCGTGTGGCGCCCCCGTGAGCGTGAGTGGCACGACGACCGACGGTCTCGGCCTCACCGGCCGGGGCGAGGGTGCCGCGGCGATCGCGGTGGCACTCCTCGTGCGTCGTCCCTGACGCCGCCCCGTCTGTTCCCCCGGGACGTGACGGGTGCGGTCGAGTGTCCGCCGCCCCGATCGCGCCTAGTAGGCTGACACGGTGAGTCTCTACCTGTACGACACCGCCGCCCGCGAACTCCGTGAGTTCGTCCCCCTCGAGCAGGGCAAGGTCGGCATGTACATCTGTGGCCTCACCACGCAGGGCACGCCGCACATCGGTCACCTGCGGTTCGCCGTGGCCTTCGACGTCCTCCGCCGTTGGCTGGAGTACGGGCACGGCTACGAGGTCACCCTCGTCCGCAACGTCACCGACATCGACGACAAGATCCTGCGCAAGTCCGCCGAGAACGGCGCCGAGTGGTGGGCGTGGAGCTACGCGCACGAGCGCGAGACGACGGCCGCCCTCGACACCCTCGGCATCGCGCCTCCGACGTACGAGCCGCGCGCCACGGGTCACGTCCCCGAGATGGTCGAACTCATGGACACCCTCGTCGAGCGGGGTCACGCCTACGCGGCGCCCGACGGCAGCGGCGACGTGTACTTCGACGTCCGGTCCTTCCCCGAGTACGGCGCGCTCACGCGGCAGTCGATCGACGACATGGAGGCCGCCGCCGACGCCGATCCGCGCGGCAAGAAGGACGCTCGCGACTTCGCGCTGTGGAAGGGACACAAGGAGGGTGAGCCGGAGACGGCGAGCTGGCCCACCCCCTATGGGCGTGGGCGCCCGGGGTGGCACCTCGAGTGCTCGGCGATGGCGCGCAAGTACCTCGGCGACACCTTCGACATCCACGGCGGCGGCGTCGATCTGCGCTTCCCGCACCATGAGAACGAGCAGGCCCAGTCGCGTGCGGCGGGCCTCGGGTTCGCGCGGTATTGGCTGCACAACGCCTGGCTCACCGCGGCCGGCGAGAAGATGAGCAAGTCGCTCGGCAACGGCATGACGGTCGGGGAGATCACGAAGATCGCCCGTCCGCTCGTCGTGCGGTACTACATCGGCGCGGCCCACTACCGGTCGACGCTCGAGTACCAGCCGAGCTCGCTCACCGAGGCCGAGGCCGCCGTCTCCCGCATCGAGGGTTTCCTCGAGCGGGCCGGTGGACGCGCTCTCGCGGAGGAGCCGATCCTGCCCGTCGACGAGCTTCCCAGCGGTTTCGCGGCGGCGATGGACGACGACCTCGGCGTCGCCGGTGCTCTCGCCGTCGTCCACGACACGGTGCGCGCGGGCAACTCCGCGCTCGACTCCGGCGACACCGAGACGGCCCGTCGTGCGGCGCGCCAGGTCGTCGCGATGACGTCCGTGCTCGGCGTCAACCCCTACGACCCCGTCTGGCAGGGCGACACGGCGATCGAATCCGGTCTCGAGAGCACGCTCGACGCGCTCGTGCAGGACCGGCTCGCCGCCCGCGCGGCTGCGCGCAAGGAGCGCGATTTCGCCACCGCCGACGCCATCCGTGACTCCCTCACCGCGGCCGGTGTCGCGGTCGAGGACACTCCCTCCGGTGCGCGCTGGTCCCTGGCCCGCCGCGCCGACGACAGCAAGGACTGACATGCCCGGAAACTCCCAGCGCCGCGGCGCCACCCGCAAGGGGGCGTCCCGCAAGGGCGCGACCGTGGGCAGCGGCGGCCAGCGCCGCCGCGGTCTCGAGGGCCGTGGGCCGACGCCCAAGGCCGAGGACCGCGTCTACCACAAGGCCCACAAGACCAAGCGGGCCTCGTCGGCCGGTGCGACGAAGCCCCAGGCGAGGGGTGGCCGTCCGTCTGCTGCGGCCGGGGGCCGTCGCGGGCCGCGTACGAGCGAGATGGTCGCGGGGCGCAACTCCGTCGTCGAGGCGTTGCGCGCGGAGATCCCCGCGACGACGCTCTACGTCGCGAGCCGCATCGACTCCGACGACCGCGTGCGCGAGGCGATCAAGATCGCCGGCGAACGCGGCATCGCGATGCTCGAGACGCCGCGCGGCGAGCTCGACCGTCTCACGGACGGCGCCACCCACCAGGGCCTTGCGTTGCAGGTGCCGGCGTACGAGTACGCCGACCCGGCCGACCTCGTCGATCCGCAGTCGCCGGGTGTGCCACTCATCGTCGCGCTCGACGGCATCACCGACCCCCGCAACCTCGGTGCGATCGTCCGTTCCGTGGCCGCGTTCGGCGGGCAGGGTGTCGTCGTGCCGGAGCGTCGTTCGGTCGGTATGACTGCGTCGGCGTGGAAGACGAGTGCGGGTGCCGCGGCACGGGTGCCGGTCGCGCAGGCGTCGAACCTCGTGCGGGTGCTCGAGGCCTACCAGAAGCAGGGGTTCTTCGTCGTCGGCCTCGACATGGAGGGCGACGTCTCCCTGCCCGACCTCGAGCTCGCGACCGAGCCGCTCGTCATCGTCGTCGGCTCGGAGGGCAAGGGCCTCTCCCGCCTCGTGCGGGAGACGTGCGACCAGATCGCGTCGATCCCCATGGCCGCGGCCGTCGAGTCCCTCAATGTCGGCATCGCCACCGGTGTCGCGCTCTACGAGGTGGCCCGCCGCCGCAAGAGCTGACCCCACCCCACGTCCGTGCCCGTCGCCCCGAAGGTGGGGCGACGGGCACGTGTGCGTCTGAGACATGGGGGCAGCGCGACGACGACATCGATGACGTCGGCCACCCTGGGGTGACGACCCGGATCGGGACGACGGTGAGGACGCCACCGGTCGGCGAACGGAAGGGTGGGGGTCAGGGCTCGTCGGGCGGGAACATCGCGATGACGGGCATCTCGACGGTGTCGACGCCGACGACGGACTTCTCGTCGGGCTTCGCGGGCAGCACGTGGGCGAGGTAGTCGGCGAACGCCCACTGGGTCGTCACGTCGTGGCCGGTGCGTTCCGAGAGGTACCAGCGGTGCTCGAGGACCTCGTGGAAGATCTGTGCGTCCTCGAGCTTGGCCGAGAGCTCCTCGGGGATGTTGCGGACGACGGGCTCGTAGACGCGAAGCATCCAGTCGTGCGCCGCGAGTTCTTCGGCGTCCTCGTCACGTCCCTCCCCGGCACGGAAGGCGTCGAGGTCGTTGAGGAGGCGCCGCGCCTGGTTCTCGTGCACGTCGAGGCCGGTGAGGCGCAGGAGGCGGCGTCGGTGGTGGCCGGCATCGACGACCTTCGGCTGGATCTGGATGGAGGCACCGTCGAGGTCGGTCGACATCTCGAACTCGTCGACGTCGAAACCGAGCTGATTGAGGCGTCGGACGCGTTCCTCGAGCTGCCACCGGTCTCCCCGCTCGAAGCGTTCGAGACCGGTGAGCTCCTCCCACAGCTGGTTGTAGCGCAGGACGATGCGTTCGGAGATGTCGATGGGGTCCGCGTCGTCGGGGATGACCCCGCCTGCCGCGAGGTCCATGAGTTCTCCGGCGATGTTGACGCGGGCGATGTCGAGGTCGTGGGCGCGCTGCCCGTCGGAGATCGAGGGGAACAGCTGACCCGTCTCGGCGTCGACGAGGTAGGCGGCGAACGCGCCCGCGTCGCGGCGGAAGAGCGTGTTCGACAGGCTCACGTCGCCCCACCAGAACCCCGCGAGGTGGAGACGGGCGAGGAGGACGGCGAGCGCGTCGAGGAGTCGCAGCACCGTGTCGGGCTGGAGGCGCTGGCTGAAGAGGGCCCGGTAGGGGAGGGAGAACTGGAGGTGCTCGGTGAGGAGGATCGCGTCGAGCGGTTCGCCCTCGGGGGTCTCCCTGCCGCTCACGACGCCGAAGGGGGCGACGCTGGGTAGGCCCATCCGGGTGAGGTTGCGGAGCATTTCGTACTCGCGGACGGCGACGTCGTCCTTGATCTCCTTGGCGGCGATGATGCGTCGCCCCAGCTTGACGAACCGGACGATGTGCCGGGAGATGCCGCGGGGCAGCGCGGCGAGGTGGCTCTGGTCCCACTCCTCCAGCGGCGTCGACCAGGGCAGGTCGAGCAGGGCCGGGTCGGCGCGGGAGGTCATGTACTGGAGCGGCACCTTCTCATCGTCGCAGACGGGGGCGTTGCGGACGCGACGGAGGCCGTCCTTCCCCCGTGGGGAGACGGCCTCCGTCGGCGCCGGCGTCGATGTATCGGCGCGGAGGCCCGCGGCCGGTCAGGCGCCGAGCCGGTGCCCGCTCTCGATGTCGAAGAGGTGGACGTGGTCGCCGGCGGGCCGGAAGGTGACGACGTCGCCCTTCTGCGGCGGCGTGCGGCCGTCGACGCGGGCGATGATCGGCCGGTCGGTGGGCGTGGTGCCGGCGAGGTGGCCGTAGATGTACGCGTCGGCGCCGAGCTCCTCGACGACGTCGATCTCGACGGAGAGGCCGTCGCCGGTGGTGACCTCGAGGTCCTCGGGGCGGACGCCGAGGGTGACGGAGGAGCCGGTGCCCTCGAGCGTCGCACGTTCGACGGGGTGGGTCGCCGACCCGAACCGGACGCCGCCGTCGACGGCAGGGGCCTCGAAGAGGTTCATCGCGGGGGAGCCGATGAAGCCGGCGACGAAGACGTTGTCGGGGTGGTCGTACATGCGGCGGGGGGTGTCGCACTGCTGGAGCAGACCGTCCTTGAGCACGGCGACGCGGTCGCCCATCGTCATCGCCTCGACCTGGTCGTGGGTGACGTAGACGGTCGTGATGCCGAGTCGCCGCTGGAGGGAGGCGATCTGCGTGCGGGTCTGGACGCGGAGCTTGGCGTCGAGGTTGCTCAGCGGCTCGTCCATGAGGAAGACCTTGGGCTCGCGCACGATGGCGCGGCCCATCGCGACACGCTGACGCTGACCGCCGGACAGGGCCTTGGGCTTGCGCTCGAGGAACTCGGTGAGGTCGAGGATGCGCGCGGCCTCCTCGACGCGGCTGCGGATCTCGGCCTTGTCGACGCCGGCGATCTTGAGGGCGAAGCCCATGTTGTCGGCGACGCTCATGTGCGGGTAGAGCGCGTAGTTCTGGAACACCATCGCGACGTCGCGGTCCTTCGGCGACAGGTCGGTGACGTCCTGCTCGTCGATGAAGATGCGGCCGCTGTCGACCTCCTCGAGGCCGGCGAGCATCCGCAGGCTCGTGGACTTGCCACAGCCGGAGGGGCCGACGAGCACGAGGAACTCCCCGTCGGCGATGTCGAGGTCGAGCTGGTCGACCGAGGGGGTGTCGTTGCCCGGGTACTGCCGGGTGGCTTTGTCGAACCTGACCGTGGCCATGACGTCGTTGTCCTTCCTTCACCGGCAGGAACGTGCCGGACGATCCGTTGTGAAGTGATGACGGCGCGGGATCGCGTCGTCGCGTCCCGAGGTGCCGCGGCCCCCATCATGCCCGGTCGGGCGCGAAAGCGGACGGCAGGTACCGGGTGGTGTGCGTCAACCCTTCGTTGCGTCGGCGGTGAGCCCCTGCACGAGGTGCCGCTGCACGACGAACAAGACGATGCCTGCAGGGATGGTGATGAGCACGGCTGCGGCCGTCCGGCACACGTTGTTCACCGTCGACGGCGGGCGTGAAGCCGACTCGGATCTCCTCGACGCGGGCTGCGCGGCCGTCATCTGCGGGAGCGACATGATGGACCCCGGGGTCCTTGCGGCGGCCCAGGATCGAGGCGTCGACGTTCCCGGTGAACTTTCGGTCACCGGTGACGACGACTTCCCGATGACGGCGTTCACCGCACCCCCGATGACGACGGTCCGACAGGACGTGGCCGGGATCGCCCAGGCCGCCGTCACCGCGCTGCTCGACGAGATCGCCGGGCGTGAGGTCGCGCGCGCCGAGCTCGTCTTCCGCAACGAACTTCTCTCGTGCGGGAGTCCGTCGGGCCCGTCCAGGAAGGGCGCTGACGGGTCAGCCCCGGCGGTGCCGGACGAATTCGACGAGCACGGTGAGCACGTCGTCGATGTCGTCGACGCGGCACGAGGCGCAGGTGTCCCCGGTGCCGACCTTGATCGTGAGGTGCCCCTCGGATGCGGGGAGCAGGGCGAAGGCCTTCTCGTCGGTGACGTCGTCGCCGAGGTAGACGACGGCGTCGGCGTCGACGAGGCGCGCGAGGGCGCGCAGGGCGATCCCCTTGCTCGTCTCGACGACCCCGAGTTCGAGGACGCTCTTGCCGGCGAGGGCGTGGACGCCGTCCCGGTCGCCGAGGAGTGCCGCGTCGGCGAGTGCCGCCGCCGCGACGTCGTCGGGCAGCCCCCGCGTGTGGAGTGCGACGGCCGCGGGCTTGCGCTCGATCCGCGCCTGCGGGTGGCGCCGCTGGACCTCCACGAGTGCGGCGTCGAGGTCGGCGAGACGTGCGCGAGCGGTGTCGTCGAGGAGGGCCCCCGAGGTCATGTCGTCGCGAGAGCTCTGGGCGCCGTGGGAACCGACGAGGGCGATGGCCTCCTCGGCGGTGGCGCCGGAGAGCAGCCGCAGGGTGTCGACGTCACGTCCCGAGACGAGCGCGACCGTGACCCCGTCGAGCCGTGAGGCCTCGCGCAGCACGTCCATCGCCCCTGCGACGGGTGTCGCGTCCATCGGGTCCTCGACGAACGGGGCGAGGGTGCCGTCGAAGTCGGAGGCGAGGATCACCCGGTCGAGCGCCGCGACCCGGGAGATCTCGGCGACGACGTCCGCGGGCAGGGCGCGGCGTGCGCCCCCGCCCGTGGCGAGGGACGTCTCGGTCACGCCCCGGCCGCCTTCTGCGCCTCGTCGCTCGGCACCGCCTGCAGCGCGTCGAGGAACTCCCCGGCCCACTTCTGCACGTCGTGCGAACGCACCGCGTCACGCAGACGCTTCATCCGGCGGGTGCGCTCCTCGGGGGAGTCCTTGATCGCCTGGACGATGCGGTTCTTGAGGCCCTGGATGTCGTGCGGGTTGTGGATGTAGGCGTCACCGAGTTCCGTTGCTGCGCCGGTGAACTCTGACAGTACGAGGGCGCCGTCGTCGTGGATGCGGCACGTGACGTACTCCTTGGCGACGAGGTTCATGCCGTCGCGCAGCGGGGTGACGAGCATGATGTCGGCGGCCTGGTACATCGCCGCCATCTCGGCCCGGTCGAAGCTCTGGTGGAGGTACCGCACCGCGGTCGCCTCGACGGTGGAGTAGTCGCCGTTGATATGGCCGACGGTGAGCTCGATCTCGTCCTTGAGGGTCTTGTAGGCCTCGACGCGTTCGCGGCTCGGCACGGCGATCTGGATGAGGGCGACGTCCGGAGGCGTGAACTCGCCGTCGCGGAGGAGTTCGCCGTAGGCCTTGAGGCGGTGGCGGATGCCCTTCGTGTAGTCGAGGCGGTCGACGCCGAGCATGAGGACCTGCGGGTTGCCGAACGATTCCCGGATCTCCTCGGCGCGCTTCTGCACCTCGGGGTCGCGGGCGAGGGACTCGAGGTCTGCGAAGTCGATGGAGATCGGCAGGCCCGCGGCGCGCACGGTGCGGCCCTCGACGCGGATCGTGTCGCCCTCGGTCTCATACCCCTCGAGCTGGCGGCAGGCGCGCTGGAAGTTCCACGCGTCATCCTCCCGCTGGAAGCCGAGGAAGTCGGCGCCGAGAAGACCACCGATGAGGTGCCCGCGCCACGGGAGCTGAGCGAACAGCTCGACCGGTGGGAACGGGATGTGGTTGAACCAGCCGATGCGCACGTCGGGGCGGATCTTGCGGAGCATCGCCGGGACGAGCTGCAGCTGGTAGTCGTGCACCCACACGGTGGCGCCCTCGGCGGCGACCTTCGCGAGTTCCTCCGCGAACCGCTGGTTGACCGTGCGGTAGGCCGCCCACCAGCGACGGTGGAACGTGGCCGGCACGATGACGTCGTGGTAGATGGGCCACAGCGTGTCGTTGGAGAAGCCCTCGTAGTAGTCGCGGACCTCCTCGGCCGACAGGGCCACGGGGTGCAGGTGCATGCCGCTGTCGTCGAACGGCTCGGGGGCCTCGCCGGGCTCGCCCGACCAGCCGACCCAGGCGCCGTCACGGCCGCGCATGACGGAGTCCATCGCGGTGACGAGACCGCCGGGGCTCCGCTTCCACTCCGTGCCGTTCTCCCCCTCCGCTCGATCGACCGGGAGGCGGTTCGCCGCGATCACGAAGTCGTAGGTGGGGCGGGTGTCGCTCATCGGGTGTCAGCTCCTGCATGCGTCGCGGGATGATCCTGTGTCAATCCTAGGT
>NZ_BAFE01000004.1:0-2500 GCF_000247995.1 Mobilicoccus pelagius NBRC 104925
ACCAAAGGTGTGGTGAGGGCGGCTTCGGGTGCTTAGCATCCCCTGCCTCGATATGGGCGGTCTTGCGCCGGTACGGGAATATCAACCCGTTGTCCATCGACTACGCCTGTCGGCCTCGCCTTAGGTCCCGACTTACCCAGGGAAGATTAACTTGACCCTGGAACCCTTGGTCATTCGGCGGACGGGTTTCGCACCCGTCTTTCGCTACTCATGCCTGCATTCTCACTCGTGTGGCGTCCACGACTCGATCACTCGGCCGCTTCACTCGCCACACGACGCTCCCCTACCCAACCACACCCCTGCCAAAAAGGAGGATAATGTGTGATTGCCACAGCTTCGGTGATGTGCTTGAGCCCCGCTACATTGTCGGCGCGGAATCACTTGACCAGTGAGCTATTACGCACTCTTTCAAGGGTGGCTGCTTCTAAGCCAACCTCCTGGTTGTCATTGCAACTCCACATCCTTTTCCACTTAGCACACGCTTAGGGACCTTAGCTGATGATCTGGGCTGTTTCCCTCTCGACTACGAAGCTTATCCCCCGCAGTCTCACTGCCGCGTTCTCACTTACCGGCATTCGGAGTTTGGCTGACGTCAGTAACCCGGTGGGGCCCATTAGCCATCCAGTAGCTCTACCTCCGGCAAGAAACACGCGACGCTGCACCTAAATGCATTTCGGGGAGAACCAGCTATCACGGAGTTTGATTGGCCTTTCACCCCTACCCACAGCTCATCCCCTCAGTTTTCAACCTAAGTGGGTTCGGTCCTCCACGACGTCTTACCGTCGCTTCAACCTGGCCATGGGTAGATCACTCCGCTTCGGGTCTAGACCCCGCGACTCAAACGCCCTATTCGGACTCGCTTTCGCTACGGCTTCCCCACACGGGTTAACCTCGCCACGAAGCACTAACTCGCAGGCTCATTCTTCAAAAGGCACGCCGTCACCCCACAAGGAGGCTCCGACGGGTTGTAAGCACACGGTTTCAGATTCTATTTCACTCCCCTCCCGGGGTACTTTTCACCTTTCCCTCACGGTACTTGTCCGCTATCGGTCATCAGGGAATATTTAGGCTTAGCGGGTGGTCCCGCCAGATTCACACAGGATTTCTCGGGCCCCGTGCTACTTGGGAAATGCATAAGGGAGATCACAACGTTTCGGCTACGGGGGTCACACCCTCTACGCCAGGCCTTTCCAGACCTTTCGCCTACGCCATGAATTTCTTACTCCCCGACCAGTCGGTAGCCTGATCGAACACACTCCCACAACCCCGCACACACAACACCTACCAGCTTGACATGCATGCGGTTTAGCCTGTTCCGCTTTCGCTCGCCACTACTCACGGAATCACTGTTGTTTTCTCTTCCTGTGGGTACTGAGATGTTTCACTTCCCCACGTTCCCTCCACACACCCTATATATTCAGGTGCGGGTGACTGGACATGACTCCAGCCGGGTTTCCCCATTCGGAAATCCTCGGATCACAGTCTGGTTATCGACTACCCGAGGCTTATCGCAGATTCCCACGTCCTTCATCGGTTCCTGATGCCAAGGCATCCACCGTGTGCCCTTAAAAACTTGACCACAACAAAGATGCTCGCGTCCACTGTACAGTTCTCAAAACACCAACCCATCCCCACCCGACAGCCACCCATACGGCGACCACCAAAGAAGGGAGAGTAGAAACCAACCACACCGACCAGCCCGCAACAACGAGCCGGCCACTGATGTGCAGCCGATCCCTCAGGACCCAACAACGTGCCAAGCCTCCCACCCCACCGAACCGGCTTTCCACACTCACACCCTCTCCGAAGAGAAGACACGAGCCGTACTCACCGACCGGTAACGGTCGAAGGCCAACTAATCGATGATCCACCCTTGAGCATCGCCCCAGTCCCCACATTCGGAGGACATAAGAGGCGTCTCTGATGAGAAGCTCCTTAGAAAGGAGGTGATCCAGCCGCACCTTCCGGTACGGCTACCTTGTTACGACTTAGTCCCAATCGCCAGTCCCACCTTCGACGGCTCCCCCCACAAGGGTTAGGCCACCGGCTTCGGGTGTTACCGACTTTCGTGACTTGACGGGCGGTGTGTACAAGGCCCGGGAACGTATTCACCGCAGCGTTGCTGATCTGCGATTACTAGCGACTCCGACTTCATGGGGTCGAGTTGCAGACCCCAATCCGAACTGAGACCGGCTTTTAGTGATTCGCTCCACCTCGCGGCATCGCAGCACTCTGTACCGGCCATTGTAGCATGCGTGAAGCCCAAGACATAAGGGGCATGATGATTTGACGTCGTCCCCACCTTCCTCCGAGTTGACCCCGGCAGTCTCCCATGAGTCCCCACCATTACGTGCTGGCAACATGGAACGAGGGTTGCGCTCGTTGCGGGACTTAACCCAACATCTCACGACACGAGCTGACGACAACCATGCACCACCTGTACACCGACCTTGCGGGGCACCCATCTCTGAGTGTTTCCGGTGTATGTCAAGCCTTGGTA
>NZ_BAFE01000003.1 GCF_000247995.1 Mobilicoccus pelagius NBRC 104925
CAGGAGGCACACTGAACCCATGCCCCAGGACGTGTTTCTGCCGAACGGTAAGCCGACGCTGCGGCAGGGGATGCTCACGCGGCTGATGTTCGAGGTGCTCGCCGAGGCGGCCGCGCCCATCAAGGCCGGGGCTGCCGTGAAGCGCATCGGCGCCCGTTTCGACCCCACGCCGCACGAGGCGTCGCTCAACAAGACCGGCGTCCCCCGCTGGGAGACCTACGTGCGGTGGACGAGCAGCTGGGCCAAGTCGATCGGGTGGATCGACAAGGGCACCGGTTTCTGGTCCCTCACCGACGCCGGACGTGCGGCCGCCGACGACTATCCCGGCGACGCTCTCGACACAGAGATCGGAGCGCGGTACGCCGCCCTGCGGGCCGCCGCGAAGGCCTCGGCCGCCGATGCGGGCCCGGCCCCCCTGATGGAACGCGCTCTCGACGCACTCGGCCCCGGCTCGTGGACGACGTACGGTGACCTGGCCCAGCTCACCGGCTACGCCAACCAAGGCGTCGGAACGGCAATGAAAGCCACGGCCCACGAGGCCGCCCACCGCGTGCTGCAGAGCGACGGCACACTGTCGCCGTCGTTCACCTGGTCCACCGACCGAGACGACGACCCCCGTGCCGTTCTCGAGGAGGAGGGCCTGGAGTTCGACGAGGACGGCCACGCCGACCTCGGCAGCCGCCTCACCGTCGACGACTTCCGCGAACTCCTCGGAGTCGAGACGCCTGCACGGGCCTGGCTCATCCGGGGCAGCGTCAACGGCGTCAACCTCGTCCCGACCTGGCTGAGGCACGATTTCTGCTCCCTGCCCGCGGGGCAGGCCACCCAGGTCACCGCCGACATGGACCGCACCGCGCTCAGCGCCCTCGTCGAGCGCGAGTACTCCGACAAGTCCTACGCCGCCCGTTCCGACAAGGTGACGGAACTCGACGCGTTCCTCAACCGGATGCAGATCGACGACGTCATCGCCACCGTCAACGACGGCGAGTGCTACCTGGGCCGGATCACCGGCCACCCCGACATCCACCCGGACGCCGACGACCGATCGAACCTGCGCCGGAGCGTCACCTGGGTCAACGCTGCCGAGCCGGTCGACTACGCCGACCTGCCCAAGGCCCTCACCGCCAAACTCTCGCAGCAACGCACGATCGTCGACCTCACGAGTGAGCGGCGCACGCTCGAGGGCTACTTCCCGACCCGCTCCGACGACCCCGCACCGACGCCGGCGGTCCCCCACCTGGAGGGGGTCAGCCCCGCCACCCCCGAGCTCGCGACGGCGAACCACGTGGACCAGGCCTGGCTGCAGGAAGTGATCGACCTGCTGTGGGACCGGCGGCAACTCATCTTCTACGGGCCGCCCGGCACCGGTAAGACGTACCTGGCTCGCGCGATCGCCCACCACCTCACCGACGCCCAGAACGTCAAGCTCGTGCAGTTCCACCCGTCGTACAGCTACGAGGACTTCTTCGAGGGGTATCGTCCCGGCGCGCCCACCGAGGACGGGCGGGTGTCGTTCACCCTCACCCCCGGGCCGTTCCGCCGCCTCGTCGACGTCGCCCGCGAAGACCCCGGCACGCCGTACGTGCTCATCATCGACGAGATCAACCGCGCCAACCTCGCCAAGGTGTTCGGCGAGCTCTACTTCCTCCTCGAATACCGCGACGAGAGCGTCGACCTCCTCTACGCCGCCGGCGACGACAGCGGCTTCTCCCTGCCCGACAACGTCTTCCTCATCGGCACCATGAACACCGCCGACCGGTCCATCGCCCTCGTCGACGCGGCGATGCGCCGCCGCTTCGCGTTCGTGCACCTCCACCCCGCAGAACCCCCGACCTCCGGCATCCTGCGCCGGTGGCTCTCAGCCGAAGGCAAGGACGCCGGCATCGCCGATCTGCACGACGCCCTCAACACCCGGATCGAGGACCCCGATTTCAAGATCGGCCCCTCCTACTTCATGCGACCCGAGGTGCACCGCACGCCCGCGGGCATCGAGCGCATGTGGCGCACGGCGATCCTTCCGCTGCTCGAAGAGCATCACTACGGTGAGGGCCTCGGCGTCGCCGCCTACTACGACCTCGACACCATTCGCCGAACCGTCCGCTCGGGGGCGGTCATCGCACCCGGCGAGAACGAGGGCACCACCCCGAATCACCCCACCGCGCCGCGGAAGACCGAGAACCTGCCGACCGAGACGGGTGATCCGTCGACGCCGTCCTCATGAACTCCACCCGGGACGAGCGGCTGCGGATCGAGCTCGTCGAGAACGACCCGGCGGCAGAAGTGGCGCTGACCCCCCGGCAGGCTCAGCACCTCGGAGACAGCGGGGTCATCACTGCCACCCCCACCCTCCGTCCCGGTCGATGGATGGTGGCACCGGACCGCTACGTCGGGATAGCGACACTCGGCGACGTCGAGGTGTCAATCCGACCCAAGCTGCCCATCCGACGCCTCATGTTCCTCCTCGGCTACGCCTACGACCTCACCGCGTGGCGCGACGACCCCGTCGGCGCCGCCGCCGACGACGACCTGCTGTCCGCGGTGGCCACGGCCTTCGCTCGGCAGGCCCAGCGTGCCGTGGAGCAAGGGCTCCTCCAGGGGTACCGCGACACGGAGGAAGCGGCAGTGGTCCTCCGCGGCCGGCTTCGCACCGACGACCAACTCCGCGGGCATTTCGGCCTCCCGATCCCGTTGGAGATCCGCTATGACGACTACACCGTCGACATCGCTGAGAACCGCATCCTGCGCACGGCCGCCGAACGCCTCCTGCGTCTTCCGCGACTCCACGCCACCACTCGCCGCACGCTGCTCCGACTCGTCCGCACCCTCGCCGACACGCAGCCCCTCCCCCGCGGGAGCGGAATCCCCGCCTGGCAGCCCTCTCGACTCAACGCGCGTTACCACCCGGCCCTGCGGCTCGGGGAGCTCGTCCTGCGCGGAGGGTCGTTCGAGCATGCCGACGGGCACACCATCGTCGACGGCTTCCTCGTCGACATGGCCCGACTCTTCGAGCAGTTCCTCACCGTCGCGCTCCGCGAGGCGCTCGCCGGCCGCGGCGGCACCGTCGACGGGCAGAACACGCTCCGACTCGACACCGAGGGCGCCATCACCATCCGACCGGACATCCTCTGGCGCAAGAACGGCGCGGTCGCGGCCGTCGTCGACGCCAAATACAAGGCCGGGAAGTCGAACGCGTACCCCAACGCGGACGTGTATCAGATGCTCACGTACTGCACGCGCCTTGGCCTCGCCACGGGCCACCTCGTCTACGCGAAGGGCGAATCCGTGCCCGGACGAGCCCGGATCCTCGGCACAGACCTCGTACTGGTCCGCCACGCCCTCGATCTCGACACCACCCCCGATGCTCTCCTCAGCCAGATTGTCGACCTCGCGGCAGCCATCGCAGCCGATGCACATCTCCCCAGCCGTCGCTCTCCCGCCACGGGGCCCAACCACCATCTGAGGAATTGAGTCCACGGGCATGCCCGTGCGCAGCCCCCGAGCGGGGGAAGAGCCGTCGGGGGCCGGGCCGGAAGGGACGGCGTCCCGCGACGCCTACCACTTCGACGGTCGCCCCTCGACCACCTCGAAGTTCGAGAAGCGCGAGACGGGCTCGCATCGTGCAGGTCGGTGCAGCAGCCACGCGGCGGCGAGGGTCGTGACGACTCCCCACGCCACCCACAGGGCAGGGCCGTTGCCGACACCGCACCAGAGGGTGAGGATCGTCACCGCGACGTGGAATCCGCCGTGGACGCCGATCGCCGCGCACAGCGACCCCGTGCGGAGGACGAGCGCGCCGGCGAGCAGACCGAACCCGAACGGCACCGCGAGGTAGAGCACCCGCTCGACGGCGTTCTCCTGCCCGCCCTGTGAGGAGAGGTGCAGCAGCGCGAACACTCCGGCCGACACGTACGCCGAGACGACGGGCGGAGTGCGGAGGGTCTGCATGACGTACCCGCGCCAGATCAGCTCCTCGGGGATGCCCTGCAGGAGGAACGCCCGGGCGAGGGCGACGACGATCACTGCCCACAGCGGCCACCCGCCGGTGAGCGCTTGCGGGTCGATGGGGCGGGTCGGCGCGACCGCCTCGACGAGCAGGCCCGTGACGACGACGAGCACGACGATCACCGCCATGCCGAGGAGCAGCGCGCGCGCCGACCGGTGGGTCCACGCCCACCCGGTCTCCCCCATCGGGCGTCGGTCGACCCACCGCATGAGGGCCCGGACGAGCAGCCACGCCACGAGCGTCGGCAGGGTGTACACCGTCACGATCACCGCGACGCCCGCGGGGAGGGGCCAGGCGTCGAGGCGTGCGTCCACGTCGGGCACGAGAGCGAGGACGGCGGGCGAGGACGACGCCGCGAACAGCGCCACGACGGCGAGGACGACCCGGGCCCAGCCCGGCAGGCGGCGCGGAGGACGATCGGCCTCGGACTCGGGGCCGACGCGGACCTCCCCACGTGGCACGTCGCCGAGGGTGGTCGCGCTGGTGGAGGCGGTGTCGGTGTCGTGAGACGTCATGTCCTCGACGCTACGAACGCGACTCGCACGCCGCGTGACCCGACGGTCATGTTCCCGCGGCCGCCATGGTGACCGCGGACGTGACGACCCATGACCCCGGTCACGGGCACACGCCGCGCGCCGTTCCTACGCTGGGGTCATGCCCCCAGCGAGCCGCGCGACGCCGACCGCTCTCCTGCCGACCATGCTCCTGCCTGCCCGGTTGCTCGACGCGCTCTTCGCCGTGTCCCTGGTGGGCGTTCTCCTCACCGCGGTGAGCCTCCCGCTCTACGACGCGCCCGCGGCGGGCCCGCGGGCGATGCTGTGCGTCGCGGGCACGATCGTCCTCGGCGGGCTGTGGTGGTGGCGTCGCCGCGTCACGGGGCAGGCACGGGTCGCGACGACGATCGCGTTCACCCTCGCCGCGGTCGGCGTGTCGTACGCGGGCGACGTCATCCTCGCGATGTTGCCCGTCTTCTGCGCCCTCCTCGTGCTCGCGCTCGACATCGCGCCGTTGGCCGCGACCGTGCTCGTCGTCGTCCTCGTCGCGCTGCAGGGGACCCGCATGGTGCTGGCGGGCCGCGGCGTCGAGGCGTTCGACCAGTCCGTCGGAACGGGCGCGGTGCTCGCGTTCATCCTCGCGTTCGCGTTGCTGCTGCGACGCACCGCGGGCGATGCCGCCGAACGCCTCGCGCTCCTCACCGAACGCGACGAGGCCAACGCCCGCCTCACGGAGGCCAACGCACGCCTGCAGGGCAGCATCGAGACGGAGAAGGAACTCGTCCTCGCCCGCGAACGCTCCCGCGCCGCACGGGATCTTCACGACGGTCTGGGGCACCGACTCACGCTCGTGACGATGTCGCTCGACTTCGCCCTCCGCGCCCGCGACCGCACGCCGGACCGCGCGTGGGAGGAGGTCGCCACCGCCCGCGCCACCACCGGGGAGGCGATCGACGAGATGCGCCTGTGGGTGCGGGCGCTCAGCCCCGTCGCCGTCGAAGGACTCCAGGGTGCGGCGGCGCTCGACGCCGTCGCCGAGGCGTTCCGCGGCACGGGCGTCGACGTCACGGTCTCGACGCTCGGCGAGGAACGCCCCCTCCCCGACGACGTCGTCCTCTTCCTCCACCGGTTCGTCCAGGAGGGCCTCACCAACGCCCTGCGCCACGCCCGCGCCCGACGGGTCACCATCGACCTCGCCTACGGCACCGACGACGTGACGATCACGTCGACGGACGACGGTCGCACGCACGACGACGGCAGGGACGCCGGTGGCGACACGGGATCCGCGAGCGCCGCGGGCGCCGACGGCGTCGCCGCCACCACGGACGCAACGGACATCGAGGACGCCGACGTCGTCCCCGGTTTCGGTCTGAGGTCGCTCTCGGAGCGCGCCTCGGCCCTCGGCGGGGAGGTGGCCACCCACCGTGGCGAGGACGGCCTCGTCCTCACCGCCCGGATACCGGCACCGAGAGCTGCCGACACCCCCGCCGTGCCGTCCGCCTCGGCCGTCGCCGCCCTCGTGAGCGAGGTGGCCCCGTGATCCGTCTCGTCCTCGTCGACGATCAGCAACTTATCCGCCGCGGCCTCGGGCTGCTCTTCGAGACCCTGGAGGGGGTCGAGGTCGTGGGCGAGGCGGCGAACGGGGACGAGGCGCTCGCTGTCATCGCCAAGGTCTCCCCCGACGTCGTCCTCAGCGATGCGCGGATGCCGGTGATGGACGGGGTCGCCCTCGTCGCGGCGTGCGCGGAACGGCATCCGGGCCTGCCGGTCCTCGTCCTCACGACGTTCGACGACGCCGACCTCGTGCGGGCGGCGATCGGTGCCGGCGCGGCGGGGTTCCTCCTCAAGGACTCCTCCCCCGAGGCGCTCGCCGACGCGATCGTCGCCGCCCACGACGGCGGGCTCGTCATCGACCCCCGGGTCACGCGGGCGGCGATGCGTCCCGCGCGCGGCCGCGACGAGGGCGCGAGCCCGCTCGCCGTGCTCACCCCGGCGGAGCGTGCCGTCGCCGCGCGCGTCGCCCTGGGAGAGACGAACACCGAGATCGCCGCAGCCCTCGTCCTCGCCGAGGGGACGGTGAAGAACCACGTCTCCGCGCTCCTGCGCAAGCTCGACCAGCGGGACCGCACCGGCCTCGCGCTCTTCCTCCACCGCACTCTCGACAGGTGAGGCCCGGGCGGGACGACGCCGAACGACCCGCCCCCTCGAGGGGACGGGCCGTCGAAGACGCGAAGGTCAGGAGCGAGCGATGAGCCGCTGGTCGACGTTCTTCTTCACGCCCCAGGCGTGGCGGTGTTCGCGCCACGTCCGAGCTCTCACGCGACGACGTCGGCGCTTCGTGCATGCCGACGACAGCGTGGACGTCGTCCGCACGTCACCGATGTTGTGGGCCGTCTTCGCATTGATCGCCCGCACGAGCTGCGCGTCGCCTCCCACGCGTTCGCCGCCCGGTCGTGGTTCGAAGGTCGCTTCGCCGGACGGTCCCAGGTCTCCACCTGCGGAACGCTTCGATGCCCCGACCCCTCCCGCCGGAGGCCTCACCCCACGCGGGTGGGGGCTCCGCGGCATCCTCGTGGCCGCCCCTCGCGCAGGTGCGCCGCCTCGCCCCGGGCTCGCACGCGCCCTCCGCACGACGACGACACGGCCACCTCACCCCACCCGGCCGACCGAGCCCCACTCGGGACGGTCGGTGCCCGGCCTGCCGGAACGCCACTCACGCTGCCAAGATGAACCCATGACCGACTCACGCGCAGGACAGCCCGCACAGCCCGGCGACCTCGTCGACGTCGCCCACCTCGTCACCGCGTACTACACGTTCCGACCCGATCCGGAGAACGTCGACCAGCAGGTCGTCTTCGGCACGTCGGGGCATCGCGGGTCGAGCCTCAAGACGTCGTTCAACGAGGACCACATCCTCGCCACGACGCAGGCGATCGTCGACTACCGTCGCGAGCAGGGATTCGACGGCCCCCTGTTCATCGGGCGCGACACGCACGGCCTGTCCGAGCCCGCGTGGGCGAGCGCGATCGAGGTCCTCATCGCCAACGACGTGCATGTCCTCGTCGACGCCGAGGACCGCTACACGCCCACCCCCGCGGTGAGCCACGCGATCCTCCGCGCCAACAAGGGCAAGATCTCCGGCGTCGACGACCTCCCCGCGAACGTCGGCCTCGCCGACGGCATCGTCGTCACCCCGAGCCACAACCCGCCCACCGACGGCGGATTCAAGTACAACCCGCCGCACGGCGGCCCCGCCGACACCGACGCCACGACGTGGATCGCCGACCGCGCCAACGAGTACATCCGCGGCGACCTCGAGGGCGTCACCCGCATCCCGTTCCACGAGGCCCGGCCCCGGTGCGAGAGCTACGAGTTCAAGCGCATCTACGTCGAGGACCTCAAGAACGTCATCGACATGGCGGCCATCGAGGACGCGGGCGTGAAGATCGGCGCCGACCCGCTCGGCGGCGCGTCCGTCGATTACTGGCAGGCCATCGCCGACCACTACGGCCTCGACCTCACGGTCGTGAACCCGCTCGTCGACCCGACGTGGCGGTTCATGACGTTGGACTGGGACGAGAAGATCCGCATGGACTGCTCCTCCCCCTCGGCCATGGCGAGCCTCATCGGCGAGAAGGACTCCTACGACATCGCCACCGGCAACGACGCCGACTCCGACCGGCACGGCATCGTCACGCCCGACGGCGGCCTCATGAACCCCAACCACTACCTGGCCGTCGCGATCCGGTACCTGTTCGGCGGCGCGCGCCCGCAGTGGCCGGCCGACGGGTTCATCGGCAAGACGCTCGTGAGCAGCTCGATGATCGACCGCGTCGCCGAGGACCTGGGTCGTAACCTCGTCGAGGTGCCGGTCGGCTTCAAGTGGTTCGTGCCCGGCCTGCTCGACGGGTCCGGCCCGTTCGGTGGCGAGGAGTCCGCGGGCGCGAGCTTCCTCCGCTTCGACGGCTCCGTGTGGAGCACCGACAAGGACGGCATCATCCTCGCCCTGCTCGCGAGCGAGATCCAGGCCAGGACGGGCAAGTCGCCGTCGCGGCACTACGACGAGCTCGTCGCCCAGCACGGCGACCCGGCGTACGCCCGCGTCGACGCCCCCGCCGACCGCGAGCAGAAGGCCAAGCTCAAGAAACTCTCCCCCGAGGCGGTCACGGCCGACACCCTCGCCGGCGAGCCCATCACGGCCAAGCTCACCGAGGCGCCCGGCAACGGCGCGGCCATCGGCGGCCTCAAGGTGACGACCGAGTCCGCATGGTTCGCGGCCCGCCCGTCCGGCACCGAGGACGTCTACAAGATCTATGCCGAGTCCTTCAAGGGCGCCGAGCACCTCTCCCAGGTACAGAAGGAGGCCAAGGAGGTCGTCTCCGCCGCGCTCGACGGCTGACACCCCGGACGCACCCCGCCACCCGGCCGGTGGCACACCGACGGCCGCTCCCCACCAGGGGGGGCGGCCGTCGGCCTGCGTCCGGCCCGTCCCCGGCGGTACCGCGCACCGAATCGGCCCAGGCATGCCGCGCGACCCGCCGCGCGATCCCACCCCACCGGCCCGTCCCCCACCGACGTGACGCCATCTCGACGGACTCGACACTGCGCAGACATCGAGGTTGCCGCGACACCGCAGATCAGAGGCCTGCGCCCTCCCTCCTGTGCGCGTCAGGTCGGCTCCCATGGCGTGACGCCGCGGACATCGGCCGCGCAGACGCGCGACGAGACCGCCCCATGGACTTGACCCTCACGCGACGTGACCGGTCAGGCTCGTGTCATGACCGAGACGGAGCACGAGTTCGACGAACCGATGACCGTGGGGCAGGTGGCGCAGCGGCTGGGGATCACCCGGCGCACGTTGCACCACTACGACGAGATCGGTCTCGTCACCCCGAGCGTGCGCAGTCACGCCGGGTACCGGCTCTACACCGACGGCGACCTCACGCGTCTGCAGCACGTGGTGGTCTACCGGCGGCTCGGGTTCGGGCTCGAGGAGATCGCCGATCTCCTCGACCGGCCCGACGGCCTCGTCGAGCACCTGCACCGTCAACGCGCCTCGGTCATGTCCCGCCTGGACGAGCTGCGCGGGCTCGTCACGGCACTCGACCACGCATTGGAGAACGCCATGACGGACACACCCATGACGGACGACGAGAAGCGCGAGCTGTTCGGCGACGCGTTAGGCGAGGAGTACGTCGCCGAGGCCGAGCAGCGTTGGGGTGACACCGACGCCTGGGCGCAGAGCCGCCGGCGCACCGCCGGGTTCACGAAGGCCGACTGGGAGCGGATCAAGGCCGAGGGTGACGCGGTGAACGCCGAGTTCGCGCGCCTGCTCGCGGCCGGGGCCCCGGTCGACTCGGACGAGGCCGCGGCCGCCGCCGAGGCCCACCGCCGCAGCATCGAGTCGCACTTCGACTGCACCCACGAGATGCAGGCGCAGATCGCATCGATGTACGTGGGCGACCCCCGGTTCACCGCCCAGTACGAGGCGATCGCCCCGGGGCTGGCGCAGTACGTGTACGACGCGGTGCGCGCCAACGCCGAACGGCACCGCACCTGAGCAGGAGCGGGGCCGAGCACGGCGCGTGCCCGGCCCCGCGCTCGCCTGCCCGGCTGCACGATCCTGGCGGCGGCCGATGCGTCGACGCCACCGTCGATCCCGTCGCCGAGGACGAGCGGTTCACGTGACGGACGGGCTCTTTCCACGTCTCGAGACGTGAGGCTAGTCTCCCCTGACCCGATCGCCCCGCCGGACGAGGAGATTCCCGTGCTCGACGCCACCCACCGCAGCACCGTCGCCGATGTGCTTCACCGGAGCGCGAGACGCGTCCCCGGGCGTCCCGCGCTCGTGTTCGCCGAGCGCACGTGGACGTACGCCGACCTCGACGACGCCGTCTCCCGCGTCGCCGTGCACCTCCTCGACCTCGGCCTCGCCAAGGGCGACCGCGTGGCCGCGTTCGGCAAGAACTCCGACGCCTACGTCATCGGGTTCCTCGCGTGCTGCCGGGCCGGCCTCGTCCACGTCCCGATGAACAACCAGTTCACCGCACGGGAGGCGGGCCACGTCCTCCGCCAGTCGGAGGCGCGGGTGACGCTCGTCGATCCGTCGATGCGCGCGATCGTCGAGGAGGCCGAGGGCTGCCCCGCGACGATCCTCCCGTTGCGCGACGCCGAGGGGAGCCTCCTCGACGTCGCCCGCAGCGGCGAGGTGCCCGAGGTTGCCGTCGAGGTCACCGACTCCGACCTCGCGCAGCTCCTTTACACGTCCGGGACGACGTCGGCGCCGAAGGGCGCGATGATGTCGCACCGCGCGCTCGTCCACGAGTACGTGTCGGCGGTCGTCGCCCTCGATGTGACCGAGGACGACGCGCCCCTGCACGTCATGCCGCTGTACCACTCGGCGCAGATGCACGTGTTCCTCCTGCCGTGGCTCGCGGTCGGCGCGACCAACACACTCCTCGAGACCCCGGACCCGACGGAGATCCTCCGCCGACTCGAGGCCGGCTCGCACGGCGCGTTCTTCGCCGCGCCCACCCTGTGGGTGGCGCTCGCGAACCACCCCGACCTGGAGACGCGCGACCTGTCGGCGCTGCGCAAGGCGTACTACGGGGCGGCGATCATGCCCGGCCCGGTGCTCACGCGCCTGCAGGAGACGCTGCCCGACCTGGGGTTCTACAACTGCTTCGGCCAGTCGGAGATCGCGCCGCTCGCCACCGTCCTCCGCCCGGAGGAGCATGCCGCGCGGCCGTCGTCGACGGGTCGGCCCGTCCTCTTCGTCGAGCTCCGCGTCGTCGACATCCAGGGCCGGGACGTCGCGCCGGGCGAGCGCGGGGAGGTCGTCTACCGTAGCCCGCAACTCTGCGACGGGTACTGGGGTCGCCCCGAGGAGACGGACGCGGCGTTCCGCGACGGGTGGTTCCACTCCGGCGACCTCGCGGTCCAGGACGAGGAGGGGTACCTCACGATCGTCGACCGGGTGCGCGACGTCATCAACACCGGCGGCGTCCTCGTCGCCCCGCGGGAGGTCGAGGACGTGCTCTACGCCCACCCGGCCGTCGCGGAGGTCGCCGTCGTCGGCATCCCCGACGACAAGTGGGGCGAGGCCGTGTACGCCTTCGTCGTCCCCCGCCCGGGCAGCGACGTCGACGAGGACACGCTGCGGGAGCACGCCCGCGCGAACCTCGCGACGTTCAAGATCCCCAAGCAGATCCGCCTCCTCGATGCGCTCCCCCGCAACGCCTCCGGCAAGATCCTCAAGCGGGAGCTCCGCGAGGGGTGACGGTGGTCGGCGCCCCCCGGTGGCATGGCCCGGCGAGTACCGTCGTCGTCCGTGACGAACGCACACGACCCCGCGAGCCGCGCCCCTGGCGCGTCCGACGACACCCTCACCCCGCTCACCGCGAACGAGGCGCGAGACGCCCCGCCCTCCGGGTCGGTCTCCGCCACCGGCGGATCCGCAGATCGCCCCTCGGACGACTCCGCGGGCGGCGGCAGCATCCTCACCGTGCTGGTCGCCCTCGGCGCCAACGCCCTCATCGCCGCCGCGAAGACGGCCGCGGCCGTGCTCTCCGGCTCCGCGTCGATGGTCGCGGAGGCCACGCACAGCTGGGCCGACACCGGCAACGAGCTCTTCCTCCTCGTCGCCGAACGTCGCTCGGCCGAGGCCGCCGACGAGACCCACCCCCTCGGGTACGGCCGCGCCGCGTACGTGTGGTCGATGATCGCCGCGTTCGGTCTCTTCGTCGCCGGGTCGATCCTCTCCATCACGCACGGCGTCTCCGAGCTCGGCGCCGAGGGCGAGGGTGGCGACTACCTGCTCAGCTACGTCGTCCTCGCCGTCTCGTTCGTCCTCGAGGGCATCTCGTTCCTTCAGGCGCTGCGTCAGACCCGCGCCTCCGCCCGGCAGCTGCAGCTGCGACCGATGCGGTACATCCTCGACACCTCCCAGACGACCCTGCGGGCCGTGTTCTTCGAGGACGCCGCCGCGCTCCTCGGCATCCTCCTCGCCGCGAGCGGGCTGGTCCTCCACGAAATCACCGGCAACGCCGTCTACGACGCGATCGGATCGATCCTCGTCGGTGTGCTCCTCGGCGCCGTCGCGCTCATCCTCATCCAGCGCAACATCGCCTTCCTCGTCGGCCAGCAGGTGAGCGACGACACTCGGCGACGCGTCCTCACCGCGCTGTACGACGACCCCGAGATCGACGCCGTGACGTTCCTCCACATGGAGTACGTCGGCCCGTCGAAGATCCTCCTCATCGCCGCCGTCGATCTCGCGTCCGACGACGTCGAGGCCGTTCTCCAGCCCCGTATCCAGGCCGTCGAGGACCGCCTCGAGGAGCGGCCCTTCGTCGCCCGCGCGTTCCTCACGCTCTCCGCCCCCGGCAAGACGCCCCTGCCCGACCCCGACCCGCGCTGACCCCCGCCCGGCCACGCGTCCGCCCACCGACCGGCGCCCCGAACGCACCGGCCCGAACGACCGAGGAGACCCCCGATGACCGAGACCCCCACCGCCACGGACCGCCCCGCCGAGGACGCCGAGGGGCGCCTGTTCGTCCTCACCGGCCCCGGTGCCGACGACGTCGCCCGTGCCCTCACGGCCGCACTCCCTCGTGCCGCGTCCGTCGACGGGGCCGTCGTCGAGGCCATGTTCACCGGCGAGGGGGGTGTGGCCCCCTCCGATGCACGCACCGAGCTGGAGCGCCGCTACCTGCGGTACACGGCCGGCATCGCCCTTGCCGACAGCTTCCGGTTCGCCGGGTACGACGCCGTCGTCGCCGAGGACGTGCCCGGCGAACACCTCGAGGCCTACCTCGACTTCGCCGAGCCCGCCCCCGTCCACCTCGTCCACCTGACCGGCGGGGCCGAGTCCGCTGACGACACGGGCGCGGCAGGCGACGCGGGGCCGGGCCGCGGGCTCGTCCTCGCCGGGGACGAGCCCCGAGCCCTCGCCGCACAGATCGTCGAACGCGCCGACGAGGCCCGCGTCGATCCCCCGGCCGCCGACGCCCAGGACTGAGCCGCCCCGCGACGGGGCCGGACGATCCGCAGGCACGCTCGTCGCCCGGGCACCGGACGAGCACACGCGGTGAGAACCTCGCGCGCGCCCCGCGCTCGGTGACGGGCGCCCCCGCCGCCGCGTCACCATCGAGCGGGTGAGGCGGCGGGGCCTGCACGCGGTCGGACCCGGCACCGCGGCGACGACGGAGGAGCTGCCGCAGTCGACGCCCGTCGTCGCGGACGAGCCAGACGGGGGCCGTCACCTGTCGGTGGGGGGTGTCGGTGACGGGTGACAGGGTGGGGTCATGCAGACCCATGCACCGACCCGTCCCGAGCCCGAGACCTATCTCGCCGCGATCGACGCCGACTCGGCGAGGGTCGTCGAGGCCCTGAGCGGGGTCGATCCCGCTGCGGGTGTCCCCACGTGCCCCGGATGGACGACGGTGGACCTCGCGCGCCACCTCGCCGAGGTCCAGCACGGGTGGGCCGGGATCGTGCAGGCGGGAGTCACCGACGCGGACGAGGCACGTGCCCTCCACGAGCGCTCCACCCTGCCGGAGTCCACGGATCTCCCGGGCACGCTCGACCTCCTCCGCGACGCGACGACGGAGCTCCTCGCCGCCATCCGCGGGCGTCCGACCGACGCCCCCGTGTGGACGTGGTCGCGCGAGCAGACCGCGGGGTTCGTCCTCCGGCGGCAGGCCCACGAGGCGTGTGTCCACCGCCTCGACGCCGAGCTCACCGCCGCGCCCGACGGCAGTGCCCGCACCCTCGTCGATCCCCTGCTCGCCGCCGACGGCGTCGACGAGGTGCTCCGTCTCGTCGCCGATCACGGCCCGATGCCGACCCCCGGCGGGACGACCTCCCCCGGATCCGGCGAGGGGGCGGAACCCGCGCCCCTCGTCCGGATCGTCGCCTCGGACACGGGAGCGACGTGGATCGTCGCCGTCGACGTGGCGAACGGCACCCTCGAGGTCGCCGACGCCGATCCCGCCGACGGCACGGTCCGCCCCCGCGCCATCCTCACCGGTACGGCCGAGGACCTGCTGTGCACCTTCTGGGGCCGTCCGGCGGTGACCGATCCTCACCGTGTCGGCGATCTCCTGCTCCTCGGCGAACTCGACCGCGTCCTCACGCAGCGTCCCGCACGCTGAACGTCGCGATCGAACGCCGCCTCACCCCGCGGTGTGGGGACGCCCGTCGGCGGTCGAGGGCCTCGCAACACAGCCGATGCGCCGACGACGGCGCAGGTGGGACCGGCTCATCCGCGTCGACGAGAGGTGGCCCGCTGCCGACGGCACCGTGCACCCGCGGCCGTCCTCACCGGCACCGTCGAGGACCTCGACCGCGCGCTCCGGGGCCGAGCCACCGTCGCCGACCTCCACCGCGTCGGTGACGTGCAGCCCCCGCCGAGTGCGACCGCATCCTCACCGCCCGCCGCCGGCGGGTGATCACCCGATCCGGGGCGTCGGTGATCGACCCGGAAGGATGCGGCGGGGACACCCGGCGGCGCGACCGCGCGTCGTCCGGGATCGGGCATCTCGTCGCCGCCGTCCCCCGTCGCTCGGCGGACTGCCGCGCGCCACTCGGCCTCGCCGGGCACTCCGAGCATCGGGTACACACCGTCGACGGGGTCGTGCCCCTCCCCGATGGAACGCGCATCGTCCTCCAGGCCCAGCCATCGCACGACGACGTGGTTCTTTCCCGGGCCGGCCCAGTACTCGATACGACCGGGACGACCGGTGGGCACCTCGTGGTCGAAGAGGTCGTCGGCGTCACTTCCGTACACGGCGGGAAGGGGCGGCCCGGCATGGACGACCGGGAGCCCGGCACGTACGTCGTCGACCGTCAGGGGACGCATGGATCCAGTGTCCGGCATCGCCTTTCGCACAGGGGCGGAGTGTCCTCGGCCGCCGGGGATCAACGATGGCGAGTGGACAGACGCGGGAGCTCCGGCACCACAGTGGGGACGCGCTCCCCGGGCTCCTGCGATGCCGTGGCTGCAGGCGGTTCGACGGCCGAGGCGACCGTGGTGGTGTCGTCGCCCGCCTGGACCATCGCGATGCCCGCGAGCACGACGAACCCGCCGAGGATCTGGGGCAGGGTCGGCGCCTGGCCGACGAGCAGGGCCGCGAACGTCGCGGCGAAGAGCACTTCGCTCAATCCCACGAACGAGGCCGCGCGGGCACCGAGGGCCCGGGCCGCACCGATGCCGGTCGTGTAGGCGACAGCGGCCGCGATCACACCGAGGGCGCCGACGGCGACCCACCACGGCACGGCGATCCCCGCATACACCGCGGGCGCGGTCGAGGCCGCGAACGGCAGCAGGCCGCAGGCCGCCACGGCACCGAGCATCACGGCGCCGACGAGCGTCCCGCCGCACGTGAGGACGAAAGGCGGAAGATCCTCGCCGCCACCGGCCGAGAGGAGGAAGTACACGACGAGCCCGCACAACGCGACGAGCGCGAAGCCGACGCCGACCGGGTCCAGGCCGGCGCCACCGGTGAGGCCGAGGACGGGCACGAGTCCCGCGAGCGCGACGACCGCGCCGAGCACCGTGAGGCGCGACGGGCGGCGTCCGTGCACGAGCCACGCCCACGCGAGGACGACCACGGGCGCGAGGTATTCGATGAGCAGTGCGGTCGCGACGGGCAACCGTGTCACCGCGAGGAAGAACCCCAGCTGGGTCGCCGCGATGGCGGCCACGCCGTACGCGACGATCGTCCCGCCACCGCGCCGCAGGATCCCCGGGCGCCCGCGCACGACTCGCGCCGCGGCCGGCAACATGACGAGTCCGGCGATACCGACGCGGGCGATGACGGCGGCGGTCGGCGACCACCCGGCCCGGAGGAGCCCCGCGGCCAGCGGACCCGCGAGACCGAACGACACGGCCGAGGCCAGCGCGAGCAGGGGCCCTCTCGAGACCTGCGTCGGCGGCGCCGCGGTGTCAGGTGCGAAAGTCGTCATGGGTCCTGACGGTACGGCGCGACGACGTCAGGCGTCAAAGGGGCGATGACCCATGACGGCCGGCCGATCGCCTCACTCGGGCGAGCGCGAGACCACCTGCCGCCGATCCGAACTCGGCGGCGGCGCAGGCGCGCCTGCGTTCCCCACGTCGGCATACGACGGAGCGCACCTCACCCGGCGAGAAGCACCCCGCCCAGTGCGATGAGCCCGACGACGAGGGTGACGATCGTCGCGAGGACGAAGGGGCGCCCACCGACCGTCCTGAGCGTCGCGAACCGGACCCCGCACCCGAGGGCGAACATCGCCGCGGCGAGGAGGATCGTCTGGAGGATCTTGAGGGCGTCGAGCGACGGCGTCGGCACGACGCCGAGGGTGCGCAGGACGACCGCGGCGAGGAACCCGACGACGAAGAGCGGCACGAGCGGAGGCAGCGTCTGCACCTCCTGTGCCTGACCCGCCACCGCGCGCCCCGCGGCGTTGCGCCTCATCTGCCAACCGAACCACACCGCGACCGGGGCGAGCATGAGCACCCGCGCGAGCTTGACGACGACGCCGACCTTGAGCGCCGATCCGCCGATGATGCCCGCGGCGGCCACGACCTGCGCGACCTCGTGGATCGACGCCCCCGCCCACAGGCCGCCCGTGTGCTCACCGAGGCCGAACGCGGCGACGAGCAGGGGCACGAGCGGGATCATGATCGTGCCGAACAGCACGACGAGCGCGAGCGCGGTGACGACGTCCTCCTCCTTCTTGTCGTCGATGACCCCTTCGACCCCCGCGACGGCGGCGGCACCGCAGATGGAGAACCCGGCACCGATGAGGCTGCGTTGCGCGGGCCGGATGCCGAGCATCCGCCCGGCGACCTCCGCCGTGAGGAGGCCGCCGACGACGACCGCGAGGACGACGCCGATCATCCCGACGCCGAGCCCGGCGATGTCCCTCAGCGAGACCTGCAGGCCGAGGAGCACGATGCCTGCCCGCAGGAGCTTCTTCGACGCGATCGCGAGGCCCGGCGCGGTGGACTCCGGTAGACGCACGACGTTGGTGAGGACGACGCCGACGAGGATCGCGACGAGCAACGCGCTCAGGGTGGGGACGGCGCGATTGAGGGCGTACGTGAGCAGCGCCACCCCGATCGCGAGGGCCAGGCCCGGGCCGAGACGACGCATTGGCCCGGGCTCGGCCGCCGGAGCACCCGACCCCGGGGCCACCGCGCCCGGTGACTCCGCGGTGCGTGGGTCGGCCTCCCCGGAGGCGACCGGGCGCGCACCTCCTGCCGTGTCCGCGAGCCGTCCGGCGTCGGCGCCCGTCTCCGGTGGACGGTGCTCCCCGTCGAGGTCGTCGGGGCCGTCCGTGTGGGTGAGGGGCGGATCGCCCTGGGGTTGCGGAGTCACCACGTCAGCGTCCC
Source organism: Mobilicoccus pelagius NBRC 104925 (assembly GCF_000247995.1). Lineage (GTDB taxonomy): Bacteria > Actinomycetota > Actinomycetes > Actinomycetales > Dermatophilaceae > Mobilicoccus > Mobilicoccus pelagius. The sequence goes on from NZ_BAFE01000003.1 coordinate 17,873, forward strand.
GCGCGACCGCCCGTCGCGCTACCGCCCTCATCCGAATGGGCTCATATCATCGAGGCATGACCTCCCGTGCGCCCGACGTCGAGGGGCTCGCCCTGCTCACCCTGGTGGGCCGCACGGGCAGCCTCGGCGCCGCCGCCCGCACCCTCGGGCTCGGGCAACCCAACGCGAGCCGCACCCTCGCCCGCCTCGAGCGAGACCTGGGCCTCACCCTCGTCGACCGCAGCCCCACCGGTTCCCGCCTCACCGCGCACGGGCGTCTCGTCGCCGACTGGGCCGAGCCGGTGCTCACCGCCCTCGACCACCTCACCGCCGGCGCGGAGTCGCTGCGGGAGGACCGCGCCTCCCACCTCGCAGTCGGCGCGAGCCTCACCATCGGCGAACACCTCGTCCCGCGATGGCTCACCCGCTTCCGCAACGCGCACCCGCAGGTGCAGGTGCGCGTGCGGGTGACGAACTCGGCCGACGTCGTCGAGGCCGTCGAGGCGGACACGATCGACGTCGGTTTCGTCGAGTCCCCGGGGGTTCCCGCCTCGTTGCAGAGCCTCGTCGTCGCCCACGACGAACTCGTCGTCGTCGTCGCGCCCGGCCACCCGTGGACACGCCGGACCTCCGTCACGCGCGCGGAGCTCGCCGAGACACCGCTCGTCTTCCGCGAACCCGGCTCGGGCACCCGCGACACCGTCGACGAGCTCCTCGCCGACCTCGACCCCGCCGACCCCGTCATGGAACTGTCGAGCATCACCGCCATCGTCCGGAGCGTCGCCGCCGGCATCGGGCCGTCCGTCGTCTCGGCGCACGCCGTGGCCGACGCGGTCCGCGACGACCGGGTGCGCATCGTCCCTCTCGCCGACGGACGGCTGCGCCGCGACCTCCGCGCGATCTGGCGCCCCACCCGGCGCCTCGGCGTCGCCTGGGACTTCGTCCTCAGCACCCGCGAGCCGCTCCCTACCTGAGCGATTCGTCCGCATCGATCGGGTAGCACCGCGATCCGATGATCCACGGCGGGCCTCGGCTTCCGGTCCGAACAGCGATCACCCACGAACCGGACACATCCACGCGGTCACGACGTCGCAGGTCATACGCTCGCGCGGTCGGGCCGGACGCTCCCCCGACACCTCGGTGATCGTCATCCGGGCCCGCTCTCCCCACACCTCATCTCCACCGCGCGCCCCTCACGGCACCCCGCGGGCCCTCTGTCCTACAGCGATGCGCCGGTCGAACGATGCCGTCGGTGGGACCGTAGGTCAGGGACTCGCTCCTGCCCGACCACACCCCACGCAGCTCATCGCTGCACGACGGAGGGCCGGAGCAGAGCTCTCATCGCCTGCTGCGGACATGCCTCGGGCCGGCGCCGAGGAGGGCACCGGCCCGATCGGCCTCCCGGACGCACCGGGTCGGACGACGACTCAGAACAGGGCGCTCATGAGCGCGCGGCGCGCCTTGACGACACGCTCGTCCTGGGCGCCGACGACCTCGAACAGCTCGACGAGGCGGCGGCGGACCTTCTCGCGGTCGTCCTCGGTGGTGCGGCGGACGAGGTCGACGAGCCGCACGAACGCGTCCTCGACGTGACCGCCGAGGACGTCGAGGTCGGCGACGGCGAGCTGGGCGTCGATGTCGTCGGGGTTCTCGGCGGCCGCGGTGCGGGCGGCGGCGAGGTCGGCACCCTGGGTGCGCTCCATGAGGGACACCTGGGCGAGGCCGGCGGTGGCGTCGGCGTCCTTCGGGTTCTTCTTGAGAGCGGCGCGGTAGGCCTCGGAGGCGGCGTGGAAGTCGCCATTCTCGATGGCGTCGTAGGCGGCCTGGTGCTCCGGAGAGAGCGGCTCGGGCTCGGCCTCGGTCCCGTCGACGGCGACGCGGCCGGTGACCCCGTTCTCCTTCGCGACCTGGAGGAGCTGCTCGAGGGCGGGGAGGAGCTGGTCGACGGGGATGACGCCGGGTGACAGCGGCACGGGCTGTGCGGCGATGACGCCGAGGGTGAACGGGAGCTGCTGCACCTGGAACGCCTGCGCGATGCGGGGGTGGGCGTCGGCGTCGGCGGCGATGACCCGTAGCCGCCCCTGGAGACGCTCGGCGGCGGCGACGGCGTTCGTCACGGCAGCCTCGGTCTCGGGGTGGGAGGCGGACCACACGACGACGAGCGCGGCGACGTCCTGCGTGCCGAGCATGAGCTCCTGGAACGACGCCTCGTCGGCGTCGACGCGGATACCCCCGGGCGCCGGGGCGCCGGAGTCGTTCTTCGGGCCCTGCCCGAGGGAGGACAGGTCGACCGCCCCGCGGAGGGCGGACGTGCTGATACCAGGCTGGTCGGTCATACCTGCATTCTTGCCGACGCACGGGGTGCGATGACAACCGGAGTCGCCTCGATGCCGACCTCCACCGACCGCGAGCAGCCCGCGGTCGCGGCACGGCCTGGACGCGACGCGGCCCGCCCACCCCCGAAGGGCGGACGGGCCGCGGACGTGGCGTGTGCGTCGCTCAGAAGCGGGCGGGTTCGCGGTAGATGCCCCACTCGTCGCGGAGGGCGTTGCAGATCTCGCCGAGGGTGCACTCGGCGCGGACGGCGTCGAGCATGGCGGGGATCATGTTCTCGCTCGTGCGGGAGACCTCGACCATGCGGGCGAGGGCGTCGGCAGCGATGTCCTCGTTGCGGGCCGCGCGGCGCTCGTCGAGCTCCTGCACCTGGTCGCGCTCGACCTCGTGGCTCACGCGGAGGATCTCGAGCTCGTTCGCGACGGAGTCGGTGTGGCAGTTGACGCCGACGACCCGCTTGTCGCCCTTCTCGAGCGCGATCTGGTGGTGGAACGCGGCGTCGGCGATCTCGGCGGAGAACCAGCCCTCCTCGATGCCGCGGAGGATGCCCGCGGTCATCGGCCACGTGGCGTCGGCACCCTTGTGGCCCGTGCTCGTGCGGACGATCTCGGCGAGGCCGGCCTTGTCGTCGGCGCCGACGGTCGAGCCGCCCAGGCGGAGGATCTTGTCGAAGATCGCCTCGGCCTCCGCCTCGATCTTGTCGGTGAGGGCCTCGACGTACCAGGAGCCGCCGAGCGGGTCGGCGACATTGGTGACGCCGGTCTCCTCCATGATGACCTGCTGCGTGCGGAGGGCGACCTCGGCGGACTGCTCGGTGGGCAGGGCGAGGGTCTCGTCGAGCGCGTTGGTGTGGAGGGAGTTCGTGCCGCCGAGGACGGCCGCGAGCGCCTCGGTGGCGGTACGGACGACGTTGTTGAGCGGCTGCTGCGCGGTGAGGGAGACACCCGCGGTCTGCGTGTGGAACCGCAGCCACTGCGCCTTCTCGCTCGTCGCACCGTAGACGTCACGCATCCACTTGGCCCAGATGCGGCGGGCGGCGCGGAACTTCGCGATCTCCTCGAAGAAGTCGACGTGGGAGTCGAAGAAGAAGCTCAGGCCGGGCGCGAACGAGTTGATGTCGAGGCCGCGCGAGAGGCCGAGCTCGACGTAACCGAACCCGTCGGCGAGGGTGAACGCGAGCTCCTGCGCGGCTGTGGAGCCGGCCTCGCGGATGTGGTAGCCGGAGACCGACAGCGGCTTGTACGCGGGGATGTTCGCGTCGCAGTACTCCATGAGGTCGCCGATGAGGCGCAGGTGCGGCTCCGGGGAGAACAGCCACTCCTTCTGGGCGATGTACTCCTTGAAGATGTCGGTCTGGAGCGTGCCGTTGAGCTTGCCGACGTCGCAGCCCTGACGCTCGGCGGCGACGAGGTACATGCAGAACACGGGGACCGCCGGGCCCGAGATCGTCATCGACGTCGTGACCTCGTCGAGGGTGATGTCGGAGAACAGGATGTCCATGTCGTTGGCGGAGTCGATGGCGACACCGCAGTGGCCGACCTCGCCGAGGCTCATCGCGTCGTCGGAATCGCGCCCCATGAGGGTCGGCATGTCGAACGCGACGGAGAGACCGCCGCCACCGCGGCCGAGGATCATCTTGTAGCGCTCGTTGGTCTGCTTGGCGTTGCCGAAGCCGGCGAACTGGCGGATCGTCCACGTGCGCCCGCGGTAGCCGGTGGCGTAGAGACCACGGGTGTAGGGGAACTCCCCCGGCCACCCGATGCGGTCGAAGTCGGGGTCGGCGGCCTCCTGCTCGGCGGTGGGGCCGTAGACGGGCTCGACCTCCATGCCGGAGAGGGTGGTGAAGTCCGCGTCGCGGACCTTCGAAGCGGCGTAGCGCTGCTGCCAGCGCTCGCGACCGGACACGGCGTTCTGGGTCTCCTGCGACGTCATCGTCATGCCCCCAAACTACTAGGACTTCCTAGTAAATGGGAAGAGGAGGGCCGATGATCTTCCTCGGGCTTCCCGGCCGCTCCGCCCAGGGGCCCTGCGGTGGCAACCGGCAGGACCCCTGACCTGGGACGACACCCCCGCCCGGCCGCCGCACATCACCCCGAGGGCTCAGTGGACCCGGGCGTAGACCGCCGTGTCGCGCAGACGGGCCGGGTCGGACGGGTCGGCCACCGAACATCGCAGGACGCCCTCGCGGACGAACCCGAGGGACTCGGCGGCATGGGCGCTGCGCACGTTGCGAGGGTCGCAGCGGATCTCCACGCGCCGCAGGACCGCCGCGAGACTCGCGTCCACGAGCGCCGCGACGGCCTCCCACATGAGGCCGCGGCCGGTGTGGGCGCTCGAGAGCCAGTAGCCGATCCCCCCGGCGGGGACGCGTCGGTCGAGGCGGAAGAGAGACGCGCCCGACGAACGCGCCGTCCTCAGTCCTGAGCCTCGGCCGGCCGCACGTCTCCGTGGCCGATGCGGACCTTCTCGAGGAGGCGGAACAGCTCGACCCGCTCCGGCCCGGTGAGCCCGGAGAGTCCGAACCCGGCGTCGACGAGGCGACGCATGCCCCGCTCGGCGGCCTCCCGCCCGGGCGGGGTGATGACGGCGAGGGTGCCGCGCCCGTCGTCGGGGTTGGGGACCCGCTCGACGTAGCCCTGCGCCTCGAGGCGGCGCACGAGGCTCGTCGCGCTCGTCGGATGCACCATGAGGCGTTCGCCGACGATGCTCATGGGCAGGCGGCCCTCACGGCTGAACGTGAGGAGGACGAGGGTCTCGAACCGCGGGAAGGTGAGGTCGAACTCGGCGAGGAGGGCGTCGAACTCGGCGAGGAGGAGCTGCTGCACCCGCATGACCGACGTCGCGGTCGCCATCGACTGAGGCGCCGACGCCGTACCCCAGGTGCGTTCCCACAGCACCGCGGCCCGTCTGATGGGGTCGAACGCGAGCCTGCGGGTCGTCTTCATGCAGGTCAGAGTACCGACACGGACTGCCCCGCTCTCCGGCCCGACCGCGCGCGGAAGCGCGGGAGTGGTGGGTCGGCGGGAGATCAGGCCTCGTCGCGTGCGGCGACGGCCTTCTCGAGGCGGTCGAGCTTGCCCTTGAGTTCGCCGGTGTGGCCGGGACGGATATCGGCCTTGAGGACGAGCGACACCCGCCCGCCGTGCTCACCGACGGCGTCGCAACACCGCTTGACGACGTCCATGCACTCCTCCCACTCCCCCTCCAAAGTCGTGAACATCGAGTCGGTGCGGTGCGGGACGCCGGAGGCGCGCACGATCGCGATCGCGTCGGCGACGGCGGCACTCACCGAGCCCGATTCGTCGGCGGCGGTGGAGGGGGCGACGGAGAAGGCGACGAGCATGACCCCAGCCTAGGGATGTCGGAGCGCGGCGTGCAGCCGTTCGGCCGGACGCGAACGGGGGCGTGGCGCCCGGACGTTCGTCGGACTCCACGCCCCCGTTCGGGCCGGACGGCCTCAGCTCAGTGCGGCGACGATGTCGTCGGCGGCGCGGTACGGGTCGGTCTCGCCTGCCACGACGGCCGCGGCGAGGTCGCCGATGCCGTGTCCGCCGCGAAGGTCACCCATGCGGGCACGCAGCTGCGCGAGGACGATCGCCTCGATCTCTTGCGCGGCGCGGGCGCGGCGGCGACGGTCGAGCTCGCCGTGCTCCGTCATCCACGCCATGTGCTTGTCGATGCCCTCGAGGACGTCCTCGACACCCTCCATGCGGTCGGCGATCGTCTTGAGGACAGGCGGACGCCAGAGGTGGGGCTCGGTGCGGTCGCCGAGGCTGATCATGTGGCGGATGTCGCGGACCGTGGAGTCGGCGCCCTCCCGGTCGGCCTTGTTGACGACGAAGACGTCACCGATCTCGAGGATGCCCGCCTTGGCCGCCTGGATGCCGTCGCCCATGCCGGGCGCGAGGAGGACGAGGGTCGTGTCGGCCATGCCGACGATCTCGACCTCGCTCTGCCCGACGCCGACGGTCTCGACGAGGATGACGTCGCAACCGGCCGCGTCGAGGACGCGCATCGCCTGCGGCGTCGCGGCGGAGAGGCCACCGAGGTGGCCGCGGCTCGCGAGCGAACGGATGTAGACCTCGGGGTCGAGCGCGTGGTCCTGCATACGCACGCGGTCGCCGAGGAGTGCGCCGCCGGAGAACGGCGAACTCGGGTCGACGGCGAGGACACCGACCCGCTTGCCCTGCTTACGCAGTGCCGTGACGAGCGCGTTCGTCGACGTGGACTTGCCGACGCCGGGGCTGCCCGTGATGCCGAGGATGTGCGCGTGACCCGTGTACGGCGCGAGCGCGGCCATGATGTCGCGCAGGGCCGGACTGCCGTCCTCGACGAGGGAGATGAGTCGCGCCACGGCGCGGGGAGCCCCCTTGCGTGCGGATTCCACGAGTGCCGGGACGTCGACCTGACGGGCCATCGGTGAGCTACCTCTTCGTAGTGGGACGGATGCGGACGAATGCGGACGGATGCGGACCGGGGTGGGTGCGACGCTTGCCGGGGACGACCGTGGCACCCGGAGGGGCGGGCCGGACCGGTGGGCGTCACCCACCGGTCCAGCATGCCCCAGCAATCAGTTCTTCGGGACGCGGACGATCAAGGCGTCGCCCTGGCCGCCGCCACCGCACAGGGAGGCGGCACCGACGCCACCGCCGCGACGACGCAGCTCCTTGGCGAGGTGGAGGAGGATGCGGGCACCCGACATGCCGATCGGGTGACCCATCGCGATGGCGCCACCGTTGACGTTGACCTTGTCGTCGGAGAGCCCGAGGGTGCGCGCGGAGGCGACGCCGACGGCGGCGAACGCCTCGTTGATCTCGACGAGGTCGAGATCGCCGGGCTCGATGCCCTCCTTGCGGCAGGCGGCGACGATCGCGTCGGACGGCTGGTTCTGCAGCGTGGAGTCGGGGCCGGCGACGACGCCGTGGGCGCCGATCTCGGCGAGCCACGGAAGGCCCAGCTCCTCGGCCTTGGCGCGGCTCATGACGACGACGGCGCAGGCGCCGTCGGAGATCTGCGAGGCGGAGCCGGCCGTGACCGTGCCGTCCTTGCGGAACGCAGGGCGCAGCTTGGCGAGCGTCTCCGGCGTCGTCTCGGGACGGATGCCCTCGTCCTCGGCGAACGTGATCGGGTCACCCTTGCGCTGCGGGATCGCGACGGGGACGACCTCGTCGTCGAAGAGGCCCTCCTCCCACGCCTTGGCGGCGCGCTGGTGGCTCGCGGCGGAGAACGCGTCCTGCTCCTCGCGGCTCACCTGCTGCGCGCCACGGTTGGCGGACTCGGTGAGGTTGCCCATGCCCTGGTCGGTGAAGGCGTCCCACAGACCGTCGTAGTCCATGTGGTCCTTCATCGTGACGTCGCCGTACTTGAAGCCGCCACGGCTGGCGGGGAGCAGGTGCGGCGCCCGGGTCATCGACTCCTGGCCGCCCGCGACGACGACGTCGAACTCGCCGGCGCGGATGAGCTGGTCGGCGAGGGCGATCGCGTCGAGGCCGGAGAGGCACACTTTGTTGATCGTGAGGGCCGGGACCTGCATCGGGATGCCGGCCTTGGAGGCGGCCTGGCGGGCGGGGATCTGCCCGGCGCCGGCGGTGAGAACCTGCCCCATGATCACATACTCGACCTGCTCGGGCTCGACGCCGGACTTCTCGAGGGCGGCCTTGATGGCGATCCCGCCGAGGTCGGCGCCGGAAAAGGAGGCGAGGGAGCCCATGAGGCGGCCGATGGGCGTGCGGGCCCCGTCGACGATGACGGTGGTGGGGCGGGACTGTTGGTCGGTCATGGATCAGGCCTTCCGGGTGGGCGGATGTCGGTGCGTCGGTGGACGATCCGCGGGACGGGGCCCGTGCGCCGTGGTGACGCCGGGATCACGCCCTGCGACGTCGGCCACGTCGTCGAGGACTCGGCCCCACTCTAGAGCGCCCCTCGGACGCCCCTTCGCCGTGAGGCCCGGGGCGTCCCCGTCCGTGCGGCCGGCGGCACTCCTCGTCGGTGACCGGCGACGGTCGGTGGCGCACCGCCCCGATCGCGACGCCCGAGGGTCATCGGTCGCGCGTCCGAGGCGCCCCCGTCGGCGGCACGAGGAGGTGCCTCCCTCGCCGCCGCGGGCGGCCCCCATGCCCACGCGAGGGCCCCCCGTCGGGCCGTTCGTCCCACCGAACCGCACCGGGCCGTTCCCTCCCGAGGTGGGGGCTCCTACGCTGGAAACATGAGCGCACAGGGACTGTTCACGCACATCGACCACGTCGGCATCGCCGTCCGGGACCTCGACGAGGCCATCTCCTTCTACGAGGAGAAGTACGGCATGAAGATGCTGCACCGCGAGGAGAACGAGGAGCAGGGCGTCGCCGAGGCCATGATGGCCGTGGGTGACTCCACCTCCTGCATCCAGCTGCTCGCGCCGCTGAACGAGAAGTCGACGATCGCCAAGTTCATCGAGAAGAACGGCGTCGGCATCCAGCAGATGGCCTACCGCGTCGAGAGCATCGACGAGGTCTGCGCCACTCTCAAGGAGCGGGGCCTCCGCCTCCTCTACCCCGAGCCCAAGCGCGGCACCGCCGGCTCCCGCATCAACTTCATCCACCCCAAGGACGCGGGTGGCGTGCTCGTCGAGCTCGTCGAGCCCAACCCCGAGGGCATGCACTGATCTCGCGGTGACGAGGGGCGGACCCGTCAGGGTCCGCCCCTCACGCGCGTCCGGGCCACGACGTCCGTCGGCAGGACGGCGCGCCCGCCAGGGCCCGTCCCGGGTCCGAGGGTCATCCCGCCGTCGGCACCGAGCCCCCCATCGGCCGTCGAGACCGATCGCGTCGACCGCCGGACGGTCCCGCCCGCGCCCTCCCATCCGTGGCGGCGCGGCACCGGACCCGTCTCGTGACGAACCTCACCCGCCGGAGTACTCCCCAGTAGTGCGGCAGCCCGCAATGGTGAGGGGGATCAGCGTCGCCCGCCCGTGGTCGACGCCGCGCACGACTCGACGACGAGCCAAGGAGACGCCATGCAGGAGATTCTCGACGCCATCATGTCCGGTGACCGGACGGAGGAGACCTACTCCGAGCTGTCGGTGCCCGAGTCCTTCGAGGCGGTCGTCGTCCGCAAGGACGAGGTCGACATGTTCGAGGGCCGGGCCAGCAAGGACAAGGACCCGCGCGAAAGCCTCCACATCGACGAGGTGCCCCTCCCCGAGCTCGCCCCCGGCGAGGCGCTCGTCGCCGTCATGGCGAGCTCGGTCAACTACAACACCGTGTGGACCTCGATCTTCGAGCCGGTCTCGACGTTCGGGTTCCTCGAGCGGTACGGCCGCACCTCCGAGGCCGCCAAGCGCCACGACCTGCCCTACCACATCGTCGGTTCCGACCTCTCGGGCGTCGTGCTGCGCACGGGCCCCGGCGTGCACCTGTGGAAGCCCGGCCAGGAGTGCGTCGCGCACTGCCTCAGCGTCGAGCTCGAGCACCACGACGGCCACAACGACACGATGCTCGACCCCGAGCAGCGCATCTGGGGCTTCGAGACGAACTTCGGTGGTCTCGCCCAGCTCGCGATCGTCAAGGCCAACCAGCTCATGCCCAAGCCCGAGCACCTCACGTGGGAGGAGGCGGCGAGCCCCGGCCTCGTCAACTCCACGGCCTACCGCCAGCTCATCAGCAAGAACGGTGCGGCGATGAAGCTCGGCGACCGCGTCCTCATCTGGGGCGCGAGCGGAGGCCTCGGCTCGTACGCCACGCAGATGGCCCTCGCCGGCGGCGCCACCCCGATCTGCATCGTCTCCTCCCCGGAGAAGGCCGAGATCTGCCGCAAGATGGGCGCCGAGCTCGTCCTCGACCGCCGCGAGAAGGACTACAGGTTCTGGAACGACGACTACACCCAGCAGAACCCGCGCGAGTGGAAGCGGTTCGGCAAGGACATCCGTGAGCTCACGAACGGCCACGACGTCGACATCGTCTTCGAGCACCCGGGCCGTGAGACGTTCGGTGCGTCCGTCTACGTCACCCGCAAGGGCGGCACGATCACGACGTGCGCGTCGACCTCGGGCTACATGCACGAGTACGACAACCGCTACCTCTGGATGAACCTCAAGAAGATCGTCTCGAGCCACTTCGCGAACTACCGCGAGGCGTGGGAGGCCAACAGCCTCATCCGCCGCGGCCTCATCCAGCCGACGCTGAGCAAGACGTACTCGATGAAGGATGTGGGCCAGGCCGCCTACGACGTCCACAAGAACGCACACCAGGGCAAGGTCGGCGTCCTCTGCCTCGCCCCCGAGGAGGGTCTCGGTGTGACGAACCCCGAGCGTCGTGAGCCGCTCGTCGACAGGATCAACCGCTTCCGCAACGTCTGACGCGGATCCCCCGCCGGCCCGCCCGGCTCGGCCACCGGCCCGTCGCCCCTCCCGGAGGGATGGCGGGCCGCGCCGCGTCCATAGGCGAGATCCGTTGCGCGACAGGCCCATTCGTCCCCATGTGGGGTCACGCGGACGCCCGTCCCACGTCCGGCCCGGCCACCGGAGCGGTCGTAGTAGGCTCACCGGAGCCGCCGGGGTTCGGTGCCCGCCATACGCCGCACCACCCGCCGCCACATGCGTGGCCGGGTCTCGCGTTCCGCGACCGATCCACGGCCACGTCCGCGCAACTCGGCATCACTGCCACGATCCGTCGGGGGGAATCAGGTGCGTCCTGGCACGTCAGCGGTAGGAGCCCCGAGGCGGGCGCTGATTGCGGGCGCGCCAGCACGCCGTGTGCCAGTGACGCCGTTCCTCCACCCCGCTCATGAGGCCCGTCTCGGGCCAGGCCACCACGTGGGTGAGGCCGCCGCGGAAGGTCTGCAGGCATCCCGGGCAGACGTACCGACGGGAGGGGTCCCGCCCCGTCACCTCACGCACCGTCCACATCCCACCGTCGAACACCTCCCGGGTCTGCCGGACGAACAGGGCGGGGGGCAGGCCGCGTTCCTCACGGCGGCGGCGGTTGGATCGGGGCACGGCCCCATTGTCGCAACACCGACGCACCCCCGCGTCACCACCCGGACCCCCTCGAGGAGAACCCGATGAGCGAGGCCCCCTGCCCCTCCCGACGCCAGATCCTGACCGCCGGTCTCCTCACGGCCGGTTCGGCCGGCGTCCTCGCGGCCTGTTCCTCCTCCGCGGCCCCCTCGCCGGGCGCGACCGCCACGACGACGCGACCGGCCTCGGCCCTCGCCACGACCTCCGGCCCGCCCGAGGTCGACTCCTGGGCCCCTGCGCCCCGGCACGTCGGTGGCCTCTCCGTCGTCGCCTCCCAGAAGGACGAGCAGCTCCTCCTCCACACGGCGGGCGGTGACCGCACGTTCTGGGCCGGGGTGGGGCTCGCCCCGACGCTGCCCGGGAAGCTCGCCTCCGAGCACGCCCCCGCGGTGAAGGACTACCGCCGGTGGTTCGCGGAGATGACCCGACTCGGCATCCGCGTCGTCCGCCTCGACTCCCTCCAGGCCCCCGCCCTCTACGAGGCGCTGCACGCCCACAACACGGCCGAGGCCGAGGCCCCGCTGTACCTCCTCCAGGGCGTCACGATCCCCGCTCTCTCCTCCCCCACCGGCAAGGCGCGGCCACTCGGATCCGAGGCGCGGACGGCGATGCGCGCGGAGATCTCCGACACGAGCGCCGCCGTCCACGGCGACCTCAGGCGCCCGGGCTCGGCACGCACCCCGCGCGCCACGTGGAAGGCGGACGTCTCGCCGTGGGTCGCCGGATGGCTCGTCGGCTCGCCGTGGGATCCCGCGACCGTCCTCGCCACCGACCGTGCGGGTTCGGCCACACCGTTCTCCGGCACGTACTTCCGCACCACGGCGAAGGCGACGGTCACGGAGGCGTGGATCGCCGCCCGGATGGACGAACTCGCCACCCACGAGGCGAAGCGCGGCTCCTGCGCACCGATCGGGGCCGCGAACCACGCCGCGACAGATCCCCTCTCCCACCCCGAGGAGCCCGTCGCCGACGACGACCGCGTAGGTGTCGACGTCAACCGCATCGGGGTGCTCACCGCCTGGCCGGCCGGCACGTTCGCCGCCTACCGGGCCTACCCGAACGCCCCCAAGTTCCTGCGGTTCCAGCCCTCCTACACCGGCACCGCCGACCCCTTCCGCGCCTACCTCGGGGAGCTCCGCGCCCACCACGCCGGCCGCCCCCTGCTCGTCACCGAGACGGGCGTCCCCGCCTCCCTCGGGCGGAGCCACACCGGCGCCCAGGACCGACACGAAGGTTTCCTCACCGAGCAGCAGGCGATGAAGGTCGACGCCGATCTCCTCGTCCTCGCCCGCGACCTCGGCCTCGCCGGCGGCCTCCTCCGGTCGTGGACCGACGACTGGTCCGCCGTCTCGGCCCCCACCGCCCCGCGCACCCGCGACGTCCCCGCGGATCGACGCGTTCTCACCCACGACCCCCTCACGAGCGCCCAGTGGTTCGGCCTCCTCGCCCACGACCAGGTGCGCGCGGGGGAACGGGTCGTCCACGCCGCGCCCGAGGACGAGATGGCCCGTGTCGTCGCCGACCACGACGCCTCGTACCTCTACCTCACCTTCTTCTTCACGCGGCGGGTCACCTCCCCGGTCGACCTCGGGTTCGACCTCTACGGCGCCGACGGTCTGCGCCTCCCGGGCGGCTCGGGCGAGCCGGTCCACGACGTCAGCCTCCACTTCGTCCCCACGATGAGCACGGTGACGATGTCCGTGCGGCGCACGCTCGACCCCACGCGCCTCGACGGGCTCCCCTCGCTCTTCCTCCCGCGCCCGACGAGGCGCGGATGGGTCGAGCAGCAGCTCACGCTGGCGCCCCCGCTCCAGGTCCCCGGGCGCAAGGACCTCGTGCCCGCCGAGATGCAGAAGATCGGCGACCTCGTCCTCGGCTCGTGGGATCCCGCGGCCCCCGACTACACCTCGCTCGCGACCTGGCAGCTCGTGCGTCCCGCCCCCACGTCCCCGATGGAGTGGCGCCTGCGTCTGCCGTGGTCGATGCTCACGTTCGCCGACCCCTCCCGCCGTCTCGGCCTCGTACCGGAGGCGGGCGAGCCCACGCTGGTTCCGGTGCGCAACATGGACGTGACGATCGAGTCGAGCACCCCGGGCAGCCCCGCGTCGTTCACGCTCGCCGTGCCCACGTGGAACGAGGCGCCTCGCACGACCGAGCGTCTGCGCGCCGGGTCCGACGCCCTGCGCGCCGCTCTCACCGCCACGACGAGCGGACGCCCCACCGAGTGATCCTCGCACCCTCGGACCCGCATGGGGCCGAGGGTGTGATCGCCTGGCACCTGGCCTCGGGGAACGACCGCCGGGGGCTCCGTCGACGGCTCGGCCGGGAACTCAGGACGCCCCGCACCGCCGGATAGGCGGTACGGGGCGTCCTGCGTGAACGGGGTCAGGCGTACGTGCGGAACCCGCGCTTGGTCTTGCGGCCGAGGTACCCGGCCTTGACGAGGTGCTCGAGCAGCGGCGCCGGCGCGAACCCGCGCTCACGGAACTCGAGGTAGAGCTCCTTCTCGATGGCGAGCGACACGTCGAGGCCGACGGTGTCGAGCAGCTCGAACGGACCCATCGGGTAGCCGCACCCGGCCTTCATCGCGAGGTCGATGTCGTCGGTGCTCGCGTAGTGCGCCTCGAGCATTTTGATCGCGTCGTTGAGGTACGGGAACAGCAGCGAGTTGACGATGAACCCGGAACGGTCGGTGCAGTTGACGGCGCGCTTGCCGATCTTGCCGCACAGCTCCGTGACGGTCGCGACGACGTCGGCCGACGTCGACACCGTGGCGACGACCTCGACGAGCTTCATCACCTGCGCCGGGTTGAAGAAGTGCATGCCGACGACGTCACCGGGGCGCCGGGTCGCCATCGCGACCTCGATGACCGACAGCGAGGACGTCGTCGTCGCGAGGATCGCGCCCGGCTTGCAGATCTCGTCGAGGTTCTCGAACATCGCCCGCTTGACCGCGAGCTCCTCCGCGATGGCCTCGACGACGAGGTCGACGTCGGCGAGGTCCTCGAGTCGGTGGCTCGCCGTGACGTGGCCGAGGGCCTCGTCCCGGGCCTCCTCGGTGAGCTTGCCGCGCTGCACGCCCTTCTCGAGGCTCGTCTCGAGCTTGGAGCGGGCCGCCTGGGCCTTGGCCTCGCTGCGGGCGACGAACGTCACGTCGTACCCGGCCTTGGCGAACACCTCGACGATGCCCATCGCCATCGTGCCGCTGCCCGCGACGCCGACCGTGGAGACGGGACGGGTGGACGCGCCGTCGAGGGAGTCGGTGGGCGTGATCGCGTCGTCGACGACCGTGCCCGAGCCCGGCTTCTCGTACGTGTAGAACCCGCGGCCCGTCTTCCGGCCGAGCAGGCCCGCCGAGATCATGTGCTTGAGCATGGGGGCCGGCGCGTGGAGCTTGTCGCGGCCCTCCTTGTAGATCGTGTCGAGGACGGCGTAGGCGACGTCGAGGCCGATGAGGTCGAGGAGGGCGAGGGGCCCCATGGGGAGCCCGCAGCCGAGCACCATCGCCGCGTCGATGTCCTCACGGCTCGCGTACTTGTTCTCGTACATGACGACGGCGCGGTTGAGGTAGGCGAGGAGCAGACGGTTGGCGATGAAGCCGGCCTGGTCGCCGACGATGACGGGCTCCTTGCCGAGCCTCGCCGCGATCGCGCGGACGTCGTCCAGGACGTCGGGCGCCGTGATGACGGTCGCGATGATCTCGACGAGCTTCTGGACGGGGGCCGGGTTGAAGAAGTGGAACCCGACGACGCGGCTCGGGTAGCGCGTCGCGGTGGCGATGTCGGTGACCGAGAGGCTCGAGGTGTTCGTCGCGAGGATCGCGTCCTCGGCGACGATGTCGTCGAGCTTGCCGAATACGTCGCGCTTGATGTCGAGACGCTCGGGGACGGCCTCGATGACGAGCCCGCAGTCGGCGAGGGCCGACATGTCGTCGGTCGTCGTGACGCGTCCGAGCAGCGTCTTCTGGTCCTCCTCGGTCATCTTGCCGCGCGAGACCGCGCGTCCCGTGGAGTTCTCGAGGTGTCCCCGTCCGCGTTCGACGGCCTCGGCGTTCATCTCGATGCCGACGACCTCGAACCCGCTTCGGGCACAGACCTCGACGATGCCGGCACCCATGGTGCCGAGTCCGATCACACCGATCTTCGTGATTTCGCGAGCCATGCGGGGAGTCTCGCAGACACTCGGCGTCGCCGCTCCCACACGTCCTTGTGGCGCGTCCCACGTCACCGCCGGGAGGTGCACGAGGCGACGCCGGTGCACGTCGCGCGGTGCGTCTCCCCTGCCCTAGGGTGTGGCGGGTGCGTCTGGTCATCGCGAAGTGCAGCGTCGATTACGAGGGTCGTCTCGCGGCCCACCTCCCTCTCGCCACGCGGCTGTTGATGGTGAAGGCCGACGGGTCGGTCCTCATCCACAGCGACGGCGGCTCGTACAAGCCGCTCAACTGGATGTCTCCGCCGTGCTCGATGGCGGAGATCACCCCCGACGAGTTCGAGGTCGCCGACGGGGTGACGTCGGTGTGGGTCGTGCGGCACGCGAAGAACGACGACCGGTTGCGGATCCGGCTCCACGAGGTGCTCGACGATTCCGCCCACGAGCTCGGCGCCGACCCGGGTCTCGTCAAGGACGGCGTCGAGGCGCACCTGCAGAAGCTCCTCGCCGAGCACATCACGACCCTCGGGGCGGGCTACCACCTCGTGCGGCGGGAGTACATGACGCCGATCGGCCCGGTCGACATCCTCTGCCGGGACGCCGACGGCGCCCACGTCGCCGTCGAGATCAAACGGCGTGGCGAGATCGACGGGGTCGAACAGCTCACGCGCTACCTCGAACTCATGAACCGCGACCCGCACCTCGTCACGGGCGGGCCGGTGCGGGGCGTCTTCGCCGCGCAGGAGATCAAGCCCCAGGCACGTACGCTCGCCACCGACCGCGGCATCCGCTGCGTCACCCTCGACTACGACGCGCTCCGCGGCGCCGACGACGCCACCGGCCGGCTCTTCTGACGCCCGGCCTCCTCTCCCCCCGGACCGCGCGCACCGCAACGGCGGTCGTGGCCGTCGCGGGTGCCAGACTGAACGCCCGACCCGTTCGGCACCGCGAGGAAGTACCCGCGACGACGCGCGGATCGGCCGTCGCCACCCGCGAACCCGAGGGAGCATCATGACCCGCCGCCACGTCGCCGTCGCAGGCCCCGACACCGAGGCCGTCGAGGCCGCCACCGCCGTCGTCGAGGCCGGGGGCAACGCCGTCGACGCGGCCGTCGCGGCGGTCCTCGTCGCCTCCATCACCGAGGTCGGCATCGTCAGCCCGATGGGAGGCGCGTTCATCAACGTGTGGGCCCCCGGCGAAGAGCCCGTCGTCCTCGACGGCAACGTCGAGATGCCCGGTCGGGGCCGCCCGGAGTCGTGGTTCGGCGGCGGCGTCCGCGAGATCCGCATGGGGTACTACGGCGGCATCACCGTCTACGGCGGGCACGGCTCCGTCGCGACCCCGGGCATGTTCGCCGCCCTCGACGAGGCGTCGCTGCGATGGGGGTCGTTGCCGTGGGCCGAACTCGTCGCGCCTGCTGCCGACCTCGCCCGACGAGGCTGGCCGCTCGGGCGGGCCTCCGAGTACTACCTCCGGTACAGCGGTGACAACCTCTTCGCCTGGGACCCGCAGACCCACGAGTTCATGACCCAGGGCGGGCACGACGGCCCGCCACGCCTCGGCGAGATCATGCGGTCCCCCGACCTCGCGAATTCCCTCGACGCTCTGGCCCGCGACGGCGTGCGGACCCTCTACGGCGGCGAGCTCGGCCGCGCCGTCGCCGAGGACATGGACGCCCACGGCGGGCTGCTCTCGTTCGAGGACCTCGCGGCGTACCGCACGGCGATCCGTCCCGTGCTCCGCACCGACCTCGGCAGGTGGGACGTCGGCGTCAACCCGCCCCCGTCGATCGGCGGGCCCGTCCTCACGACGCTGCTTCGCCTCCTCGCCGATCGGCGGGAGAAGCAGGGCCACACCGACGCGGCCGACGTCATCGAGATCCAGCACACGGTGCTCGAGTACCGTCGCCGCGCCATCGACGCCGCCGACGACCTCGAGACGGCGGGCCGGGAGCTCATCGCGGCACTGGAGGAGATCGGCCCGGAGGGGCTCGCGGCACTGTCCTCCTCCCCCGAGACGATCCACGTCTCCGCGGTCGACGACACGGGCCTCGCGTGCGCGATCACGACGTCGGCGGGTTACGGCTCCGGTCTCACGACGCCCGGCACGGGCCTCATGATGAACAACGCGCTCGGCGAGCCGGAGCTCAACCGGCGGGGCCTGCACGCGCTCCGCCCCGGAACGCGCCTCGCCTCGAACATGGCGCCGGCGACGGCCCGGCGCGACGACGGCACGGTCCTCGCGATCGGGAGTCCCGGCGCGGACCGGATCACGAGTGCGCTCATGCAGGTGATCGGGGGCATCTGCCTCGACGGTCACCCGATCCAGAACGCGATCGACGCACCGCGGGTCCATGTGGCGTTCGACGACGCCGGCGCGCCGCGCGTCGAGTACGAGCCGGGCCCCGGACTCACCGAGGCCCTCGCCCGTTGCCCCTTCCCGACGGTCGGACACGAGGGCCTCGCGATGTACTTCGGCGGCGTCGGCGCGGCGATGCGCCACCCCGACGGCCACCTCGAGGCCGCCGGTGACCCGCGTCGCGCCGCCGCGACGTGGGTCGGGCCGGCCTGAGCCGCCGCTCCGCACCTCCCGCCCGCTCGGTAGGGCCGTCTCCCGCCGCAGGCAGACGCTCCGCCGGGTCGCCGGGCGGGCTCACGCCGGCCGGCCGGCCGGGTGGGCCCCCTCCTCGAGGCGGCCGTCCCGATCCACGAGGGTCGCTGCGGCGCGTCCCACCCAGGTGAGCTTCGCGGGTTCCCGGTCCACCGCGTCCGCGTACACCTCTGCCCGGGTCCGGGACGCCATCACGTCGGCCACCGCGAGAACCTGTCGATCGACCGTCGGGGGGACCTTGCGCGCGAACGGCGCCACCCAGCGCCGCCGCAGGTCGGCAAGGAGTTCGGGGGTGAGCCAATCGGGGTTGGGCGAGCCGGGGGCAAAGCGTCGCGCCGTCGTCGCGCCCAGGCCGATCCGGAGCCCCGGGTCCGCCGCGAGGAGCGACGACACGTACCACTCGTCGGGGGTTCGCACCGATCGGAACCACCGTCGCATCTCCGGGGTGTCGGCCCGCAGGAGGGAGTCGACGGCCCTCTCCCCCAGCACGGCCCACAATGCCGCCTTGACGGGCCGGACCGGCGCCCGCCGCGGCCACCTCACCCCGAACCACATCCGCGGCTCACCAGGTCTGACGAGCACCGACAGCCGCCCCGGAGCGAACGTCCCCACCCTCCCCACCGCACGCCGGAGCACGTCCTCGTCGCGGCGCATCCGGCCCGGTGGTGTCCAGATCCCCCACCTCATGCGGTGGTCGTCGGGTTGGTCGGTGAGGGGGTCGAGGAGGGCGTCGACCCCGAGGGACCTCACCTCCTCTTCCCAATCGGCGAGGTCCCGGACGGGGAAATCCTGCCCCGAGACGAGCACGACGAACTCCGCACCGGTCAGGTCGCGGGCCGCACGGTAGGCGTCGACGGCCATCTCCGCGAGGGAGAAATCACCCCACCGCGCCTCGACGGGACTCACGTAGTCGATCCCTCCGGCCGCCTCGACCTCGACGGCCGACACGAGGTCCGGATCGCCGTGGCGGACGACGACGTGGGCGTCCGGGCTCGACCCACGGATACGTCGCACGAGACGCAGCACCCCGTCGCGGTCGGTGTGGCTGAGCACGACGTAGCAGAACGACATGGATCCCCCTCGCTCCCTCGCCACCGTCATGGCGACACCCCGGACCCGGACGTGGGTCGGCGCGGGATCACGCTAGTACGAGAGACATCCGCGTGGGGACGGACGGTCCCCGTCCACGTCTTCCGACATCGTCGGCCGCCGATGCGGTCGCGCGCCGACGGCACGTCCTCGGGGCCGTGCCGCGCGATCCGTGACCGCGCAGGACGTCCGGCCGTGCGCCTCGGGCACCCGTCCCGTGGACACGACGAGGGCGGCCCCGGTCGTCGCGACCGGGGCCGCCCTCGTCGGATCTCGCGTCGGATCTCACGTCGGGTCTCGCGTCGGGTCTCACCCGGTGAGGCCGTGGCGCTCCCGGATGATGCGGACGATGTGCCCCATCGACTCGGTGAGGTCGTGGTGCCTGGGCGTGAAGACTTCGTCGACGCCCAGCGCCCGCAGCTTGGCCGCGTCGGACTCGGGGATGATGCCGCCGACGATGAGCGGCACGTCGCCCGCGCCGGCCTCCTTCAGGCCCTCGATGATCGAGGGCACGAGCTCCATGTGGGAACCGGACAGGATCGAGACGCCGATCGCATGGACGTCCTCGTCGACCGCGGCCTTGACGATCTGGGCGGGGGTGAGGCGGATGCCCTGGTAGACGACCTCGAAGCCGGCGTCACGCGCACGGACGGCGACCTGCTCGGCGCCGTTGGAGTGCCCGTCGAGACCGGGCTTGCCGACGAGGAACCGCAGGTGCGTCCCCATCTCCTCACCCGTGCGGTGCACGAGGTCGCGAACCTCGGCAAGCTTGCTGCCCGAGGGCGCCTCACCGACGCCGACGCTCCCGGAGACACCGGTGGCGGCGCGGTACTCGCCGAACACCTCGCGGAGCGCGTGGGCCCACTCACCCGTCGTCACGCCCGCGCGGGCGCAGCGGAGCGAGGCCTCCATGAGGTTGACGCTCTCGTTCGCCGCGGCTTCCTTGAGCTTCGCGAGCGCGGCCTCGACCTCGGCCTTCTTCGCCGGGTCGGCGTCGCGCGCGTCGCGCCACATCTTCACGGCGTCGCTCGCGGCCTTCTCGACGGCGGGATCGACCGTCTGGATCGCAGTGTCGAGGTCGGCCGTGAGCGGGCTCGGCTCGGTGGAGGTGAACTTGTTGATGCCGACGACGACGTCCTCACCGGACTCGATGCGCTGCCGGCGCCGCGCGTGGGAGGCGACGAGCTCCTGCTTCATGTAACCCGACTCGATCGCGGCGACCGCACCGCCCATGTCGGCGATGCGGGCCATCTCGGCCTTCGCACCCTCGACGATCTCGGCGACCTTCGCCTCGACGACGGGCGAGCCGTCGAAGAGGTCCTCGTACTCGAGGAGGTCGGACTCGTAGGCGAGGACCTGCTGCAGGCGGAGGCTCCACTGCTGGTCCCACGGCCGCGGCAGGCCGAGGGCCTCGTTCCACGCCGGGAGCTGCACCGCGCGGGCACGGGCGTTCTTGCTCAGCGTGACGGCGAGCATCTCGAGGACGATGCGCTGCACGTTGTTCTCGGGCTGGGACTCGGTGAGGCCGAGGCTGTTGACCTGCACGCCGTACCGGAACCGGCGCTGTCTGGGGTCTTCCACCCCGTACCGCTCACGCGTGAGCTCGTCCCACAGTTGGACGAACGCGCGCATCTTGCACATCTCCTCGACGAAGCGCACACCCGCGTTGACGAAGAAGCTGATGCGGGCGACGACCTCGCCGAACTTCTCCTGCGGCACCTCGCCGCGTTCCCGCACGGTGTCGAGGACCTCGATGGCCGTCGCCATCGCGAACGCGACCTCCTGCACCGGCGTCGCACCGGCCTCCTGGAGGTGGTAACTGCAGATGTTGACCGGGTTCCACCTGGGCATCCGGGCCACGGTGTAGGCGATCGTGTCGGCCGTGAGCCGCAGGGACGGGCCGGGCGGGAAGACGTGCGTCCCGCGCGACAGGTACTCCTTGATGATGTCGTTCTGCGTCGTACCCGCGAGCTTGGCGACGTCGGACTGCGGATCGTGCCCCGCGGCGAGCGCCTGCTGCTCGGCGACGACCTCGTACATCGACAGCAGCCACATCGCGGTGGCGTTGATCGTCATCGACGTGTTCATCTCCACGAGCGGGATGCCGTCGAACAACGCGGCCATGTCGCCGATGTGGGAGATCGGCACGCCGACCTTGCCCACCTCACCGCGGGAGAGTTCGTGGTCGGGGTCGTACCCCGTCTGCGTCGGCAGGTCGAAGGCCACCGACAGGCCGGTCTGCCCCTTCTCGAGGTTGCGGCGGTAGAGCGCGTTGCTCGCGGCGGCACTGCTGTGCCCCGCATACGTGCGCATGACCCACGGCCGGTCCCGTTCTCCGTTTGCACCCATGCAGTGAAGGTAGCCGCGGGGGCGAAGCGAGCGGGACCAACGGCACCTTCGCATCCGGTGACGCGCCTCACGTCGTCGCGGGCGAACGCGATGGCACGCGGACGATCAGGGGCAGCGGCGACTGCGACGAGCCGCCCCCGTGCCCTCCCCCAGAGCCGCGTCGTCTGAGACGATCCCGCCATGGTCAACATCACGCGGGTCTACACACGCACGGGCGACGACGGCACGACGCACCTCGGCGACTTCAGCCGGACGCACAAGACGGACCCCCGCCTGTCCGCCTACGCCGACACGAACGAGGCGAACGCGGCCATCGGCATCGCGGTGGCCTGCGGCGACCTGCCCGAGGAGGTCCGCACGACGCTGCTGCGCGTCCAGAACGACCTCTTCGACGTGGGCGCCGACCTCTGCAACCCCCTCGTCGTCGGCGAGGAGGACGCAGAGTACCCGCCACTGCGTGTCCACGGCGAGTGGATCGACGAGCTCGAGGCCGACTGCGACCGTTACAACGAGCAGGTCGAGAAGCTCCGCTCGTTCATCCTTCCCGGCGGCACTGCCGGTTCGGCCCACCTCCACCTCGCCTGCACGATCACCCGGCGGGCGGAACGGTCGACGTGGGCCGCGATCGAGACGTACGGCACCGGGCCTGCGGCGAAGGCCAAGGATTCCGAGCACCCCGGCGGTGTGAACGTCCTCACCGCCAAGTACCTCAACCGGCTCTCCGACCTGCTCTTCATCCTCGCGCGCGTCGCGAACGTCGGCCGGGGCGGCGACGTCCTGTGGCAGCCCGGCGGCGGCCGTGACTCGGGGACGGCCCCCTCCACGGACGACTCCACGGAGACGACCGAGGAGTGAGTCGGCGCGTCCGCGGGCGGAGGCCGGGGCCCCGCCCGCGGACGCCGGGCTCGCAGGACGCGCGAGGTCCGGACGAGACACGGTCGGGGGGGCACCGCCGACGCTCCGCTGCGGCGAGGACGCCCGTCGGCGGTCACGGGGGCGGGAACGTGCGGTCGTGAGCCGCCCCGGCGTCTGGGACCGGGGCCGGACAGGACCCCGGCGGCCGAGGGGGCGGTGGGTCCCGGTGTCAGACACCCCAGGCGGGCGTCGGGGGCGAGGACTCCACCCAGTACCGGAGCGCCGTGTAGGGCAGGGGGCCGACGGCGAGGTCGAACTCCATCGGGGTTCCCGACTCGGTGACACCCGCCGCGGCGACCTTGCGTCCGCGGCCCTGGGTGTCGAAGGCGTTGGCGAACGAGGAGTCGTCCTCGAGCGTGGTGACGTCGCCGAGGTCGAGAGAACGGCGGCCCCACGTGTAGGAGGCACGCAGCGACCACCCGAAAAGGGGGAACACCTGCAACGAGGTCGCGCTCATCCGGAGGAGCGAGGGTCGCCAACGCCCGCTCCGGCCAGGGCGGAAGCCGCACACCACGACGTCGCTGTCGTGCGAGATGAGCCGTCGGCGGAGATAGACGGAGACGATGACCGCGACGGCGCCGAGAGCCAGCAGGAGCGGGATGATCTCGACGATCACCACGGCCCGGCTGGTCATGGCGGCGTCAGTTGCGGGAGACGGTCTCGGAGACGATCGTGACGACGTCGCTGTCGACGGAGAGGAACCCGCCGTCGACCGTGAAGGACGAGGAGCCGGCACCTCCACCCTCGATGCGGACTTCACCCTCGCCGAGCGCGGCCATCAGCGGCGCGTGCTGCGGCAAGATCCCGAGGTCCCCCTCGATGGTGCGGGCGATGACGCGATCGGCGTCGCCCTCCCAGACCTTGCCGTCGGCGGCGACGAATTCGACGTGCAGCTGACCCACGTGGAGACCCCTTCGATGCTCGGTATTGCCGCGAGTGTACCCGTCGGCCGCGCGGGAGCGGCCCGGAAGGGCGGGACACCACGACGCAGGAGGGCGAACCTTCCCCGTCCCGCACGGGTACCCGACGGCCCACCCCCTCCGTCGCGGCCCCTCCACGCGAGGGCGACACCGGGCCGACGCCGAGATCCCCCACCGCCCCCTCACTCCTCGGCCCCGCCGCCGGCGCCGGACCGCAGCCGCGCCGACAACACCCCACTTCGTGTCGTTGACCTGCGACGACGCCGATGCGGTCCCCACCCGGCCGCGGTGGTACCTTCCCGCACGTGAAGCTCTGGACCCTGCACTCCGACGGCGCGCTCGACGGCCCCGACGACGTCGTCTCCCCCTCCGAACGTCTCTCCTGGGGACGCACCGTCGGCCTCGGCATGCAGCACGTCGTCGCGATGTTCGGGGCGACGTTCGTCTTCCCGCTCCTCATGGGACTGTCGCCGCAGCTCGCGATCATGATGTCGGGCGTCGCGACGCTCCTCTTCCTCGTCCTCACCGCCGGGAAGGTGCCGAGCTACCTCGGTTCGTCGGCCTCGTTCGTCGGCGTCACGGGCATCATCGCCGCACACGGCGGCACCGCCTCGGACAAGACCGGCGCCCTGTTCTTCATCGGCGTGACGCTGCTCGCCGTCGGCGTCGTCATCCACGCCCTCGGCCCGACGTTCATGCACCGGCTCATGCCGCCCGCGGTCACCGGCGCCGTCATCATGCTCATCGGGTTCAACCTCGCGCCCGTCGTCGCGAAGACGTACTGGCCGCAGGACCAGTGGATCGCCCTGGTCGTCATGCTCTTCGTCGTCACCGTGAGCGTCGCCTCGCGCGGGTTCCTCTCGCGCATCTCGATCTTCGCGGCCGTCGTCGTCGGCTACCTCCTGTCATGGCTCGCCGACGTCGGCCTCGGCCCCATCACGGGCCCCACGGCCTCCGGCGACGTGACGACCCACCTCCGCATCGACTGGGCCCCCGTCGCGGCCGCCCCGTGGTTCGGTCTGCCGCACGCGACGACGGCGGCCTCCCCGGGCTGGCACCTGCCCACCTTCCACCTCGGGTTCACCCTCACGGTCCTGCCCATCGTCGTCGCCCTCGTCGCCGAGAACATCGGGCACGTCAAGGCCGTCGGGGAGATGACCGGCGAGAACCTCGACCCCTACATCGGCCGCGCCGTCGGCGCCGACGGGTTCGCGACCATCCTCTCGACCGCCGTCGGCGGCGCCCCCACGACGACGTACGCCGAGAACATCGGCGTCATGGCCGCGACCCGCGTCTATTCGACGGCGGCATACGTCGTCGCCGCCCTCACCGCGATCGCCTTCGGCTTCTCCCCCAAGTTCGGCGCCGTCGTCTCGGCGATCCCCGGCGGCGTCCTCGGCGGCATCACCGTCGTCCTCTACGGCATGATCGGCCTGCTCGGCGCCAAGATCTGGGTCGAGCACGACGTGCAGTTCGGCCACCCCGTTACCCTCGTCCCCCTCGCCGCGGGCATCATCATGGGCGTCGGCAACGTGAGCCTCCACCTCACCGACGACTTCGAGCTCGCCGGGATCGCCCTCGGCACGATCACCGTCATCGTCGGCTACCACCTCGCGCACGCCCTCGCCGCCCGCGCCCGCACCGCGCCGGCCGTGCCCGATCTCTCCGGCACGGATCTGAGTGAACCCGAGGACCTCACCCGGGAGCTCGGGTGGGACGGGTCACACCACTCCTGAGCCGCTACGGCGTGTGAGCGGCCGCGCGATCCGATACCTGCGATCCTGTTCTGACGTACGGTTTCTGCCGTACCGACCGGGCCGGGACCCGGTACCGCAGTCGCCGTCACGCCGGGGGTCGCATGAATCCGATGGAGTCCGTCGTCATCGCCGTCCCCACCTATCGGCGTCCCGAGCTTCTGGCTCGCCTCCTCCGCTCCCTCCGCCACGAGGTGGCCGACACCGGGGTCCTGCTCGTGCTCGGTGACAACGATCCCGACCGCGGGGACGCCGAACGCGTCGTCGATTCGAGCGACCTCCGTGACGCCTGTGAGGTGGCGTGCATCCCGGTCCGGCAGCCGGGCGTCGCCGAGGTTCGCAATGCTCTCGTCCGCGCGGCGACGCGTCTCCGTCCAGGATGGGAATGGCTCGTCATGCTCGACGACGACGGACACGTCCCGCCCGGCTGGCTCACGACGATCACCACGGCCGCTCGCGAGGGCGGCGCCGACGTCACCGCAGGCCCCGTCCTCGGAGATCTCCCGGCAGGGGCGTCGCGTCTCGCACACAACAGCCTCTACGCAGGACGCACGCGGCACCCCTCGGGCCCCGTCGCGATGCTCAACGGCGCCCAGAACATCGTCGTGCGCCGTCGCATCCTCGAACGCATCGGTGATCCCTGGTTCCCCACCCACCTGGGACGCGCCGGCGGGGAGGACCACTTCTTCTTCCGCGCCGTCCTCGACCAGGGCGGGACGCTCGCCTGGTGCGACGAGGCGCCGGTGACGGAACCGACCCCCGCCGACCGGCTCACCGCAGGCGCCCTCCTGCGGCGTGCCTACCGGAGCAATCTCGTCGGCACCCAGACCGACCTCGCGTTCCACGGCCCCGTCCTCACCTCGCGCCGCCTCGCCGTGGATGCCGGGTGGCTGCTCCGGAAGACGGCATCCGCTGCCGTGCGCCGCGACCGCGACGGCCTCGCCGAGGCGCTCCTCGGCTCGGCCTCGATCGCCGGTCGGGCTGCCGGTTTCGTCCGCCGGACGCCGCCGGACGCCTCCCACACAGGCTGCTGAGGCCGATGGGGGCTTCCACCGGGAAGGCCCCATGGACGGGATCAGACGTGGAGGTGCACTGGCCTGCCACGCCCGACGATCGACACCTGCCACGTCGGCACCCTGCGGTGCGGGACGACGTCCGGGATCCGCGCGGCAGCTGTCACGAGCCTCTCCCGTGCGCGCGCCACGGCATCCCCGTCGGCCGGGCACGCACGCGTGACGAGTTCGGCGAGGCTGCCCACGTCGCGCGAGTCGCACCCGCGGTCCCGCGCAGGTCGGACCACGCTCTCGTGGTCCCGGAACTTGAAGTCCCCGCCGTAGAGCGCTCTGGGCATCCGGACCCACGCGGCCGGGATCCCGAAGGAGTCGGCGGTGATGACCCCGTGCAACGACGTCGAGACGATCGCGCGACACGACGCGACCTGGCGGGCCACGGCCCGCGGGCTCTGGGCGACGTCGATGAAGAGCACTCCGTCACCGGAACCGGGGTGGGCGGCCACGAGATCGAGCAACCACGGGTCCTCGGCGTGGACGTAATGGGCGACGACCCCGACGTCGTACGTGACGCTCCGACGACGCACGCGGCGCGAGAGGAGGAGGCCGGGATCGCCGAGAGCCTCGACGGTCGGGGAGCCCAGGCGATCCCGGGTGAGATGGCCGCGCAGCGCGAGGCACGTCGCGCCGGGCAGGTCCATGCGACGGTCGTCGACGAGCCCGCTCCCCCAGATCGCGCCCTGGAATCCGGGGTCGAGGTGCTGGAGGAGAGAGCCGACGCCGACGAGATCCGCCTCGGCGGGAGGGGCGAGGACGGGGACGACGCCGAGACGTGGGAGGAGGTACGGGGTGAGGAGGTCACCGAAGTTCTCGACCTTCTCCCACCAGAACGTCGAGACGAGCAGGGCCTCCGGTCGGCAGGCGGGGGTCATGACGGCGCGGGCGACACGACGGGCCTCCCGCCCCTGGCTGCGCACCCGTCCGTTGTACCCGAGCTTCCGTCCGCCGAGTCCGCGTTCGACCCGGCCGGCCACCTGTGACACGACGTCCATGCTTCCCACCGTAGGGAATTCGGCGCGCAGGACCGACGTGCCGAGCTCGTGTCGGCGTCAGGATCCGGTCACGATCGATCCGGGTCCCGGCGGAGGCCGATCGCGTCGAGGAGCACGTCGTCCTTGTAGATGTCCGAGGTGGCATGGGTGAGCACCCAGGCTCGTGCGCGCCGCCCCATCTCGTCGTAGTGCGCAGCCCGAGCGGGATCCAGGACGTCACGGATCGCCGCCCTCAAGGCCTCGGGCTCGGGCGGGACGACGACGCCGGTGACCCCGTCCTCGATGTAGTCCCGCACTCCCGGAGCATCCGTGACGACGACGGGCTTCCGAAGGAGCATTGCGTTGAGGTAGGACTGCTGCCCGGCCGACCGGTGGCGGTCCTGCAGCGGGACGACGGCGACACGACACCCCGCGAGGAGTCGGACGAACTCCTCGTGGGGGACGAGTCCCGCAGTGATCCGGGGGTGGGGTCGGCGGGGCTGCCAGTCGGCGGCGATGCGACACGGGACGTCGAGCGGTCGGACGGCCTCTTCGAGCAGGTCGTAGTCGCGGTAGGACGTCCCGCCGGCGAAGAGATAATCCCCGGTCGTGGTCGGGGTCGCCGGGTCGATCGTCGCAGGGAAGGGGGTGAAGACGACGCGTTCGGGGTCGACCGACCACAGGTCGGGGAACGTCTCCCGCTCCTGTCTGCTGAGGACCGCGTAGTGGACGTGAGGCCCGTCGATCGCCCGGATCATGAGCTTCTGTGGGAGCGCGAACCATCGACTCGGCACGCCGGTGAGGCGGGACAACGACCGGCTCTCCGGTTCCCACGTGGCGTCGGTGAGAAGGATGCGCGGACGCCGGGAGGGCCGTCGCGTCATCTTGACGAGGAGCGCGAGGACGAAGTCCCGGTAACGGTGACGACGGGACACGGAGCCGAGGAGGATGAGACCCCGCTTGCCCGGCGCGAGGCGGAGGAGGCGGAGGAGGTCACGAGGAGTGCCGATCGCCTCCGGGGTCTCGGGGACGTAGAAGTCGACGTGCGATCGCCAGCCGGGAGACGACCCCCACATCGTGCTCATCACGACGGGGTCGCCGACATGCGACGCGTCGCGGGCGAACTGCTCGTGGGCGTCCTCGGATGCGTGACGGGAGGTGGTGGTCATGCTCGTGAGGTCTCCTCTCGGCGGACGCGTTCCCGCCATCGGTACAGGGCACCCGTCGGGGGCACGTGGCGGAGCATGCCTGCCTTGAGTCGAAGCCTGCGGTCCCACGGGACGAGGGAGGCCGCGGCCGAGTAGTCGGCGGCCGCCTCCGTACGTCGGCCCTCGCGGAGGGCCGCATCGGCGCGCTGGAGGTAGACGTCCTGGGTCTCCATGTCGAGGACCCGGTCGAGGTAGGCACGTTCGTCGTCGGTGAGTCGGTCGTCGTACCGCTCTCGGACGGCCCGGCGCAGGCGCTGCTCGTACTCCGCCATCCGCGCGGTCCGTGCCGACAGGCTCGAACCCGTACGGCGGTACAGGGCGGTCGGAGTCGTCTCGTAGAGGGTGGTCCACCCCGCGAACGCGGCCCGGACCCAGAAGTCGTAGTCCTCGAGGACGCGCATCTCGGGGTCGAACCCGCCGATCTCCTCGTGCATCGCGCGGGGATAGACGGAGAGGACGGAGACGATGTTGCGCTGGAGGAGAGCGAGACGGTGTCCCTGCGAACGCGGCGTGGTTCGCGGGAGGACGGTGCGGCGGGGCACGATCCCGGAGACACCCATCGTGTAGGCGTTGCAGGTGACGTACGCCTTCTCCGTCTCGCGTGCCTGCCACCGCGCCACGGCGCGCTCGACGTGGGGCGGCAGGAGCACGTCGTCGGCGTCGAGGAGGGCGATGAGTTCACCGGACGCGGCGGCCACGGCGGAGTTCCTCGCCTCGGCGAGACCCCTGTTCTCCTGACGGACGACCGTGAGCAGGTCACCGTAGGCGTCGACGATGGCGCCGCTGCGGTCGGTCGCACCGTCGAGGCAGACGACGACCTCGACGTCGGGATACGTCTGCATGAGGGCGCTCGAGATCGCCTCCCCCACCGTCCGCTCGGACTGATAGCACGGGATGACGACGCTCACGCGCGGGCCGTGGGGCATGAATCCCCTTTCGGAGGACGGGAGTTCACGAAGAGAGAACGGGACCACCCTAACGACGTGGACCCGAACGTGGACCGCCCGGCTCGGGCGACCCTGCATCGCTCGAGCCGGGCCATCCCCCCGCACCACCCCGTGTCACCGCCACGAGTATTGTTCCCCTGCCAGGCTATTGGGGGATGGCGCCGATCCGACGCAGGAGTCCGACCCGATGACCGATACCCGTCCCCCTCTCGTCTCCGTCCTCGTCCCCGCCTACAAGCGGGCGGACACGATCGTCGCGGCCGTCCGCAGCGCTCTCGACCAGACGTGGACGAACCTCGAGGTCGTCGTCGTGGACGACCATTCCGAGGACGGGACCGAGCGTGCCCTGGCCGAGATCGACGACGACCGTGTCACCCTCCTCACCCACGAGACCAACCGGGGCGGCAACGCGGCCCGACGCACCGCGATCGAGGCGAGCCGCGGGGAATTCCTCGCCTTCCTCGACGCCGACGATCTGTGGCTGCCGACGAAGGTCGAGAAGCAGGTCGCCGCGTTGGAGGCGGGCGGCCCCACGGCCGGTCTCTCCTACACGTGGTACGACCTCCGCTACCCCGACGGCCGGCTGGAGGCAGGGCGACGCCCCACCGCCTCCGGGGTGCGCGCCCTCGAGCTCCTCCAGGCGAACGTCATCGGCACCTTCTCCTGCGTCATGGTGCGCCGCGAGGTCGTGGACACGGTCGGCACGCCCGACCCCGGGCTCCCCTCGTGCCAGGACTGGGAGTTCTACCTCCGCGTCAACGAGGAGTGGTCGATCGAATGCGTCCCCGAGGTCCTCGTCCACTACTGGCGTGACGACTCCGACGTCCACCGCATCTCTGCGAGCGCCGCCAAGGTGAGCGCGGGGCACAGGGAGGTCTACGCCCGGATCGTCGACCGACTCTCCACCCTTCCCCCCAGCGAGGCCACGGCCGGCCACCGGTACTTCCTCGAGATCTTCGGCAACCACGCGGACGTCGGGGGCGTGGCACGGGTGATGACCCACCTGCCCGTGCGCCACCTCACGGCGGCGGACGTGCGGTTCGCCGCACACATGGCGGTGCGCGCCGCCCGGAAGTCGGCCGCGGCGGCGCACGCCCGTCGACGCGCCGGACGCTGAGTCCCCCCTCCGGGACGGCGCGCACGGTGCCGTCGCCCCCGTCGGGGAGCGTCAGCGACGGCGGACGAGGGCCAGTGCGTCCTTGGCGCCGCGGACGCCGAGCGTCGTCATGACGAGGAGGACGAAGCCGGGCCCGGCGAGGAGCCCGCAGGTGAGCAGACCGAGCGGCCCGTGCGGCGCCCAGGGGGCCACGAGTAGTTCCAACACCAACGTGAGGCCGGCCGCGGCGGCGGCCTGCCAGAGCGGCACCTGCCGCAGGAACCATCGGATGCGCACCTCGACGACACGACTCACGTCCCAGGACATGAAGAGGGTGCCTGCCATCGTGCCGATCGCCGTACCCGCGACGACTCCGAGGAGCCCGAAGGGGAACCACAGCGCGACGCTTGCGACGACGTTCGCGAGGAGTGAGACGACGCTCTGCCGCATGGCGATCGAGGCGTGACCGAGGGAGAGCGCCCAGGTGCGGTCGACGATGCAGACGAGACCGAAGAAGTGCCCTGCCAGCAGGATCGAGGCGATGTCACCGGCGATCGCGTATCCCGGGGGGAGCCACGCCTTGACGCCCCAGTAGGTCGACGGGACGCCGACGGCACACCACCCGGTGACGAGGACGACCCAGACACGCTGCAGTCGTTCGATCTTCGGGCGTGCCCCCGTGGCCCCGACGGCCCCGACCTCCGCGCCGACGAGTGCCTGGATGGGTGCGAGGGCGTTGAGGGGGACGAGGCGTAGCTGATTGGCGAAGTTCGTGCCCTGACCGAACGGGCCCGACTGCTGCGCGGAGATGATGCGGGCGGCGACGAGCTGGTCCTTCTGGGAGGCGAGGATCGCCGCGATGCCGCCGATCTGGATCCGCCACGCGTAGGCGAAGAACTCCCCCGCCTCGGCGCGGGTGACGAATCCGAGGCCCTGCTGCGTGAGGAACCGCACTCCCACCGGCACGCTGATGAGGGTGCCCACGACCTGCTGGAGGATCATCGTCCCGGCGACCCCGTAGAGGCCCCACCCGTTCTCGATGGTCGCCCAGAGCCCGAGAGCGTAGACGACGTGGCCGGCGATGATCGCCGCCGACAGCACCTGGAACCGGTTCCGCGCCGAGACCACCGCGTTGTACAGATTGCGCAGCAGCAGGACCGCGACGACGGCGGTGAGCGTGACGAGGAGGAATCTCGCCTCCGGGACGTACTCGGGCGCGAGGTGGAAGAACTGGAGGATCCGTTCGGAGAAGAGGACCACCGCGGTCGTGATGAACACGCCGAATGCCGCGATGACCGCGGAGACGGAGAAGAGGAGCCGTGTCGTCGCGGTGCGGTCGTCGCGACCCGCATAGATGGTGAAGAACCGCATGGCGGCCTGGCCGATACCACCGTCGAACTGACTGAGCAGCATCGTGATCGTCGTGATGAGGAGGAAGATCCCGTACCGGGCGTCCCCCAACCCGCGGATGATGTACGGGGTCATCCCGAGGTTGATGACGAGCGGCACGAACTGCGACGCCGCGCTCCACGAGGTGCCACTGACGAGCGTCCGTGCCGAACCGCGGGCGCCGCCGGCGGGTGGGACGGGAGGCGGCGCCGCCTCGATCGGGGTGGTCCCGACGTCGGTGCGGTCGGCGGGTGTGGGCTGTTCAGGGATCACGGGCGTCCCGGGCACGAGGAGGGGGAGAGGCCAGACACGGGTGACATCGTACGGCTCGAGCAGCGCCGGGCGATCGTTCCCCCGCCGCCTCGAGACGTCCTCCGGAGGCGCGAATGATCTTGGGGCGACGGGGAACTCCCCACCCTGGACGTCCGACTGCGCAGGGTAGGGTCGGAGCCGCACCCGTCCTGCCCCGCCCTCCACCCGAGGAGATCTCGTTGTCGTCGACCTTCCCGAGCGAACGCGTCCACGACCACGACGACGTCCGTGAGGACGCCGTCGGCCCGCTCACCTCCGTCCTCCGCCATCCGGCTCTCATGGCGGTCTGTCTCGTCCTGGGGTTGTTGCTCGGAGTGGGCGCCGCCCTGGTGATGCCGCGGACCTACGGCGCCGAGGCGCGAGTCGCCGTCGTGCCTGCGGACACGAGTGCGTACACGATCGCCGGGTACCCGGTCGGTGCGCGGGAGCTCGCCGCCGACTACTCCCGATGGATCCGCAACGAGGTCGCGGCCGGGTCCTGGAAGGTCGGGGACGGCGCCACCGTGGCCGCATCCCCCATCCCGGAGTCCGCGGTGATCCGCATCGAGGCCCAGGCGGGTTCTGCCGAGGAGGCCACCCGCGCGGCGACGCAGGCCGCGGACACCCTCATGACCAAGGTCGGCGAGGCTCGAAAGGGCCACGACCCGCAGTCCGCGTACGCCGCGTTCACCTCCATCGCACCCAAGGTCGCGGCGGCCCGGGCGGCGGCGTCGGAGGCGGAGACCGAGTACTCCCGTGCCGTCGGTGGCGAGAAGAGCGCGGCGAGCGTGAAGAGCGCCCGGGCGCGATGGCAGAAGGCGCAGACCGAGCTCGCCGAACTGCAGCTCAAGCAGGAGGCGGCGGGCGAGCTCTACCGCCGCCAGTACGTCGACACCCAAGGCAACAGCACCCTCGAGGTCATCTCTCCCGCAGCATCCACGGGTGACGGTCTCCGGTCCGCATTGCTGCGGTACGGCCTGCTGGGCCTCGGAGCCGGTGGCCTGCTCGGCCTGCTCCTCTCGGTGATGCGGGACCGGCGCCGGCCCCGGTCGAAGGTCGAGCCCTCCGCGTGAGTCGGTCGTGAACCCGAGTCCCGCCACACCCGCCGCAGGCCCGGTCGCCACGGCCGCGTCCGAGTCCGTCGCTCCCGTTCCCCGGCCGGAGTCGTGGCGGACGGCCCCCGCGTTCTTCTGGGTGCTTCTCGCCGCTCTCGTCCTCAACGTCTTCTCCGGGCGCTGGGGCGAGATGGGCATCCCGCTCGGCCCCGACCGCCTCCTCTTCGCCGGGGGCCTGCTGCTCCTCCTCCTCGACCGTCGCTTCTCCCCGACACGCCGGCCCCGTGGCACGACCGCCCTGTTCGTCGCGATGGTCGCGTACTCGGTCTGGACCCTCGCCTCGATCGTGTGGCACGCACAGTTCACGACGCTCGCGTTGTACGCGGCCCTCGACCGGGTCGTCCTCCCCCTACTCCTGTTCGCGATTGCGCCGGCGTTCCTCCGGACGCCGTTCCGTCGCCGGGTGTTCCTCCGCGCCCTCACGCTCCTCGGGCTCTATCTCGTGGCGATCACCCTCGCCGAGACGGCGGGGGCTCTCGGCTTCCTTTTCCCCCGCTACATCGCCACCTACGAGGTGTTGCCCGAGGCCGTCGCGAGCGGCGAGGCCGCCCGTGCCGGCGGCCCGTTCCTCATGGGCGAGGCGAACGGGATGTCGCTGCTCCTCTGCGGGATCTGCGCGTTCCTGCTCGCGCGGGTCGACCGCGGCGCGTGGCGTGCGCTCGGCCTCGCGGTGGGCGCCCTGTCGCTCGGCGCGAGCGTCCTCTCCCTCACCCGGTCGGTCTGGCTGGGTGGCCTCCTCGCCGTGATCGTCGTCGTCGCCTCCCGACGTTCGTTGTGGCGATGGGTGCCCGTCATGGCCGCTCTCGGAGTCGCACTCGCGCTCGTCGGGCTCGCCGCCGCCCCCGACGTCGCCACGCGGATCACCGAACGAGGATCGACGTCCCGCTCCCTCCACGACCGCGCCAACTCGAACGCGGCCGCCCTGCGGGTCGTCGAGGAGACGCCCGTCACCGGGGTCGGGTGGGGTCGGTTCATCGACGTGGCGCCGGAATGGGTACGGCAGGCCGACACCTACCCGGTGACGACGGTGAACATCGAGATCCACAACGTCTTCCTGTCACGTGCGGCCGAACTCGGCATTCCGGCCGCACTGCTGTTCGTCGCGATCCTCGCCTTCGGGCCCGGCGCGGCGATGGCGCGCCGCCGCGACGACCCCGTCACCGACGACTGGCGTATCGCCTGCCTCGCGGCCGGAATGGCGTGGATCGTGCCCGCGATGACGAGCCCCGTCCCCTACCCGTTCCCGACGTTCGTCTTCTTCCTCCTCACCGGGCTCGTGCAGTCCTGGCCCGACCCCCGAAAGGACCCGACGTGCCGCTGAAGGACTTCGTCCGCTCCGCTCGTGACGGCGTCATCGCCCGCGAGCGGCTCCGTCGCGCGAACAGGGAGGCCTTCGTCGCCGCGGACGTCAAGTTCGCCGGCGACCCACGGCGGGCACATCTCGCCAAGGACGTGTCCGTCCACGGGCCCACGGCGCTCTACGTGACGGACGGTGCTGGACTCACGGGCGCACGTCTCGAGATCGGAGAGCGCACCTACGTCGGCGAGTTCAACAACATCCGCTGCGCGGGCGCCTCCATCCGCATCGGGCGGGACTGCCTCGTCAGCCAGCTCGTCACCATCGTCGGCAGCAACCACGGCACCGCGCCGGGCACACCGATCGTCGACCAACCCTGGCACGGTGACGGGGTCGTCATCGGGGACGACGTCTGGATCGGAGCGGGCGCCGTGATCCTCCCCGGCGCGCGGATCGGGGACGGATGCGTCGTCGCGGCGAACTCCGTGGTGCGGGGCGAGGTGCCCGCAGGCTCCATCGTCGCGGGGGCTCCGGCGACGGTCCTGCGGCAGCGCTGACGACGTCGCTCCCGGCCGGGGCGGGACCCGGCCACGTCGGCATGTCACCCGCCGGGTTTGCCGTAGGACTCCTCCACCACCTGGACACGGTCCCAGGGGAAGTTCTCGAGCTGCTTGTAGTGCGGCACCCCGCCGAGGATCTCCTCCCACGGGTCGGTACCGGTCGCCTTCTGCTCCGGCAGGGACGACTCCGCCATGACCGCGACGGCACCGGCGGTGTCCACGACGACGAACCCGTACGTCTGTGCGGCACGGGCGACGGCCTTGCCGAGGGGGGTGAGGTCGAGGGACTCGACGTCGACGGCGGGATCGAGACGCAGCCGCGCCCCCTCGGGGATCGCATGCGGAGAGGGATCGGTGCCGTCGCTACGCTGCGCGGGGTACCAGACGCGGTCCCACCGCGCGGGGCGGAGCAGCGCCATCCCCATCGCGTGGTCGATGCGTCCCTCCCGGGCCTCCTTCAGCGTGATCATCGACCCCGTCGTGACGAGACCCGACGCGCTGACGCCGAACGGGTTCGGGAAGTAGCCGGGTGAGCTCGACACGTCGTCGATGCGACCGCCCCAGCAGGCCGACCATCCGCCGGACTTCGTCCGCTTCATCACCCAGAACTCCCAGAGTTGGTCGGTGCTCGGCGACCACAGCGTGATCGTCGAATCCGTCCCGACGGAGGTCTGCGCATCGGCGGGCACCGGCACGTCGACGAACTGCTTGCGACCGTCGAAGAGGTCGGTGGGCGTGTAACCCTTCTTCTGGCAGTCGTCGAACTCGACCCGAACTCGAGGGGTCGTCTCGTCGACGACGTACAGCACCGGGTTGTAGTGCGTCGTGTTGAGGCCGACGACGCCCCCGTAGTTGGGGTCGATCTGCCCACGCAGGTTGCGGTTCATCGCCGCGGAGTCCGGGTGGACGGGGGCGTTCCGCACGTCGACGGAGAACACGTCGTCGTCACCGAAACTGGGGTACACGCCACGCTGGCCCGCCGTGGGGGTGGGCGAGGCCGTGGGCGCCGGGCCGGGCTCCGGGGAATCGGGGACGAGGATGCTGATCCCGACCAGGGTGGCGACGAGGACGACGACGAGCGTGGCGAGGCCGACGGCGACGTGTCGGCGGGGCGGCGGGGTCACGAGCCGAGCGGCCGGGCGGGGATGCCGACGTACGTGCGCCCCGGCTCGGTGTCCTTCGTCACGACGGCGTTCGCGCCGACCTTGCCGCCGTCGCCGACGCGGATCGGGCCGAGGACCGCCGCCCCCGCACCGATCTCCACGTCGTCACCGATCGTCGGGCCGGGCCGTCCGTCGCGGACGCCGAGGGAGACGTGGTGGTAGATCGTCACACCGTCACCGATGCGACACGTCGAGTGGATCATGAGTCCACGGCCGGCGTGCGGGAGTCGGAGGGCCGGGCCGAACCACACCATCGTCGGGATCTCCGAACCCATGAGACCGCGGGTCCAGACGCTGTCGGCGACGCTCACGATCCTCCGCAGCACGAACGCGACCGGCCCCTTGCAGCGGTAGAGCACCTGGCCGGCGCGGAGGACGCGGATCGTCGTCCGCCACGGGAGGTAGGGGTTGCGGGGCAGGTCGGAGGCGACGAGCTCGCGGTAGTGGGCGCGACCCTCCGCGAGGGTCCATCCCTGTCTGCCGGGATCGTCCAGGCGGAGGCGGGTCGTCGGGTCGGAGTCGGTGCCGGTCGAGGGGCGAGGGGCGCGACGTCGGATCACCCGATCACTCTAGTGGCGACCCCCAGTAGGCTGAACCCGCCCAGGCCGCAAAGGAGTTCGCACATGAAGCAGTTCTGCGACGCCTCCGTCGTCGTGCCCGCGTACAACGAGGAACGCGTCATCGCGGCCTGCCTCGAGTCGCTCGCCCCCTACACGCAGGAGGGCTCCCACCCGCGCCTCGAGGTCGTCGTCGCCGCGAACGGCTGCCACGACCGCACCGTGGAGATCGCCCGCGAGTACGACGTCGAGGTGCTCGACATTCCCACCGGGTCGAAGTCGCTCGCCCTCAACGCGGGCGACGCGGCGGCGACGGCGCTCCCGCGCATCTACCTCGACGCCGACATCGTCCTCTCGAACGAGGCGATC
Source organism: Mobilicoccus pelagius NBRC 104925 (assembly GCF_000247995.1). GTDB lineage: Bacteria > Actinomycetota > Actinomycetes > Actinomycetales > Dermatophilaceae > Mobilicoccus > Mobilicoccus pelagius. Next base: position 55,000 of record NZ_BAFE01000003.1, read on the forward strand.
CCGGCACTCGTGGAAGCCCTCTCCGGGCCCGAACCGCTCGTCGCCGCACCCCACGTGCAGTTCGATCTGCGAGGCGCCTCGTGGCCCGTGCGGGCGTACTACCGCGTGTTCCGCGAGATCCCCTACGTCACGGACGGCCTCGTCGGTCTCGGGGTCTACGCCGTCTCGGCCGCGGGCCGGGCGCGCTTCGACCGCTTTCCGGACGTCCACGCCGACGACCTCTTCATCCAGCGGCTCTTCGCCCCACACGAACGACTCACCACCGCAGGCACGTTCACCGTCACGACACCCCGCACCCTGCGGAGTCTCATCGACGTCCGCGTCCGGGTGGCTCGAGGGAACACCACCCTCGCAGACACCGACGCGGACCGCTTCGCAGCGACGACGGGATCGACCGGACGAGCCCTCCTCGACCTCCTCCGACGACGCCCCACCGAGCTCCCCTCGGTGCTCGTCTTCCTCGCCGTCACCCTCACCGCCCGTCGCCGCGCCGCACGACCCGCCCGGGAGGCCGCCGCCTGGGAACGCGACGAGTCGAGCCGTCTCACCCCCCGCCGGAAGGACCCGTCGTCATGACCGTCGCCTACCTCACCAGCCAATACCCCGCCCTCTCGCACACGTTCATCGAACGTGAGGTGCGAGCCGTCCGTGCGGCCGGCGTCGACGTCGCCACCTTCAGCGTCCGCCCCTGCCCGCCGGGAGAGCTCCGCTCCGAGGCCATGCGGGAGGACGCCGCCGCGACCCCCGCCCTGCACGGCACTCCCCCGGCCGAGATCGCCGGGGCCCACGCCCGACTGGTCCGACGCGCCCCGGGCGCCTTCGCCTCGACCCTGCGCCGCGCGCTCTCCTCCGGTCCGCGCACGGCGAAGGGCCGCACGTGGCAGCTCTTCTACCTCGGCGAGGCGGTCCTCCTGCACGACCGTCTCCGCGAACGCGGCATCACCCACGTCCACGCCCACTTCGCCAACGTCTCCACCGACGTGGCCCGCCTCGTCACCCACCTCGGACGCGCCGAGGACGGCCCCGATGCAGGGTGGCGGTGGTCGTTCACGATGCACGGACCCACGGAGTTCGAGGCCGTGGAGGCGCACGACCTGCCCGCCAAGGTGCGGGACGCCGACGGCGTCGCCTGCATCTCGGACTTCTGCCGCAGTCAACTCATGCGGTTCGTCGAGCCCGAGCACTGGGGCAAGCTCGACGTCGTCCGCATGAGCGTCGACGCCGGCCGCTACCGCCCGAGTGAGTCCCCCTCGACCGCGACGGGCACGGCGACGGACCCGGTGCGCTTGCTCTACGTGGGCCGTCTCGTCCCCGAGAAGGGAGCGCCCATCCTGCTGGAGGCGTTGCGCCTCCTCCGCGAGCGGGGCGTCCACACCCGCACCCGCATCGTCGGTGCCGGCGGCCTCGACGATCTGCTCTCCCGCACGATCCAGGCATCGGGACTGTCGGACGAGGTCGATCTCGTCGGTCCCGTCGGCCAGGACGACCTGCCCGCGCTCTACCGCGACAGCGACGTCTTCGTCCTCCCCAGCTTCTCCGAGGGTCTTCCCGTCGTCCTCATGGAGGCGATGGCGACCGGCCTCCCCGTCGTGACGACCCAGATCGCCGCCGTCACCGAGATGGTCCACGACGGCGAGCACGGCCGGGTCGTCCCCGCGGGCCGTGCCGACCTCCTCGCCGACGCGCTCGCCGGGCTCGCCCCGGACCCCGAGCGACGTCGACGCATGGGGGCCGCAGGCCGCGAGGTCATCACCCGAGGGTTCGTCCCCGAGGTCACGGGCCCCGCGATGGCGGACGTCCTTCGGCGGGTCCCTGCCCGGCCCTGACCCCCGCACCGGCCACGTTCTCGCCGAGGGCGGCCGAGACGCCGGAGGGTGCCGTCCCCGTCACCGATCCGCGTCGGGGCTACCGTGATCGACGGGCAGGACCTCCACCCTCTCCCAGGGGAACTTCGCGAGAGCGTCGTAGGAGGGGCCACCGAGCAGCACGTCCCACGGGTTGAGGCCCGTCCGACGTTCGTCCTGACGCCCCGCCTCCGTGGCGATCGCCGGGTGGCCGGCGAGATCGGAGACGATGAACCCGTACGTCTGCGCGGCCCGCGCGACCATCTCCCCGAACGGGGTGAGACCCAGGGCGGTCACATCGATCGACGGGTCGAGACGCATCCGTTGCCCCTCGCGCAGGAGGTCGGGCCCGTCGCTCCTCCCGTCGGTGCGGTTCGCCGGGTACGAGAAGAGCTCCCGCTGGGCCTCGGTGACCGTGAGGTAGAGCGCATGATCGATCTCTCCTCGTGCCGCCTCCTGGATACTCACGACCCCACCCGCCATGGCGAGGCCCGACGCGGACACCCCGTACGGCGGGGGGAACGCACCGTGGGACGTCGAGACGCCGTCGACCCGGCCACCCCAGCACGCCTTCCACTCGCCGTCGGCGGAGCGACGCGTCACCCAGAACTCCCACAACCGGTCGCTCGTCGGGTCGTAGATCCCGAGCTGCGCGTCGGTCCCGGTCGCCGGCACGGCATCGTCCGGGATCGGCACGTCGACGAAGTAGGCAGGGCCGTCGTACAGGCCGGACGGCGTGTACCCCTTCCCCTGACAGTCGTAGAACCTGACCCTCCGACGCGGTGTCTGCGGAGTTGCCCGGTAGAAGGCCGAGTTGTACTCGTACGCGTTCACCCCCGCGTTCCAACCCTTGCCCGCGTCGATCGCGGTGAGCAGGCGCGCGACCGCCGCTGCGGAGTTGCCGGCCACGGGCGCGGACCTGACGTCACGCCGGAACTCGCTCGAGTCCGCGTGTGGGATGAGAGAGGCGAGGGGGAGACCGGTGGCGGCGGCCGGGTCCGTGGAGACGACCTCGATGCCGGCCACGAGCGCCTGATCGACCTCGTTGACGAACTGGATCGTGAGCATCCCGTCCTCGACCCGGGTCTCGAAGACGACGTCGTGGGCGGTGCGTGGCCCGGCTGCGGCGACCGGATCGACGTCGTCGGCGACGGTGACGCCCTCGGCGCGCAGGTCGACGACGCGCTGCCCGGGTCGCGTCCAGTACCCCTCGGCGAAGAGCAGCCGCACCCGATAGTCCGCCGCTGCCGGGACGGGCACGAGCATTCCCTTCGGGCCGACGACGCTGCGCTGGTACAACGCGTCGTCCTCGGTACCTGCGACGTCCTTGCCGACGAGGTTCGTGTTGTACTTCGACGACCCCAGGGCGGGCCCACGTCGACGCCACACGTGCCCGGCCGAGTCGACGAGGTCCGTCGGGGAAGCGGTCATCCTCATCGCGAACGTCTCCTGCACGACCTCCGGGTCACGCGGGATCTCTTCCGTGGCCGGCGCCTCCGGTGGCGGGGTACTTCCCGTCGGGGGTGACGGTTCCACGGAGGGTGGGCGGGTTCCCGAGGGATCGTGGTCCTCGGTGGGGGCGGGCGGCGTCGCATCGGGAGCCGACACGTCCGTCGTCGGGGCCGGTGAGGAACTCGTCGGCGCCGAACTCGGCGGGGGCGTGGCCTCCGGTTCCGTGACGGCAGGCACCTCGGGCGGGGGAACCTCGTCGACCTCGATGGCGCCGACGACCGGCAGATCCGCCCTCGCGACGAAGTCGATATCGAGCCGCCCGTCGTCCACCGCGACGACGAACGTCACCTCGTGGGCCGCACCCTTCCCCACCGAGTGGAAGATGTCGACCCCCGCCGCGGCGAGCACCCCCTCCGCGTGGACGTCGAACACCCGCCTTCCGGGCCCGCTCCACCAGCCCTCGGCCATGTGGAGACGGACGCGATACGAGCCGTCGTGCGGGACGGGGAGCGCGTAGCCGGTGACGCCGACGGCGCTGTACTGGTAGAGGGCGTCACGGGTGGTCCCGATGATGTCCTTCCCCTCGAGTGCGGTGCTCGACCGGACGGTGCCCAGCGTCGTGGAGCGCGCCGCCCACGTGACACCCGCGGGATCGGTGTACGGCTGCCACCTCGCCGTCATCCTCGACGAGAACGGGGCGTCGACCGCCGCGGCGGTCTGTGTGGCAGCGAGAGCAGTGGGCACGGCCGGCGACGCGGTGAGAGTCGTGAGCGCCACGACGGCGAGGAGCCGACGCCGGGTGCGCCGGATCGAGGACACGACGGGGTACGGGGATGACGGCATGGCAGGGTTCGTTTCTCGTCACGGTCCGCGGGTCTGTGGCAGCAGACGCCGGGACGGCAGGGACATGGACGGGGGTGAGGAGTCGGCGAGGTCGCCACGCGACAGAGACGTCGGGAGGGACGCGGGCCGCGCTCGTGTCCGTCGGGCGCATATGTGAACGCGGTGACGACGGTGCGGTGCATTGGACCGCCGCACCGGGTGGCAGTCCGAGGCGCGGCGAGTGGGTCAGCGGGTGGGCTTGCCGTAGTCCTTGGGCAGGACCTGGATGTGCTCCCACGGAAAGCCCTGCATTGCCTGGTAGTCGGGACCGGCGAGCAGCCCGTTCCACGGATCGACACCCGTGCGGGCCTTCTCGGCATTGCCCGACTCGGTGGCGACGGCGACGGCGCCGGCCTTGTCGGCCACGACGAAGCCGTACTTCTGGGCGGCTTCGGCGACCATCCGTGCGACGGGCGTCATGGGGATCGTCGACAGATCCAGGGTGGGGTCGAGCCGGAGACGTTGACCCTCCATGATCGCGTCGGGGTCGTTCGACAGACCGTCGGACCGGTTCGCCGGCCAGGAGTACCTGTCCCACTTCGCGACGTCGATGAGCGCGAGGTACATCGCGTGGTCGACGCGGCCACGACGGAACTCGTCGATCGAGATCACGCCGGGGGTCATCGCGAGACCCGACGCCGACGCACCATAGGGGCGGGGGAAGACTCCCTGGCTCCTCGAGACGTCGTCGATCCGCCCACCCCAACAGGCGCGCCAGGACCCGTCGGGCCGTTTCTCGGTCACCCAGAAGTCCCACAGCTTGTCCGCGGTGCGGTCGTAGACGGTCAGTTGTTTGTCGCTGCCGGTGGCGGGCACGGCGTTCGGCGGGATCGGCACGTCGACGAAGTGCTTCGGACCGTCGAACAGACCTGCCGGCGTGTACCCCTTGCGCTGGCAGTCGTAGAAGTTCACGCGCACCTTGCGCTGTGTCGCAGGCACCTCGTAGAAGGAGTTGTTGAAGCGGCGCGCGTTGAACGCGGCCACCCCACCCCAGTTGTCCCTGACCTGCTTCGTGAGACCCGCCGCGGCTCGTGCCGAGTTGGGTGCGAGGGGTGCGGTACGGATGTCGGTGAAGAACGCGCTGTTCCTCGCCAGCGGAACCTTGGGTGAGGGAGCAGCGGTGACGGCGACCGGGGTCGTCGAGACGACCTCCACCCCGGAGAGGATCGGCAGGTCCTTCTTGGCGACGAACCCGAGGTCGAGGCGGCCGTCCCGCACCGGAACGGTGAAGGTGACGTCGCGGGCCGCGTTCTTGCCGACGGCCTTGACGACATCCACGTCACGGGCCACTCGGCGTCCCTCCGCGGTGACGTCGAAGACCCGCTCCCCCGATCGCGTGAACCAGTTCTCCGAGAAGAGCAGGCGTACCCGGTACGTGGCGGCGGCGGGCACCTCGAGGCGGTACCAGGAGATTCCCGGCGCAGTACGGCGATACAGGGCATCGTCACGCGTACGGGCGACGTCGACCCCGGGCGGGATGACACCCGTCCGCCACGACCCGACCCCCGTCGTCCGGTGTCGCCACACGTGCCCCTTCGAGTCCGTGACGTCCGCGGCGCCCATGACCACCCGGGAGGAGAAGACCCGGCGGGCCGGGGCCTTCTTCACTGCACGACGCGGTCTCGCCGAGGTCGGGGGCTGGGGCGACACGGATCTGGCTGCGGGCCGCCGTATCGTGGGGGTCGCTTCGGCTGAGGTCGTGGCGGGCGGAACGAGGACGGGCAGGGTGAGCAGGCCGCACGCGAGTGCGGCACGACGTCGAGGCATGTGGCAGGGAGCCTTCCGTGGCATGGCAGGTGGTACGAAGCCGCCGACTGAAGGGCGACGTCTCCCCATCGGCATGCCCCCGGGGGCCCTGAGACACCTCCACACATAGGAAGGAAACGGACGATTCGCGCGGACCGACCGGCCCCTCGCCGCTGGGCCGACCGGCCGTGCGCCCCTGACGAACTCACCGCCGCACCGCGACCTCGAATGTCTGACCCGTGAGACATCTCTCGGGCGTGCGCCGCCACCGCGCGGCCTCTGCCACCGGGAGGCCCCCGGAGCCCCTCCGCGCGGTGCGCCCGGCCGGGCCGGTCGCGACACCCACCCCGCACCCGTGGCGCACCGCAGCCGCCGCCGTCGGCGCCACCCACCCTCCCCTGCGCCAGTTCCGTTGCGTGACAACGCTCCCCACACGGCCCGGTGTGGAGGCATCGGCTCGATGTCCTTACCCTTGACACATGACGTCCCGCGAGCCCGCGCAGTCAGGTCATCGCGCCCCGGCCCTCGACCGCCTCGGCGCCACCGCCGTGTCCCTCCTGTTGTCACCCGTGTCCGCGGCGCGTGCCGCAGTGGCCCTGGCCCACGAAGGACGCGTCTTCGACCGTCACGAACGACTCGGCGCGGACGGCACCCCCATCGTCATCCGGTCCTTCGCCGGCAACACCAAGGGGCGGCGTCTGCCCTACCTCTGGTCCGTCGCCCGGGGCGATCTCCGGTTCGTCGGCCCCCACCCCCTCGAACCGGAGGACCCCACCCCGCTGGACCGTACCCTTCCGGGACTCATGTCTCCTCAGCGCCTTCGTGCCCGCACGGGCATCGACTACGAACCCGCCGACGACGAGGACGCCCCCCTCCCGATCAAGGACCAGCTCCTTCTCGCGGCGCGCTACCTCGTCGCCGAGACGCTGGCGGGCGGGTTCGGCCGATACGACGAGACGCTTCACGTCCTCGGCGTCGCGATCGACAACACGACCATGGCCGAGACCCTCGACTGGATCACGGTCACCGCGCACCGGCGCCCCATGTCCATCCTCGCCTTCGTCAACTCCGACTGCCTCAACCAGGCGGTCGAGGATCCCGAGTACCTCGGCACGTTGCGTCGGAGCAACCGTGTCGTCCCCGACGGCATCGGCGTCAAACTCGCCGCCCGCTTCCAAGGCCACGACATCAAGGAGAACCTCAACGGCACGGACCTGCTGCCGCGCCTCTGCGAACGCGCGGTCGCCGAAGGCCTGTCGCTGTACCTGTTCGGCGCTCGACCGGGTGTCGCAGCGGCCGCTGCCGACGCTCTCGTCACCGCCCACCCAGGCCTGCGCATCGCGGGGACCCAACACGGTTATGTGATGCCCGAGGAGGACACCTCGGTCGTCGAGAAGATCAACGCCTCGGGTGCGGACATCCTCCTGGTCGCCCTCGGTGCCCCTCGCCAGGAGGAGTGGCTCGACCGCCACCGCGACGACCTCGACGTCGGCGTGGCGATGGGTGTGGGTGGCCTGTTCGACTTCTACTCGGGCCGGATCCCCCGCGCGCCCGTCTGGGTGCGCGAGATGGGTTTCGAGTGGGTGTGGCGCCTCGCCCAGGAGCCCGGCCGTCTGTGGCGCCGGTACCTCGTCGGCAACCCCCTCTTCCTCCGGCGCGCAGCCTCGGAGGCTCGTCGTATGCACGACGCCCCCACCACCGTGCAGCGTCCCCCTCTGCTCAACTACGGCCGATACGCACCGGCACCCCGCCGCAGGCAGGCAGAGCCCCGCACCGCCTGACGGTGTCCCCTCGCTCCCACCCACCGTCTCTCACGGCCGTGCGCGCCGACATCCCCGCCCCGGCGACCGCGACCGACGTGATGACACGGCTGCGGCCCGGGTCCCCGTCGGGGATCCGGGCCGCAGCCGTGTCGGAGATCAGGACCTCAACAGGTCACTTCTCCAGCTCGGCGGCCTGGCGCTCGACGTCGTCGAGGCCACCGCACATGAAGAACGCCTGCTCGGGGAGGTGGTCGTACTCGCCGTCGCAGATCTTGGTGAAGGCCTCGATGGTGTCCGCGAGCGGAACCGTGGAGCCCTCGATGCCGGTGAACTGCTTGGCGACGTACGTGTTCTGCGACAGGAACCGCTGGAGGCGGCGAGCCCGGTTGACGAGGATCTTGTCCTCTTCGGAGAGCTCGTCGATACCGAGGATCGCGATGATGTCCTGGAGTTCCTTGTTGCGCTGGAGGATCCCCTTGACGCGCACCGCGGTCTCGTAGTGGTCCTTGGAGATGTACCGCGGGTCGAGGATGCGGCTCGTCGAGGTGAGCGGATCCACGGCCGGGTAGATACCGAGCGACGCGATCTCACGGGAGAGCTCGGTCGTCGCGTCGAGGTGGGCGAACGTCGTCGCCGGCGCCGGGTCGGTGTAGTCGTCGGCGGGGACGTAGATGGCCTGCATCGACGTGATCGAGTGACCACGCGTCGAGGTGATGCGCTCCTGCAGCACACCCATCTCGTCGGCCAGGGTCGGCTGGTAACCCACGGCGGACGGCATGCGGCCGAGCAGCGTGGAGACCTCCGAACCGGCCTGCGTGAACCGGAAGATGTTGTCGATGAACAGGAGGACGTCCTGCTTCTGCACGTCACGGAAGTACTCCGCCATCGTCAGCGCCGACAGCGCGACGCGGAGACGCGTGCCCGGCGGCTCGTCCATCTGACCGAAGACGAGAGCGGTCTGGCCGAGGACGCCGGCCTCCTCCATCTCGACGATGAGGTCGTTGCCCTCGCGGGTGCGCTCACCGACACCGGCGAACACCGACACGCCACCGTGGTTGCGGGCGACACGCGCGATCATCTCCTGGATGAGCACGGTCTTGCCGACACCGGCACCACCGAAGAGGCCGATCTTTCCACCCAGGACGTACGGGGTGAGCAGGTCGATGACCTTGATGCCCGTCTCGAACATCTGGGTCTTGGACTCGAGCTGGTCGAACGCGGGCGCGGGGCGGTGAATGCCCCAACGCTCGGTGATCTCCAGCGTCTCGTCGGTACCGACGAGGTCGAGGCAGTCACCCGTCGCGTTGAACACGTGCCCGAGGGTCACGTCGCCGACCGGGACGGAGATCGGGCCGCCCGTGTCACGGACCTCCTGACCGCGGACCAGGCCGTCGGTCGGCTGCAGCGAGATGGCGCGCACGAGGTTGTTGCCGATGTGCTGGGCGACCTCGAGGTTGATGCGCTTGGTCTCCCCGCCGAGGGTCACCTCGGTGTGGAGGAGGTTGTACTGCTCGGGCATCGAGTCCGCGGGGAACTCGACGTCGACGACAGGGCCGATGATGCGACTCAGGCGGCCGACGCCACCCTCGGTCTGCCCGGAGGTCGTGGGCTCGACATACGTAGTAGACATACCGTGCGTACTCCCTGCTCTCTCTTACTTGGAGTCCGCGAGGGCATTGGCGCCGCCCACGATCTCGCTGATCTCTTGGGTGATCTCGGCCTGGCGCGCCTCGTTGGCCAGCCGGGTGTAGGTCTTGATGAGGTCGTCGGCGTTGTCCGTCGCCGACTTCATCGCGCGCTGACGTGCCGCAAGTTCGGAGGCGGCGGCCTGCAGCAGGCAGTTGTAGATGCGGTGCGTGACGTACTGCGGGAGCACCGTGTCGAGGAGTTCCTTGCCGTTGGGCTCGAACTCGTACAGCGGGTGCATGCTGTCCGGGCGGTGCCGGAGCGACTCCTCGTCGGTCGCGTCGTCCGCGTCGACGATCTCCAGCGGAAGGAGACGCAGCGTGCGCGGCTCCTGCACGACCATGGAGCGGAAACGCGTGGAGACGATGTGGACCTCGTCCACCGAGTCGGCTTCTTCACCGAGGTACGCCTCGAGGACGGCGTCGCTGATCGACTTCGCCATCTCGTACGGCGGCGCGTCCGTCGAGTCCTCCCAGGACTCGGCGAACTCGCGGTTACGGAAGCTGTAGTACCGCATGGCCTTGCGACCGACGAGGAAGGGGACGACCTCCTTGCCCTCGCTGCGCAGGCGCTCGATCACCCGCTCGCTCTCCTTGAGCACCGAGGAGGCGTAGGCGCCGGCGAGCCCACGGTTGCTGGCCATGATGACGACCGCGACCCGCTTGGGGTCCTCGGCGGCCGTGATGAGGGGGTGCTCCAGCTCACCGTAGGACGCCACGGCCGAGAGCGCCCGGGTGAGGGCGGTCGAGTAGGGAGTGGTGTCGTCCACCCGCTGCCTCGCCTTGACGACGCGGGAGGCCGCCATGAGCTCCATCGCCCGAGTGATCTTCTTGATCGAGCTGACGGAGCGGATGCGCTGCCGGTACACCCGGATCTGCGCTCCCATATCTTTCCGCCCTTCTGTGGTTCGTGTGTGCGCGCGATGCTGTCGGTCTAGCTGCCGCCGCCCCGACCGGGCCCGAGATCACGGGCCCGGTCGGTGGGTCGGCGGGATGACCCGTCAGTGACGGACGATCTGGGCCTGATCCATGTCCTCGTCGGATGCCGGCTCGACGGGCTCGTCGGGACCGTCGACGAGGCTGTCGTCCGCTCCCGGTCGGAAGTCGCGGGCGAAGGCCGAGATGGCCTCCTCCATCGCGTTCTTGGTGCCGTCGTCGAGCTTCTTCGTCTCGCGGATCGAGTCGAGGATGCCGGGGTGGTTGCGGCGCACGTCGTCGAGGAACTCGGCCTCGAAGCGGCGCACGTCGGACGCCTCGACGTCGTCGAGCTTGCCGGTGGTACCGGCCCACACGGCGACGACCTGCTCCTCCACGGGCATGGGCGACGCCTGCGGCTGCTTGAGCAGCTCGACGAGACGGGCACCGCGGGCGAGCTGCGCGCGGGACGCGGCGTCGAGGTCGGAGGCGAACATGGCGAACGCCTCCATGGCGCGGAACTGGGCCAGGTCGAGCTTCAGGCGCCCGGAGACCTCCTTCATCGCCTTGATCTGGGCGGCGCCACCGACACGGGAGACGGAGACACCCACGTCGATCGCGGGACGCACGTTGCTGTTGAAGAGGTCGGCCTGGAGGTAGATCTGACCGTCGGTGATGGAGATGACGTTCGTCGGGATGTAGGCCGACACGTCACCGGCCTTCGTCTCGATGATCGGCAGACCCGTCATCGAGCCCGCACCCATGTCGTCCGACAGCTTGGCGCAACGCTCGAGGAGACGGCTGTGCAGGTAGAAGACGTCACCCGGGTAGGCCTCGCGGCCCGGCGGACGACGCAGCAGCAGCGACACGGCGCGGTAGGCCTCGGCCTGCTTGGACAGGTCGTCGAAGACGATGAGGACGTGCTTGCCGGCGTACATCCAGTGCTGGCCGATGGCCGAACCGGTGTACGGCGCGAGGTACTTGAAGCCGGCGGCGTCGGAGGCCGGGGCTGCGACGATCGTCGTGTACTCCATCGCGCCGGCCTCTTCGAGCGTGCCGCGGACGGACGCGATCGTCGAACCCTTCTGGCCGATGGCGACGTAGATGCATCGCACCTGCTTCTCGGGGTCACCGGACTCCCAGTTGGCCTTCTGGTTGAGGATCGTGTCGACGGCGACGGTGGTCTTGCCCGTCTGACGGTCGCCGATGATGAGCTGGCGCTGGCCACGCCCGATCGGGATCATCGAGTCGACGGCCTTGATGCCCGTCTGCAGCGGCTCGTGGACCGACTTGCGCTGCATGACGTTGGGGGCCTGGAGCTCGAGTTCACGAACCCCTTCGCTCTCGATCTCGCCCATGCCGTCGATCGGCTGGCCGAGGGGGTTGACGACGCGGCCGAGGTAGCCGTCGCCCACGGGGACGGACAGGACCTCTCCCGTGCGCTTGACCTGCTGGCCCTCTTCGATGCCGGCGAAGTCACCGAGGACGATGACACCGATGTCGTGGACGTCGAGGTTGAGCGCGAGGCCGAGGGTGCCGTCCTCGAACTGCAGCAGTTCGTTCGCCATCGCCGAGGGAAGACCCTCGACGTGCGCGATGCCGTCACCGGCGTCGACGACCCGGCCCACCTCCTCGCGGGTGGCCGAATCGGGCTCGTAGGACTGCACGAAGGAATCCAGTGCTGCCCGGATCTCCTCCGGACGGATCGTAAGCTCCGCCATCGTTTCGTCTCTCTCCTGTCAGCTCCTCCGGCGGGGAGGCCGGGTGAGAAGCGTGTGCTGCTGGTTCATGATCGGCGGCGTCGGGCCGCCTGGCGGACGGGTCAGGCCGCGCCCATGGCGCGTCGTACGTCCTCGAGTCGTCGGGCCACGGTGCCGTCGATGAGTTCGCCACCGACCTTGACCCGCAGCCCACCGAGGACGCTCGGGTCGACGGCCACGGTGACGAACATCTTGTGGCCGTACACCCGGGCGAGACCGGCGGCGAGCCGCTCCTGCTGTTCCCAGGAGAGCGGCACCGCGCTCGTCACGACGGCGGTCATCTGGTCACGGCGTCGTGAGACGACGTCGAACTGCTCCTCCATCACGGCCGCGAACTTGCGCCCACGGGGGTGCAGCAGCGGTCGTTGTGCGAGCCACACGGTGTCGGGCAGTGCCCGACCCGCCAGGAGATCGATGACGAGTTGCGCCCGGTGGCGACCGTCGACGTCGGAGCGGCTCAGCGAGCGGTCCAACTCCTTGTCGGCGGCGACGAGACGCTCGAAGCGGAACAGCTCGTCCTCGACCCGGTCGACGACGTCGTCCTGCTCGGCCGCGGCGAACACGGCTTCGAAGCCGAGGCGTTCGAGTGCGTCGACGAGGTCGCGTTCGGTGGCCCACCGGCCCCCCACGACGGTCTCGAGGACCGCCATCGTGGACTCGGCGATACGGCCCCCGAAGAGGCGCCGGACCAGCTCCCGCTTGGGCTCGGCCTCTCGCGAGGGGTCACCCACGGCACGGCGGACCTGTGAGTTGCCGTCGATGGCCTCGCCCACGGCGAACAGCTCGCCGGCAAGCGTGCGGGCGTCGATTCCGGGGAGCGCCTCGTTGAGGGCGCGCACGGACTCGGTCCACGAACCACGCGAGAGGCCGTCCATCAGCGCTCGACCTCCTGGGCACCCGTGAGGGACCCGGGCGCGTCGTCGCCGACGGACTCACGCCGGACGTCGCCGGCCTCGAGGTCGGCGAGGAAGCGCTCGACGATCCCGCTCTGGCGGGTCTCGTCGTGGAGGGACTCCCCGACGATGCGGCTCGCGAGATCGGTCGACAGGCGACCGATGTCGGCGCGCAGGCTCGTCATGGCCTGCTGACGCTCGGCCTCGATCTGCTTGTGCGCGGACTCGGTGATCCGAGCCGCCTCGGCCTGGGCCTCACTGCGCATCTCCGCGATGATGCCGGCGCCCTGCTCGCGCGCCTCCTCGCGAATGTGCGCGGCCTCGGTACGGGCGTCTGCGAGCTGGGCCTCGTAACGCCGCTTGGCGTCCTCGGCCTCGGCCAGCGCACGCTCGGCCCGACCCATGTCGCCCTCGATCGCCTCGGTGCGCTCGGCGTAGGCGCGCTCCATGCGGGGCACGACGACCTTGAGCACGAAGACGAAGAACGCGGCGAAGATCAGGAGGCCGAAGACGAGTTCTCCGGTGTGCGGCAGGATCGGGAGCGCGGTGCCGTCGGCACCGCCGCCCCCGCCCTCACCGCCGCCCGCAGCGGGGGCGAGACCCACGACTGCGTGCATCAGATTGAGCTGCACGTGATTCTCCTAATACCGGTCGGTCGATGGCCCCGGCGCGGGTGCACCGGTGTCGTCGGCCGAGATGAACCGACGGGCGTCAGCGTGCGAGGAAGAACAGGACGAAGCCGAGGATCGCAAGGGCTTCGGCGACAGCGAAGCCGAGGATGGCGAGCGGCTGCAGGATGTTACGGGCCTCGGGCTGGCGGGCGACGCTGTTGATGAGCGAGCTGAAGATCCAGCCGATCGCGAGGGCCGGGCCGAGGGTGGCGATGCCGTAACCGATGAGTTCCATGGGGTCCTCTCTCAGGGTGTGTCCGCAGGGGGGTTCCCCCGTGGAGCGTTCTTGGTGGTGCGGTTGTCGGACGGTGAAGTGTGTGGGCTCAGTGCTCGTCGGCGATGGCGCTGTGGATGTACGAGGCGGTGAGCAGGGTGAAGACGTACGCCTGGAGGCTTTGGATCAGGACCTCGAACAGGGTGAAGATGATGGCCATGGCGAACGACCCGACGCCGGCGATGGCGTTGAACGCGGTACCGCTGAAGAGGAGGAACTCGCCACCGAGGATGAACAGCACGAGCAGCATGTGCCCGGCGAACATGTTGCCGAAGAGACGCAGCGTGAGCGTGAGTGGCTGGGTGATGAACTTGGTGATGAACTCCAGCACGAAGATCGCAGGGACGATCCAGGCGGGGAGGCCGCTCGGGACGAGGCTCTTGAAGTAGCCACCGAAGCCGTGCTTGCGGACACCGACGAAGTGGTACGTCAGGTAGACGACGAGCGTGAGGGCGATGGGGAAGCCGATTCGCGCCGTGGTCGGGTTCTGGAAGGGCGGGATGACACCGGCCAGGTTGTTCACCCAGATGAACATGAAGAGCGCGAAGAGCAGCGGCACGAACTGCCGGAAGTCGCGGGCGCCGATCATGTCGCGACCCACGCCGTTGCGGACGAAGTCGTAGACGTACTCGAGCATGAACTGGCTCTTGGTGGGGACCGCCGAGGCGCGCCGCGTGGCGAACCAGAGGAAGAGGGACACCAGGGCCGTGACGCAGAGGGAGACGAGCATCGGGCGGGTGAACGCCCACTCCCCGCTCGTGCCGAACAGCGGGTGCCAGAAGTCGGCCGGGGCCGGCGGGATGAAGCCCTCACCGTTGCCGGAAGCGGCGGCCCAGGCGGGCAGCAACGCGGCGACCTGCACGTGACTCACGTGGTCTCCTCATTCGTCGTACGGGGTGCGGATGTCGCGATGGGGGTCTGGACCGTGGCGTGAGGCGCGGCGCTCTGGCTCCCGGGAACGTCCTTGGTGGAGGTGTCGGACCCACCGTACCGAAGCCAGATCACATATAGCGCCAAAGCGAGGCCGATCAGTACGCCGAGCGCGACGAGAAAGGTGGTGTGGAACAGGCGGTCGAGCCCGTGGCCGATGAGGCCGAAGGTGCCCGGGCCCGCCAGGAGGTACGCGGTGACCGCGGTTCCGGCGTCGTCCTGGACGGTGTGCCGGACCGCGTCGTGGGTGGGATCGTGCGCGGGGTCGTGCGTCATCGCACGACCTCTTCGTCCGTCGGTATGGCGACGGTGGGGTACAGCAGCTGGCGGGTGTGCATGAGCACCCCGACGAGGGACGCCTGCCAGAGGAGAGCCGCAGCGAGCGCGCCGTACCCGAAGGCGACGGCGTCGAGCGCGGGGAGGGACGACGGCGCCTTCTGCGACTGCGTCCACAGGGCGAGGAGCGCGAGGACCTGGAATCCGAGGACGCTCAGCACTCCGGGCAGGACGAGTGCCTCGTGGGCCTCGAGGACGAGACGTAGGCCGAGGAGCCCGGCGCAGAGGAAGAGGGCAGTGAGGCCGACGCCGGCGAGGGCGCTCGTGGCGATCGCCGGGCCACCGGCGAGGAGTCCCACCCCGTAGGCGAGGGGCGCGAGCCCCAGCATCGAGGCGGATCCCAGGACGAACAGTCGTCCCCAGACGCGACGGTTGCCCGAAGGAGCCACGCCGCGCGGGGCTGAACTCGTCGTCGAGACCTTCACGAAGGGGAAAACCTCACTCTGGGCAGCACGCCGGGGCGCACTCCCTACTGCGGCAAAGCAGTCGGAGGACGCTGGTGGCGCTGGGTGGCAGGAGTGCCGATGTCGGCGTTTGGAAACTATCACACGCGGCGACGGCGCACCCATTCCGGCAGGCGTGCCGTGAGGGCGATCGCGGCGACGACGCCGACGGCGATGACGAGGAGCGGGAGCGGGCCGCTGACGAACGCGAAGGAGGTCGCGCCGAACGCGATGATCGCCGCCCACAGGTAGAGGAGGAGCACCGCGCCCCGATGGGAGTGTCCGAGGTGGAGCATGCGGTGCTGGAGGTGCTGGGCGTCCGGATGCCAGGGGCGCTGGCCCCGGCGGGTGCGACGCACGACGGCGAGGGTCATGTCGAGCAGCGGGATCGACATGATCGCGAGCGGCAGGGCGATGGGCAGCGCGATCGCCACCGTCGCGTTGCGGCTCACCTCGACGGTGGGGTCGACGTTGCCCATCATCGAGATCGTCGCGGCCGACAGGAGCAGGCCGAGGAGGAGCGCACCTGCGTCCCCCATGAAGAGGCGCGCGGGATGGAAGTTGTGCGGGAGGAACCCGAGGCAGCAGCCGAGGAGCGCCGCGGTGACGAACGTCGCCGTCGAGAAGACGTTCGGCGGGTTGTACTGGAACGACAGCTGGTAGGCGTAGAGGAAGAACGCGAGCGACGCGATCGCGACGATGCCCGCGGCGAGGCCGTCGAGCCCGTCGATGAAGTTCACGGCGTTGATCGTCACGATGACGATCGCGACCGTCAGCGCCATGAGGACGGGCGCGGGCAGCACGGTGACACCGAACAGCGGCAACGAGAGGAGCTGCACGCCCATCCCCGCCATCGCGCCGGCCGCGATGATCTGCCCCGCGAGCTTCGTGAGCCAGTCGAGCTCCCGTACGTCGTCGATCGCGCCGACGAGGGTGATGAGGACGGCGCCGAGGCAGATGCCGAGGATCTCGGGGTTGGCGAAGATCTGCGAGAGGTGCTCGAGACGGGTGGCGACGAGCACGGAGGCGAGGAAGCCGAACAGCATCCCCACTCCCCCGAGCCGCGGGACGGGCACGGTGTGGACGTCCCGGGCACGCACCGCCGTCATGGCCCCGATGCGCACGGCCACGACGCGCACGAGCGGGGTGAGGCCGAACGTGACGGCCGCGGCCACGACGAAGACGAGCAGGTACTCGCGCATCCCCCCGGCTCAGTCCTTGCCGGTCGGGCGGGTCGCGTCGGGGTTGACGGTCGTCTCGACACGCTCGGCAGGGACATCCGGGGTGCCCGCGGCACCCATGGCGTCCTCGGGCAGATCGGCGTCGTTCACGTCGGCCCACTCGCCCTCGGGCTCCCTGTCGGACGCCGCGAGGAACTCGCGGATCTCCTCCTCGGGGATCGCGCCGTGGCGGAGGACGACGGGTACGTCGCCGGTGCAGTCGACGATCGTCGACGCCTCCCCGTCGCTGCTGCGGCCGCCGTCGAGGTAGACGGTGACGCTCGGGCCGAGCTGCGTCGCGGCCTCGACGACGGTGCGGGCCGGCGGTTCGCCGTGGCGGTTGGCGCTCGTGACGGCCATCGGGCCCGTCTCGGCGAGGAGCTGGAGGGCGAGGGGGTTGTCGGGCATCCGTACGGCGACGGTGCCGTTGGTCTCGCCGAGATCCCACATGAGGGAGGCCTGCGCGCGGAGCACGAGCGTGAGCGCCCCGGGCCAGTAGTGGTCGACGAGACGCCGCGCATAGTCGGGCACGGCGGTGGCGAGACCGTCGACGGTGCGGGGGCTGGGCACGAGGACCGGCGGCGGCATCTCCCGCCCGCGGCCCTTGGCCTCGAGGAGCGAGGCGACCGCGGCGGCGTCGAAGGCGTCGGCGCCGATGCCGTACACGGTGTCGGTGGGGAGGACGACGAGACGGCCGGCGCGGACGGCGTCGGCGGCCGCGCGCAGACCCTCCTCGCGCCCCGCGTCGTCGTGACAGTCGATGACGGGGCTCATGATGCGCAGTCTAGGAGGCCCGACCGGATGCGTCGGTGCGGCGTGCGCGCACGGCGCGTGGCCGGTCGGTGAGGTCGGTGTGGGCGGTGACGTCCGTCCAGGCCTCGCCGGCGCGGAGATGGGCGACGAGCGCGTCGGACTGCACGTCGGCGTGTTCCATGACGAGGACCCCGCCGGGGCGGAGGAGGGGCGCCGCGGCGTGGGCGACGGCCCGAGGGATCTCGAGGCCGTCGTCTCCCCCGCCGTACAGCGCCCGGGGCGGGTCGTGGCGGGCGACCTCGGCGTCGACGGGGATCGCACCCGGGGGGATGTAGGGCGGGTTGCTCACGACGACGTCGACGGTGCCGCGCAGCGGAGCGACGGTGGGGAGGTCGCCGGTGACGTCGTCGTCGTGGAGGGTGACTGGCAGGCCCGTCCCCGCGATGTTGCGTCGCGCCCAGGGCAGGGCCTCCGACGACGTCTCGACGGCGTGGACCCGCGAGCCGGGGACCTCGTCGGCGATCGCGAGCGCGAGCGCGCCCGAGCCCGTGCAGAGGTCGACGACGACGGGACGGTCGATTCCGGCGCAGGCGGCGATGGCGAGGTCGGCGACGGTCTCCGTCTCGGGGCGCGGCACGAACACGCCCGGCCCGACGGCGAGGTCGAGTCTGCGGAAGGGCGCGGTGCCGGTGAGGTGCTGGAGCGGTTCGCGCGCGCAGCGGCGGTCGAGGAGCGCGGCGAAACGAGGCGCGAGGTCCGCCGGGAACCGCCGCCCGAGGACCGCGCGACGCTGGAGCTCGCCCGTGTCGATCTCGAGGACGAACGCGAGAAGGGAGTGGGCGTCCGCGTGCGGCGAGGCCACCCCGGCCTCGACGAGACGCGAACGGGTGTGCCGGAGGACCTCGGCGAGGGGCGCACCCACCTCCTGCGGCGCGGCCTCGGCGCCGGCCCCCGACCCGGGAGTGCTCACGACGACCCGTCGACGAGCGCGGCCATGCGGGCCGCCTCGTCGGCGTCCACGGCGGAGGAGACGACCGGGTCGAGGTCGCCGTCGAGCACCCCGTCGAGGTTGTAGGCCTTGAACCCCGTGCGGTGGTCGGCGATGCGGTTCTCGGGGAAGTTGTACGTGCGGATGCGCTCGCTGCGGTCGAGCGTGCGCACCTGGCTGCGACGGGCGGCGCTCGCCTCGGCCTCGGCCGCGTCGCGTTGCGCCTGGAGGAGCCGGGCCCGCAGCACGCGCAGCGCCGACTCCTTGTTCTGGAGCTGGCTCTTCTCGTTCTGGCACGACACGACGATGCCGGTGGGCAGGTGCGTGATGCGGACGGCCGAGTCGGTCGTGTTGACGCTCTGCCCGCCCGGGCCGGAGCTGCGGTAGACGTCGATGCGGAGGTCGTTCGGGCCGATCTCCACCTCGCCCTCGTCCTCGACCTCGGGGAGCACGAGGACACCCGCCGCGGACGTGTGGATCCGCCCCTGGCTCTCGGTGACGGGTACGCGCTGGACGCGGTGGACGCCCCCTTCGTACTTGAGTCGCGCCCACGGGGCCTCCCCCGGCCCCGGCGTACCCTTCGCCTTGACGGCGACCTTGACGTCCTTGTACCCGCCGAGGTCGGACTCCGTCGCGTCCATCACCTGCGCCGACCAGCCACGACGCTCGGCGTAACGGAGGTACATGCGCACGAGGTCACCGGCGAAGAGGGCCGACTCCTCGCCGCCCTCCCCCGCCTTGACCTCGAGGATGACGTCGCGGTCGTCGTCGGGGTCACGCGGCAGGAGCAGCACGCGCAGTCGTTCGGCGGCCTCCGCCCGCGCCGCCTCGAGACCGGGGACCTCCTCGGCGAACGACGCGTCGTCCGCACCCAGCTCACGTGCCGCCCCGAGATCGTCGTCGACGGCGAGGAGGGCGTGATAGGCGGCGACGACCGGCGCGAGCGCCGCGTACCGTTTGTTGATCCGCCGCACCCGCACCGGATCGGCGAGCACCTCGGGATCGGAAAGCGCCGCCTCGCAGTCCTCGTGCTCGGCGATCACCGGGCGCGCCGACGACAGCAGCGCCTCGTCGGCCTCGGACGACGCGGACATCACTCACCCACCTCCGGCCGGCACCCACGGCACGACCCTCGACGAACCCCCGGAACGACGGAACGCCGACCTCCCCGAAGGGAGGTCGGCGTTCGTGGACCGACTTACTTGCCGGCCTTCTTGCCGTAGCGCTTCTCGAAGCGGGCGACGCGACCACCGGTGTCGAGGATCTTCTGCTTGCCCGTGTAGAACGGGTGGCACTGGCTGCAGACGTCGGCGTTGATGCGGCCGCTCGTGGCGGTGCTGCGCGTGACGAACGTGTTGCCACAGGTGCACGTCACGGTCGTCTCGACGTAGTCGGGGTGGATGTTCTTCTGCACGGTGATCTCCTGTCGCGTGTGGGTCTTCCGGGTCGCAGGGGCCACCCGCGGATCGGGTGGTCTCCGGGCCGCCCCACAGAGCGGTCGTGCGTGAACCGGGAGCCAGCGGTCAATCATGCCACGACGGAGGGTGCGGGCCCAATCCCAGGGGGGGGGACCGGATGCGGCCGGAGCCGCATGCCGGGGCCACCGGAGTGGGTCACCGCAGCTTCGTCGTAGGGGAGAACGTGCGCGCCCGTCCCCCTATTCCGTCGAGGCCGGCTCGTACCCCTTGCGGCCTCATCCCTGGCCGCCCGCGGTGACGGGGACCGCTCGACCTTCCCGCCGGGCTCCACTGCGACCGCGGCGAACGACGACCACGACCTCCCCCTGCAGGCGAACGCCCAGGTCGGAGACGCCCCCGTGCGGGGAAGCGCGCTCGTCGATCCTCGATCGCGACGGTCGCGGGCCCCAGGACACGCGTGAGGCCCCTCCGCATCGGGAGGGGCCTCACGACGTCGGCGTGCCCGTGACGAGACGCCCGGACTCACGACCGATCAGTCGTCGTCGAGCTTGATGTTCGACGTCTGGTGCACCTGCATGAGGAACTCCGCATTGCTCTTCGTCTTCTTGAGACGGTCGATGAGCAGCTCGATGCCCTGCTGCTGGTCGAGCGCGGCGAGCACCCGGCGGAGCTTCCACATGATCTTGAGCTCGTCGGGGGCGAGGAGGATCTCCTCGCGCCGCGTACCCGAGGCGTTGACGTCGACCGCCGGGAAGATCCGACGGTTGGCGAGCTGACGGTCGAGCTTGAGCTCCATGTTTCCGGTGCCCTTGAACTCCTCGAAGATGACCTCGTCCATCTTCGAGCCCGTCTCGACGAGCGCGGTCGCGAGGATCGTGAGCGATCCGCCGTGCTCGATGTTGCGGGCCGCGCCGAAGAACCGCTTCGGCGGGTAGAGGGCACTCGAGTCGACACCACCGGACATGATGCGACCGCTCGCCGGGGCGGCGAGGTTGTAGGCGCGGCCGAGCTTGGTGATCGAGTCGAGGAGGACGACGACGTCGTGCCCCATCTCGACGAGACGCTTGGCGCGCTCGATCGCGAGCTCGGCGACCGTCGTGTGGTCGGACGCCGGACGGTCGAACGTCGAGGAGATGACCTCGCCCTTGACCGCCCGCTGCATGTCGGTGACCTCCTCGGGCCGCTCGTCGACGAGGACGACCATGAGGTGGCATTCGGGGTTGTTCGCGCTGATCGCGTTGGCGACGGCCTGCATCACCATCGTCTTGCCGGCCTTCGCCGGGGCGACGATGAGACCACGCTGACCCTTGCCGATCGGGGCGACGAGGTCGATGATCCGCGTCGTGTAGATGTTCGGCTCGGTCTCGAGGCGCAGCCGCTGCTGCGGGTAGAGCGGGGTGAGCTTGCCGAACTCGACGCGCTTCTTCGCCTCCTCCGGCGTCATGCCGTTGACGGTGTCGAGGCGCACGAGCGCGTTGAACTTCTGACGCGCCGGCAGCTGCTCGCCGTCACGCAGCGCCCGGACCGCACCGGTGACGGCGTCACCCTTGCGAAGCCCGTTCTTCTTCACCATGTTCATCGGCACGTAGACGTCGTTCGCACCCGGCAGGTACCCGCTCGTACGGACGAACGCGGCGTTGTCGCTCAGCTCGAGGACACCGGCGACGGGCACGAGCACGTCGTCGGAACCGACGTGCTGCTCGACGTCCTGCACATCGTCGTAGCCGCCGCCCTGGCCCCGGTTGCCCCGACGCTTGCGGTCGCGGCTGCGCTGACGGTTGCGACGGCGACGCCCGCCGCTCTCCTCGTCGCCACGGTCGTGCCGGTCACCACGGTTGCTTCGGTCACCACGGTCGTCGTGGTCCCCACGGTCGTTGCGGTCGTTCCGGTCGCCACGGTCGTTGCGAGCGCCACGGTCGTTGCGAGCGCCACGGTCGTTCCGGTCGTTGCGGTCGCCACGGTCGTTCCGGTCGCCACCGTCATTCCGGCCGCCACGGTCGTTGCGGTCGTTCCGGTCGCCACCGTCATTCCGGCCGCCACGGTCGTTGCGGTCGTTCCGGTCGCCACCGTCATTCCGGCCGCCACGGTCGTCGCGGTCGCCACGGTCGTCCCGGTGGGAGTCGCGCTCGTCGCGACGCTCGGAACGGTCGCGTCCCTCGGACGTGCCGGAGGCGGAGTCGTGAGGCCGGTCGGCGCTCTCGCCGCGGTTCTGCGGTGTCTGCTCCTGCTGCTCGTTACGCGCCTCGGGCGTGGTCACGCCGGTCGTGGCGCGGCGGCTGCGGCGGGCGGGGCGTTCGCTCTGCGTCGTCTCGGAGGCGCTCGGCGCGTCCGTCGTCGCCGGCGAGTGGGAGCGGGAGGCCGCCCCGCCCTGGCGTTCACGGATCGCGGTGATGAGGTCACCCTTGCGCATCTTCGCGGTGCCGGGAATGCCGAGACCGGCCGCGACTTCCTGGAGTTCGGCGAGACGCATCGCAGTGAGGCCACGGCGCTTCGCCGGTTCGGGGGCGCCTGTGAGCTCGGTGGTGTCGGTCACGTGGGTCCTTCCCCCCGAGGCCCGTAGGGCGTTCGAGGTAGGGAGAGTCGGTACCTCCCGGCGCCCCGTGTGCCACGGCGGCGCCCGAAAGAGGTCATGGAGTCGTGAGACGGCAGTCCTCGTCGAGGCCTCGGAGGAGGCGTTCGTGGAGAGGACGGCTGGTCGACGACGGGTACTGCATCCACGGGAGCGGGGGACTTCGAGCCGGCGGGACCGGTGGAAGGGATCGAACCGATCGTTCGGGCCGAGGCCGGATCGTCGCTGATGGATCTCGACTACGTGATCGTCACAGATCGACCCGGCGCACAGCCGCGCGCTCCCCGAGAGACGCCCCCAATGTAGCACGCACGGCCACCACGCCCACCGATGGAACACCAGGCCGCAGACACTGCCACGTCGTCGCACCCCCTTCGGGGGCCTGCAGGTCGGCCGCGGCGGCACGGGTCGCGAGGACGAGGACGCTCGGCCCCGCGCCGGAGATCGCCGCGGCGTGCCCCTGCTCGCGCAGGGCGTCGACGAGCGCCATCGACTCGGCGTAGGCCTCGCGGCGCTGCTCCTGGTGGAGCCAGTCGCGGGTCGCGGGAAGGAGCGAGGCGGGCTCGCTCGTGAGCGCGTGCGTGAGGAGCGCGGCACGGGCCGCGTTGAGCGCCGCGTGCGCGTGCGGGACCTGCGCGGGCAGCGCCGCGCGGGCGGTGTGCGTCGAGAGGCGGCTCGTCGGCACGAGGACGACCGGCTCGACGTCGGGGTGGGGCGTGAGGCACGTCGTGTGCACCCGCGGCCACGGCCCGGCGTGCGGTGCGACGTCGTCCTCGACCCAGGAGACCGTCATCCCACCGAAGACACTCGCGGAGGAATTGTCGGGGTGCCCCTCGAGCGCGGCGGCGACATCACCGACGAACGCGAGGTCGAGAGGGATCTCCGTGCCGGGCTCGGCCGCGGATGCCTCGCCACGACGCAGGGCGTCGGCGAGCGCCGCGCCGGCGACGATCGCGGCCGCAGAGCTCCCCATGCCGCGCCCCATGCGGATCGTGTTGCGGCACACGAGTTCGAGACCCGCAGGCCGCTCCTCCCCGAGCGCGTCGAGGCACCGGAGGAGGGTCGCGACGACGAGGTGAGTCTCGTCCACGGGGACCCCCTGGGCGTCCTCGCCGAGGTCGACGACGAGCCCGGGCTCCTCGCGCACGATCGCGCGGTAGTCGTCGAACACCCCCAGCGCGAGTCCGATCGAGTCGAATCCCGGACCGAGGTTGGCCGAACTCGCGGGCACCCGCACGTCGACGGCCGCGCCGGGGCGCAGGCTCACTCCCCCTCCACCCGCATGACCGAGGAGACGCCGACGACGACGTCGAGGTCACCGATCTCGCGCACCGTGGCTCCGAGGGCCTCGTCGGTGGCGCGGTGGGTGACGATGACGAGCTCGGCCGAGGAACGGTCGTCGGCGGCGACGGTCTGACGGACCTGCTGGATCGACACCCCGTGCCGGGAGAACGCCTCGGCGACCTGGGCGAGGACGCCCGGCCGGTCGGCGACGTCGAGGCTGAGGTAGTAGCGGGTGCGCGTCTGCCCCATCGGCAGGACGGGTAGGTCGGCGTACGCGCTCTCGGCGGGGCCGAGCCCGCCGCCGACGCGGTGCCGGGCGACCGCGACGACGTCGCCGAGTACGGCCGATGCCGTGGGGTCGCCACCGGCGCCGGGGCCGTAGAACATGAGCTCGCCGGCAGCCTCTGCCTCGACGAACACGGCGTTGAACGCCTCACGGACGCTCGCGAGCGGGTGACTCCTCGGGATCATCGCGGGGTGGACGCGGACGGAGATGCCCTGGCCACCGTCCTCGCGCTGCTGACGCTCGCAGATGGCGAGGAGCTTGACGACGCAGTCCATCTCGGCCGCGGCACGCACGTCGGAAGCCGTGACCTCGCTGATGCCCTCGCGGTAGACGTCCGGGGCCGTCACCCGGCTGTGGAATGCGAGGGAGGCGAGGATCGCCGCCTTCGCCGCCGCGTCGAAGCCCTCGACGTCGGCCGTGGGGTCGGCCTCGGCGTACCCGAGCGCCTGCGCCTGCTCGACGGCCTCGGCGAAGCCCTGCCCCGTGGAGTCCATCTTGTCGAGGACGTAGTTCGTCGTGCCGTTGACGATGCCGAGCACCG
Source organism: Mobilicoccus pelagius NBRC 104925 (assembly GCF_000247995.1). Classification (GTDB taxonomy): domain Bacteria; phylum Actinomycetota; class Actinomycetes; order Actinomycetales; family Dermatophilaceae; genus Mobilicoccus; species Mobilicoccus pelagius. Next base: position 79,653 of record NZ_BAFE01000003.1, read on the forward strand.
TGCGCACGTCGTCGCCCGCGAGCGACTCGCGCAGGGGGCGCAGGAGCGGGATCGCACCGGCGACCGAGGCCTCGTAGTAGAGGTCGACGCCGTGGGCGCGGGCCGCCTCGTAGAGCCGCGGGCCGTCCTCGGCGAGGAGCGCCTTGTTCGCGGTGACGACGCTCGCGCCGTGCTCGAACGCGCGGAGGATGAGGGAACGCGCGGGCTCGATGCCGCCGATGACCTCGACGACGATGTCGGCGCGGGTGACGAGCTCCTCGGCATCGGTCGTGAACAGCTCGTCGGGCAGACCCGTGTCCCTGCGGTCGCGGCCGAGACGTCGGACGGCCACGCCGACGACGTCGAGGGGACGACCGATGCGCGCGGCGAAGTCGTCACGCCCCTCCACGAGCAGTCGGGCGACGGAGGCGCCGACGACACCGCATCCGAGCAGTGCCACCCTCAGCGGGGTCTCCTCGCGGGCTTCGTGCTTCGCGTTCACCGACATTCCTTCGTCCTGGGGCTCGACAGTCACCCCTCCATCCTGCCCTGTGCCACATCGTGGATCGCGCGGAGTCCGCATCACGAAACCCGGTGTGTCGCGTCGGTCCCGCCGTCGACCAGGGTCCGGCAGGGCACCGTCGGGCGTCGGGGGACGCCGCGGCGGGCGGTCCACGGCCCTCCGCCGGAGCCGTCGGCCCTGCTCACGAGCCGCGTTCCCACGGCAACGATCGACCCGTCGTCCGCTCGTCGCCCACCCCCGCCACCCGTACGGGGACGAGGCCGTCAGTCGACGTCGAGCGCGAGGATGTCGTCGATCGTCTCCCGACGCACGATCGCCCGCGCCACACCGTCGCGGACGGCGACGACCGGCGGCCGCGGCACGTGGTTGTACTGGCTCGACAGGGCCCGGCAGTAGGCGCCCGTACCCGGCACCGCGAGCAGGTCGCCAGGGCGCAGATCGGCGGGGAGGTACTCGTCCATGACGACGATGTCGCCGCTCTCGCAGTGCTTTCCGACGACGCGGGAGATCATCGGCTCACCCTCCCCCGCGCGGTTGGCCGTCGTCACCGAGTAGTCGGCGCCGTAGAGGGCGGTGCGGGCGTTGTCGCTCATGCCGCCGTCGACCGAGACGTACGTGCGGTGCGCGCCGCCGTCGAGGGCGACCTCCTTGACCGTGCCGACCTCGTAGAGCGTGTAACCCGAGGGGCCGGCGATCGCCCGGCCCGGCTCGATCGACACGGCGGGCACGTCGAGGCCCTCGCGTTCGCACTCCCCCGCGACGATCGCCGCGAGACGCGCACCGAGCTCGCCGGTCTCGAGGGGGGTGTTCTCACTCGTGTAGGCGATACCGAAGCCGCCGCCGAGGTCGAGCTCGGGCATGTGGTGCCCGTGCTCACGCGCGACCTGCGCGTGGAGGCCGAGGAGGCGACGTGCCGCGACCTCGAAGCCCGCGGTGTCGAAGATCTGGCTGCCGATGTGGCTGTGCAGGCCACGCAGGTCGAGGGAGTCGTGGGCGAGGGTCCGCTCCACGGCCCGGGCCGCCTGCCCGCCGGTGAGGGAGAACCCGAACTTCTGGTCCTCGTGGGCCGTCGCGATGAACTCGTGCGTGTGCGCCTCGACGCCGACGGTGACGCGGAGCATCACCGGCGCGACGACGCCGAGGTCGGTGGCGATGCGGGCGACGCGGTCGATCTCGTCGAAGGAGTCCATGACGATGCGGCCGACGCCGTAGCGGAGCGCGTCCTCGATCTCGGCCGCGCTCTTGTTGTTGCCGTGCATCTCGAGGCGCTCCCCCGGGAAGCCGACGCGACGCGCGACGGCGAACTCACCCCCGGAGCAGACGTCGAGGGAGAGCCCCTCCTCCTCCACCCACCGCGCGACCTGGGTGCAGAGGAACGCCTTACCGGCGTAGTAGACGTCGAGGCTGACACCGGCGGCGGCGAATCCGGCCGCGAAGTCGTCGACGAACGCCCTCGCCCGGCGCCGGAACTCGGTCTCGTCGACGACGTAGGCGGGCGTGCCGAACTCCTCGGCGATCTCCGCCGCGGGCACCCCACCCACGACGATCCGCCCCCCCGCGTCGCGGTGGGCCCCCTCCGGCCACAGCTGCGGCAGGAGGGCGTTGACGTCGGCCGGGTACGGCAGCCACTGCGGGGCCGCCCCGTACCCGTCGGCGTGGAGGGCTCCGGCCTCGTGCGGACGCATCGTCATCTCGTCTCCTCGTCGTTCCCGGCCGGGCATGTCCACCCGCGTACACGTCGTCCGGTCGGCCGCGCGCGGTCCGGGAGGGACCTCGCGGCGATCGACCGCGGACCAGCATGGCGGTGACCTGCGGGGCCGCGCCGGGGCGTCCATGTCGTGAAACCGAAGTCCGCTCGCTGGGACGACGAGTCCGCGGTGGAGACCCGCCCCGGCACACCTGTCGACACGGCGCGCAGTCCCCGCGTGGTGCGTGGGCCCCGCCGTTCCGCTCAGAGCGGCGTCGGGACCTCGACGTCGAGGAGGTCGAGACCCGCACGGAGGACGACGGCGGTCGCCTCCGCGAGGCGCGCCCGCGCGTCGGTCCCGCGCCGGCCCGGAGACATGGGGTGGACCGCCGCGAACTCCGTCGCGACCGCGTCGAGGTGACGGAGGAGGAGCTCCGGCGCGAGCATGAGCGCCGCCTGCCCGGCGACGCGCGGGGCATCGATGAGGAGGGCCAGGAGTGGACCGTCTCGATCGGCGTCGGACGCGGCGGCCCCGCAGCTGCCGACACGCTTCTCGACCCGGCCGGGCGCCACGTCACGGCCGGGTCGTTCCTCCACTCCTGTGCCGAACTCCACGGGGCCCCCAGGGTGCGGGAGGGTGGGGCCGGCCGGCCGCAGCGCCGTCTCGCGGGCGACTCGCGCCTCACGGACGGCACATGCGTGGGCGTGGACGAGCCGGAACGCCGGGTTCGCCTCCGTCCGCCCGCTCCACCCCACGAGGGGGACCGTCGCACCCTCGCGCGCCGGAACGCGCAGGAGGCCGACCCGCAACGCGTCCGCACCGACGAGCATCGCGGCCTCCGCGAGAGCGGCGGACCCGTCCTCCCCAGGGGCACCGGCGGCGTCGACGCCCCTCACCGGCGTGCCGATCCCGGCGGAGGCGGGCGATCCACCGGTCGCCGGTGGGTTCGTCGACTCGCGGATGAACCGGACGGGGCCGACGCGCACCTCGGCCACGGGAACCTCGATCGGGGCGGGGCGGCGAGGTGACGCCACGGCGTCGCCCTCGAGGGTGGAGCCGTCGACCCGGTCGGTGACGAGGCGGAGATCGGGGCCGTTCGCTCCGGCCTCGTCGCGCGTCACCGTCGCCCCGGCCGCGGCGAGGAGGCGGTGGAGGCTCTCGGCGAGGACGGCGGCACGGAACTCCCGGACGTCGGCGACGAGCGGGGCCCCGCCCTCCACCCGGATCCGTCTCCCGGCACAGGCGGCCGTGTGCAGCCACCGCGGACCGTCGGCGACGATCTGCTCGACGACCCCGTGGGGTGTGGCGAGGGTGACGGTGAGGAACCCCGGCCCGGTCACGCGCGCGTCGGCCACCCCCTCGAGAGCCGTGAGCGCGCGGGCGAACTCCCCGGCGAGGACGGGCGCCGGACGTCCGGCCTCCCGCGCGAGTTCGAGGGCGACCCCCGTCGACCAGTCCCCGCCGACCTCCGCACGAGGCCGCCGCCACCGGGGGTCGACACGACGCTGCGCCGCGCCCCCACCGAGATCGGCGAGGACGCGGCGCAGCGCGTCGGTGAGTTCTGCCGGCGTCACATCTGCTCCGGGGCCTCCATGCCGAGGAGGTCGAGGCCTGTGACCATGACCTGGAGGGTGAGGGCGCACAGCGCGAGACGGCTCGCCCGCACCTCCTCGGAGTCGGCCTTGAGGACCGGGCAGTTCTCGTAGAAGCTCGAGAAGCTCTGGGCGAGCTCGAAGAGGTACGTGCACAGGCGGTGCGGCTCGTAGATCGCGCCGACCTGCGCGACCGTGCGACCGAACTCGAGGAGCCGCATGGCGAGCTCCCGCTCGGCCCGCTCGGTGAGCATGATCGGCGACGCCGCCGGGTCGGGCGCGGCCTCGATACCGCGGAAGATCGACCGGATGCGGGCCGCCGCGTACTGCAGGTACGGGCCCGTGTTGCCGGTCAGGGCGAGCATGCGGTCGAGGTCGAAGACGTAGTCCGAGTCGTGCGCGACGGAGAGGTCGGCATACTTGACGGCGCCGATGCCCACCTGGCGGGCGAGGTCGGCGCGGACGTCCTCGGGCAGCTCGGGCCGCGCCTCGTCCACGTACTTGCGGGCGTGGTCGACCGCCTCGTCGAGGAGGTACATGAGCCGCAGAGGCGCACCGGAGCGGGTCTTGAGGATCTTGCGGTCGTCACCGAGGACCGACCCGATCCTGACGTGGACGACCTCGACGTCCTCGGGCAGGTACCCCGCCCGGCGGGCCGTCTCGTACACCATCTCGAGGTGGAGGCTCTGGGTCACGCCGATGACGTAGAGGATGCGGTCGGCGTGGAGCTCCTCGATGCGATGCTTGACCGTGGCGACATCGGTCGTGCCGTAGCCATACCCGCCGTCGGACTTGCGGATGAACAGCGGCACCGGCCGGTCGTCGCGCCCGGTGAAACCGGGAAGGAAGACGACGAGCGCGCCGTCGTCCATCGTCGCGATGCCCTTGTCCTCGAGATCGGCGCAGATGCCGGGAAGCATGTCGTTGTAGGTCGACTCGCCCGCGAGGTCGGCGTCGGTGAGGGTGACGCCGAGCTTGGCGTACACCTTGTTGAAGTACGACTTCGACAGGTCGTAGAGCCGATTCCACAGCCGCAGCGTCTCGGGGTCGCCCGCCTGGAGCTTGACGACACGCGCGCGGGACCGCGTCGCGAAGTCGGGGTCGGAGTCGAACTTGACGCGGGCGGCCTGGTAGAAGGCGTTGGGGTCGGTCTCGACGACGTGCGCCTCGGGCGAGTCCTCGCCGACGTCGAGGAGGTGCTCGACGAGCATCCCGAACGGGGTGCCCCAGTCGCCGACATGGTTCTGGCGGACGACGTGGTGGCCGAGGTGTTCGAGGGTGCGGGCGAGACAGTCGCCGACGATCGTCGTGCGGAGGTGCCCGACGTGCATCTCCTTGGCGACGTTGGGGGCCGAGTAGTCGATCGGGATGTTCTGCCGCTCCTCGACGGGCACGCCGAGCCGCGGGTCCGCTGCGAGGTCGCCGACGAGGGAAGACAGCCACTCCTCGCGGAACGTGAGATTGAGGAAGCCCGGCCCGCTCACCTCGACCGAGGAGCACTCCTGCGACAGGTCGAGGTGGGAGACGATCTGCTGGGCGAGGTCACGTGGCTTCGCACCCGCCTTCTTGGCGAGCGCGAGCGCGGCGTTGACCTGCACGTCGGCGTATTGACTGGGTCGCAGCACGGGGTCGGCGTCGCGGTAGGCGTCGCCGAGCGCCTCGGCGATCGCAGCGGAGACCTTGGGGGCGATGACGTCGACCGGAGCAACCATGGACACGAGTCTAGAGCCCCACACCGGCACCCCCGGGCGCCCGTCACGCGGCGCACCCTCCCCGACACCCGACGGGTCTCTCGACCCCGAGCGGTGAGGATCACCCCAGGAGGCTGATACTCTGCTTCGGTGCCGCGGGGCAGATACCCCGCGTGCCCCCGTAGCTCAGGGGATAGAGCACCGCCCTCCGGAGGCGGGAGCGCAGGTTCGAATCCTGCCGGGGGCGCCATGTGAAAGGGCGTCGCGCATCGCGCGACGCCCTTTCACATGCTCGGGCGGCCCACACGCCTCGCCCGTGTCACACCCCGTGCCTCGCCCGGGGCGCCTCCACCGACGCCGGGCGATCACACCCCCTGCGTCCCACTGTGACCCGTTCGTCCGCGGCGACTCCCCAGGCCCCGCCTGCCACGGGACTACCGTGGTCGCGTTCCTGGGGCGTCGACCGTCGGCCGCGTTCCCGGACATCCCCCTGGCCACGCGCCACGAGCGCCCGAGAGGAAGTGTGCGATGCCCGCACGGACACCCACGAGCCCGACCGTCCCACGCCCCCCGGGCCTCCGCGAACTCACGATGCGCGGAGTGATCATCGGCGGGATCATCACCCTCGTCTTCACCGCCGCGAACGTCTACCTCGGCCTCAAGGTCGGCCTCACGTTCGCGACGTCGATCCCCGCCGCGGTCATCTCGATGGCCGTCCTGCGGTTCTTCAAGAACCACAGCATCGTCGAGAACAACATCGTCCAGACGATCGCGTCGGCCGCGGGCACGCTCTCGGCGATCATCTTCGTCCTCCCCGGCCTCGTCATGCTCGGCTACTGGACGGGATTCCCGTACTGGACGACCGCGAGCGTCTGCTTCTTCGGCGGCGTGCTCGGCGTCATGTACTCCATCCCCCTGCGCCGGGCACTCGTCACCGGCTCCGACCTCCCCTATCCCGAGGGCGTCGCCGCCGCCGAGGTGCTCCGCGCCGGTGACTCCACCGAGGGCGCCGAGGAGAACAAGCGGGGCCTCAACGTCATCACCGCGGGCGCGATCGGCTCCGCCGGCTACCTCCTGCTCGCCAAGCTCAAGCTCGTCACGGAGAGCGTCGGCAAGGCGTTCCGTGTCGGTTCCGGCGGTACGATGATCGGCTCGAGCCTCTCCCTCGCCCTCATCGGCGTCGGCCACCTCGTCGGCATCGCCGTCGGCCTCGCGATGGTCGTCGGCCTCGTCATCTCCTGGGGCGTGCTCCTGCCGATGCGCACCTCGGGCATGATCGGCGGCGGTCAGGAACTCGCCGACGTCGTCGAGACGGTCTTCAAGAACGACGTCCGCCTCATCGGCGCGGGCGCCATGGGCGTCGCCGCCGTGTGGACGCTCCTCAAGATCATCGGCCCCATCCTCACCGGCATCAAGGACGCCCTCGCCTCGACGAACGCCCGCGCCGCCGGCCAGGAGGTCGACATCACCGAGCGCGACCTGTCGATCAAGGTCGTCGCCGGCGTCACCCTCGCCTCGATGCTGCCCATCGGCGCATTGCTCTGGCTGTTCACCCGCGGCACGCCCCTCGAGGGCAACTCGGCCGGGCTCGTCATCACGTCGATCCTCTACGTACTCCTCGTCGGCCTCTTCGTCGCGTCCGTCTGCGGGTACATGGCCGGTCTCATCGGCGCGTCCAACTCGCCCATCTCCGGCGTCGGCATCATCGTCGCCGTCACCGCGGCCCTCCTCATCAAGGCCGTCCACGGCGCCGGCACCGGCGACATGACCGAGGCGCTCGTCGCCTACACGCTGTTCACCACCGCCGTCGTCTTCGGCGTCGCGACGATCAGCAACGACAACCTCCAGGACCTCAAGACCGGCCAGCTCGTCGGCGCCACCCCGTGGAAGCAGCAGGTCGCCCTCGTCATCGGTGTCGCGTTCGGCTCCCTCGCCATCCCCCCGATCCTCCAGGTGATGAACACGAGCTTCGGCTTCGCGGGTGCCCCCGGCGCCGGCAAGGACGCACTCGCCGCGCCGCAGGCCTCCCTCATCTCCACCCTCGCCAAGGGCGTCCTCGGCGGCGGGCTCGACTGGGGCCTCATCGGCCTCGGCGCGATGATCGGCGCGGTCGTCGTCCTCGTCGACGAGGTCCTGCGCAGGACGACGAGGCGTTACGCCCTGCCGCCGCTCGCCGTCGGCATGGGCATGTACCTGCCCATCGACCTCACGCTCATGATCCCCACCGGCGCCGTCCTCGGCCTCCTCTACGACCGGTGGGCCGGTCGCCGCGCCAACCCCGAGTCGGCCAAGCGCCTCGGCGTCCTCCTCGCCACCGGCCTCATCGTCGGCGAAAGCCTCTTCGGCGTCTTCTTCGCCGGCCTCGTCGCCGCCACCGGCGACGAGGCGCCGCTCGCGGTCATGGGCGACGGGTTCACCGGGATCGCCGACGTCGCCGGCATCGTCGTCTTCGCCGGCATCCTCCTCGGGCTGTACTCCTGGGTGCGGCGTCTCGCCGCCGCCGCGGACGGGGTGCGGGCCCGCGCCTGACCCCGGGCCACACGGCCCACGTCGCGCGATGCGCCCGGGCACCACGACGACCGGAGGGCGGCGGGTCACCACGACGACCGGAGGGCGGCGGGTCACCACGACCCGGCGCCCTCCGTCGCGTCCGGACCGTGCGCGTGGGATCCGGGCGGGATCGGGGGATCGGGCGGGGATCGAGGATCGGGACGGTCGAGGACGCGGAGGTCGACTACCGTCCCCGGCGTGAGCACCTCCAACCCCGCCCGCACGGCGAGTCCCGACCCCGGCCACCCCGGCCCCACGTCCACCTCCGGCGCCCGCCACGAGGAGGGCCCCACGGTCCTCGTCGCGGGGTGCGGCGACCTCGGCACCGAGGTCGCCCTCCGCCTCGCAGCTCGCGGCGAGCACGTCCTCGGACTGCGACGGAACACCGACGTCCTCCCCTCGAGGATCGACGGCCTCCCGGTGGACCTCACGACCGACGTCCCCGACCTGCCACCGGGTTCCTACGACCGGCTCGCCGTCGTCCTCACCGCGGACGGGCGCGACGCGGAGGCGTACCGGGAGACGTACGTCGGTGGACTCCGCCGCGTGCTCGAGGCTCTGCAGGTCCGCGGCGTGACGTCCGAGCGGGCCGTCCTCGTCTCTTCCACGGGCGTGTACGGCGACACGACGGGCGAGCTCACCGAGGCCTCCCCCGTCGCCCCCACGCGCGCCACGCACGAGGTGCTCCTCGAGGCCGAGGCGCTCTTCGCCCGCACGCTCCCCCATGGCACCGTGCTCCGTCTCTCCGGCCTCTACGGGCCCGGGCGGTCGCGCTTCGTCGAGAAGGCCCGCCGCGGGGAGGTCGAGGACTCGTGGACCAACCGCATCCACCGCGACGACGCCGCCGCTGCGATCGTCCATCTCCTCACCGACGCCGACTCCCCCGCACCGCTGCACCTCGGCTCCGACCGCCTGCCCGCCCACGCCCTCGACGTCGCCGACGAGGTCCGCGCTCTCCTCGGACTGCCACCGCACCCCGACCGTCCGCGGGTCGGCGAGGACGACGGGCGGCGCCTCGTGTCCGACGCGCTCGCCGCCACGGGTTTCGCGTTCACGTACCCGACGTACCGGGAGGGCTACGCCGCCGTCCTCGGCGGACACGGCCGACGCCACCCCTGAGGCGGGCGGCGCCCCTGTCGAGGCGCGCCGGTGGGTCCGTCGCCGACACCTCCCCCGGCCCTCCGGCGGGCCCGTCGACGCGTGTCGCGACGGGCCCACCTGCGCGTGTCACCGCCGGGCCGGAACGTCCGTGTCGCCGCGTCCCCGACGCCGTGGTGGAATCCGGTGGCGGACCCGCACCCCTGGCCACGATCCCCACATGTACCCTGATCGGGGTATGTCCTCGCTGCGTCAAGATGTCGTCACCGCGTCTCGTCGACGCCCGGCGTCGACGGACGTCGCGGGGCTCAGCCGTCACAGTCGACGTACGAAAGAGGCGTGAACTCCCGTGACCGACAAGCCCTCAAGCGACCCCCTGGCGGCGTTCGGCCCCAATCAGTGGTTGGTGGACGAGCTCTACGAGCAGTACCTCGAGGACAAGCACTCCGTCGACGAGGCCTGGTGGGACTTCTTCGCGGACTACAAGCCCGGCCGCCCGCGCAGCGGCGGCGACGCGGCCCCCGCGCAGAAGGCCTCCGCCGAGAAGCCCGCCGCCCAGAAGCCCTCGTCCCCCGACTCGGCGAAGGCCGCGAGGAAGGACACCGGCGGCGACGACGGCGCGACGAAGAAGCCGACGGCGTCCTCCGACAGCGAGAAGGCCGACAAGGCCCCCGGTGGGGAGAAGACGAAGACGGGCTCCGGTCAGAGGACGACGGAGACCGGCGACCGCAGCGCCGACAAGAAGCAGGCCGACACCCGCGCCAACGCCGACACCGGCGCCGAGGCCAAGGCCGTCAACGCCGCCGCCCACGAGACGAGCCCCGCGGCACCCATGCCCGGCTCCGGCGACGAGAAGTCCGAACCCATGACACGGCAGATGCCGACCTCCCGGGACACCCCCTCCGTCAAGGCCTCCACCGTCAACGCCGAGCCCGACGTCGAGAAGCTCCGCGGCCCCGCCGCGCGCATCGTCACCAACATGGACGCGAGCCTCGAGGTGCCCACCGCCACCTCCGTGCGCTCCATGCCGGCCAAGGCCCTCATCGACAACCGCATCGCCATCAACGAGCACCTGCGGCGCAACCGCGGCGGCAAGGTGAGCTTCACCCACCTCATCGGGTACGCCACCGTCAAGGCCCTCAAGGCCATGCCGGAGATGAACTACAGCTTCGACGTCGTCGACGGCAAGCCGTCCGTCGTCAAGCCCGCGCACGTCAACTTCGGCATCGCGATCGACCTGCCCAGGCCCGACGGCACCCGCTCCCTCGTCGTCCCCTCGGTCAAGGCCGCCGAACAGCTCGACTTCTTCGGATTCTGGAGCGCCTACGAGGACCTCGTGCGCCGCGCCCGCGACAACAAGCTCACGATCGACGACTTCGCGGGCACGACGATCTCCCTCACCAACCCGGGCACGATCGGCACCGTCCACTCCGTGCCGCGCCTCATGAAGGGCCAGGGCGCCATCATCGGCGTCGGCGCGATGGATTATCCCGCCGAGTGGCAGGGCGCGAGCACCGAGACGATCAACCGTCAGGCCATCAGCAAGACGATGACCCTGACGAGCACGTACGACCACCGCATCATCCAGGGCGCCGGCTCCGGCGACTTCCTCCGGATGATCCACCGCTACCTCCTCGGCGAGGACGGCTTCTACGACGAGATCTACGCGTCGCTGCGCATCCCGTACGAGCCCATCCGCTGGAGCCAGGACGTCTCCACGAGCCACGACGACGACCTCTCCAAGTCGGTCCGCGTCCAGCAGCTCATCCACGCCTACCGCGTGCGCGGCCACCTGCTCGCCGACACCGACCCGCTCGAGTACCGCCAGCGTCGTCACCCCGACCTGCAGCTCTCGACGCACGGCCTGTCGATCTGGGACCTCGACCGCGAGTTCCCGACCGGCGGCTTCGGCGGCAAGCCCATGATGACGCTGCGCGCGATGCTCGGCGTGCTCCAGGACTCCTACTGCCGCACCGTGGGCGTCGAGTACATGCACATCCAGGACCCGGAGCAGCGCCACTGGATGCAGGAGAAGGTCGAGGTCCCCGCCCAGCGCGTCGGCCGCGACGAGCAGATGCGCATCCTCCGCCGCCTCAACGCCGCGGAGGCCTTCGAGACCTTCCTCCAGACGAAGTTCGTCGGACAGAAGCGCTTCAGCCTCGAGGGTGGCGAGTCCACCATCGCCGCTCTCGACGAGGTCCTCCTCTCCGCCGCCCAGGACGGCATGGAGGAGGTCTGCATCGGCATGCCGCACCGCGGACGCCTCAACGTCCTCGCGAACATCGCCGGCAAGAGCTACGGCCAGATCTTCCGCGAGTTCGAAGGTACGCAGGACCCGCGCAGCGTCCAGGGCTCCGGCGACGTCAAGTACCACCTCGGCACCGAGGGCGAGTTCGTCGGCGAGAACGGCGAGAAGACGAAGGTCTACCTCGCGGCCAACCCCAGCCACCTCGAGGCCGTCAACCCCGTCCTCGAGGGCATCGTCCGCGCCAAGCAGGACCGTCTCGACCTCCACGGCGAGGCGTTCACCGTCCTGCCAATCCTCCTCCACGGTGACGCGGCCTTCGCCGGCCAGGGCGTCGTCCTCGAGACCCTGCAGCTCTCACAGCTGCGCGGCTACCGCACCGGCGGCACGATCCACGTCATCGTCAACAACCAGGTCGGCTTCACCACCGCGCCCGCGTCCTCGCGCAGCTCGGTATATTCCTCCGACACGGCCCGCACGATCCAGGCGCCGATCTTCCATGTCAACGGCGACGACCCCGAGGCCGTCGTGCGCGTCGCCCGCATCGCCTACGAGTACCGCCAGACGTTCGCCAAGGACGTCGTCATCGACCTCGTCTGCTACCGCCGCCGCGGCCACAACGAGGGCGACGACCCGTCGATGACGCAGCCGCTCATGTACCACCTCATCGAGGCGAAGCGCAGCGTCCGCAAGCTCTACACCGAGGCACTCATCGGCCGCGGCGACATCACCCCCGAGGACGCGGCCGCCGCGCTCAAGGACTACCAGTCCCGCCTCGAGAAGGTGTTCGTCGAGACCCGCGAGGCCACCAAGGGCCAGACGACCGCGGGCAACGAGGGCGCCGGCCTCGAGCGTCCGGAGGCACAGGAGCAGGACGACCGCACCCCGGGCCGTCGCGTCGCCACCGCGATCGACAAGGAGCTCCTCGAGCGCCTCGGTGACGCGTGGACGAACTACCCCGAGGGCTTCACCGTCCACAAGAAGCTCGCGAAGATGCTCGAGAAGCGCACCGAGATGACCCGCTCCGGCGGCATCGACTGGGCGATGGGCGAGCTCCTCGCGTTCGGCTCCCTCCTCACCGAGGGCACCCCGGTGCGTCTCGCCGGGCAGGACTCCCGTCGAGGCACGTTCACCCAGCGCCACGCGGTCCTCATCGACCGCGAGACGGCGGAGGAGTGGACCCCGCTGCTCTACCTCGGCGACCAGGCGCGTTTCTGGGCCTACGACTCGCTCCTCAGCGAGTACGCGGCCATGGGCTTCGAGTACGGCTATTCCGTCGAGCGTCCCGACGCCCTCGTCTGCTGGGAGGCGCAGTTCGGTGACTTCGCCAACGGCGCCCAGACGATGATCGACGAGTTCATCTCGAGCTCCGAACAGAAGTGGAACCAGCGCAGCTCCGTGGTCCTGCTCCTCCCCCACGGGTACGAGGGCCAGGGACCGGACCACAGCTCGGCCCGCATCGAGCGGTACCTGCAGCTCTGCGCGCAGGACAACATGACCGTGGCGTACCCGAGCACCCCGGCGAGCCACTTCCACCTGCTGCGTCGCCAGGCCTACGCCCGTCCGCGCAAGCCGCTCATCGTGTTCACCCCGAAGCAGCTCCTCCGCCTCAAGGCGGCCACGAGCAGCGTCGAGGACTTCACGACCGGCACCTTCCAGCCGGTGCTCGCCGACCACACGAACCCGTCGCCCGACAAGGTCGACCGCGTCATCCTCGCCTCGAGCCGGGTCGTCTTCGACCTCGAGGCGGAGCGTGAGAACCGCGGCGACGAGGCCACCGCGATCGTTCGCGTCGAGCAGCTCTACCCGCTGCCCGCCGACGAGATCGCCGAGGCCGTGGGTCGGTACCCGAACGCCGAGCTGTACTGGGTGCAGGACGAGCCCCGCAACCAGGGTGCGTGGCCGTTCATGGCACTGAACCTGCCGCAGGCCCTCGCCGAGCGCGGGGAGGAGCGCAAGCTCCACCTCGTCTCCCGGCCCGAGTCGGCCGCTCCCTCCACGGGATCGGCCAAGACGCACAAGGCGCAGGAGGCCGAGCTCATGAAGCAGGCCTTCGACCGCTGAGGCACCCCGCCTCACCGTCGACCCGTTCGACATCCACGTCGGGCCCCGACCGCCACGGTCGGGGCCCGACGTGCGTCTCGGCCCGGACATCGCCACGACACGGCGGGGCGGGCCCGGTGCGCGACGTGGCCGTCCGCCGTGGCGATCCGCCGTGCCGGGCGAGCCGAGCGGAATCGGAGGAGGGGGCGATGCGCCCCACCCACCGTGATGCCCCCCGCACCCCCGCGCCCCCGCCCCGGAGAGGTTCCCGGGCTCGCGGCATGCCACCCCCGGCGGGGGAGAGCCGCACAGTGGCGGCGATGAGGCAGAATGGGGATGTGTACTTCACCGACCGCGGCATCGAGGAGCTGGCGAGCCGCCGTGGGGACGACGAGGTCACGATCGACTGGTTGGCCGAGCAGCTTCGGGCGTTCGTCGATCTCAACCCCGAGTTCGAGATCCCCATCGAACGCCTCGCCACCTGGCTGGCCCGACTCGACGACGACGAGGACTGAACATCAGTGAGCACTGACGACACCACCGGCGGATACGACTTCGCCGGCCGCCCGAGCGCCGAGGGTATGGCCGACGCGCTGGACGACGGGATCCCGACGACCTTCACCCCGAGCGCGGACTCGTACGCCCACGAAGGGCCCCGTGACGTCGGCATCGTCTTCATCGGCGACGGGTTCGTCTCCGGGTACGGCGACCCCAAGGGCCTCGGGTGGGTCTCGCGGGTCATGGGCCGCACCTCCCACCCCGACCTCGACGTCTCGGCCTACAACCTCGGCGTGCGCGGCGAATGTTCCGCCGACGTCCTCGAGCGGTGGAAGAGCGAGGGCACGCTCCGTTGGCAGGAGCGGCGCGAGCGGCGCCTCGTCGTCGGCGTCGGGCAGAACGATGCGCTCGTCAACCTCACGACGGCCCGGTCACGCCTCAACCTCGCGAACGTCCTCGACGACGCGACGGCCCGCGGCATCGCCCCGTTCGTCGTCGGCCCCCCGCCCACGCTCGACCCGATGCTCAACGACCGCCTCGAGGTCATCGTCGAGGCCCAGGCCGACGTGTGCGCGCGCCGTTCGGTGCCGTTCGTCGACTGCTTCTACCCCCTCGTCGAGCACGACCAGTGGCTGAGCGACCTCGGCGCCTCCCGCGACCAGCGCCACCCCGGCCAGGCCGGCTACGGCCTCCTCGCCTGGCTCGTCCTCCACGGCGGCTGGGAGAGCTGGCTCCAGATCGGCTGATGCCTCCTCGTTCTTTCCCCGCGACGCCCTCGACCTCCTGGTCGAGGGCGTCGCGTCGTGTCGGGCGAGCCTTGGGCGGGTGCGCCGGGACGACCACGGGGAAGACCACCGGGGGGACGACCGGGAGGACGACCGTTGGAGGCGGGTGGGCGCTCTCGATCCGGTCTTCTGCGACCGACGTCCACCCGGCTCACGCACCGCGCATCTTGTCGTACCTCAACTCGCGATATATCGTCATTTCGACAACACGGCATCTCGCGAAGGAGACGTCTCCGCATGAACTCGTCCACGGAACAGATCGAGGCGGTCTCGACCCCCGCCGTGCGGGACTTCGCCCGGCCCCGCAGCGTCACGGTGACGATCGTCGGCGGCTCGGTCGACGTCATCGCCGCCCCCCTCACGGAGGACGCCCGCCTCGAGGTGCCCGAGCTCTCCGGCCCGCCGCTCACGGTCACGTGGACCGACGGCGCCCTCAAGATCGAGCAGGTGCGCGGCAGCGACGGGCAGCTCTGGAGCGGACTCAAGGCGATGCTCTCCGGCCTCGGCTCCGGCTCGGGCACCGCCCGCGCCCGCCTCACCCTCACGGTGCCCGACGAGGCCGCGGTTTCCGTGCGTACGGTCGGAGCCGACGTGCTCGTCGGCGGCACGCAGTCGGCGACGGTCTACACGGCCACCGGATCCGTCGCCCTCGACCGCCCCACCGGATGCGCCGACGTGACGACCGCGAGCGGCTCCGTCGACGCGGCCTCCCCCTCCGGGGAGCTCAGGGTCAAGACGGTCAGCGGTGACATCACCGTGCAGGACGCGGTGCTGCGCTCGACCCGCCTCAACACCGTCTCCGGCCGGGCGCTCCTCGACCTGCGCCACGGCCCCTCGCTCGTCACGGCGAACTCGGTCTCGGGTGAGGTCTGCGTGCGCCTGCCCGCGGGCAGCGGGTACGACGCGACGGTCGCCTCCTCCACCGGTCACGTCGTCGTCGCGGGCGAGCCTCTCGTCGAGGACGGCAACCGCGGCGGGCACCGCTACGGCGGCGACCGCAGCGTCGTCATCAAGGCCCGCACGATGACCGGAGACCTCCTCGTCCTCCACCGCGACGCACGGCTCGGCACGACCCCCGGCCCGGGCGGGCCCGTCATCGGCGACCCCACCCCCGGAACCTCGGGAATCCAGGACGACGTCCGCCCCGGCGGGTCGACATGGCCCCGTGACCCGGGCGACGACGCGGGGACGAACGGTCCGGGGTCCACGCGATGAGCGTCTTCGGACACGGTCAGATGCGGCTCTACCTCCTCGCCCTGCTGCGGGAGGGGCCGCGCCACGGCTACGACGTCATCCGCGATCTCGAGCACCGGTTCTCGGGGCTCTACTCCCCGAGCGCGGGCACGGTCTATCCGCGGCTCGCCAAGCTCGAGGAGGAGGGGCTCATCGAGCGCACCGACGAGGGACGCAAGGCGCTCTACCGCCTCACCGACACCGGACGCGCCGAGGTCGAGTCGCGCGGCGAGGAGGTCGACGCCCTCGAGTCGTCTCTCGACGCCTCGGCGACGCGTCTCGCCGAGGAGATGCGGGCCCGCGTCCGCGCCGGTGCCGCGGACCTGCGGGCGGAGATGGGGCAGGCGGCCGACGCGGCGACGTCCACGCTCCGCGAGGACGAGGAGCGCCCGGCGTGGTGGCAGGCGGCGATGGAGTCCGGCCTCGGCAACGTCGCGCGCTCCGGGGCTCCGGGTGGCCTCGGCCTCGAGATGCTCCTCGGGGGCCTGACGCGGGGGCTGTCGCCGGACGTCGAGACGGTGACGCGACTGCTCAACACGTGGGGGCCGGGGGGCTTCTCCACGCCCGAGAATACAGATGTGACGAACGACACTTCTGGGCGACGTAACGCAGCACCCGCATCCGGCGACACGGCACGGGACGCAGGGCCGACGAGCCCGTCCGCGGCCACCTCGTCCGCGACACGTTCACCCGGCCCCGACGCCGCCGGAAGCGCCGCGAGCGCACCGCTCGCCACCCCCACGGAGGCGCCCGTCGAGGTCGTCGGAGAGGTCGTGGACAACACGGTTCCTGCATCGGATTCCCCTGGCGACGGCGACGATCGCCGTCAGGACCCGTCGTTCCCCACCGCCGAGCAGGTGCGTGAGGTCGTCGCGATCCTCAAGGACGCCGGCGACCGCATCAGGGAGGTCCTCGACCGGCCGCGCGGCTGATCGACGACACCCTGCCGACAGGCCCCGGGTGGCGGTGCGGAGAGATCCGCGGAGCCGCCGCGAGGGGCCTGCGCGCATCCACGGGCCCCCTCGAAAGGCGTCCACGAAGGCGCCGCGCGGGTCCAGGACGCATCACGCGTGACTAGGGTGGGCCGGGCCCCGTCCCCCTCCAGGAGTGTTCTCATGCGCCTTCGCACCCTGCGTCCCGCCGTGGCCCTCGCGGCCGCCCTGACCGCCGTCCCGGCCGTCGCCACCGCGGCCCCCGGCCCCGTCGCCGCGACCCCGCCGTCGAGCCCGTCCTCCTGCGGGGTGTCGACGCCGCCGGTGGTCGTGTCGAGCGGCGCCGTGGCGCGGACGACGGCCCGCCTGTCGTCGTCGTGCCCACTGGGGTCGAGCGCGACGTGGCGTCTCGTCGGCCCGAACGGCCGCCAGGTGTCGAAGGTGTCGATCTCCGGCTCCCGCGCGGTGACGGTGTCGATCCCGACGCGATCGGCCGCCACCTTCGGCAACTACCGTCTCGTGCCGGTGTCGGGAACCGACACGGACTACGGCCTCATGATCGTCACCCCCGGCTCGGTCGCCGTGAAGGCGGGCTCCCGTCTGGCCGCGAAGGACTCGGGGCGGACCACGACCGTCGTCGCGACACGCTGGGACGCCGCGACGCGCAAGCAGGTCGCGTGGTCGCGCGCCCGTGTCACGCTCCAGCGCCGCACGTGCACCGGGACGACGTGCACGTGGAGCATCGCCGGGACGACCCGGACCGACTCCCGTGGTCGCGCCACGCTTCCCCGCCCCGCGGGGAACGCCGGCTCGTTCCGTGTCGTCACCGCCGCGTCGGCGACCGTCGGAGGTCGCACCGTCGTCCTCGGCGGCCACTGACCCGAGCCGCCGAGCCTCGGGCGCGTACTCGGAAGGCCGTCCGCGCAGACCGCGGAGGCTCCCCCAGGGTCTCAGGACCCACGCCTGCGACGCACCGGCCGCCGCAGATCGGGCACGAGACACCGCGCCGCCGTCACGGAGACGAACTCCGTGACGGCGGCGCGTCGCATGTGCGGGCGGGTGCCCGGGTCAGTTCGTGAGGACGATCTTGCCGAAGGTGTCCCCGGAGGCGAGCCGTTCGAAACCGCGGCGGGCCTCGGCGAGCGGCACCTCGAGGTCCACGACGGGTTCGAGGTCGTGCTGCCGGACGAACTGGGAGAGCAGGGCGAGCTCGTGCCGGTTGCCCATCGTGGAGCCGACGACGCGCAGCTGGCGGAAGAAGATCTTGGTGAGTTCGGCCTTCTTCGGCGCGTCACCGCTCGTCGCCCCGCACGTGACGATCGCGCCGCCGGGGCGGAGGACGTTGACGGAGTGGGACCACGTGGCGGCGCCGACGGTCTCCATGACGGCGTCGACCTTCTCCGGCAGCCGGGCGCCGGACTCGAAGACGGCCTCGGCGCCGAGCTCGAGGGCACGCTGCCGCTTCTCCTCGTCACGGCTCGTCACCCACACGCGCAGACCGGCGGCCGCGCCGAGCTGGATGCACGCCGTGGCGACGCCTCCCCCGGCGCCCTGCACGAGGACGAGACCACCGGGCGTGACACCCGCGTTCGTGAAGAGCATCCGGTAGGCGGTGAGCCACGCCGTCGGGAGGGCGGCGGCCGTGGCCCAGCTCATGTCGGCGGGCTTGGGGACGAGATTGGCCGTCGGCACGAGGACCCGCTCGGCGAACGTGCCCTGATGCACCTCGGAGAACAGCGACCGCTTCGGATCGAACGTCTCGTCACCCGACCACCCGGGCGAGGCGATGACGGAGTGGACGATGACCTCGTTGCCGTCGTCGTCGACGCCCGCGCCGTCGCAGCCGAGGATCATCGGCAGCCGTTCGGCGGGCAGACCGACACCCTGCAACGACCAGAGGTCGTGATGGTTGAGCGTCGCCGCCCGCAACGTGATGACCGACCACCCCTCCGTCGGCGTCGGCTCGGGCCGCTCGCCCACGACGAGACCGGCGAGAGGATCGGAGGGGGACTGGGATTCGCAGTAGACGGCGAGCATGAGGCCATGCTAGCGCCGGGACTCACGGGCGGGAGCTGACGTCGCGGTGGCGCGCCCCACGTCGACGGGGCTGCATGCGATCCACGATCCGCACGGCCGGGACCACGCTCCCGGCCGTGCGGCGGGCAGGGGACCTCCCGGCGCGCGACGGCGGAGGGGCCACGGGCGGCAGGCGGCAGTGATGGACGGGACGCGACGGCCCGCTCCTCGGCGACCGGGCGGGGACGCCGGGGAGTCGGGGCCTGGTCCGGACGCCCCACGGGGACAGGGGGATCGGGCCGACGCCGAGGCGGGTGGCAGCGAGGTGACGAGGGGCTCGCGACGTAAGATGGCGGTGTGGGACGCCTCGACGGCGTCGACTCGGCGGGGGGCCGGGGTGGTTCACGAATGGAGGACGTGTGCGCGCCGACGTGCGAATTCCGGGGCGTCCTGCCCTCCGATGGGCGGCCGTCGACGCGGCGGCCTGGGCGGTGGCGCTGTTCGCCTCGGTGTGGCTGCGGTACGACTTCCGGCCGGTGCGGGTGTTCGCCGCCGACACGTGGCTCGTCGTCGTCGGCATCGCGGTCGTCCACGTCCTCGTAGGCCTCGCGCTCCGGCTCTACGGGCGCAATCGGGCACGCGGCACGTATGAGGAGGCCGTCGACCTCACGGTCGCGACCGTTCTCACGGCGCTCGTGCTCCTCGCCTGGGTGCTCCTCGTCTACCCGCCGCCGGTGCCCCGCTCGTCGCCGGGCACGGCGGGTCCCCTCGCCCTCGCGTTCATGTTCGCGGCCCGGTTCCTCGTGCGCGCGCGGGCGACGCGACGTGCCGTGAACACGGGACGCGGCCGCCGCGCCCTCGTCTTCGGCGCGGGCGGCGCGGGCAGCCGCCTCGTGCGGATGCTCGTCTCGGAGGAGGACAGCCCCGTCTCCCCCGTCGCGTTCCTCGACGACGATCCCGACAAGCGGCGCCGCCGCATCGAGGGGATCCGCGTCCTCGGCGGCAGACACGACCTGCGCCGCGTCGCGCAGGAGGTCGATGCCGACCTCCTCGTCCTCGCCGCACCCACAGCGCCCGCGGAGGTCGTCGAGGAGATCTCCGAGGACGCCGCCGGAGCCGGCATCGACGTGAAGATCCTCCCGACGGTCGGCGAGGTGGTCGGCACGCCCGGTGTGCACGATCTCCGCGACGTCGACTTCGCCGACTTCCTCGGCCGTCGCCCCGTCGAGCTCGACACGGGCGCGATCGGCGCCCACCTCACGGGGCGTCGGGTGCTCGTCACCGGTGCGGGAGGGTCGATCGGTTCCGAGCTGTGCCGGCAGATCGCGCGGTTCTCCCCCGAACGCCTCGTCCTCCTCGACCGGGACGAGTCGGGCCTCCACGGCACGCAGGTGTCGCTCGTCGGCCATGGCCTCCTCGACACCGATGACATCGTGCTCGCCGACGTGCGCGACCGGGCTCGGCTCGACGAGGTGTTCGACGCGTGCCGCCCGCAGGTCGTGTTCCACGCCGCCGCCCTCAAGCACCTGCCCCTCCTCGAGCGGTACCCGGGCGAGGGATGGAAGACGAACGTCCTCGGCACGGCGAACGTTCTCGCGGCGGCCACGGCCGCGGGTGCCGACACCGTCGTCAACGTCTCGACCGACAAGGCCGCCGACCCCACCTCCGTCCTCGGCGTGACGAAGCGCATCGGCGAATGCCTCACGGCCTGGTACGCGCAGCACCATGCGGGGACGTTCGTGAGCGTGCGGTTCGGCAACGTCCTCGGTTCGCGGGGGTCGATCATCCCGGCGTTCACCGAGCAGATCCGCCGCGGCGGCCCCGTCACCGTCACGGACCCCGACGTGACGCGCTACTTCATGCTCATCCCGGAGGCCTGCCAGCTGGTGCTGCAGGCCTCGGCAATGGGGCACGACGGCGAGGTCATGGTGCTCGACATGGGCGAGCCGGTGCGGATCGACCACCTCGCCCGCACGCTCATCCGCCTCTCGGGCCGGCACGACGTCGACGTCGTCTACACGGGGCTTCGCCCCGGCGAGAAGCTCGAGGAGGAACTCTTCGGCGACGCGGAGGAGCGTCGCGCCACAGCCCACCCGCTCGTCCGCACGGTGGGGGTCCCGGCGCTCGATCCGGCGCGACTCAAGGAGCCTGCTCCCATCGCCGCCACCCCGCTCAAGGAGCACATGCGCGGCCTCGTCGACGCCGGGGCGCGCGCGGAGGTCAGCGCCGGCGGGGAGTGACGAGGGCGCGGACGGTGTCGAGGACGAGCCGAAGGTCCCCGGCGAGCGTCGCGTTCTCGACGTAGGCGACGTACATCGCCTGCTTGCAGGGCAGCAGGTTCTCGAGGTAGTGCCGCTCGGGGTCCTCGGCACGCGCGAGTTCGGCTCCTTCGTCGATGCCGGCGAGACTCGCGGGATCGGTGATGCCTGGCCGCACGGAGAGGATGATCGGGCGGACCACGGGGTCCCAGGCCGCGACGTAGCGAGGCACCTCGGGGCGGGGCCCGACGAGACTCATGTGGCCGACGAGCACGTCGTACAGCTGCGGTAGCTCGTCGAGCTTGGTGCGTCGCAAGAGCGCACCGACACGGGTGATGCGGGCGTCGCCGGTCGCCGTGACGGCCTGGCGGTCCTCCCCGGGCGCCGCGACGGTCATCGTGCGGAACTTGTGGATCTCGAACTCGCACCCGTGGAGGCCGACACGGGTCTGGGTGAAGAGCACCGGGCCGGGCGAGTCCGCCCGCACGGCGAGGGCGATTCCCGCGAGGAGGGGACTCGTCGCGAGGAGCCCGCCCGCCGAGACGACGACGTCGACCGAGCGCTTGAGCTGCGCCCGCCGACGGTCGACGCGGCGACGGGGCGGTCGGTGGTCCCCGGAGACGGACGTGGCCGTTCCCGTCCGTGCGGCGTCGGTCGCGCCCCCATCCGACAGGGGCGTCCCGGGCGGGGTCGTGACGGGCCGCGGCGTCGTGATCATCGGCCCCCCAGCGTGCGCCGCACGACGTCGACGACCCGCTCGACCTGGGCGTCGGTGAGCCCGGAGGACAGGGGCAGGCTCACGACGTGGGGGAAGTGCCGTTCGGCGACGGGGTAGGCCGCAGCGTCGAGCCCGTACGTCTTTCGCCAGTAGGGGTGCCGGTGGAGGGGGATGAAGTGGACGCTGGCGCCGATGCCCTCCTCCCCGAGGCGTGCGACGAACGCCTCCCGGTCGAGCGGGGCGTCCTCCCCGAGACGGAGGACGTAGAGGTGCCAGGCGTGGAGGTCGTCCTCCCGGTGCTCCCGGGGTGGGAGCTCGACGGGCAGGTCGGCGAAGGCCTCGTCGTACCGGTCGGCGATGGCGCGCCGCCGGTCACGCATCGCGACGGCCCGGCGCAGCTGGACGCGCCCCATCGCGGCGGCCGGGTCGGTGAGGTTGTACTTGTAGCCGGGCGCGACGATCTCGTACGCCCAGCCCGCGCCGGGGGTGGAGTAGCGATCGAAGACGTCGCGGCTGATGCCGTGGAGGCGCATCGTGCGGATGCGGCGGGCGAGGTCGGCGTCGTGGGTGACGACCATGCCGCCCTCCCCCGTCGTCATCGTCTTCGTCGCGTAGAAGCTGAAGACGACGGCCTCGCTCGCGCCGAGACCGATCGGGATACCGGAGGAGAGCGCGGGGAAGCCGTGTGCGGCGTCCTCGACGACGGAGATCCCCGCGTCGGCCGCGAGGGCGGCGACACCGGCCCGGTCGACGGGCAACCCGGCGAGGTGGACGGGCATGACGGCGCGGGTGCGAGGGGTGAGCGCGGCACGGGCGGCGTCGAGGTCGAGGAGGAGGTCGTCGGTGACGTCGACGATGACGGGATCGGCCCCGAGGTACCGGACGACCTCGGCGGTCGAGGTGAACGTCCACGTCGGCACGAGGACCTCGTCGCCCGGGCCGACGCCGATCGCCTCGAGGGCGAGATGGAGGCCGGCGGTGGCGGAGTTGAGGGCGACGGCGTGGACCTCGTCGGGGACGACGGCCTCGGCACCCCCCGCTGCGTGCGCACCCGCCTGAGTCCGGAGGAACTCGGCGAACTCCGTCTCGAACGCCGCGGCACGCGGCCCCGTCGTCAACCACCCGGAGCGGAGGGCCTCGACGACGGCGTCGATCTCGGCCTCGCCGACGTCGGGGGCGGCGAAGGGCACGACCGGCGGTGTCACGTCTGGGGATTCGCTCACATCGCTACGATAGGGCCACGACCTCGGAGGATGCGGCGCGCACGCCGGGGTCGACGTCTTTCGGACCCGAGGAGTAGCCCGTGCGCATCGGCGTGCTGACGCAGTGGTACGACCCGGAGCCCGGCCCGGCCGCCCTCCCCGGCGTCCTCGCGAGGGGCCTCCTCGCCCGTGGTCACGAGGTGCGCGTCCTCACCGGGTTCCCCAACTACCCCTCCGGCGAACTCGCCGAGGGGTGGCGGATGTCGCGGCGTCGCCGCCGGGTCGAGGACGGGGTCGACGTCACCCGTGTCGCGCTCTACCCGAGCCACGACGGCCGCGCATGGCGGCGCATGACGAACTACGGGTCGTTCGGCGCGAGCGCCCTCGTCAACGGGGCCTCCTCGTTCCGAGGCCTCGATGCGATGTGGGTCAACTACTCCCCCATCACGGTGGCCGCGCCGATGCTCGCGGCGCGTCACGTGCTCGGCGTGCCGGCGGTGTGCCACGTCGCGGATCTCTGGCCCGACACGCTCACCGCGGGCGGTTTCGCCCCACGACCCTCACCTCTCGTACGCACCGTCGAGGCGACGCTCGAGGCGTGGTGCGGAGCGATGTACGCCGCCTCGGAGGTCGTCACGTACATCGCACCGGGGGTGGGGGACGAACTCGCCCGCCGCGGGGTGCCCCGGCACAAGCTCGCCTACGCCCCGATGTGGGCGGAGGAGTCGACGTTCTTCCCCGCCGACGACGCGCTGCGTCGGGAGGGCGAGACGTGGCGGGCGTCCCTCGGGGTCGACCCCGACGACGTCGTCCTCCTCTACGCCGGGGCGATCGGCCACGCGCAGGGCCTCGAGACCCTCGTCGAGGCCGCGGCGCGGTACGCGGCCTCACCGTCGGCCGGGGCGCCGCGTCTGCGCGTCGTCGTCGTCGGCTCGGGCGTCGCCGAGGCCGACCTGCGCGCCCGGGCGGAGAAGGCCGGCCTCGTCCCCGATGCGGTCTCGTTCCCCGGACGGGTGCCACAGGACCGCATGCCGGTGCTCATGGCCGGCGCGGACGCCTGCTTCGTCGGCCTCGCCGCCACCCCCCTCTCCCGCATCACGATGCCGAGCAAGACCCAGGCCTCCCTCGCCGCGGCGAAGGCGCTCGTCGTCGCCGCGGACGGCGACGTCCAGGACGTGGCCCGCGAGTCCGGCGCCGGATGGGCCGTCGACTCCGGTGACGTCGCGGCGCTCACGGGCGTCCTCGCCGCCGTGTGCCAGAGTGGACGAGGAGGACTCGCCGACCGGGGCCGCCGGGGGCGGGCGTACTACGAGGAGCACTTCGGCCTCGACCGGGCGCTCGACCGCGCCGAGGCCCACCTCGAGACGGCACGCGCGGGTCGAGCCACCCGCACGACACGCACGACACGCAGGATCACGAGACGCACGACGGCGACACCCATGACATCCACGAGCACGGCGCACACGAGGAGGACGCGGTGATCGAGCACGTCGACCTCACCGGAACGACCGTCGCGATCACGGGAGGGACGGGGTCGTTCGGGTCGACGATGGCCCGGCACCTCCTGGGTCGAGGAGTGGGCGCGGTGCACGTGCTCTCCCGCGACGAGGCGAAGCAGCACGACATGCGGGTCGCTTTCGCCGACGACCGGCTCAAGTTCTTCCTCGGTGACGTGCGTGACCGGGCGAGCGTCGACGCGGCGTTCGTCGGCGCCGACCACGTCTTCCACGCGGCGGCGCTCAAGCAGGTGCCGAGTTGTGAGTTCTTCCCCGACCAGGCCGTGAAGACGAACGTCGTCGGCAGCGCGAACGTCGTCGACGCCGCCGCGGCCGCGGGCGTCCGCTCGCTCGTGTGCCTGTCGACCGACAAGGCCGTCTACCCCGTCAACGCGATGGGGATGAGCAAGGCGCTCATGGAGAAGACGGCGCAGGCGTTCGCGCGCCGCCACCCCGACGCGGCAACGACGGTGAGCGTCACCCGCTACGGCAACGTCATGTACTCCCGCGGGTCGGTCATCCCCCACTTCGTCGCGCAGATCCGCAGCGGGCGGCCGATGACCGTCACCGACCCGAGCATGACCCGGTTCCTCATGTCGCTCGCGGAGTCGGTCGACCTCGTCGAGTACGCCTTCGAGCATGCGCAGCCGGGCGACCTGTTCGTCCGCAAGGCCCCCGCGAGCACGGTGGAGACCCTCGCCCGCGCCGTCGCCGTCGTCATGGGCGTGCCCGACCACCCCATCGAGGTCATCGGCACCCGCCACGGCGAGAAGCGGCACGAGACCCTCCTCTCCCGCGAGGAGCGCGCGACGGCCACCGACGAGGGCGACTACTACCGCGTGCCCGTCGACGCCCGTTCCCTCCAGTACGAGAAGTACTTCGAGGAGGGCGACCCCCGCGCGAGCGTCGAGACCGACTACACCTCGGAGAACACCGAACGCCTCGACGTCGAGGGCACGGTCGCGCTGCTGCGCACGCTGCCCGAGATCGTGATCCTTCCTGAGGGACGCTGATGCGCGTCGTCGTCACCGGCGCCGCCGGGTTCCTCGGGTGGCACACCCGCACCCGTCTGCTGCTCACGCGCCCCGAGTTGGAGGTCGTGCCCGTCGGCCGCGCCGAGTGGCCGCGCCTGTGCGAGCTCGTCACGGGCGCGGACGCCGTGCTCCACCTCGCCGGGCACAACCGCGGTGAGGAGGACGAGCTCGCCCACGGCAACGTCGCCCTCGCCACCGACCTCACGGGCGCCCTCGACGCGGCGGGCGTCGCCCCGACCGTCGTCTACGCGGGCAGCACGTACGTCGACCCCGGCCACTGGGGCGTCGACTCCCCCTATGCCGCGGGCAAGCGTGGCGCCGGGGACGCCCTGCGCGAGTGGGCGACTCGCAGCGGTGCCGTCGTGCGGGAGGTGCGCCTTCCCGGCCTCTTCGGCGAGCACGGACGCCCGGAGTACAACAGCTTCGTCGCGACGTTCGCGCACCGCATCGCCCACGGCGAGCAGCCGAGCATCGTCGGCGACCGCGAGCTGCCGCTCCTCCACGTCCAGGACGCCGCCGAGGCGCTCCTCGACGTCGTCGAGCAGGGCGCGGTCGCGCCGGAGGTGACGTGGCCGCAGGGCCGTCCGATCCTCATCTCCGAGGTCGCCCACCGGTTCGCCCACATGCACGAGGTCTACGCCCCCCTCGGCGAGATCCCCGCCCTCGCCGACGCGTTCGACGTCGCGCTGTTCAACACCCTCCGCGCCGCGATGTGGCCGGACGCCTACCCGCTGCGCCCCACGCCGCGCTCGGACGAGCGCGGCACCCTCGTCGAGACGATCCGCGTCCACGGCGGCACCGGGCAGGCGTTCGTCTCGAGCACGAACCCGGGGTACACGCGCGGCGACCACGTCCACCTCCACAAGATCGAACGGTTCCAGGTGCTCTCGGGGACGGGGCTCATCCGGCTCCGCCGCGTCCTCACCGACGAGGTCCTCGAGTTCCGCTGCACCGGTGACGAGCCCGCCGTCGTCGACATGCCGACGATGTGGACCCACTCGATCGAGAACGTCGGCGACACCGAGCTCGTCACCGCGTTCTGGACGAACGATCTCCTCGACCCGGAGAACCCCGACACCTACCCGCTGCCCGTCCTCACCGGGCGCGACCGAACCGGAGCGTGACCATCGTGGGAGCGACGTACGAGTACACGGGCCTGCGGCCCACCGACATCGCCGAACTCGCGCGCATCCACGAGCGTGGGTTCCCGGCATTCTTCCTCACGAGCCTCGGGCTGCCGTTCCTCCGCGAGTTCTACCGCGGCCACCTCGACGACCCCAGCGCGGTCGCCGTCGTCGCCCGCCTCGCCTCGGGGCCACAGCGCGGTCGTCCCGTCGGGGTCGTCGTCGGAACGACGCGGCCCGCGGGGTTCTACTCCCGCCTCCTTCGTCGACACGGCGTCGCGTTCGCCCTCGCGGGGGCACGCGGCGCGCTGCGTCACCCGACCGCCGTGCCCCGACTCGTGCGGGCCCTCACGTACCGCGGCGACGCCCCCGCCCCCTCGTTCGCGCTGCTCTCCTCGATCGTCGTCGACCCGGCCCACGGCGGCTCCGGCATCGGCGCCGAACTCCAGGAGCGGTGGTGCCACCGGGCCGCGGCCATGGGCGCCCGCCGCGCCTACCTGCAGACCGACGCCGACGAGAACATCGCCGTCCGCGCCTTCTACCGCCGCTGCGGCTGGGTCGAGACGCAGGTGAGCACGACACCCGAGGGACGACGACTCATGCGCAACGAACGTGACCTCACCGCCCTCGCACCCGGCGACGACACCCACCCCACCGATCCGAGGAGCACGCGATGACCAGGGTCATGACGATCGTCGGCACGAGGCCCGAGATCATCCGCCTCTCGCGGGTGATGGCACGCCTCGACGAGACCGTCGACCACGTCCTCGTCCACACCGGACAGAACTACGACTACGAGCTCAACGGGATCTTCTTCGACGAGCTCGGCATCCGGCGTCCCGACCACTTCCTCGAGGTCGACACCTCGAGCCTGGGGCGGGTGCTCGGCGAGACCCTCATCAAGACCGAGCAAGTGCTCGACGAGGTGCGCCCCGACGCCGTGCTCATCCTCGGCGACACGAACAGCGCGGTCGCGGCGATCATCGCCAAACGCAAACGGATCCCCGTCTACCACATGGAGGCCGGCAACCGCTGCTTCGACGAGAACGTCCCCGAGGAGACGAACCGTCGCCTCGTCGACCACGTCGCCGACTTCAACCTCGTCTACACCGAGCATGCGCGCCGAAACCTCCTCTCCGAGGGACTCCACCCGCGCCGCATCCTCCTCACCGGCTCGCCGATGAAGGAGGTCCTCGACCACCACGCCGACGCCTTCGCCGCGAGCACCGCCCCCGCCGACCTCGGCCTCGAGCCGCGTGGGTACCTCCTCGTCTCGGCGCACCGCGAGGAGAACGTCGACGACCCCGCCCGCCTCTCGGCGCTGCTGCGGTGCCTCGTCGCCGCCCGCGACGCGTTCGACGTGCCCGTCCTCGTCTCGACGCACCCGCGGACGCGCAAACGCCTCGACGTCCTTGCGGCACGACCGGGAGCCGAGGACATCGACCTCGACGGCATCACGTTCCACCCGCCCCTCGGGTTCATCGACTACGTGCGCCTCCAGCAGGACGCCCTCTGCGTCCTCTCGGACTCGGGCACGATCAGCGAGGAGTCCTCCCTCCTGCGGTTCCCGGCGGTGACGCTGCGCGACTCGATCGAGCGGCCCGAGGCCCTCGACACCGGCGCCATCGTCATGACCGGGCTCGACCCCGAGGGCGTCGTCGAGGCCGTCCACGACGCGATCTCCACCGTCGGCCCCGACGGACGCACCGACGTCGTCCTCCCCGCCGACTACGACATCGACGACTGCTCCCAGCGTGCCGTCCGGTTCGTCCTCTCCACCCACCGCCGTCACCGGCAGTGGTCGGGGCTGCGGGAACAGGGCCCGACACGATGACGACGGACGAGACGCCACGGCCGTCCTCCCGGCCCGTCGTCGACGGGGCGGTGTCTCCCCGCACCGCGCTCGTCGAACACCGGGCCCCGCTCGTCGCGAGCGCGGGGGGCGAGGGGCCGCTCGTCTCGATCCTGTCCCCCGTCCGCGACGAGCACGCCCACCTGCGGTCGATGCTCGACAGCGTCCTCGCCCAGGACCACGCGCACTTCGAACTCCTGCTCGTCGACGACGGCTCGACCGACGACACGGCCGACATCGTCGCCGAGTACGCGGCCCGCGACTCCCGCGTTCGGCTCGTCGCCTCGGGCACGGCGATGGGCAAGGTCGCGGCGTTCGACACCGCCTACGCGGCGTCCTCGGGTGAGGTCGTGTGCCACGTCGGTGGTGACGACACCGTGCCCGCCAACGCGCTGACGAGCCGCGTCGAGGCACTGCGTCCCTACCTCGACCGTCCGGCCGTCGCGTTCTTCAAGCTCGAACTCTTCGAGGAGACCCCCGGCAACTCGCCCACCGTCGTCCCCCGCGGGCGTCGCGGCAGCATGTCGGGCCCGTCGATCACGATGACCCGTCCGCTCGCCGAGCGCGTCATGCCCATCCCCGGCCACCTCGTCTCCGAGGACATCTGGATGGGCAACGCCGCCGACGCGCTCGCCGAGGTGCGGGTCGACTCGGGCGACGTCGTCGTCCACTACCGCCGCCATGCGGGCAACTCCAACCCGCGCAACAAGCCGTTCACCGCGATGGACGAGGCCCTCCACGCGCGGTTCGCCGCGCTCGACGCCCTGCTCGCCACCGACCGGTTCGACCTGCCGGACGACGTGCGCCGTCGGCTCGCCGCCGAGGTCGAGGCCGAACGCCTCCGCCACGAGGGGCGCACGGGCGCGGTCCTCACCTCCGACCTGCCGCTCGTCGACCGTCTCGCCGTCGCCTCGATGTCGCACCCCGTGCTGTGGCGTGCCCGCGCCCGCTTCCTCACGCCCCTCACCGGCTGGCGAGGACGCTGAGCATGCGTGTCGCTATCGTCGCCGGGGAGTACCCCACTTCCCGAGCCCCCGAGCGCGCGATGTTCGTGCGGGACCAGGTCGACGCCCTCCGCGCGGCCGGTCACGACGTCACCGTCGTCCACCACGAACCCCCGACGCTGCGCCGTGCCGTCACCGACGTGCGCCGGCGCCGCGCCGTCACCGACGTGCGCCGGCGCCGCGCCGAACGCCGCGCAGCCGCATCCACGTCCACGCCGGTCGCGGGAAGGAGGGCGAGCGTCACCGTGTCCTCAGCGTCCACGACTGCGCCGTCACCCGCTCCCGCCGTCGTGGCCCCGGGCACCGCACCGTCGCCGAGCGGGTCCGCCGGAAAAGGTGCCTCCGCCCGGCTGCGCACGGCCGGTCGTGTCCTCCACGATCGCGCCGGTCAGGCCGCCGCGGCGGCGGCGATGCGGCGGGACCTGCGCCGTCTCGACCCGGCGCCCGAGGTCGTCCACGCCCACAATGTCTTCCCTGCCGGGGCCGCCGCGGTGCGGTTCGGACGGGAGCGGGACGTGCCCGTCGTCGTCACCGAGCACTCGAGCGCGTTCCGACGTGATCAGCTCGCCCCGTCCGAGATCGCCCGTGCGCGACGGATCTACGAGGCGTGCGCCGCCGTCGTCGCGGTGAGTCCGAGCCAGGCCGCGGCGCTCCCCGCCGAGGACGTCGTCGTCGTGGGCAACGTCGTCCCGGCCGGATTCGGGCTGCGACGCCCGGAGGCGGCGCGTTCCGGCGACCTCGTGAGCATCGGCACCCTCAGGGCACACAAGGGGATGGATGCCCTCGTCCGCGCCTACGCGATCCTCCCGGCGCACGTCCGGGACCGGCATCACCTCGTCCTCGTCGGGGACGGCCCCGAGGCGCCGCGGCTGGCCGCCCTCGTCGCCGAGCTCGGGCTCACGGGCCGGGTCCGCCTCACCGGCCATGTGGCGCGGGATCGGGTCGCGACCATCCTCCGGGGTGCCGCGCTCGTCGTCTCGGCGAGTCCCGTCGAGACGTTCGGCGTGACGCTGCTCGAGGGGTTGTCGGCGGGCGTCCCGTTCGTCGCGGTCCGCAGCGGCGGGCCGGAGAGCGTGTGGTTTCCCGGTGCGGGCGTCCTCGTCCCGACGGGCTCGCCCGAGAACCTCGCCCTGGGCCTCGAGGCGGCCCTGACGCCGGGGACGGACGAGTGCACGACGACGCCCGACGAGGACCGCCGCCGCGTCGCGCAGGACCGGTTCGGTGGCCCTGCGGTCGCGGCCCGACTCAGCGCGCTCTACCGGGCAGCAACCGCAGCACCCGGCGACCGCACAGGACGCTGACGGCGAACACTCCGAGCACTCCGACCGCGACGACGACCGGCCCGGCGCCGAGGAGCCGCGCCACCACCGACGCCGCTGCAGCGAGGAGCGTGACGACGAACGGGCCGAGCAGGTCGCGCAGCAACCGTTGCCGAGACACGCCCGCAAGGCCGAGCACCCACGACGTGAACGCCG
This sequence comes from Mobilicoccus pelagius NBRC 104925, assembly GCF_000247995.1. Lineage (GTDB taxonomy): Bacteria > Actinomycetota > Actinomycetes > Actinomycetales > Dermatophilaceae > Mobilicoccus > Mobilicoccus pelagius. The sequence continues at coordinate 110,689 of NZ_BAFE01000003.1, forward strand.
CGCAGATGACCACGCCTGCCACCGAGTACCACGCCACGCCCGTCACCGCCGAGGCCGTGAGGACGCCGACGTAGAGGCCGACGAGGCGACTGCCCGCCTCCGCGAGGGAGATGAGGAGGATGCGCCCGAGCTGGTCGCGCACCGTGGCGTAGGTCGACAGTGGGGAGGAGACGAAGTTCGCCGCGAGCCACGGCGCCATCACCGCCGCGAGCACACCCGCCTCCCGCCACCGCACACCGAACACGAGCGCGAAGAGTTCCGGCCCGAGGAGCCACACGATGGAGAACACCGGCAGGGCGACGAGGACGAGGGCCTCGGTCGCCCGGCGGAGTTCGACGCCGGTCCGCGCGCCGTCGCTCTCCCGGTCGAGGCGGGCGAGCCTGGGGAAGAGCACCTGGGAGACGGCCTGCCCGAGGAGCACGGCCGGTGCCGCGAGCAACCGTGTCGCGAACCCGAACTGTCCCGCGAACGCGACGCCGTACCACCGGGCCACCAGTGGTGCGACGGCCCCCACGGAGACGACGTTGAGCAGGGCGGGGAAGGTGTTGAGCATCGGCATCCGACGCCATCGGGACGCGACCACGCGAAAGGACGTGCCGCGCCGGAGGAGACCCCCCGTACCCATCCACGCCGCGTTGAGCACCCGGCCGATCCCCTGACCGACGCTGAGACCCGGCGCCCACCCGGCGATGCCGAGGACGACCTGGGTGAGGACCTGCCCGACCGACGACACGACGCCCGCCCGCCCCTGACGGGCGAACCGGCCGTCGCGGGAGGCAGCCATGCGGATCGCGGAGAAGCAGGCCGTGCCCCACAGGACGAAGGGGATCGCCCACCAGGCACCCCCCACCCACAGACCGGGCACCCCACGGACGAGCGCGAGCCCACCGAGGACGACGAACACGGTCAGCGAGGCGAGTGTCGTCGTCGTCAGGCACAACCGCGTGAGCGCCCGGGCGTCGTCCTCGGACTCGGCGAGCGGGATCGCCATCTCGTACCTGAGCGTGGCGAGGACGGCGAGGATGTTCGCCCACGCGAGGATCACGGCGAAGTGGCCGAAGTCGTCCGGGCCGTAGAGACGGGCCGTGACGATCTGGCCGGCGGCGAGCACGATCTGCGACACGAGCGCACCCGAGGAGAGGTAGGCGATGTCGCGTCCCGACGCCCCGAGCAACGACCCGTCACGGAGTCGGCGGATGATCCTCACCCGCAGATCGTAGGCGGGAGAACGTCTCCGCCCCTGCGGCGACGCGGCCCGACGGACGGGGCGCCCTGCGACTTGAGCATGCGTCCAAGTCGAATTGGTGACGTGTGCACACGCACCTAAACTGGCAGGGAGTCCCTGCACGTCGGGGACGCACTGTCGGTTCGACGAGGGGGAAGATCGTGGCCACACCGGCCGAGAACAATCGTGATCCGTGGGGACGGTCACTGATGGCGACGCTGCGCAGGTGGTGGTGGATTCCCGCCGTCCTCGGGCTCACGGGCGCTGTCCTGGGGGGACTCGCAGGCGTCTCCGCGCCGAAGTCGGCGACGGCGATCGTCAACGTCCAGACGTCCCTGCCCGACGCGGACGCCGTCGCGAGCGCCCAGCAGAGCGCGCTCATCGAGGCCTCGTCGCGGGACGTCATGCAGGCGGCTGCACAGAAGCTCGGCATGGCGCCGAAGGACCTGTCCGCCGAGACGGAGGTCGGCGCCGAGGTCAAGACGTCGTTCCTCACGTTCAAGGCCACCGACCGTGACGCCGAGAAGGCCGCCCGCATGGCCAACGCCGTCGCGGACGCCGCCGTCGAGGCGCGCAATGTCCGCATCGACGAAGAGCTCAAGGAGCTCACCCGCTCCACGAGCGTCCTCATCCAGGGGCAGCCGCTGCGTGACAAGTCCGCCGAGGAGGCGCGTGTCGCCCGCCTCGGTGGCCAGCTCGCCGACCAGCAGGGCCAGCTCCTCACCCAGTCGCGCCGCCTCGCCGTCCTCCAGAGCGCCCAGGCCGACACGGCCGAGGGCCCCTCGACGATGCTCCTCGTCGCGATGGGTCTGCTCGGTGGTCTCCTCGCCGGCGTCGCCCTCGCGCTCGTCTTCGGCGGTCGCCGCGGCCAGATGTCGTCCATCGACGAGATGCGTCGCGTCTACCCCGAGCTGGAGTTCGTCTCGACGCGGGAGCTGCCCACCCTCCTGAGCATGGAGGCGGGCGACGTCGACCGTGTCGTCCTCACCGGGGTCCGCGCCCCTGCGGGCGCCGTCCGCAACCTCGTCGAGCCCGTCGCCGCCGGATTCCACGCGGCCGGTCGTGAGGTCGTCCTCACCGAGGACCTCGCCGCCTTCCAGCCCGACGCGACCGGTGCGCGTCCCCGTGCGGCGACGCTCGTCCAGACGCCCCTCACGAACGCCGTGGTCAAGCGCACCGGCCGCGACGAGCACGCGATGCTCCTCGTCCTCGTGCGCCCCCGTAAGACCCGATTCGAGTGGCTCGATGAGTACGTCAACTCCTTCGGCGACCGCGTCTGTGTCGTCGTCGACGGCTGAGCGCGGCCTCGACGCCGCCCCGGCCCCGACGACGCTCGAGGCCGACCCGCGCACCGTCGTCGGCCCTGACGGCCGACGGCGGGATCCGGTCCGCTGGCTGCTGTGGCTGTTCGTCCTCAACATCGTCCTGCAGCGGATCTCCGTCCCGAACATCTCGATCCCGTTGACGGTGCCGATCACGGTGCTGTGGTGCCTCGCCGCCTGGCGGGCGGGGGTCCTCGTCATCGAGCGGCAGCGTCTGCTCCTGTGGTTGACGGCCGCGGCCGCGTCCTCGGCCGTCGCCCTCCCGCAGACGTTGTTCGTCCACCGTCCCTACATCAGCGTCAACAGCTGGCTGTTCTGGATGACGATGTGGTTCCCGGTCGTGTTCATGATGAGCGACCGTTCGGGCGAGACGTACCGGCGGATGATGAGGTCGGTGACGACGGTGGGCCTCTGGCTCAGCGGCCTGTCGCTGACGTTCCTCCTCACCCAGCTCGTCGGGATCGCCTACCGGGACTGGCTGTTCGACATCCTCCCCGACTCGCTCCACGTGACGGGGTTCGCGATCAGCTACCCGATCACGTACGGCAGCCCCATCTACAAGTCCAATGGCTGGATCATGCTCGAGCCGTCGTTCATGTCGTTCACGCTCGGCGTGTGCTTCATGACGGCGTTGCTCACCCGCGCGCCCATCTGGAAGGTCGTGTTCCTCTTCCTCGGCCTCCTCACGACGGTCGCCGGATCGGGATTCGCGATCATCGCGCTCGGCGTCATCGGGATGCTCCTCACCCGTCAGGGGTCCCTGCTGCGCCAGTACGTCGTGCCGGGGCTCCTCGCGGCGATCGTCGCGATCCCGACGGCGATCGGCCAGGTGCTCCTCAGCCGCGTCACGGAGGTGGGGCAGTCGAACAGCTCCGCCGCGATGCGCAGCTTCGAGCCGTACCTCTACCTCATCCCCCGCTGGGTCGCCGAGCCGTGGGGCGTGTGGGTCGGGTACGGGGCCGGCGCCTCCCGGCAGGCCGTCGAGGCGAGCGGCACCGACGGGCTCATCGCCCCGACCATCGGCAAGGTGTTCTACGAGTACGGCTTCTTCGCGGGCGCTCTCCTGCTCGCTCTCTGCGTCGTCCCGTTCATGCGCGCCCACGAGCGGGCCCTGTCGGCGTCGCTGCTCCTGCAGTTCTTCCTCCTGCAGCCGCCGGCGCAGCCGATCATCGTGCCCGCGTTCGCCGTCGTCACCCTGTGGGCTCCCGCCGCCCGCGGCTACATCGAGGCGGGATCGCCGGGCGACACCGAGCCGCCCCCGCCGCCCACGTCGTGGCGCGGCCTCCGCAGGCGTCGTTGACCGGCGCCCGACCATCGACCGTCGACAGAAGGAACGAGGAGCCATGAACCGGCCCCGGATCAGTGTGTTGATGCCCGTCCTCGACGAGGAGGCCTCGGTCGCGGGGGCGATCGCCTCCGCCCTCGCGCAGGCCGACCAGGGCGTGGACCTCGAGGTGCTCGTGATGAACGGGCCATCCACCGACGCGACCGCCGAGATCGTCGCCGGCCTCGCCGCGGGCGACCCCCGCGTGCGCCTCCTGGACAACCCGGAGCGCAACATCCCGGCCGGCCTCAACATCGGTCTCGCCGCCGCGCGTGGGGAGTTCGTCGCCCGCATCGACGGCCACGCGTCCGTGTCGCCGGACTACCTCGCCCGGGCGCTGCGCCACCTCGAAGCGGACCCGGGCCTCGCCGCCGTCGGCGGCATCCGCCACGGCGTCGCCCGCACCCCGCAGGGGCGCGCCGTCGCGCTCGCCCTGTCGAGCCCGTTCGGCGTCGGCAACTCGATCAACCACTTCGGGCGGGAGTTCCGCGAGACCGACCACGCCTCGTTCGGGGTGTACCGCACCGAGGTCGCCCGGCGCGTGAACGGCTGGGACGAGACGCTCCTCGTCAACGAGGACGTCGACTTCGACCACCGCATCCTCGGGCTCGGATACCGCATCGCGTTCGACCCGGAGATGCACATCTACTGGCACGTGCGCGAGTCCGTGCCGGATCTGTTCCACCAGTACCGCCGCTACGGCCGGGGCAAGGCGGCGATGGTCCGCAAGAACGGCCGCGACGCGATACGTGCCCGCCACCTCGCCGCGCCCGTCGCCGTCGCGGGGACGGCCGGGCTCGGCGTTCTCGCGACGCGGTTTCCCCGCCTCGCCGCCGCGGCCTACTCGCCCTACCTCTTCGGCATCGGCGCGGCGAGCGCCCACGCGTGGCGGGGCCGGCGCGAGACGCAGGTCGAGCCCGGGGCCCCGGAGGACCGCACCGTGTCGGCCGCGGCGCTGCCCGGCGCGTTCCTGGCGATGCACTACGGCTGGGGACTGGGATTCCTCGAGGGCTACCTCCTCAGGAAGTCCCCGGCTCGGGCTTCCGCACGCACACGGCGCTGAACACCCTCCCCCGCATCCCCGCGTCCGTCGCGCGTGGGAATGCGGCCGTCGCGCGCCACGGGACGGCGGGACGAGGGTGCGGCACGACAGCGGGTTGCCCCACCCCACCCCCAGTGACTTAGGGTGGCCTCACTAAGGTCCCCCTAAGTCAAGGAGTCCCGTGCTGCCCTCCCGCACCGCCTTCGTCGGCGTCACCCTCAGCTGCCTCGCCCTCACCGCCTGCGGCCAGGCCGGCACCCCGACGGAGTCGTCGTCCTCCTCCGCCGCGGCGGTGACGATCACCGACGCCGCCGGCCGCACCGTCGAGCTCCCCGCCGTGCCGCAGCGCATCGTCTTCGGCGAGCAGCGTCAGGCCTACGCGAGCATGGTGCTCGACAAGGAGGACCCGACCCGCCACGTCGTCGCGTGGGGCAGCGACATGGAGAAGGCGGCGCCGGACATGTACGCCCGCCTCGCCGAGGCGCACCCGGCCGTCGCGGACATCCCCAAGGTCGGGTCCCTCGCCCAGGGCGACCTCACGGTCGAGAGCCTGCTCTCCCACAAGCCCGACGTGTACGTCATGACGCTCGATTCGATGCGTGCCGCGGAGAAGAACGGGCTCCTCGCCCAGTTCGACAAGGCCGGCCTCACATACGTCGTCACCGACTTCCGGGTCGACCCGGCGAAGAACACCGACGTCTCGATGCGGGCCATCGGCGCGCTGCTCGGCCGCGGCGACAAGGCCGAGGAGTTCCTCACCTACTACCACGGCGTCGTCGACCCGGTCGTCCAGAAGGCCGAGTCCGCGACGAACAGGCCGACGTCGTTCGCGTGGCGCGCGCCGGGCGTCAAGGCGTGCTGCTCGACGTGGGGCGACGTGAACTTCGGGCAGATGCTCACCCGCGCCGGCGGCACGAACCTCGGCACGAAGCACCTCCCCGGCGAGGAGGGCGACCTCACCCCCGAGCAGGTGCTCGCCGCGCAGCCCGACGTCGTCGTCGCCACCGGCGGCGCCTGGTCGAAGCAGAAGCTCGACGACAAGGCGAAGACGTCCTATCTCGCCCTCGGTTACGACGTCACGCAGAAGGAGGCGAACGCCTCCCTGGCCTCGCTGCGCAAGCAGCCCGGCTTCGACCAGCTCGAGGCGTTCGACACCGGCCGCGTCCACGGCGTCTACCACCAGTTCTACGACGCGCCGTACAACTTCGTCGCCTACCAGGCGTTCGCCAAGTGGCAGCACCCGGAGCTCTTCCCCGACGTCGACCCGCAGAAGACGTGGGCGGACTTCTCCGAGAAGTTCATGCCGTTCCCCGCCGAGGGCACCGTCGTCAGCTCGCTGCGCTGATCGCCCCCACCGTCGTCTCCCGAGGAGTTCCCATGTCCGTCACCGCACCCGGCCGCCGCGCCGACGCCGTCCCCGACGGCGCCCCGTCCTCGCCACCGCCCCCGCCGTCCGCAGCCGGGGCGACCGCCGTCACCCCGGTGGAGGCGGAGCGGGCGACACAGGCGGCCGGGGAGCGGTTCACGGCGCTTCGTCGCCGTGGCCTGCGACGGGCCGGCATCCTCCTCGTGCTCGGCGCCCTCGTCGTCGTCGCGTTCCTCGCAGGACTCGCGACGGGCCCGCTCGGTTACGGGCTCGGTGACGTCGCCCGGGCGGTCCTCTCCCCCGAGTCGGTCGACGCGCAGATGCGCAGCGTCGTGTGGGGGCTGCGCCTCCCGCCCGCGCTCCTCGCCGTGCTCGTCGGTGCCGCCCTCGCGCTCGGCGGCCTCGAGATGCAGACGATCCTCGACAACCCCCTCGCCGAGCCGTTCACCCTCGGGGTGTCGGCGGCGGCCGCGTTCGGGGCGGCGCTCGCGATCGTCCTCGGCATCTCCCTGCCGATCGGCCCGCAGCACACCCTCACCGTGTTCGCGGGCGGGATGGCGCTGCTCACCGCGGTCGTCATCTCCGCCGTGTCGATGTGGCGCGGGGCGAGCACGGAGACCGTCGTCCTCTTCGGCATCGCGATGGTCTTCGGGTTCCAGGCGCTGCTCACCCTCATGCAGTACCGGGCGAGCACCGAGAGCCTCCAGCAGATCGTCTTCTGGAGCATGGGCTCGATGCAACGGGCGACGTGGACGGCCGTCGCGGTCGTCGCGATCTCCCTCGCGGTCGCGGTGCCGTGGTTCGCGCTCAACGGCTGGAAGCTCACGGCGATGCGGTTCGGCGACGCCCGTGCCCGCGCGCTCGGCGTCGACGTCACGCGGATGCGCGTCGTCTCCCTCGTCGTCGTGTCGCTCCTCGCCGCGGTGGCGGTGTCGTTCGTCGGGATCATCGGGTTCGTCGGGCTCGTCGCCCCACACGTCGCGCGGGTGCTCGTCGGGGAGGACCAGCGGTTCCTCCTGCCCGCATCGATCCTCTCCGGCGCGGCGCTGCTCGCCGGGGCGCACGCCCTCAGCCTCGTCGTCGTGCCCGGCGTGGCCGTGCCCGTCGGCATCCTCACGGCGACCGTCGGAGTGCCGGTGTTCGTCGCGATCATCCTGCTGCGCCGCCGCGCCGCGTTCGGAGGTGCCCGATGAGGATCGCCCTCACCGACGTCGCCTACTCCTACGGTTCCCACCGCGCCCTCGACGGGGTGTCCCTCCCGCCGAGCGGCGGGGTCGTCGGCGTCCTCGGCCCGAACGGCTCCGGCAAGTCGACGCTCATGAAGGTCGTCGCGGGGATCCTCCCCGGCTCCGGTCGCGTCGAGGTCACGGACGGTGACCGACCCGTGACGGGGCGGCGACTGCGGTCGATCCTCGGGTATGTTCCACAGGACCCGCCCGGCGACGTCGCCCTCAGCGTCCTCGAGGCCGTCCTCGTCGGCCTGCGGCGGCGGTCGGCGTGGCGCACGAGCCGCGCCGAGGTCGACCAGGCGATGGCGTGCCTCGACGAGCTCGGCATCGCCCACCTCGCCGACCGCTACCTCGGGGACCTCTCCGGCGGTCAGCGTCAGCTCGCGGGCCTCGCGCAGATGACGGTGCGCCGGCCGAGCGTCATGCTCCTCGACGAGCCGACGTCCGCCCTCGACCTCCACCACCAGGTCAAGGTCCTCGGGTTCGTGCGCGAGCGCACCCACTCCCTCGGCGGCGTCACGCTCATGCCGATGCACGACCTCAACCTCGCCGCCCGCTACTGCGACCGACTCCTCGTCATGCGCGACGGACGCACGGTGTGCGTCGGGTCGCCGGAGGAGGTCCTCACCCCCGAGACGCTCGCGACGACGTACCGCGTCGAGGCGCGGGTCCTCTCCGACGGCGGCGTCCCCGTCGTCACCCCGCACGGGTTCTCCGCTTGACGCACCGCCCGCCGCGGACTCACCCCGGTCGAACGCGGACCGACGAGGCGCGACGGGTACGGCGGGTGGAGGCGGACGGCGACACGAGGCACCACGGGGTCTGGGGATCTCGCGAGCGCGCTGCAGGCACGGACATCCGGAGCCGGACACGACGCAGGGGCCGCACCTCGACGGTGCGGCCCCTGCGTGTGTCTCCCCTACGGGAGCGGCGCTCAGGACTCGAGGGTGAGGGTCTCGCCGTCCTGGCGGTAGGTCTCGCCGGTCTCGGGGCAGCGGAAGCGGTTCTCGCCGATCTCCTCGAGCGGCACACCCGCGCGGCCGACCCAGCGGATACGCCGGGCGGGGTTGCCGGCGACGAGGGCGTGGCCGGGGACGTCCTTCGTGACGACGGACCCGGCGGCGACGAGCGCCCACGCACCGATCGTCACGGGCGCGATGCACACGGAGCGGGCACCGATGGAGGCGCCCTGCTTGCACGTGACGCCGACGGCCTGCCAGTCGTCACCGCGCTTGAGGGTGCCGTCGGGGCTGATGGACCGTGGGTAGTGGTCGTTGGTGAAGACGACGGCGGGGCCGACGAACACGCCGTCCTCGAGCACGGCGGGCTCGTAGACGAGGGCGTAGTTCTGCAGCTTGCAGTTGTCGCCCATCTTCACGCCGGTGCCGACGTAGGCGCCGCGACCGACGATGCAGTTCTCGCCGAGGACGGCCTGCTCGCGTACCTGCGCGAGGTGCCAGACGGAGCTGCCCTCACCGATCTGGGCGTCCTCGGAGACGTCGGCGCTGGGTTGGATGCGGACGGACATGCAGGCCTCCTGCAGGGTCGAGGGGTCGGCGCCGATGCGCCGACGTGCGTCGCGGCAAGCCTAGGCTCCCCACCCCCGGGCCACCGGGAGCGGCCCGGGCGCGGCGCGACGACGGCCGCGAGCCGCCGCGGATAGGGTTGTCCCCGTCCCGATCGCCACCCCGAGGGAGTTCGCATGGCCGAGGCGCGACCGCACGTGTTGTACGTGGCGTGGGGGTTCCCGCCCTCCCGTGGCGGTGGGGTGTACCGGGCGCTCGCGACGGTCAACGCGTTCTCCCGCGCCGGGTGGGACGTCACCGTGCTGACCGCCGACCGGGAGACGTTCGAGAAGTACACCGGCGTCGACCCCTCCCTCGAGGCACTCGTCGCCCCGGGGATCGAGGTCGTGCGCGTGCCGTTCTCGTGGCCCGCGATGGACACGGACCTGCGCTCGTGGTCGGCCCTGCGCGTGTGGGCGCCACGGCAGTGGCGCAACCGTCGGGTGCGGCTCGACCAGCGGGACTTCCCCGAGAAGGGGTACGGGCCGTGGCGGCGGCCGCTCGAGCGGGCCGCCCTCGAGGTGCACCGGCGTCGCCCCGTCGACCTCACGGTCGCGACGGCGAACCCCAACGTCGACTTCTGCGCCGCGGCCGTCCTCAACGCCGAGCACGGGGTGCCCTTCGTCATGGACTATCGCGACGCGTGGATGCTCGACGTGTTCGACGGCGGTCTCCTCCACGAGGAGGGCGGCCGCGCCGACCGCATCGAGCGCTCCCTCCTCGCCGGCGCGACGGAGGTGTGGTTCGTCAACGAGCCGATCCGCCGCTGGCATGCCGAACGGCATCCCGAGCACGCCTCCCGGATGCACGTCGTCGCCAACGGGTACGACCCCACCTTCGCCCCGGAGGCCCGCCTGCGTCCTTCGCGGCGGCCGCTCACCTTCGGGTACATCGGCACCGTGTCGGCCAAGGTGCCGATGGCGGAGTTCGCCCGCGGCTGGCGTCTCGCCCGCTCGCGCGGCGGCGACCTGGACGGCGCGCGGGCGCAGCTGTGGGGGTACCTCGGGTTCTACTCGACGCCCTCCCCCGCCCTCCTCGCGCTCGTCGAGGAGTACGCGGACGACGGCCTCACCTACGAGGGGCCGGTGCCGAAGGCCCGGGTGCAGGCGACGTACGAGGACTTCGACGCGTGCCTCCTCGTCCTCGGCGCGGGTCTCTACGTGACGAGCGGCAAGGTGTTCGAGTACGCCGCGAGCGCCCTGCCCATCGTCTCCGTCCACGACCCGCGGAACGCCGCGACCGACGTCCTGCGCGACTACCCGTTGTGGTTCGGCGTCGAGGACCTCGAGCCGGAGACGATCGCGGACGCCCTCGAGCGGGCGGCCCACGCGGCCCTCACCGCCGACGAGGACGTGCGGGCGGCGTGCGCGGAGTTCGCGCAGCGCTATGCCCGGGATCTGCAGATGGTGCCGCGGGTGGAGGCCCTCACCCGCGCCGTGACGAAGGAGGCGCGGGCATGAGGATCGTCATCGTCGACACCGGCCGGGGCCGCACCCCCGAGACCGTCGCGGGATGGCGGGAGCAGTTGGGTCTCGTCGAGGGCGACGAGCTCGCGGCTGTCTCCTGGCAGCACCCGCGTGTCGCCCTGCCTCTCGTCGAGCACCTCGTGTTCGGGCCCACGCTCGACTGGTCGCGGCCGGAGCCGGTGCACCCCAACATCACCCGCCCGCGCCTCTCCCGGGGGGTGCTGCGTTCCCCCCTCGCGGCGCTGCCGCGCACGCACCCGCGGCGTGTCCTCGCCGCGGTGGGCCGCCGCACGGGCCGACTCACGAGGCCGGTGACGCGGCGGGTGTTCGCCCGCACCGGGCATCCTCTCGACGTCGTGAGCAGCAGTGCCCCGCTCGGTCAGGCCCTGCGGCGTCGCCTGGCGGTGAAGTCCGACGGTGTCGCCACCGACTTCTCGATCGCCGTGGCCCGCTCGCAGGAGGCCGCCGCGCTCACGACGTGGGCCGACGTGCTCGTGCCCGTCGATCTGCGTTCCCGCAAGGCGGCCTGGGTACTCGCCCGGCGTGTCGCCGGTCCCGCGGTCCCCTCCGACGTCACCGCCGCCGCCCGCGTCGTGCGGGAGCTGCGGGACGCCCCGGCCGTCACGCGCGACTGAATCCCTCCCGGTGGGGCGCCGCGTCGTGCACCGCGACGCGGCGCCCCGCCGGTGGTCTCAGCCGTGGAGGTGGAGGTGCTCGGCGAGGACCCGGGCGGCACGGCGTCCGTCGTGGACCTCACGCACGTAGGCCCGACCGGCGCGGGCGATCTCGCGTCCGCGGTCGCGGTCGGCGAGGAGCCCCCGGAGCACGTCCTCGAGGGTCTCGGGGTTCGCCTCGACGACGGGGCAGCCGGGCAGCAGCTCACGGACGTCCTCGCGGACATGTGCGAGACAGATGCGTCCGGCCGCCATGGCCTCGACGGCGGCGACGCCGTGGACGCCGACGGCGAACTGGTCGAGGACGACGTCGGCCTCCCGCACGTGCGCGGGCATGTCGGCGGGGTCGACGTCCTCGAGGCGGCGGTACTCGACGAGCCCCTCCGCGGCGAGACGGCGCCCGACGGCGTCGGCGGCGTCGCTGCCCTTGAGGCGGGCCCGGCTAGGGACGTGGAGGACGACGGGCACGTCGCGATCGAAGGGCGTCGGGTCGGCGGCCCAGGCGTCGACGTCGACGGTGAGGGGCAGCCAGATCGCGCCGGGCACGTCGGCGAGCAGGTCAGGTGTGGAGACGAACACGGGTCCGTCGCCGGCCTCGAGGAACTCCTCGACCTTGGGCAGGAGGAGGTCGTGTTCGCGCTGGAGGCGTTCGGTGAGCTCGTCACGCGGGTCGGAGAACGGCGACCAGGGCGTGCGCGCGGCGTTCGCCGCGGGGTCGCGGATGTCGGAGCCGTGGAAGACGAGGCCGACGCGGATCCCCTGGGCGCGCAACGCTGCCGCATCGGTGACGAAGTCGGCGCCGTAGCGGCGGCCGATGATCGAGCGGCCGCCCTCGAGGAGGGCGTGGGTCCACGTCGCGGAGGCCGTGTCGCGCAGGGCGGCCGACCACCGCTGGTTCTCGCGGAAGACGCTGAAGGGGATCACCTCGTCGGCGGGGAACGCGTAGGGGCGGTCCCGATCGACGGCGAGGACGAACGTGCGTGTGCCGGGCACCTCGCGCTCGACCGCCTTGGCCCAGGCCCAGCCCTGCCCAGCGGCGTTGACGGCCCCGACCGCGAGGACGCTCGGGCGGTCGTCGCGGGTGACGAACCGCTCGGACACGTCGCGCAGGGAGGTCTCGGCCGTGGGCTCGACGGGGACGGCGTCGTCGCCGAGGAGCCGCCGGTAGAGGTCGCGTAGCGAGGCGGCCTGGTGATTCCACGAGTACGGCTCGAGGAGGCCCGGGTCGGTGACGATGCGCTCGTGGAGGGCGTCGCGGCGGGAGAGGACGTCGAGGATCGCCGACGCGCAGGAGGCGGGATCCTCGGCGGTGAACACCGCGCCCACCTCGTTGCGGGTGACGAACTCGGAAAGGGCCCGGCAGTCGCTCACGGCGAGGGGAAGGCCGGCGTGGAGGTACTCGAACAGCTTGTTGGGAAGCGCGAACTCGTGGCTGCCGAAGTGGAGCATGGGGTGGACGCCGAGGTCGGCGCTCGCGAGGAACGAGGAGACCGCCTCGGGGGCGACGGGGTCGAGCAGGTGAAGGCGGTCGTCGACGCCGAGACCTTCGGCGAGATCGCGCAGGGCCTGCACCGGCCGGGTGCGGTTGTGCGGCACGCACACGACGGCGAGGTGGACCCCCGGCATCGCGGGCATCGCCTCGACGAGGGTGTGGACGCCGCGGGCGTGGGTCACCCCGCCGCTGTAGACGACGAGGGGTGTCTCCGGCGCGAGTCCGCACGCCTCCCGGATGCCGGGCTCGTCGTCACGAAGCGTCTCGGAGAACACGGGCGCGTTCATGACGACGGTCGGCGTCACCGACAGGGCGTAGGCACGGCCGATCTCCTCGGCGAGCGGCGCGGTGACGGTGATGACGGCGTCCGCGTCGCGGACGAACTCCTTCTCGAGGTCGAGCCAGGCCGCGTTGGAGCGGGGTGTGCGGGGCGGGTAGACGGGCAGGCCGGCGACGTACTCGTGGGCGTCGTAGATCCACATCGCGGGGCGGCCCGCGGCACGGCGGCGGGCGACGGCGCGGGCGGCGGTACCGACGTGGTGGATGTCGTGGGCGTGGAGGACGTCCCAGTCGACGCGGTCGACGACGGGCGTGAACGCGAGGTCGAGGTCGTCGACCTCGGGGAGGTCACGGCGCCACGCGACGCCGAGGTCCCGGGCGTTCCACCAGTCGTTGACCGATTCGACGAGGTCGGTCTCGACCTCGCCGACCCGTTCGTCGAGGTCGCTGCGCAGGCGCACGGCGCGACGGCGCAGGAGCGACCACCGTGCGCGCAGGTCGCGGTCCCGCCCACCGAGGTCGTTGCGCTCGCGGACGCGCTGCTGCGCCTCGAGCTCGGTGAGGCGCACCTGCTCCGGTGTCGGGCCGAAGTCGAGACGGCGCCGGGTGCGGCGGGCGACGCGCCGGAGGCGCTCGTCGCGGAGCCGGTAGGAGACGGGCACGCGGAGGACCCGCACGTCCTGCAGCCACGTGTCCTGCCGGTACGGCGTCGGTGACGCCCCGAGCAGGGTGACCTGCACGCCTCCGTCGGCGAGCGCGAGGGCGGACTTGAGGACGCGGGTGTCGTGGGCGATCGTGTTGCCGACCATCATGAGCACGTGGGTCACGTGCTCGATGCTACCGATGCCTTTGTCCCACGAGGGGATCCGCGTGGACGCGCCGCCGGTCGGTGCCGGTGGTCAGCGTCGTAGGTGCAGGTGCTCGTCGAGGAGTTCCGCCGCGAGTCGGCCGTCGTGATGTTCCCGCACGAACTCGACGCCGGCGCGGGCTGCGCGGCGTCCGGCCTCCCGGTCGGTGAGCAGGCCGCGGAGGACGTCCTCGAGCGTCTCGGGGTCCGCCTCGACGATGGCGCAGCCCGGCGCCTGGGCGCGGACCTCGTCGACGACGTGACCGAGGACGATCCGACCGGAGGCCATCGCCTCGACGGCCCGCAGGCCGTAGGTGCCGATGCGGAACTGATCGAGGACGACATCGGCCTCGGCGACGAGCCCCGGCATCGCCGTGGGGAGGACGTTCTCGAGGCGGCGGTACTCGATGAGCCCCTCGGCCTCCAGGCGACGTCCGACGGCGTCGGCGACCTCGCTGCCCGCGAGGCGCGTGTCGGTGGGGACGTGGAGGACGACGGGCACCTCACGGTCGAACGACGTCGGCTCGGCCTCCCAGATGTTCGTGTCGACGGCGACCGGCAGCCAGATCGCGCCGGGCACGTCGAGAGCGAGGTCGGGCGAGGAGACGAACACCGGGCCGTGCCCGGCCTCGAGGAACCCCTCCGCCTTCTGGAGGAGGAACGCGCGACGCGACCCCAGCTGGTAGGTGCTCTCCTCCAGCGGGTCGGTGAACGGCGAGAAGCGGGTGCGTCGCGTCGTGTCCTCGGGGCTGCGCACGTCGTGGCCGTGGAGGAGGAGACCGACGCGGATGCCGAGGGCGCGGAGGGCGTCGGCGTGCTTGACGAACGTGCGCCCGTAGCGACGTCCGACGAGGGGACGCCCCGCCTCGATGAGGGCGTGCGTCCACTCGGCCTCGATGCGCTCGGCGAAGCCGGCAGCCCAGCGGGGGTTGGCGCGGAAGACGCTGAACGGGACGACCTCGTCGGCGGGGAACGTGAGCGGTCCGCCCATGTCGATACCGAGCACCGAGGCGCGGACACCGGGCACGTTCCGTTCGACGGCCTTGCCCCAGCCCCAGCCCTCACCGGCGAGGTTGGAGGCGCCGATGCCGAGGACGGCGGGCCGGTCGTCGCGCCACCACGGCTCCTCGGTGACCTCGGAGAGGTCCGTGGAGTGCGCGGGCTCGGCGAGGCGGTCGGCTCCGACGAGGGAGCGGTACACCTCACGCAGCGACTGCGCCTGGCGGTTCCAGTCGTAGGGGGCGAGCATCTGGGGGTTGTCGGCGATGTGTCGACGCAGCTCCGGGACGCGGTCGAGGACGCGGCGCGCGGCGCGGGCGAAGTCGTCGACGTCCTCGGCGCGGTGGACCTCGCCGACGTCGTGGGAGGTGACGAACTCGGCCTGCGCGCGGCAGTCGCTCACGAGGAGCGGGATGCCGGCGTGGAGGTACTCGAACAGCTTGTTCGCGAGCGCGAACTCGTGGCTGCCGTAGTGGACGAGCGGGATCGTGCCGACGTCGGCGCTCGCCAGGTACGCGGAGACGTCGTCGGGCGCGACGGGCTCGAGGAAGTGGACGCGGTCGGTGACGCCGAGGGCGGTCGTGAGCTCGCGGAGCGCCTCGACGCGGGTCGTCTTCGTCGTCGGCACGCACACGACGGCGAGGTGCACCCCGGGCAGTTGGGGCAGCGCGCCGATGGCGGTCTGCACACCGCGGGCGACGGTGATGCCGCCGGAGTAGACGAGCAGCGGCACGTCGGGAGCGACGCCGCAGTCGGCGCGGACGTCGAGGCCCTCGCGGATGCCGGGATCGCCGTCGAGGACGGGCGAGTTGTAGACGACGGCGGGGCGTTCGGGCAGGTGGTGCGCGCGCTGCAGCTCCTCGGCGAGGGCGCCGGTGACGGTGATGACGGCCCCGGCCATGCCGATGTACTCGCGTTCGAGGTCGACGTAGGCGGCGCGGATGCGGGGGGTGCGCGGCGGGGAGAGCGAGAGCCCGGCGACGTACTCGTGGGCGTCGTAGATCCACCACGCCTGCCGTCCCTCGGCGCGGCGGCGGGCGACGGCGCGGGCCGCAGTGCCCATGTGGTGCATGTCGTGGGCGTGGATGACGTCCCATTCGAGGGAGTTGACGAGGGCGGAGTAGGCGACCTCGTAGTCGTCGATGGCCGGCAGGCTGCGGCGCCACGAGGCGAACTCGGTGCGGTCGTCGTGCCATTCGAGCGCGCGCGCCCGGAGGTCCTTCTCCGCGCCGTGGAGTCGCTGCTGCAGCCGCCCGAGGCGGGTACGGACCTTCGCGCCCGTCTCGGCGACCTTGGCGCGCACCTCGCGGTCGCGCCCGCCGAGCTCGGCGGCCTCCGCGGTGCGCAGGCGGGATCGGCGGACGACGGCACGACGCTCCGACGGCGTCATGTCGGGGATGATCGTGCGGTTCTCGAACCGGCGACGGCGGTCCTGCGCCTTGTGGTGGTAGCGCCACGCGAGCGGCACGCGGTAGATCTCGACGTCGCCGAGTCGCACGTGCTCGGGGTACCCCTCCGACCCGTAGCCGATGACGGTGACGTGGGCGCCACCGTCGGCGACGGCGAGTGCACTCTTCATCACCCGTGTGTCGTGCCGGATGTCGTTGTTCACCAGCATGAGCACACGCAACTTCTCCATGTCACACGATGCTAGGCGACCGCTGCGAGCGATGCCGGGAGGCGGGGCCGCCCGGTGGATCTCACGACCGTGCGGCGAGGGGGCACGCGGTCACCCGACACGCCTCGCCCACCCCGCGCGGCGCCCCGGGCGGCACGTGCCCCGCCATTAGACTCGGCCGGGTGCGGGGATCGACGACGGCTGTGACGACCACCTCGACGCCCCACAGGATGCCACCCGGGGGCGTCGCCGTGACCGCGGCGGCGGGAGTGCTCACGACGCTCCTCGTCCTCTCGATCAACGCGGGCCGGTTCGTCACCGCCCCGCTCAGGACCGCGGGTCTCCTGTGGCCCGTCTACCTCGGGCTCCTCGTCCTCGGCGTCGCCGCCCTCGCCGGGACGGGCCGCTGGCGGCGCACCCCCGTGTGGGGACTCCCTGCGTTCTGGTTCGTCGGCCTCGGGTGGATGCCGTACGCGTGGCGGGTCGCCCCCGATCCGGAGTGGGCCTCCCGTGAGGTGCTCCTCCTCTCCTACTGCGCCGTGCTCTCGACCGCGGCGCTCCTCCTCGGGCGCCGGGCCTCCCTCGCCTGGTGGCGGCGCGGGTGGGTGCTCTCGCTCGTCCTCGCCGGGGCCGTCGCCGTGTGGGAGATGACCACGGCGCAGCACCTGTGGGTGCACCCGTGGCCGTTCCAGCCGCGCATCGCCGTCGCGACCTACGGCAACCCGAACAACTTCGGCATCGTCACCCTCGCGATGCTCGTCGCGGTGCTCGCCTGGCGGGCCGAGTCACGCTCCCGCGCCGTGCGTGCCGGGCTCGGTGTCGCCGCCGTCGCCTGCGCCGCGTTCGCGATCCTCTCGGAGAGCCGCTCGGCGGTCCTCGGCCTCGTGCTCGTCGCGCTGCTCGACGTCTCCCGTCGGCTCGCCGCGCACCCCGGGCTCGTCCGCGCGACCGTCGCCGCCCACCGACGGGTCGCCGCGACCCTCGCCGTGCTCGTCGGGATGCTGGCGGTCGCGTCGTTCGTCGTGCCCGCCCTCGCCGCCCGCAATCCCCTCGTGCGGATGATTCACGCGGCCCTCCAGCCCGAGACGGCGGCCTCCGACCTGTTCCGGGTACGGGTGTCACTCCTCGGGCTGCGGTACTGGCGGGAGTCGGGGTTCCTCGGCACGGGCGCCGGATCCTTCGAGCCGATCATGTGGAACGACCCCGCCTCGGGCATCGAGATCGAGGCGAACCTCCACAACGCCTTCGTCGAGCTCCTCATGCAGTACGGCGTCGTCGTGTTCGCGGCCTTCGCCCTGCTGCTGCTCGTCCTCGTGCGGGTGTGGTGGACGACGCGCCTCGCGGCCCGGCTCCGACCGCGGGTCGGGATCGTCCGCACGGAACTCGCCGGGCACCTGCTCGTCTTCGCAGCGCTCGGCCTCACGGCGAGCTCGGCGCTCACGCTCACCGTGTGGTGGCTCGTCCTCGCCAACGCCTGCGCGTGCGGGGCGCGCCTGCTCGACCTGCGGGCCCCGCGCGATCGGCGGGGCCCGCAGGAGGTCAGCGCCCCAGGCGTCGGCGGGTCGGCGGGGTGACCGGCCGGGCCGCGATCTCGCCGAGACGCTCGACGAGCGGCGTCATCTGCCGCACCCGCTCGAACCGCTCCGCATAGGCCGTGGCCGCGGCACGCTCCTCGTCGGTGACGGTGTGCGCCCGCACCTCGGCCTCGCAGAACGCCCGTGCCACGTCCTCGGACTCGAGCGAGGCCGCCTTGACGAGCAGCGGGTAGCCGCCGAGCACGTCGGCGACCGCGCAGTCGTCCTCGTAGAGGCCGACGACGGGCTTGCCGGTGGCCATGTACTCGAAGACCTTGCCGGAGGTGACGTACGGGGAGTCCGCGACGATCATGACGAGCACGTCGATCGCCGCGTACGCCGCCGCGATCTCGGCCTTGGCGACGGGGCCGTGCCACGTGCAGTCCTGCGTCGGGTCACCCGTGGGCAGGACGTTCGCGACGGCCCGGCTCACGCCGAAGAACCCGAGGTGGCCGTAGAGATTCATCGTCGCCTCGGCCATCTGCGGGTCCTCCTTGGCCGCGCGCCAGCCCGCCCACACCTGGGCGTGGGGCTGGTTGCCCGTGAGGGTGCCGACGTATCCGAACCGCACTCCGGGCCGGGCGTCCTCGCCGCTCTCGGGGTCGGGCGCGACGTCCGAGTCCTCCGCGGGGCCCGCCGCCTCGACCGCCGCCTCGACCGCCGTCGCGTCCTCGCGGGCGGCGGCCTGGTCGCGTGCCGCCGAGTCGACGGCGTCGGTGAGGGTGCGGACGACGGAGGTGTCGTACCCGTTGGCGACGACGATCATCTTGTCCGCGTCCTCGGGATAGGCCCGCTGGTGCCAGGCGAGGAGCGGCTGGTTGACGAAGCAGATGAGTTCGGCGTCGTCGAACGTGCGCTTCTCCCACGTGTAGGCCGGGTGCCCGGGCGGGAACGCGAGCTCGTCGGTGAAGAGGTCGAGGGTCCAGCTGTCGCGGCTGTCGAGGACGTAGGGCACGCCCGTCGCGCGCTTGAACAGCCACGGCGCCTCGTAGCAGGAGTACGGGTTGCCGGTGGCGAGGACGACGTCGAGGCGGTGTCGGCGGTGCACGCCGATCATGCGGGTGAGGAGTCCCGGCACCCACGAGCCGTACTGGTCGAGCCACACCGTCTTCGTCGCGCGCTGCGTGAGGCGGCGGTGGAGCTCGGGGAAGTTGCCCCGCAGCCAGGAGAACCGCCGCGGGTGCGTCTCGAGGTGCTGCATGGGCAGTGGGATGCGCTCGACGTGGACTCGCGGGTCGATCGCGTCGAGGAGGCTCTCGTCGGAGGAGCGCGTGATGTGCTCGAAGAAGTCGGGGGTCACGGTGAAGACGGTGACCTCGAAGTCGCTCTCGACGAGGTGGTTGGCGAGCGCGAGCATCCGGTAGACGCCACTCGCGCGCGACGGCGGGAAGTAGAAGGCGACGAGGCCGACGTGTCCGCGACTCATGCCACTCCCCCGTCCGTCGTGCCGGTGGTCCCGCCGGGGGTGCCTGCTGCCGGGCCACTCGGTCTGCCGTCGGGGCCGTCGCTCGTGGGCGTCTGCGTGGCTCCCTCGGCCGGTGCGTTCATCCCGGTGGCCTGCCCACTCGCCGGGTCGATCGGCGAGGCGGTCGTCGGCTCCGCGGCAGGGGCGGCCTCCTCGGCCTCGGGCGTGGGGTCCGGTTCGACCTTGTCCGCCTTCTTGAGGGCCTCGGCCCACCACCGGGCGACGTGCTTGGCGGTGAACACGCCCGAGTGGTACTCGGCCTCGGGGTGCTTCTTGAGGAGGCGGTACGTGAGCTGGGTGAATCGGGTGCCGCCGTGGACGATGACGTCGATCTGGTCGGCGGTGTAGAGCTCGGGCTGGCTCTCGGCGCGGCGGGCCATGACGAGTCCGCGGACGAGGAGCCACGGGCGGCGGTAGAGCTGCCGCTGGGAGAAGCGGGAGACGCGACCGTGGAAGGTCTCGGCGCGGGCGAGGACCTTGCGGGCCTGCGGCTGCCGCTCGGAGGGCAGAGTCCCGGCGACCTTCTCGGCCCCGCGGAGCACGGTGCGCGGCGCGCGGTCGACGACGGCGCGCTCGACGCGCTGGAGGGTGTTGTACCGGTCGGGGTCGCCGACGGTGACGAGCGCCATCCCCTTGGGCACGACCCCGGCCGTCATCGACTCGAGGTCGACGGCGACGACCTGGGCACCCATGTCGATGGCCCGCTGCACGCCGTGCATGAGGCGACGCCACTGGAGCATGCCCTGGTAGACGACGACGACGCGGAGGTCGCCGGGTCGGGTGAACGGCTCCGGCGGCGGGTCGCCGAGGACGTGGGTGTGGAGCAGGTCCGCGACGCGCTCCTCACCGTAGAACCCGCGGAGGACGCCGCGGACGTGGGTGAGCTCGGCGCGGCCGACGTCGGTGCGCAGGGCGGCGACGGCGTCGGCGACGGCCTCGGGCTCGGGGTCGCGGGGCACGAAGACGGCCATGCCGACGTCCTCGGGCAGCGCCATCGTCTCCTCGGGCCCGCCGCACTTCGTGACGACGACGGGCAGGCCGCTCGCGACCGCCTCGATGAGGGTGATGCCGAACGTCTCGTAGGCGGAGAGGTGGACGAGGACGTCGGCGTCGCGCAGGTAGGAGCCGACCTCCGTGGGGGCGACGATGCCGGCGAATGTCACCCGGTCGGTGAGGCCGAGCTCCGCGATGCGTTCGACGAGCTGCTCGTGGAGGGGGCCGTCACCGACGAGCGTGAGGTGCCACGGCCGCTGCGGGTCGCGGGAGACGGCGACGGCGAAGCTCTCGACGAGCTTGTCGACGCCCTTGCGCTCGATGAGGCTGCCGACGTAGAGCCACCGGTCGGGGTGGCGCATGGGTTCGGTGCGCAGCGGCACGTCGTCGAAGCGCACCGGGTTGGGCACGGCGCGGATGATGTCGGCCTGCTGCCCGCAGTAGCGGCGCAGGACGCCGGCGGACTCGTCGCCGACGGCGATGACGGCCTGGGCGCGGGCGACGGCGGCGCGGTAGGCGGAGGCGGCCTCGAGGTCGGCGAACACGGCGCGGACGTACGTCGCGTGCTCGGTGATGACGAACCGGGCGGGTCGGGAGAGGAGCGGCGCGACGGCGGCCCCGGTGGGGGCGCCGACGTGGGCGTTGACGTACGTCGCCTGCGTGATGTGCGGCAGCGCGTGGCGCACGATCGCCGCGCGCTGGACGTCGATCGCCTCGTGGCGTGAGGTCATCGGGTCCATCGGGGCCCGCACGTGGACGATGCGCGCCTCGGGACGCTCGCTCACCGTCACCCAGCTCGACGCGGGGCGACCGTCCTCGTCGAGCGGGCGGTCGGCCTCCGGCGCGTCGTCGTCGACGGGGGTCGAGTCGACGTGGACGACGGTCACCGGGCCGGTGTGGTGGCGACGCAGGGTCGTCACCGCGTCACGCACGAAGGTGCCCCACATCGGATTCGTCTCCGTGGGGTACCACGGGGTGACGAACACGAGGTCGTCGTACCGTTCGCCGTGCACGGGTTGCGCTGCAGCCGTGAGGGGATTGACGTCGCTCACCGCGGCCTCCTCAAAGGGTTCGGGATCGACCGTCAGCCTATCGTCGCGAGGCGTCCGCGCCGGTCAGCCTCGCGCA
Source organism: Mobilicoccus pelagius NBRC 104925 (assembly GCF_000247995.1). Taxonomy (GTDB): domain Bacteria; phylum Actinomycetota; class Actinomycetes; order Actinomycetales; family Dermatophilaceae; genus Mobilicoccus; species Mobilicoccus pelagius. The sequence goes on from NZ_BAFE01000003.1 coordinate 132,297, forward strand.
GGGGGGAACGACGTCCCGTCGTCGGGGTCGCCCCCCGGTCCGCCGTCGCCGTCGCTGCCCGCCGTCGTCGTGGGACCGCCCGGGGGGTCTTCGTCCACCCCGTCGAGAAGTCCGTCGGGGACGAGGTCGGGCACGAGATCGGCGTCGAGACCCGCCACGAGGTCCGGGTCGAGATCGAGCTCCGGGTCGAGCCCCGGGGCGAAGCTCCGTGTCCCGACGCCGAGGAATTCGGCGAGGACGGCGGCGGAGCGTTCGCCGGAGTGGATGCGGCGGACGAAGCTCGGTCCTTCGGCGGCGATCGCGCGGGCGGCGTCGCGGTCGGCGAGGATGCCGCGGATCACGTCGACGACGTCGACGGGCGTGGCCTCGACGATGGGGACGTCCTGCCCGGTCGCCTCCCAGACGCGGGCGCGGGCGGTGTCGCCGACGTAGGCGACGACGACGCGGCCGGCGGCCATCGCCTCGGCGGCGGCCACGCCGTAGAGCCCGAGGACGAACTGGTCGAGGACGATGTCGGCCTCGCGGTACACCCGCCGCATCGCGGCACGGTCGAGCCCACGGAGGGTGCGGTACTCGATGAGGCCGGCGTCGTGGAGCGCCTGCATCTGCGGGTCGACGAGGTCGCTCCCCTTGAGCCATCCGTTGCTCGGGGCGTGGACGACGACGGGCCGCTCCCGTTCGAGGACGGGGGTGTCGCTCGCCCACGCGTCGGCGTCGACGACGACGGGGCACCAGCGGGCGCCGGGGACGACGTCGATCATGTCGGGCGTCGAGACGAACACGGGCGTCTCGCAGCGGTCGAGCCACGCGACGTTGCGCCGGGTGAGGCGCTGGAGGCGCGCCGTGCGCGGGTCGCGGGGGTCGCGGAACGGCGAGTGCGGGTGGGTCGCGGCGTGGAGGTCGGGGCGGCGGGCGTCGGAGCCGTGGACGACGTGCGCGACGGTGAGGCCTGCGCGACGGAGCGCGGGCGTCTCCGCGGCGCATGAACCGTAGAGGCTGCCGAGGACGGGCCGCTCGGCCTCGACGAGGACGTGCGTGTAGTCGAGCAGCGCGCGACGCTGCTCGCGCTGCCAGCCGAGGTCGCGGTAGACGGCGGCGGAGACCTCGTAGTCGGTGGGGAACCGGATCGGCCCGGCGATGTTCATCGACCGGGCGCCCACGCCCGGGAGGCGCTGCGCGGCGCGGGCCCACTCGTGGCCCTGACCGGCGAAGTTCGCGGGCGCGACCCACAGGCGCACGTCGGTCTGCGGCGCACCGGGCCGGTCGCGGCGGGCCTGGGCGAGCTCGTCGGGGGCCGCGACGGGGCGGCGGGCAGCGCGCTCGGCCAGTCGGGCCGCGGGGGCGGGCGTGAGGCGTCGCGCTCCGGCGAGCCCCTCCTTGACCCCGTCCTTCGCCCCGCGCGGGAGCGCCTGCAGCACACCGCTGCGGAGCGTCGACACGACTGCACGGCCGCTGCGCGCGAGGGAGGGCGTCGACCGCTCGGCCATGATCACCGCCCACCCCCGGGGCGACGGAACCGATCGAACACCCCGGAGATCCGAGCGGCGATGCCTGGTGTGCCGTCGGCGGCATCTGTCACGTCGGTGTGGACGTCGTGGAGCGTGCCGTGATCCGCGTCGTGCGCAGGCGTCGCACCGGCGTCGGTCTCCTCGGCGGCGTCCCCTGCGATGCGCACGTCGTGGTCGGTCACCGCGATCTCGGCGTCCGCGTCGATGTCCTCGTCGGTGGGGCCGGTGAGGAGGTCGACGACGGTGCGGGCGAAGCGGGCGTAAGGGTCGTCGTGGTCGCCGCCGCGGACGGAGGCGGCGACGGCGGGGGCGCGCATCGCGTGGAGTGAGGCGGGGTCGGCGGCCCAGGCGCGGAGGTGTTCGGCGACGGCGGCGCCGACGGCTTCGTCCTCGCCGACGGGGACGACGACGCCGACCGCACCGTGGCCCGCGCTGCCGCGGACGACCGCGGCCTGGCGGGGTAGGTCGGTCGTGACGACGGGCAGGCCGCAGGCGAGGTACTCCCCCACCTTGCTCGGCAGCGCCTCGCGGAACGCGGGGGTGTCGTGGAGGAGGAGGAGCCCGGCCCAGGCGCCGCGGGCGAGGCACCACGCCTCGCGCGGGGGCCTGCGGCCGTGGAAGGTCACGCGCGCGGCGAGGTCGGTGTCGGCGGCGAGGAGCGCGTCGAGCGCATCCTGGTCGGCCGGGGCGACGGGGCCGACGACGTCGAGGCGCCACGTCGGCGCGGCGCGGAGCGCGGCGAGCATCACGAGGAGGCCGCGGGAGGTGCGGACGTCGCCGATGTAGAGGGCGCGCGGGGTCGCCTCGGGCTCGGCCGGTTCGGGGAGCATCGAGACGTCGGGGTCGTTGGGGAGGACGAGGCGGCGACGGGCCCGCAGCGGGGGCACGTGCTCGTCGGCGACGACGGTGAGCGCCGCCCGGCCGGCGATGCGCTGGAACGCGCGGACGACCTCGTGCCCGGCGCGTCCGGCGAGGCCTCCGAAGGAGGAGGCCCAGGCCCGGTCGGCGAGGAGCGCGGCGTAGTCCTCGTGGACGTCGACGACGAGTTCCCGACCGCTCGCGAGCACCGCGGTGTGGGCCGCGAGCGCGGAGTCGGGGTCGAGCGACACGAGCACCCGTCCCCCGGCCTGTGCGGCCATGCGGGCGGCCAATCCGGCGCGGCGCACCCCGCCGGCGCGGGGCCAGGTGCGGACGGTCGTGTCGGGCGGGCCGTCCGCGGCGTCCCCGAGGCCGAGGACCTCGACGCTCAGCCCCTCGGCGACGAGCGCAGCGGCCTCCCGGTGGAGCCGCGCGTCGGCGACGTCGTGCCCGGAAGTGAGGATGCTGACGTCGTAGGAGGTCACATCTCGTCCATCGTCTGCGGCGTCTTGCCGACCTTGACGAACTGGGTGTAGGCGTCGATGCACTCGTCGGGCTTGCCGCGCATCATCACCTGACCCTTGTGGAGCCAGATGCAGTCGGTGCACATGTCCCGGATGCTCGAGAGGCCGTGGCTCACGAGGAACATCGCGCGGGCGCTCTTGCGCAGCTCGTCCATCTTGGCGTTGGCCTTCTCGCGGAACTTCGCGTCACCTGCGGAGAGGGCCTCGTCGATCATGAGGATGTCGGGCTTCATGTGTACGGCGACGCTGAACGCGAGGCGACTGAACATGCCCGAGGAGTACGTGCGCATGGGGGCGTCGATGTAGTCGCCGAGTTCGGCCCATTCGGCGACCTCGTGGGCGCGTTCCTCGACCTCGGCGCGGGAGAGGCCGGAGGCGAGGCCGCCGAGGATGACGTTCTCGCGGCCGGAGAGCTGGGCGTTGAACCCGACGCCGAGGGCGAGGAGGGTGCTCGCACGCCCCCACACCTCGACGCGGCCCTCGGTGGGTGGGAGGATCCCGGCGATCGTGCGCATGATCGTCGACTTGCCCGCGCCGTTGGCGCCGATGATGCCGAGCTGGGTGCCGTTGGGGACGTCGAAGCTCACGTCCTTGAGCGCCTGGACCTCGACGAGGGCCCGCTCGCCGCGGCCGAAGCGGACGATGGCGTTCTTGAACGTCGGCACCCGCTCGAAGGTCGTGCGGTACGTGATCGAGAGGTGTTGGACGCTGACGGCGAGGTCGGTGCGGGCGGAGTTGTCGACGTAGACCTTCTCGGGCCCGGCGTCGGTGGCCTCCGCGGCGCGGCGGGCCTTGTCGGTCTTGCGGTCGCCGAGTGAGAAGGCGCCGCCGACGGAGAAGCCGTGGCCGCCCGTGGCGGTCGATCCGGTGGGGCCGCTGGGGGTGGTCTCAGAGGCGGACAGCGAAATCACGCTCCCTCATGAGGAAGTAGGAGCAGCCGACGACGACGGCGAGCAGCGCCCACGCGACGGCGAGCAGCCAGATGGTCGGCGAGGGGAAGATCCCCTCCTGGAGCGATTCGTTGTACCCGCCGATGAGGGCGTAGAGCGGGTTGGCCCACGCGAGGGGGCGGAACCGCTCGGGGATGCGGTCGATCGTCCACAGCACCGGCGAGGAGTACAGCCAGATGCGCATGACGTAGGGCAGGAAGCTCGCGGTGTCGCGGAAGTAGACCTGGGCGGCGGCGAAGAACGAGGCGAGCCCGGTGGTGAACACCGTGAGGAGCACGAGGAAGATCGGGGCTGCGACGAACGTCGCGAGGTTCCACGGGTTGCCGGCGAGGATGTGGAAGACGAAGTAGACCGGCAGGGTGGGCAGGAATCGGAAGAACCCGGTGCGCACCGCGGCGATCGGCAGGAGGAGCCGGGGCATCGCCGTGTTGAGGATGACCTTGCCCGCGCCGGTGACGGAGTTCGCACCGGTGTTGACGGCGCCCTGGAAGTAGTAGAAGACGAACAGCCCGCCGGTGAGGTGGGCGAACGCCTTGGGGTCGAACGGCTTGCCGAGCCGGTTCTGGAGGACGTCGATGAGGAGGTAGTAGACGAACGCGAGCAGCAGCGGGTTGATGATGAGCCATGCCGTGCCGAAGAACGTCCGCGTGTTCGCGGCCCGCATGTTCGCCTTGGACGTCTCGATGGCGAACTCCTTGCGCCGCCAGAGCTCCGCGAAGTAGGTGCGCAGCGGCGGCATGCCCGCCTTGTGCGGTTCGTACCGGTGGTAGACCGGCGCGTCGGCGTCCGTGGGCGGAGGGACGACGGTCATCGCGTCTCGCTCCTTGTCTGCGGTCGCGCGGTCATCGTGCTCCTCGTGTTTCGTGGTGCTCTCACGCTACCCAACCGCCCCGCTCGTCGCCGTTCCGTCGGTGGCGAGCCGGTGGTACAGGGCGAGGAGTCGCGCGCTGTCGGTGTCCCAATTGAGTTCGCCCTCGGCGTCGCGGACGGCCTGGGTGAGCGCGGCATAGTCTGCCACGGCCTCCCGGGCGGCCTCGACGAGCGCGTCGGGGTCGCCGGGGGTGTAGAGGGTGCCGAGGCCGTACTGCCGCACGGTGGCGGCGAGTTCGCCGACGTCGGTGGCGACGACGGGCACACCGGCCTGGACGGCGTGGAAGAGCTTGTTGGGGAGGGCGAGCCGGTGGTTCTCCCACGTGTCGGAGTGGGTGACGAGGACGAGCCCGGCGGCGGCGAGGTGGGCGGTGACCTCCTCGGGCGGGCAGGGCGGCTCGATGCGGGTGGCCTTCTTGTCGAAGGAGGCGAGCCACGTGGGGTCGGCGGGGCCGCGGAGCGCGACGGGCAGGCCGAGGCCGGCGAGGCGGGCACTCGCGTCGGCGACGGTCTCGAGTTCGCGGTAGGCGGCGAGGCGGCCGGCGTAGACGAGCCCGCGGGGGCCGTGAAGGGGCTCGCCGGGGGTGGCGTGGGGGAACGTGTTGCGGACGACGGTGACATGGTTCCAGCCGTAGCGGTTGCGCAGGGCGCGCGCGACGCCGTCGCCGACGGTGATGACGGCGGCGGCGCGGGAGCCGAGCTCGCCCTCGACCGTGCGTTCGTGGCGGTCGAGGAGCGGCGTGGGTCGGTACTCGCGCGGGCGTCCGCTCCACAGTTCGTGGGTGTCGTAGACGAGGGGGACGCCGCGCTCCTCGGCGAGGGTGGCGCCGGCACGCAGGGCGGTGAAGTCGTGGGCGTGGACGACGTCGAACTCACGGGCGCGCCCGTCGGCGATCGCCCCGTCGGCCCAGCGCCCGAACGCGGAGTTGCGGTGCTGCGGCAGGAGCATCCAGCGGGCGAACCGCATGTGCGGGGGCAGTTCGAGACCGGTGAGGGAGGGCGTGCCCTCGGCGCGGAACACCGAGGAGGTGCCGACGCTCGAGGCGGTGATGCCGTGCGGCGGTTCCCAGTCCTCGGGGACGGAGCGGCCGATGACGTGGACGGCGTGGCCGGCTCCGACGAGGGTCGTCGCCTCGCGGAGCACGCGGGTGTCGGTGGCGACGGTCGTCGCGACGAGCATGAGGATCCTCATCGGGCCTCCTCCCCCGTGCGCGGCGTCTCGACGCTGCGGGCGAGGGCCTTGTCGCGGAGTTTCTTGGGGCTCGTGAGGAATCCGAGCCCCCAGCACCAGTGCATCGTCGCGAGGACGAGCGGGGTGCGCAGGCGCGTCTCGGGCGCCTCGCCCCGACTGATGAGGGCGCCGCCGACGGTGACGGCCGCGGCGTAGGCGGCGGGCAGGGCGAGCGCGAGGCGGGTGCGGCGCGAGGCGAGGCCGAGGATCGTCGCGGCAGTCGTGCCGACGACCATCGCGGGCGGCGCGAGGTAGCGGAGGTTGATCGTGCCCTCGTGGCGGGCGGCGACGACGCGGCGCCAGCGGCCGTAGTTGAAGTACTGGCGGGCGAGCTTCTCCAGCGTGCCGCGCGGCCGGTAGGTGACGGTGAGGTCGGGCACGAACCACACGAGTCCGCCCATCCGGCGGATGCGGTGGTTGAGCTCCCAGTCCTGCGCGCGGGCGAAGTGGGAGTCGTAGCCGCCGGCGGCCTCGAGGGCCTCGCGGCGGAAGACGCCGAGGTAGACGGTCTCGGCCTCTCCGGCCTCGCCGCCGACGTGGAACCGGGCGTTGCCGACGCCGATGCGGCTCTTCATCGCGGCGGCGACGGCGCGTTCGAAGGGGGTGCTGCCCTGGGCGTCCATGATGCCGCCGACGTTCGCGGCACCGACGGTGAGGAGTTCGGTGACGGCGGTGCGCAGGTACCCGTCGCAGAGTTCGGCGTGGCCGTCGACCCGCGCGATGACGTCGTAGCGGGCCGCGCCGATGCCCGCGTTGAGGGCGTCGGGGGTGCGGCCGGAGGGGTTGCGCACGAGGCGGACCCGTGGGTCCTCCTCGGCGAGGGATTCGGCGACCTCCTGCGTGCGGTCCTTGCTCGGCCCGACGGCGAGGACGACCTCCATGTCGCCCGGGTACTCCTGGGCGAGGACGCGGCCGACCGCCGCGCGCAGATGCCGCTCCTCCTCGAGGACCGGCATGACGACACTCACGGCCGGTAGCCGCTCCGGCGCTGCTCCGCTCACGTCGTCTCCCTGTTCCGTCTCGGCTTCACGTGGTCGATCGTGCACGTCGACCCGTGTCGCATGGGGTCGCCGCGGCCCGGGATGGCCCGGTCGTCGGCGCGCCCGAAGGGGTGGACGGCGGGTCCATTCTGCCGCTCGCCGTGGCCGAGCCGGCGCGGGCCGGTGGATCGCCGCGTGTCCGGGTGTCCCATAGGGGGTCTCGGGGCGCCCGCGCCGGTCACGGGACCGCGCAGATGAGGCCGGAGGAGTCGCTCACGCTGAAGCTGTACTTCGCCTTCGCGCCCTTGCTGGGCTGGGGCGTCGCGTTGCCGTCCGTGCCGCGCGTCTTCGCACCCGAGGCGCGGGAGGGTGCGGGCTTCTTCGCGGTGCCGTCGGCCGTCGAGGCCTCGGCACCGGTCGGGTCGGGGTCTCCGGCGATGGTCTTCGCGACGATGTCGCGGACCTTCTGCGGGTCGTAGCGCCACGGGTCGATGAGTGGCGGGGTGAAGTTGACGGTCGTCATCTCGCCGTCGCGCGCCTTCATCGCGAGTGCGCCGAGGCGGCCGAGGTCGCGGGAGGGGATGTCGGTCTCGACGACGCTGCCGGAGACGGCGGCGATGTCCTGCGCCTTGAGGACGACGGTCTGCGGGTCGAGCTGGTGGAGCATCGCCGTCATGACGCACTTCTGGCGGGCCATGCGGTCGTAGTTCGAGGCGCCCTCGCGGGAGCGGGCGTACCAGAGGGCGTGGTAGCCGTCGAGGTGCTGCTCGCCGGGCTCGATCCAGCCGGAGATCTTCGAGGTGCCGCCACCCATGGGGGTGCGCTTGCCGACGACGAGGTCGAGCCCGCCCACGGCGTCGACGAACCGGCGGAACCCGACGAGGTCGACCATCGCGTAGTACTGGATGTCGAGGCCGGAGAGGGCCTCGACGGCCTCCTTCGTCGCCTGCGCGCCGGGGTTCTTCACGTCCTTCGGGAACCGGTCGGCGTGTTCCATGCCCCACTGGTAGATGCCGTTGAGGAGGCACTGGTCGCCGCAGTTCCAGCCCTCGGGCATGAGCCGGTGCATGATCGACCCTTCGCGGAAGTCGATGTTCTCGGTGTCGCGGGCGAAGCCGAAGAGTGCGCTGCGGCCGGTGGCGGCGTCGACGCTCGCGAGCATGAGGGTGTCGGTGCGCACGCCGACGCGGTCGGAGCCGCCGTCGGAGCCGATGAGGAGGATGTTGTAGCGGCCCTCGACGGGGGCGTGCCGGTCGTGGGCGTCGAAGACGTTCGTCACGGCGGTGCGTCCGGCCCACACGACCCAGGCGGCGCTGAGGAGCGCCCCGCTCGTGAGGACCATGAGCAGGACGGTGACGATCGCGACGAGGCATCGGGTGCGGCCACCCACGCCGGAGAGGCGTGCGAGGCGCATCGCGTCGAAGAACAACCACGCCCAGAACACGGCGCCGAGCACGAGGGCGCCGACGAGGGCGCCGAGGAACCACGGGGCGGCGACGACACCGAGGAGGAGACCCGGGCTCACGAGGGAGAGGAGCGCGGCGAGGAGCAGGAGCGCGACGACGAGCACCGCCGTGCGGAGCGCGAACCGCCCGACCCGCCGGTTGCCCGCCGCGATCTGCGCACTACCGGGCGCGACGAGGGTGAGGAGCACGAGCGTCCACGCCCGCCGCCGACGGAGGCGCGGGGTGAGCATCTCGGGTTCGGCGAGGCCACGTTCGTCACCGGCTCGCACTTCGAGGACGTCGTCCGGTCGCCGCGGCGGCACTGCAGAACTCATGATCCCCGAGTATCGGCCATGAGCCTGCCCGGCGCCTGAACGTCACCGGGGTGTCGGTCGCGAGCGGGGGCCGGGACCTAGGGCCCCGGCCTCTCATGTCCGGATGGCCGGATTCCTCCCCCCTGGGACAGTGAGAGCGCCGCCGGCCCCCCGCCGGTGACGTCTTCCCCTGCCCCACCAGGAGCGCCGGATGCCACCCACCGCACTGACGACGACCGAGTTCTCGCGCCGATCCCTCCTCCGGTGGAGCGCCGTCGCCGGTGGGGGCGCGGCGTTGCTCGGTGGATGTGGCACGAAGGAGGCTCCCGCGACGCCCGCGCCGGGCGCGATCCCGCCGAAGGGCCGCACGGTGTGGTCCGCGTGCGTCGTCAACTGCGGCTCGCGGTGCCCGCTGCGCCTGCAGGTGCAGGACGGCACGGTCGTGCGGGTCCTCCCCGACGACACCGGGGACGACTCTCTCCTGGGCCGTCAGATCCGGGCCTGCGTCCGCGGCCGCAACATGCGTCAGCGCATCTACAACCCCGACCGCATCAAGAAGCCGCTCAAGCGGGTCGGCAAGCGCGGCGAGGGCAAGTGGCAGGAGATCTCCTGGGAGGAGGCCTTCGACCTCTTCGCGAAGAAGCTGCGGTACACGATCGACACGTACGGCAACGAGGCGATCTTCAAGACGTACGGCTCCGGCGTGTGGAACGCGCACATCGCCTACTCCGGCGGGTGGAAGCGACTCTTCAACCTCCTCGGCGGGTCGCTCGACTACTACGGCAACTACAGCTACGGGCAGATCGGCACGTGCACGAAGTACCACTACGGCGCCGACGACGAGCAGATGTCGAACAGCTTCGAGGACGCGGCGACGAACTCCCGCCTCCTCGTCCTGTGGGGCAACAACCCGCAGGAGACCCGCATGTCGGGCGGCGGCAACACGTTCACGTCCCTGTGGGCGCACAAGAGGTCGGACCTGCGGATCGTCGTCGTCGACCCGCGGTACTCCGACTCGGCCTCGCTCCTCGCCGACGAGTGGATCGCCCCGCGGCCGGGCACCGACGCGGCGCTCGTCGCGGGCATGGCGTACGTCATGGTCACCGAGAACCTTCACGACCAGAAGTTCCTCGACGAATACTGCTCCGGGTTCGACGAGGAGCACATGCCGGCCGGCGTGCCCAAGGGCAACTCGTACAAGAGCTACCTCCTCGGCGAGGGGAAGGACCGCACGAAGAAGACCCCGGCGTGGGCATCGCGCATCACCGGCGTCCCCGAGGCGACGATCGTGAAGTTCGCGCGGGAGCTCGCGACGACCAAGCCCGCGAACATCACGCAGGGGTGGGGGCCGCAGCGCCACGCCAACGGAGAGAACATCGCGCGCGCCATCTACACGCTCGCGGCGATGACGGGCAACGTCGGCATCCCCGGCGGTGGCACCGGCGGCCGCGAGGGCTACTACTGGCCCGTGACCCAGTGGTTCCCCGACGGGGACAACCCGGTCGAGGCCTCGATCTCGTTCTACGGCTGGACGGACGCGATCGTCCGCGGGCCGGAGATGACGGCCACCGCCGACGGGGTGCGTGGCGTCGACAAACTCAGCACGGGCATCAAGTTCATGCTGTCCTACGGCGGCAACGTCCTCGCGAGCCAGCACGGCGACGTCAACCGCACGAAGGAGATCGTCTCCGACGAGTCCCTCTGCGAGTTCATCTGCGTCGTCGACAACCAGATGACGGCCTCGGCGCAACTCGCCGACCTCGTCCTCCCCGACACGACGGCCGCCGAGCGGTGGGACCTCATTCCGAGCGAGTACACCGGCGACATGGCCTACCTCATCATGGGCGAGAAGGCCGTCGAGCCGCTGTTCGACTCCAAGCCCGCCTACGACATGTGCACGGAGATCGCCAAGCGTATGGGGGTGGAGAAGGAGTTCACCGAGGGACGCACCCTGGAGGGGTGGGCCCGGCACATGCAGGCCGAGACCGTCAAGGAGCACCCCGACTTCCCCGACTTCGAGACGCTGCGCAAGAAGGGCGTCCACCGGTACCAGAACCCCGACGGACTCACCGTGGCGCTCAAGGAGTTCCGCGAGGACCCGAAGAAGAACCCCCTCGCCACCCCGTCGGGCAAGATCGAGATCTTCTCGAGCGACCTGTGGGAGCTCGCCAAGACGTGGACGTTCCGCGACCCGCTGCCCGGCGACGAGATCACGGCGCTGCCCGTGCACCTCGACACGTGGGAGGGCGCCGTCGAGGCGAGGTCGAACGAGAAGTACCCGCTGCAGGTCATCGGCCATCACTTCAAGGGCCGCACCCACTCGACGTACGGCAACCTCGCCTACAACCGTGAGGCGCACCCGCAGAAGGCGTGGATGAACTCCCTCGACGCCGCCGATCGCGGTATCAAGAACGGTGATCGGATCCTCGTCTTCAACGACCGCGGCCGACTCACCGTGCCGGTGATGGTGACCCCGCGGATCATGCCCGGCGTCGTGTCGGTCCCCCAGGGGGCCTGGCTCGAACGGGGGCCCGACGGCACCGACCACGGCGGCGTCGTGAACATCCTCACGAGCCAGCACCCCACGCCGCTCTCCAAGGGCAACGCCCAGCACACCGTGCTCGCGCAGGTGCAGCTCGCCACCGACGTCCCCGACGGTGTCGGCCGCCCCACCCCGCGTGCCGGATCCCCGGTCTGAGCCCGTTCGCGAAAGGACCTTCTCATGCTCGGTTTCGCCTTCGACCAAAGCGCGTGCAACGGGTGCAAGGCCTGCCAGATGGCCTGCAAGGACAAGCACAGCCTGCCCGTCGGCGTGAAGTGGCGCCGCGTCGTGGAGTACACGGGTGGCTCGTGGCAGCGCGACGGTGACACCGTCACGCCGAACGTCTTCTCCTACTACACGTCCGTCTCGTGCAACCACTGCGCCGACCCCATCTGCGTCAAGGTGTGCCCGACGACGGCGATGACGGTGCGCGACGACGGCACCGTCTACGTCGACGCCGAGAAGTGCGTCGGCTGCCGCTACTGCGAGTGGGCGTGCCCCTACTCGGCGCCGCAGTTCAACCCCGAGACGGGACACATGAGCAAGTGCGACGGCTGCTACGACTACCGCCAGGAGGGCATGCAGCCCGCCTGCGTCGCGGCCTGCCCGTCCCGTGCGCTCGAGTGGGGCGAGATGGACGAGCTCGAGAAGACGTACCGGTCGGGTGCGAGCACGGCTCCGCTGCCCGACCCCTCGATCACGAGGCCCAACCTCGCGATCCGCCCGCACCGGGACGCCCAGGACTTCTCCTCGGGCACCGGCGAGATCGCCAACCCCGAGGAGATCTGAGCCGTGAACGTCCACGAACTGCCGATGATCCTGTTCACGGTGCTCGCGCAGATGTCGGCCGGGGCGTTCGTCGTCCTCGGGCTCATCCACGTCGGCGCCCGGCTCAGCCACCGCTACACCGAGAACGACGTCGACCGCATCAGCGACCCGGCCGTCCTCGCCGTCGGGGCGACGCTCGTGCTGGGGCTCTTCGCCTCGATGTTCCACATGAACGACGTCTTCCACGTCCTCAACGTGTTCCGGCACATCGACTCCTCGTGGCTGTCGCGCGAGATCGTCGCCGGCATGGCGTTCGCCGCTTCCGGTTTCGCCTACGCCTGCTGCCAGCTCTTCCGCTGGGGCAGCCCCCTCCTGCGTGAGGTGCTCGCCGTCCTCACCGCGCTGCTCGGCGTCGTGCTCGTCGTCGTGATGAGCATGGTGTACGGCGTCCTCGTCACCGTCCCCGCGTGGAGCACCTGGCTCACGACGGCGCGGTTCGCGACGACGGCGCTGCTCCTCGGCGCGTTCGCCGTGGGCACGGCGTTCGTCACGGTCGTCATGCTGCAGCGGCGACGCGCAGGGCGGGTGCGGCCGGAGGGTCGTGACGCCACGGGCACGTCGCGGGTCTCGGGCATCGTCGACCGGCTCGTCGGACGCGAACTCACCCCCGGGGCGATGAGCCTCGTCTTCGCCTCCCTGCGGGCGATCGCCGTCGCCGGCATCGCGCTCCTCGCCGTCGAGATCCTCCTCCACCTGCTCACGCTCGGCCGCCTCACGCGCCTCGGCGCGGTGGGCGCGCCCAGCGCCGCCGTCTACACCGGCCCCGGTGTCATCGCCCAGCTCGTCCTCGCGGTCCTCGGGGCAGGGCTGCTCGGCATGTTCCTCTTTCGTCTGCTCGGCGACCCCGCGACCGGCCCGCGCACGGGTTCAGTCGCCACCACTTCCCTCGGCGACGGCGCGGGGGCGTCCCGCCTCGATGCCGTGGGCACCGGCGCCGCCGCCCGCACCGGCTGGGGGCGCATGGAGTGGATCGCCGCGCTCGTCACCGTCGCCTTCGGCTGCGTGTTCGTCGCCGAGATCCTCGGCCGCGCGGCGTTCTACGAGTCGATGGTCCGGGTGGGGATGTGAGCACACCCCTCCCCTGGCCCGAGGTCGGCGACGCCGTCCCGCCCGCGCCTCGTCCCGAGCGCCTCGACGTGCTCGCCGGTGCCGCGACCGCCCTCTCCCGCTGGTTCCTCACGCCTCCCGACGCCGCGGCGCTCGCCGCCCTCGGCGAGCCGGGCGTCCTCGAGGACTGGCCCGTGCCCCTCGACGACGCGGGCCGCGACGGCCTGCGCCTTCTCGCCGGTCCGCACGATGCGGGCGAGGTCGCCGTCGACCACGCGCGACTCTTCGTCGGGCCGGGGCATCTGCGCGCCGCCCCGTACGAGTCCGTACACACCTCGGAGGAGGGGCTGCTCTTCGAGCCCGAGACCCTCGACGTGCGCGCCTGGTACCACCACTACGACCTCGCGGCGCCACGCGAGGGCCGTGAACCCGACGACCACGTCGGACTCGAGCTCGAGTTCGTCGCGACGCTCGCCTCCTGGGCGTGGGAGGCCCTCGAGCGGGGCGACACCGACGCGGCCGCGGTGTTCGCCGAGGGCGCCCGCGGGTTCTGCGAGACCCACCTCGGGCAGTGGGGCGTCGGCTTCGCGGAGCTCGCCGCCCGCGAGGCCCGGACCGACTTCTACCGCGGCGTCGCCTCTCTCACCTCCGGGTTCCTCCTGGCACTCCCCCACCTCCTGGAGCCGTCGTGACGGAGGGCGCCCCCTCGCCCGCCCCGCACCTCTCCCCCGACGACGACCGGGGTGACACCGACCTCGGACTGCGGGCGGTGCGGCACTGGGTGCAGGCGCGGTCCACCGCACCGATGCTCGTCCTCGCCTGCCCGGAGCATCCCGACCCGGCGGACTCCGCCCGGCGGTGCCTGCCCCCGGCGGAGTGGGAGACAGCGGTCGTCGTCCGTATGCCTGCGTGCCTCGGCACCCTGCCCCGCGCGGCGGCGCCCGAGGTGCTCCTCGACGGGGCCGCGGGTGTGACGTACCTCCTCGACGGGTGCGCCGAACCCGATTCCACGGCAACCTCGCTCGCCGACGTGCTGCCACTGCTCGCCTCACCCGACGCGCGCACGGGGGTCCCCGCCCTCCGCGTCGTCGCCTCCGTCCCCGAGGCGTTCGACGGCGACGAACCGACGCCGTCGCTCCACGTCCTCGACGCCCGGTCCATGCCGGTCCCCCGGCGAGCGCTTCTCGGCGCCGAGGCGCCCGCGCCGGAACCCACCCCCACCGAGGACGACGCAGCGTCCACCGATCACGCCCGCCTCGTGACCGCGCTCGCGGCCCTTGCCGCCGATCCCGCGCGTGGCGTCCCCGACGTCGGCGTCGCCACGGGGCGTCCCGGCCCGGGTCTCCTCCTCCGGGCGCACGGGTGCACGGCGTGCGGTGTCTGCGTCCGCGTCTGCGGTGAGGGCGCCCTCACCCTCCGTGTCGAGGACGGCGCGAGCTTCCTCGAACAGCGCGTCGACCGGTGCTCCGGCAGCGGGGAGTGTCTCGACGCGTGTCCCGTCGACGCCCTCTCGACGAGGCGCCGGGCCCGGTGGGCGGAGCACCTGCGGGAGGGCGTGCTGCCTCTCGCCGTCGTCGACACCCACCCGTGCGGCCGCTGCGGCGCCCCCACCCCGACGCACGACGACCTCTGCACCGTGTGCGCGTTCCGGCGGGCCAACCCGTTCGGCTCCCACCTCCCACCGGGCGCCGAGGCGCTGGTGCGTCGCGCTCGCGGCATCTGACCCGACCCCGGCGCCTCACCCGGCCTCGCCCGGCCTCACCCACACGCGCTTCGGCCCACGAGGAAGGACGCGGCCCGCCCCTCGCCGAGATCGGGAGGAGGCGGGCGGCGTCGGTTCTGCGGGGTCGATCACTTCACGAGCATGCGACCCATGACGAGGCGCTGGATCTGGTTCGTGCCTTCGTAGATCTGCGTGATCTTGGCGTCGCGCATCATGCGCTCGACCGGGTGGTCCTCGACGTAGCCGGCGCCACCGAGGAGCTGGACGGCGTCGGTCGTGATCTTCATCGCGACGTCACCGGCGAAGCACTTGGCCGCGGCGCCGAAGAAGCCGAGGTCGGAGTCCTGACGCTCCGACTTGGCGGCGGCGACGTACACCATCTGGCGGGCGGCCTCGAGCTCCATCGCCATGTCGGCGAGCATGAACTGGATCGCCTGGAACTCGGCGATGGCCTTGCCGAACTGCTTGCGCTCCTTGACGTAACCGATGGCGTAGTCGAGGGCGCCCTGCGCGATGCCGACGGCCTGCGCGCCGATCGTCACGCGGGTGTGGTCGAGGGTGCGCAGCGCGAGCTTGAGGCCCGTGCCCTCGGGGCCGATCATCCGGTCGCCGGGGATGCGCACGTTGTCGAAGAACAGCTCACGGGTGGGGCTGCCCTTGATGCCGAGCTTGCGCTCCGGCTCGCCGAACGTGAAGCCCTCGTCGGACTTCTCGACGACGAACGCGCTCACGTTCGCGCCACGACGCCCGTCGGGGTCGGTGACGGCGAGGACCGTGTAGTACTCGGAGACACCGGCGTTCGTGATCCAGCTCTTCTGGCCGTTGAGGATCCAGTCGTCGCCGTCGCGCACGGCGCGGGTCTTCATCGACGCCGTGTCGGAGCCCGCCTCGCGCTCGGAGAGGCCGTAGCTGAACATCGCGTCGCCCTTGGCGAGCGGCGTGAGGTACTTGCGCTTGATCTCGTCGTCGCCGCCGAGGATGACCGGCATCGAGCCGAGCTTGTTGACGGCGGGGATGAGGCTGGAGCTCGCGCAGACGCGGGCCACCTCCTCGATGACGATGCACGTCGCGAGGGCGTCGGCGCCCATGCCGCCGTACTCCTCGGGGACGTGCGGGGCGTGGAAGTCGCTCGCGACGAGGGCGGAGAGCGCCTCGTCGGGGAACCGCTTGTCGTGGTCGACGGAGGCCGCGTGGGGGGCGATCTGGTGCTCGGCGATGGCCCGAATGGCTCCGCGGAGCTCCTCGTGGTCGTCGGTGGTCTTGAAGAGATCGAAATCGGGGTTGCCACTCATGCCCGAAGACTATCCAGGCGTCGTGCTGCTCGACGCCGGGCGAGGGCGCGGTGATTCGCGGGTCGGTCCGCCTCGGACACCGGCCGACCCCACGATGCCGTCGTCGAGAAGCCGCGGGTCGGGTGGTCACGGTGGCGCGGCATGTCACGTCGGCACCTGCCCGTCGCTGGCCCCGCGACGGCGACGGCACGGCCGTGCAGGACGTACGTCCGCAGGTCAGAGGCGGTTTCCTCTCGCTTCGGCCCCGGATTGGCAAAGTTTGTTCACAGGCCCGCGCTCCGACGTCAGCATCGCGACCGACCCGCCGATGGGAGAACGATTCCCGGGGCTGTGCCTGTGCGCCCGGCCGCTCGGGGATCACGCACCGGCGGAACGGCCGTCGGCGCGCCGTCCGTGCGAGAGGGAGATCGGCAGGTGACCGAGACGCCGACCCGCGCCCTCTTCCCTCTCGAGCAGCACACGTGGGTGGTCGTCCTCCGCGTCGCCGTGGGATTCGGTCTCGTCGGCGCCCTCGCGCTCCTCGCCGGCGGCGAGCGCACGCAGGCGGGCCTCTGCCTCCCCATCCCCCTCGTCTGCGCGTACACGGCGCAGGCCCTGCACCGACCCGGCGGATTCGTCCGTCGAGGCGTCGCACGGTGGGCGAACGTCGCGATGATCGTCGTCGCGATCGCCCTCGCCGTCCTCCCGGTGCGTCCCCTCGTCGGTCTCGACCTCCGCACGATGCACCCTTTGGTCCTGCCCGGGACGGCCATGGCCGTCCTCATCCAGGTGGCGGTCGCTATCGTGGGCGTGGAGTCGATCGGACGACTGACTCCGGGGGCAGCAGGACCTGACAGGGGGCACCTTTCGCCATGACGACGCATCTCATCTACCGCTCCTACGGCGGCGAGAACACCAAGTCGCGGCCCGATTGGTTCAGCAAGCTCCTCTGCGCGGCGTCGTTCGCGCGGGCGGCCGAGCAGGCCGACGTCCGCGTCCACTGGCTCGACGACGGCCCCGTCCCCGCCGACCGCATGCGCCTCTTCGAGGAGTTCGGCGACGTCCAGACGATCGCGGGTGGCCCCGTCGGCATGCGCCGCAGCTACGTCACGGCGCTGCGTCTCGCGATCGAGAGCGACTGGGCCGACGACGATCTCGTGTACTTCTGCGAGGACGACTACCTTCACACGCCCGACGCCGTGCAGGCGCTGCGAGCGGCGGAGGCGCGCCCGGAGATCTCGTACGTCGCCCTGTACGCCGCCACCCCGGAGTACGCCAACGACCTCGAGTTCCCCGAGGGGTTCCGGCACCCGGAGGGCTGGTCGCCCGAGCCCGACATCGACACCGACGGATTCCGGTTCGTCCACGCGGTGAGCACGACGAGCACGTTCGGCGGCCGGGTGGGCGCGTTGCGTGCCGACTATCCGATCTTCCGTCAGGCGATGCTGCCGTTCCGCACCCGGTTCCTCGATCACGAGACGTGCGTCATCTACCAGGGGCGACGCCCGTACTCGCCGGTCGAGCACCTCACGGGCCCGCCGCACGACTTCGAACTCACGCCGCGTGGAGTGGCGCGGGCGGCGTTCCTCATGCCGTTCCGGGTCGCCCTCACGCTGCGGTCGAAGCGCAACCTCGACGACCCGCATCTCCTCTACGCCGCGGCCCCCAACCTCGGCTGCCATGCCGAGCTGGGCGTGATGAACCCGGGCCGCGACTGGGACGCCCTCGCCGCCGACACCCGCGCCTGGGCCGTCGAGCGCGGCTTCGTGCCGGCCTGACTCCCGCCCCGGCACGTCGGCACTCCGGCACGTCGGCACGACGACCCGGCGGCCGCAGGAACCGGCCGGGAGGGTCGGCGTTAGCGTGGGGCGATGGAGACCTACGCGCTCAACGACGGAGTCACGCTCCCGCGCATCGGATTCGGCACCTACCCCCTGCGGGGCGAGGCCGGTGTCACGGCCATGACGAGCGCCCTCGAGGCCGGGTACCGGATGCTGGACTCGGCGGTGAACTATCGCAACGAGTACGAGGTCGGGGAGGCGCTGCGACGTAGCGGGCTGCCGCGCGAGGAGGTCCGGATCGCCACGAAGGTTCCCGGCCGTGACCACGGCCGCACGAAGGCCGTCGCGTCGATCGAGGCGTCGCTCGAGGTCATGGGCCTCGACCGGCTCGACCTCGTCCTCATCCACTGGCCCAACCCGAGCCGTGGCCTCTACGTCGAGACGTGGCAGGGCCTCGTCGACGCGCGCGAGAAGGGGCTCGTCACGTCGATCGGGGTGAGCAACTTCACCGAGGAGCATCTGCGGGAGATCATCGCGGCGACCGACGTCGTCCCGGCCGTCAACCAGATCGAGCTGCACCCCCGGTTCCCGCAGGCGGAGATGCGGGCGGTGCACGCAGAGCTCGGCATCCGGACCTCGTCGTGGAGCCCGCTCGGCAAGCGCGACGCCGCCTACGACGAGGCCCCGGTCGCCGACGCCGCCAAGGCGCACGAAGTCACGCCTGCGCAGGTCATCCTCCGTTGGCAGCTCCAGATCGGGTCGCTGCCGCTGCCCAAGTCCGCCAACCCGGAGCGTCAGCGCACCAACCTCGACGTCTTCGGCTTCGAGCTCACCGACGCCGAGGTCGAGGCGATCACCACCCTCGGCCGTCCCGACGGTCGCCTCTTCGGAGGTGACCCCCGCACGCACGAGGAGATGTGACGCCGCTCGTCGCACTCTCACCGACGCCCCCTCCCCCGTCCCGCACGACGCGGTGGCGAGGACCGTGCCCGACACGAGTCCTCGCCGGCCGCACCGGGACCCGCGGGTGGGGGCGCCGGTCGTCGGTGGCCCGGCCCGCCGCTGCGACACTGGGGGCGCCGGCCCGTGGCCGGGAGTGATCCGGCCCGAGGAGGCGCGCGTGGGGAGTGAGCAGGCGGCGGTGACGGCGGTCCGGCGTCGTCGTGGCGGGTGGTGGCCGGCGGCGATTGCGCTCGTCGCGGCCGCGGGGGGCGTCCTCGCGTTCCTCGCCCGGGTGGGCTGGGGCCTCGACCGCACCGACGAGGGCCAATACCTCCTCCTCCTCGCCGACCCGACGATGAGCCGCGCGACGGTCTTCCTCTTCGGATACGTCCTCCACCCCTTGTTCGCGCTCGTCGGCGGCGACGTGCTCGCCCTCCGCGTCGTCGGGATGCTCGTCGGCCTCCTCACTGCGGGGGCGCTCGGCTGGGCCGCGACCCGCGCCCTCGGCCTGCTCGGTGCGGATGCGTGGGCGGTTCGCGGCGTCGCGGCGACGGCCGGGCTCCTGCCGGTCGTCTCCTTCCCGCTCACCCCGAGCTACAACACCCTCGCGTTCTGGGGGACGTGCCTGTGGGCCTCCGGCCTCGTCCTCGCGACGTGGCCCGGCCCCGGTCGGGCCCACGAGGACGCCCACGACGGCCCTCGCGACGCGGAGTCCGCGCCCGGTCCCCGGAGGCGGCTCGGCGCCATCGCACGCGACACCACCCTCGGTCCGGCCCTCGTCGGCCTCGGCGGGGTGGTCGCCGCCTCGGGCAAGGTGACGACAGGTGCAGCGCTCGCCGCTCTCACGCTCGTCGCCGTCGTCGTCCGGGCCGTCACGTCCCGTCGCCAGGTGCTCCCGTTCGTCGGGTGGGTCGCGGGTGGCGCGGTGGTGGGGCTCGTCGCGCTCATGGCGCTCGTCGGTCACGGCCCCGCCTGGATCGTCGACTTCTACCGTGAGGGCGCCCGCAACGTCGCGCTCCTCCAGGGCCACGACGACCTCGTGCGGTGGGACCCGTTCCCGTGGATCGGGTTCCTCGCCGCCCCGGCGCTCGCCGTCGTCGTCGCCGCGCTCGTCTCGTGGAGGCTCCTCCGTCGCGGCGCCCCCACGCGTCGCCGGGGGCGCGCGATCGCCGCCGTGACGGCCCTCGCCGTCCTCGTCGAGGTCGTCGCGTTCGCCACGGGCCTCGCTCCCACCCGCGCGGTGCCGATGGTCGGCGCGTGCTGGTGGATCCCGCTCCTCGCGATCCCCGTCCTCCTCACCACGCGTCGCACCCCCGGCAGCGGCACGGACCACTCCGTCACGACGACAACGACGTCGACGACGCCCATGAGCGCAGACGACGAGCCCGCCCCCACGACATCGGCATCGGCGGTGGCATCGACATCGGCATCGACAGAAGCGCACGCGTCGCGGCGTCCCGGGCAGTCCCGAGCGGTCGAGGCCGTCACCCTTCTCGCCCTCACGCTCGCGCCGCTCGCGTACGTCGTCGGGACGAACGGCAACTATGCGATCGCGCAGGCGCGGGCGTGTCTCTTCTGGTTCGTCGCGGTCCTGCTCCTCACCGGCGTGCGGCACGGCACGGGCCGTAGGGAGGGGGAACGCCGTCTCGTGCGGCGGGTCGTCACGGCGGCGTCGGCCGGGCTCGTCCTCGTCGCCTCGCTCTCGGGGCTCGGGCACGCGTACCGCTATCCCCCGGTGACGTCGGCGTGGTCCGACCCGGCCGCGACGGAGGTCGCCGTCGTGAGCCCCGAGGGCGCGCGGCTCCGGGTCACGAAGGCCGACGCGGAGACGTCACGTCTCCTCGCCGAGGTCGACCGCGAGCATCACCTCGCCGGGGTGCCGATCCTCGACGTCACGGGCGCGTCGCCGGGGTACGTCCGGCAGCTCGGGGGCAGGCCGGTGGGGAGTTCGTGGCTGCTCGGCGCGTATCCGGGGAGTCTCGACGCGGCGCTCGACGCGGTGCGCGGCGACGACCCGACGCTCGTGGATCGGGCGTGGGTGCTCGATGCGCCCGCCTCGCCACGACGCATCGAGGGGCTGCTTCCCGCGCTCGGTCGTTCGGTGGATCGGGACTACGAGACGGTCGCCACGTTCCGGCACACGCTTGGATACGAGGTGAGACTCCTCCGCCCCGTGACCGGATCGTGACAACGACCCTCCGCGGGACGGGAATTGGACGGACGCCCGGACCTGAGCGTTTCGAGACCGGTTTTCTCGCAGGTCGAGAGCCTGCAGAGGTGGCATTCGGGGGCCGATGAGGTCTCGGGCTCCAGGGACGGGGCCTGCTCATCGTTCCGTCACGGAGGGGACTCCGCCCATGTCGCGCCTGCCACGCGCTCTCACCACCCTCGCCGCCGGCCTCGCCGTCGGGGTCGCACCCCAGGCGGCCTCGGCGTCCGTCTCCACGGACCGGGGCTCCGACCTCGAGGTCGTCACCACGACGACGACCACCGCCGACATCGACACGCGCGCCGTCACCGCCGGTGACGCCGCGACCGCGCCGATCGTCCAGCGCGCGATGGCCGGTCCTACCCGCCTCGCCGGCGCGGACCGGTACGAGACGTCCGTCGCGATCAGCAAGCGGGCCTACTCCCCCGGCACCGCCAGGAGCGTGTACCTCGTCGGCGGCAACCGCCTCGACGAGGCCCTCGCCGGCGCCGCCCTCACCGACGGCCCCGTGCTCCTCGTGCCGACGGCCGGCACCGTGCCCCGCGCCGTCCGCGACGAGATCGCGCGTCTCTCCCCCTCCCAGGTCGTCGCGCTCGGCGGATCCGCCTCGGTCTCCTCCGACGTCCTCGGTCAGGCCGCCGGCGGGCTCTCCACGACGCGTCTCGGCAGCAACGACGTCTACGCGACGGCGGTGGCGATCGCCCGCCGCGCGTTCCCCGAGGGGGCGTCCCACGTCTACGTCGCGCAGATCGGCGGGCGCGCCGACGCCGTCGTCGGTGGTGCGCTCAAGGACGGCCCGGTGCTTCCCGTGCCGGCGACCGGCGCCGCTCCCGCCGCGGTCCGGTCGCTCGTCGCGTCATGGGGCCCGTCGAAGGTCACGGGCCTCGGCGGCACCGGCGCGGTCTCGGCGACGACGCTCGCCTCCGCCGCCGGAGGCCGGCCCACCGACCGCCTCGCGGGTGCCGACCGGTACGCGACGGCCCAGGCCGTCGCCCGCGCCGCGTTCCCGTCGGGCGCATCGGTCGCCTACCTCGCCGGCGGGACGATGTTCGCCGACGCCGTCGTCGGCGGCATGCTCGCCGACGGCCCCATCCTCCTCACCCCGCCCGCAAGCGCGACGACGTGGAGCAAGAGCGTCGCGAACACCCTGACGGCACTCGGCGTTCGCAACATCGGGACGCTCGGCGGATCGGGTGCGGTCTCGGACGCGGCGATCGGTGCGGTCACGGCGAAGGTGCCCACGGCGACGACGGGATCGCTCCCGACGTACCGGGTGCCCGGCGCCCCCGCCCCGAGCCCGGCTCCCACCGGGGCGCCGACGCCTCCTCCGGCACCGGCCCCGGTTCCTGCACCGGCCCCTGCCCCCGCACCGGCCCCCGCACAGCGGACGACGACCACGACGCCGACGGCTCCGTTGCCCGACACGTGTGCGGAGGCGATCGCGTCGTTCCGTCCGGTCCCGCGGGATTCGCGGTACACGATCTCGTGCGTGCGGGGCTTCGACACCCCCGACACCCTCGGCCTCACCGAGACGTGGGTGTCGAGCACGACGGGCGAGTTCGTCGAGGGCCGGGTGAAGATCCGCTCTGATCTGCGTGGGCCGCTGCTGCGCGCCGTCATGGCGCATGAGCTGAGCCACGCGTGGTCCTACTCCGAGCTCACGACCGCGCAGCGGACGGCCTTCGCGAAGTTCACCGGCGTCTCGTCGTGGGGCGGCGGCGATTACAACTCGATGCCCGCCGAGGTGTGGGCCCGCACCCAGGCGACGTGCGTCGGCTACCCCGACGGGTACCGCCGCAAGCAGGTGACGTGCAACGACATCGCCCGGTTCGGGTGGCGCCCCTGAGACGGCGCCGGCCTTCCGGCCGCAGGTGAGACGACGGTGGGCGTCGGTGTGGGACGCACGTCGGCGCCCACCGCCGTGCGTCGTGACGGCCCGCGTCGAGGGGACTCGCGGGCCCCGGATGTGACGTCCGGAGGGTCGGGCGGGCGCCGCGTGTCGTGCCACCCGGGCCGATCGCGAAGCGGTGTGGTGCCTCCCCATGGGGCAGGATGACCCGTGCCGGGTGGACGCGTCTCGTCCCCGGCGTGGGTGTCGTTCTTTCGTGTGGGGGTAGGTCGTGAAGTCGTCGTCGGCGTTGGTGGGGGTTCTCGTCGCAGGTGTGGGTGTGGGTGTGGGTGTGGGGGCGCCCGCCTCGGCGCAGGCCGTGTCGTCGCCCGGTCCGCAGCCGATGCAGCCCGTCTCGGCGTCGGTGGCGCCGGACGCGTTCGTCGGGGTGAGCGTGCCCGACATCCGGGCGCGGGTGCGCCAGGCCGACGCATCGAAGATGACGGCGCAGGACGAGCGGTGCGTCAAGTACGTCAAGGCGCGAATGCCGAAGTGGTGGTCCCCGTCGGGCCACACCGTGGTGTGCCGCGGCGGCACGACGAAGGGCTACGACTTCTACTTCGACGGCGTGGCGGTCCTCACCGTCAACACGAAGGTCGGCCCGCAGGGCTGGACGCAGGCCCCGGCGTGGGGTGCGGCGCAGGTCGCGGCCACGGAGCGTCGTCCGCTCACGGACGCGCCGAAGCTGTGCCGCCAGGCGATCTCGACACACACGGGCCTCGCGAAGCGGGCGGGCAACTACCGCATCCGGTGCGTCTCGCGGATCACGTGGAAGGCGCCGAAGACGAATGTCCGTGACGCGGCCGTCCTCGGCTACGTCCAGTACGGCAAGCGCGACATCGCGATCCTCGAGACGCGCGACGTGTCGTCGATGTCGTTCATCACGGCGCACGAGCTCGGCCACGCCGTCTCGTACATGCCGAAGGCGGGCGGGCTGCGTCAGGAGGTCACGCGCGCGGCCGAGCGGCGCACGTTCACCTCCGACCCGTACGTCGGGATGCCGGCAGAGGTGTGGGCCGAGTCGTTCGCCCGGTACTGGACGGGCCAGAACCCGCCGTCGGTGCAGAAGACCCGCCTCGGCCCGGCCCAGGTCGACCGCCTCCTGCGCCGGTACGGATTGCCGCGCCGCTGACGGTCCTCACCGACGGTCCCCGCCCACGGTCCTCTCCGACGGCCCCCTCCCCACCGGGAGGGGGTCGTCGGTGTCCCGTCACCGTTCTGGGCCAACAATCCCGGTCGAATACCCCCGGTCGGCGACGCTCGCGGAATCACTGCGGTTGCATCTCACGTCGAGGGTGCCTCGAGGAGCGTTCACCACCGGGGTGACTCGTTCTCGCAGGGGCGGGTGAAGCGGGGGCGTGACCTCCCCGACGCACGTGCACGGGGAACGCTCACGGGAGGGCCCGGCGGACCTGTTCTCGGGGCCGCAGAACGATCGGGAGGACGGCGTTGAGGCGGCGCGAGTCGGACATGTGTCCGAGTTGACGGCACTCCCTGTGGCCCCCACCATCGAAGAAGACCGATTCTCGGTCGTGTCGCGGCGCTTGGGGGGATCCGGCATGCCGCGCTGATCACCGAAATGGTCGCTCTGCCGGCGACCGGAGGGGTTTCATCGATGACTGTTCTTCGTACTCGCACACTCGCTTCCGCGGGTGCCACCCTGGCGCTCGCCGCGGCCGGTGTCGTCGCCGGCCCGTGGGCGGCCTCGGCCGCTCCCGCCATCCAGGTCGACGCCTCGACGAAGCCCATCGCGGGCCAGTCGTTCAAGGTGCAGACGTCCGGCGTGACGTCCGGTTCGTCCTACCGGATGGTGCTCGCGAGTGGCGGCGTCACGGACACCCGTGACGCGGCGGAGGCCAACTCGTGCAGCACCGCGTCGGCCGCGACGGCGACGACGCTCACCTGCCAGATCACGGAGGGGACGGCGGGCGCCTACTCCCTCAACCTGCTCGACGACAAGGGTGCCGTCGTGGCCTCCACGGCCGTCACCGTCGCCCCGGTCGTGAGCAACGTCACCAAGCCGCGCCTCTCGGACCTCCCGGGTGCGAACGCCGACACGGTGACCGTCTACGCGAACCCGAACGTCGACTCCTACACCGTCCAGGGCGACAAGGTCACGTTCGCCGCGAACGAGACGCAGAAGGACGTGACGATCAAGCCGACCGGCGGCGCGCAGTCGACGGACGTCACGGTCGTCGCGACCGCCAAGGCCGGTTCGTACTTCGCCGACGGCACGACCACGCAGACGTGGACGATGCGCACGACGGCCGGGGACCCGGTTCCGGCGGCGCTCACGGTCACCGAGCCGACGCGCGTCGACGCGGTCGGCTCGGACAACGACACGATCACGCTCCGCAAGGACCCGAACGTCACGTGGACGATCGGCGGCAAGGCCGTCGACTTCGGCAGCGCCACGCAGATGACGCTCCCCGTCACGGGCTCCCGTGACAAGGACGGCGTGCTCAAGGTCGAGGTCGTGGCGAAGGCGGCCGACGGGTTCACCTTCGGCGACGGCCAGACGAGCAAGACGTTCTCCTACGAGTACACGAACGCGCGCGCCGAGCCGACGTCCACGCGGATCGCCGGTGACACCCGCTTCGACACCTCCGTCGAGGTCGCGAAGAAGTACTTCCCCGGCCAGCACGACACGGTCTACGTCGCGAACGGGATGAACTTCCCCGACGCGCTCGCGGCCGGCCCGGCTGCCGCGCAGGCCAACGCGCCGCTCATCCTCACGGCGAAGTCCTCGATCCAGGACAACGCGATGGCGGAGATCGGCCGGATGCAGCCGAAGTCCATCCGCGTCGTCGGTGGCTCGGACGTCGTGAGCGACGCCGTCGCCGAGAAGCTCGGCAAGATCGCCCCCGTCACGCGGGTGCAGGGTGACGACCGCTTCGAGACGGCCGCCAAGGTGGCGCAGTCCTTCAAGTCGGCCGACACCGTCTACATCGCCTCGGGTCTCAACTTCCCCGACGCGCTCGCCGGTGGCTCGGGTGCCGCCCGTGAGAACGCCCCGATGCTCCTCACGAACGGCACGACCCTCTCCGACGACACCGTCGTCGAGCTGCGTCGCCTCAAGCCGTCGAAGGTCGTCGTCGTCGGTGGCGACAAGGTCGTCAAGTCGTCGGTGCTCCGTCAGGTGGGCGACGTCGTCCCGAGCGCGTCCCTCGTCCGCTCCGCGGGCAAGGACCGTTTCGAGACGTCCGCGCTCATCATCGAGAACGTCACGGGCAAGTCATGGGACGCCAAGGAGGAGAAGGTACGCCCCACGACGGCGTTCCTCGCGACGGGCCTCAACTACCCCGACGCGCTCGCGGGCATCCCGGCGGCGTTCGCGGCCAAGGCCCCGCTCGCGCTCACGATGCCGAAGTGCCTCCCGGCCCCGGTCAAGGCGGAGCTCGACAAGCTGCCACTCACGGGCACGGTGCGCCTCGGCTCCTCGAACGTCGTGGGTGACTTCGGCGTCCTCGGTGGCGCCTGCAGCTGACCTGCTCCCGCTCGACCCGAAGCCCCGGTGGACTCCCCGTCCGCCGGGGCTTCGGCGTGTCCGATGGTCGTCGCAGCGCAGGGGACTCTCCCCCTCCCGAGCCACGAGGTCGTCTGCCAGGCGGGATGCCGGGGCGAGGGCCAGGTCGTCAGACGGAGGCGTCGACGGTCTCGGAGCGGCCGGTCGTGCGTCGTGCCCAGAGGTGTCCGGTGAGGACGGTGAGGGTGGCGATCATGAGCCACCACACCTGCCAGTTGAGGGCGGAGCTCGTGACGGTGCCGGCGAGGCCGATGCCGACGAGGAGGACGGCGAGGAGGTGGCGGACGCCGGCGTCGTCGAGGGTGCGGGGACGACCGTCGGTGAGCGGGGCGCGGATGGGGCGGACGACGGTGACGGCCGCGAGCGTGAGCAGCGCGAAGAGCGCCGCGGCGCCGACGAGGCCGTACTCGGTGAGGAGTTCGACGAACGTGTTGTGCACGGGGAGGACGTGGCCGACCTCGGGGTGTTCGTCGCGGAGGAGCATCTCGAAGCGGCCGCCGCCGATGCCGAGCCAGGGTTCGTGGTGCCAGTGGTCGAGGGCGAGGCGGACGAGGGTGGCGCGGAGTCCGTCGGATCGGGCCTGCTCGTCGCCGGTGGTCGCGACGATCCGCCAGAGTGCCGCGGCGGCGACGAGTGCGGGGGTGGCCATGGCTGCGACGAGCGCGACTCGCGCCCGCGTGCGGAGGCGGCGGGGGCGGAGGAGCCGGCGACCGCGGGGGCTGCGGCTCGCGGCGAGAACGGCGGCGGAGAGGCTCACGACGGCGGTGGCCGCGACGGCGGCCCGGCTGAGGGTGAGGACGACGAGGGTGAGCGTGAGCGTGGCGACGAGGGCGAGAAACACGCGCCGCAGGATCGTGAGGCGTTCCGACATCCGGCCGAGGACGAGGCCGAGGACGACGACGAGGACGCAGGCGAGGTTGTTGGGGTTGCCGAACGGCCCGGCCGGGGAGAACGCGGGTGGGGCGTAGGGCCCGCCGGGGCTGAAGTGGGTGCGGGTGAGGACCTCGCCGGTCGCCATGACGAGGAGGGTGCCGCCGATGAGTGCCCACAGGCGTCGGACGGAGCGGACCCCGAACCGCCGGGCTCCGGCGAGGGCGGCGGCGCCGACGCTGTTGAGGGCGCAGGCGCGGAGGGCGTAGGTCTCCTGGACGGCGCGGGTGTGGGTCGTGTCCCACGCGGCCCAGTGGTCGTGCGTCGCCCACAGCACCGCCCAGTGCGCGAGGTACAGGATCAGCGGCGGGAGGGCCGCCCGCGGCCAGCTGCCGCGCGAGAGGGCGATGACCCCGAACCCCAGGGCGGCGCCGTAGAGGATCTGCGCCTGCGCCCAGCCGAGGTGGACCATCGGCGCCCACACGGCGTAGAGGCCGAGGAGCGCGAGCACGACGGTGCGCAGGGCGCGTTCGAGGCGTCCTTCGGTCGACGCCATCGCCCTCGACGCCGGGCGACCCATATCCGTGGACGGCGCATCGACGTCCCTCGCCGACACGTCGGCGCTCGCCGGCGGCACCGAACCCGGGGTCGGGTCCCCCGCGATCGGTGCGGGGTCGATTCCGGCCGCCGGGTCGCCGTCGGCGGAGCCGACGTGGAGGGGGCCGCGTGCCACGTGATCGGCGAGGACCTCCTTCTCGAGGACGACCTGGCGCCGCACCTCCTCGACGATTCCCGCCTCGTCGATCGCGTCCGCCCTGTCGGCGACGCCTGCCGGGTCGGCGACGCCCACGGCCTTGGCCTGATCCGGGCCGGCGGCGTCCGACGCAGCGGGGGTCGCAGAGTCGGTGGTGCCCGCGGGGTCGGCGTCGTCGCGGGTGACCGTGGAGCGGTCGTCGTGCATTCCTCTCCCCCCCCGTCGGGCGTGGCGGGCGCCTCGCTCCCCTTCCCCTTCGGCAGGGGAACGCCTGGCATGCAGGGGAATTGGGGGGATCGTGGGACCGGGCAGGTCTGACGTCGCGGGTCGCGTCGGTGCGGCTCGGCGGCGATGTGCGCCTCTACGCTGGCGGGATGGTCCAGGTCGCCGAGGTCGCCGAGGTCGACGGGCGCGCGTCGGCGGACTCCCGGCGGCCGGTGCGGCGGGACATCCAGGCGTTGCGGGCCTTCGCGGTGATGTCGGTCGTGGTCTACCACGTGTGGCCGTCGGTGATGCCGGGGGGATTCGTCGGTGTCGACGTCTTCTTCGTCATCTCGGGGTTCCTCATCACCTCGCATCTGTTGTCGGAGGTGGAGCGGCGCGGGACGGTTCGGACGGGGCGGTTCTGGGCGCGGCGGATCCGGCGGTTGTTGCCTGCGTCGTGCACGGTCCTCGCGGTGTCGCTGGTGCTCGTCGTGCTCGTGGCGCCGCGGGTGTCGTGGGCGCTGAACCTGCGTGACGTCCGGACGGGTGCCGCGTACGTGGAGAACTGGGCGTTGGCGTCCCGGGCCGTGGACTATCTCGCGGCGGAGGAGGCGCCCGGGGTGGCGCAGCATTACTGGTCACTCGCAGTGGAGGAGCAGTTCTATCTCGTGTGGCCGCTGCTCGTGTTCGCGGCGGCGCGTGCGTCGTGGTGGCCGGGCGGGTCGGCGAGGGCGCGGGTCGGGCGGGCGTTGGCGCTCGTGACGGCGGTGTCGTTCCTCGCCGGTCTCGTGTGGACGTGGGCGACGCCGGCACCGGCGTTCTTCAACACGTTCGGTCGGGCGTGGGAGTTCGGCGTCGGTGGTCTCGTGGCCGTGTGGCGGTTGGGTCAGGTGCTCGGGGAGCACGCGCGGGCGGCGTGGGCGTGGGTGGCGGTCGTCGTGCTGGGCGCGACGGCGTTCCTGCTCCCGGGGCACGAGGTGTCGTTCCCGGGGTGGGCGGCGCTCGTGCCGGTGGGTGCGGCGGCACTGTTCCTCGTCGCGGGTGAATCCCGGCTGAGGACGTCTCCGACGCGGTACTACGCCTTCCCCGCCGTGCAATGGCTCGGTGACCATTCGTACGGCATCTACCTGTGGCATTGGCCGTTCGTCGTGCTCGCGCCGTTCGTCACGGGCCACCCGGTGGGGCTCGTCGACGGGGTCGCGCTCGTGGCCGGGACGTTCGTGGCGGCGTGGGTGACGAAGCGGTGGGTCGAGGATCCGTTCCGTGGTGGGGCGTTGACCCGGAGCACGCGGGGGGCGTTCCTCTTCGCACTCGTCGGCCCGGGGCTGCTCGTCGCCTGCTCGACGCTGCTCCTGCATCGGGTCGACCGCGGCGTCGCGGAGTCGGCGGCGCGGGTGACGAAGTCGATCTCGTCGGGCGAGGCCTGTGTGGGTGCGGAGGCGATGGATCCCGGCTGCCCGGATCGCTTTCGGCGCCCCGACGACTTCGACAGCGCGTTCGCCGACCGCGACTACGACGCCGCGGCGTACGACTGCCAGGTGGACGCGGACTCGGCCGAGGTGAAGATCTGCCGGTTCGGCCGGGCGGACTCCCCACGGCTGCGGGTGGCGTTGGTCGGCAATTCCCATGCGGTGCATCTGGTTCCCGCGCTCACCGAGTACGGCCGGTCGCGCGGGTGGGAGGTGCTCCTCGCGGCGCAGACCGACTGCCTGGGCGTCGATCGTGCCGTCGAGGGTGGGCAGTCGCCCGGGTGTGCGCGACGGGCCCGGGAGCTGCCGAGGCTCCTCGAGCGGGAGGGCGTCGACGTCGTCGTGTTCGCGAGTCACGACAACGCGGAGGGGTACGTGGCGGGGCCGTCGACGTCGCGGGCGCAGGTCGCGGAGGCGGAGGCCCGCACGGTGACGTCGTGGCGGCGGTACGTCGATCGCGGTATGCGGGTGCTCGTGCTCGGTGACGTGCCGGGGGTGCGTCCGGAGTCGGGCCCGGCGTGCGTCGCGGTGGGGTCCGCCGACGATCCGTGTGCTCGGCCGCGTGACGAGGTGGCCCACGACAACCTCTTCGACGTGGTCGCCCGCCGCCACCCGGAGCTCGTCGCCCATCACGCCCTCACGGCGCTCATGTGCGACGACGACCGATGCCACGCGATGGTCGGTGGGGTGTCGGTGTATCGGGACGCCCACCACCTCACACGGACGTACGCCCGCACGATGGCCGACGACGTCGGCGGGGCCGTGGCACGGGCAGCGCGGCGGTGAACCCCGCTCCTGCGCGCACGTCCCCGCAGGCGGGCGCGTGCTCGCCGGGGCCCCTGGGACCGTGGGCCGCCTGATCTTCGCCCGCGCGCCTCTCCGACGTCGGCGCGATGCGCCCGACTCCGCCCGCACCCACCCGAGACCCGCGGACGCCCGAAGCCCCGTAGGGGAGGACGGTGGGGCGCGCATCGAGCGGACCGCTCAGCGGTCGGATCGTCGACCGAGAAGGGTCGGCATCTGCCCAACTGCGGCGAGGGGACGAGGAAAAGCCCTACTCCACAACGACACTGACCCGATGAGTGCGGCGGGGTCGGGACGGGGCGGGCGTTTGGAATCGCTCGACGTGTGTCGGGGCGTGATGCTCGTCGTGAGCGTGGTGGTGAACGCGTGGTTCACGGCACCGGAGTGGTTCGAGCATGCGGCGTGGACGGGGGTGCATCCGGTCGATCTCGTGTTCCCGGCGTTCGTCACGTTGAGCGGTGCGGGCATGGCGATCGCGTTCGCTCGGCGGGTGCCGGTGGCGCGGCAGGTGCGGCGGGTCCTCGTCCTCACCGCGGCGGGGCTCGCGTTCGCGGTGGCCGGGCAGGTGCTCGGCACGGGCGCGGTCGACGTCGCGACGTTGCGGTTCACGGGGGTGTTGCAGCTGTACGCGTTCCTCGTGCTGGCGCTCGGTCTCGTCGCGGTGGTCGTGCGGCGGTGGTGGCACTGGCTCGCGGCGGCGGCCGTCGTCGCGGGGGCGCAGGCGTGGCTCCTCGCCTCGTGGGCGAGCTCCTGCCCGGGCGGGGCGTTGACGAAGGCGTGCAACCCGTCGGGTGTCGTCGATGCGGCGGTGTTCGGGCCGCACATGTACGTGATGGGGCGGCTCGGTCACGACCCGGAGGGGTTCGTCGCGGCGGCGGGTGCGCTCGTGACGGCGCTCGTCGGCGCGGCGGCGGGGCGGCTCATGTGGGAGCACCGGCGCGGGATGGGGGCGGCGGTGTTCGGTCGTGCGGTGCTCGTCGTGGGGGTGGCGACGGTCGT
This sequence comes from Mobilicoccus pelagius NBRC 104925, assembly GCF_000247995.1. Classification (GTDB taxonomy): domain Bacteria; phylum Actinomycetota; class Actinomycetes; order Actinomycetales; family Dermatophilaceae; genus Mobilicoccus; species Mobilicoccus pelagius. The sequence goes on from NZ_BAFE01000003.1 coordinate 163,834, forward strand.
CGTCGTGCGGGCCTCGGTCGTGGTCGTCGAGCCGTTCAAGCGGCTGTGGACGGTGCCGTTCGGGTGGGGCATCGGTGGGGCCGTCGCGGTGACGCTCCTCGTCGTGCACGTGCTGCTCGACGGGCGGGTGGCTCCGCTCGGGGAGCGGGTGGCGCGGTATCCGCTGATCGCGTTGGGCCGCAACAGTCTTCTCGTCGCGGCAAGCGTCCCCACCCAGCGCCAACGAGACGGCGAGGTCGCTCACCACTTTCGCAGGATCGTGCCTGGACACAGGCCTACGCCACGGCCGCAACGCCTCACTCAATGCCGCACCCAGGCCCGAGACCCCCACCGTGCGCGTCAGCAGCGTCCCTCCCGCGTGCGCCACCGCCGGCACCCTCGCGGCGTCGACTCGGACACGCGGGTACAGCCCGCTACGCTTACTCACCTGAGAAGTGCCCTTCGGATCCTGCGGATATCGACTTCAGCAATCGACATCCTTGCAGGTCAAGGGCACTTCTCGCGTACAGGGGTCACCCACCCCCGTGAAATCTCCGGGTTAGGAGTGAGCGTCAGCTCATCGGCATGGAGTCGATCTGGGCGACGTCGCAGGTGACGTTGCCCTTGACGGGCTTGTTGGAGGCGCCGGTGGCTTCGGCGGTCTCGCCGGCGGGGATGGCGTCGGCCATGACGGCGGCGGAGCCGGCGACCTTCTTGTCTCCGTCGTAGACCATCACGGTCGCGATGTAGGAGCGCTTCTCCTTGGTGGTGTTCGTGATCTTGGCGGTGATGTCGACACCGTTCTTGCCAGCCTTGCAGCCGGTGACTTCGACCTTGCCTTGGTCGGCGCCGATGACGGGCGCGCCGGCGGTGCGGCTGGGGCCGACCTGCTGCGACGGGTCGGTGGGGGTGCTGCCCGAGGTCGCGCCGGTCGCCGGGGTGGAGTCGCCGGAACTCTGTGACGTCGCCGCGGTGTCCTTCGACGACTGCTGGTTGGCGGCCTCCTTGTCGGCGGCGGTGCCGCACGCGCCGAGCGCGAGGGGGAGGGCGAGGACGAGGGCACAGAACGAGCGCTTCATGTTCTCAAGTCTTTCTGATGAGGGGAATGGAGGGGGTCAGCGTTCGGTCAAGAACGCACACGGAGGGCCGGAACCTCGTAAGGTTTCGGCCCTCCGCTCGGGTCAGACGGTCATGCCGTCAGTTCCGATGGGTCGTGCTGGTGTCACTTGCTGGAGACGATCTTGTTCGCCTCCGCGATGACGGCGCTGCTGACGGCGTCGCCCTGGCCCAGGCCGGCGGTGCCGGTGATCTGCTCGGCCTTCTCGCTGAGGAACGCAGCGGTGGGCTCGGGCAGGTCGTTCTGGAGCGTCATGACCATCGCGTTGCGGGTGCGGGAGATCCACGGGCCCGCCACGAGGGCGTCGGGGAACTTCATGCCGTTGGCCAGGTAGGCCGTCATGGAGCCGCCGACCACGTTGGTGCGGGCGTCGTCGGAGTAGACGCGGTTGCCGTCGAAGCCGAGACCCGGGATCGGGTTGGAGTCGGAGACAGCCTGGTCCGCCATGGCGAAGCGGTTGACGTTCGCCGCGGTCTCCCAGCGGTCCTTACCCTCGATGCGGTGGCTGGTGAGGCCCTGCTCGGCGACCTGGTCGTTGACCGACTTCGACAGGGCGTCGTCGCTACCGATGAGCAGCGCGTGCTCGAGGTGCAAGGCCTTCATCTGGGCCTTGGCCTCGGGAACGAGCTGATCGGGGCGGGTGAGGATCGTGGGCAGCGCGTTGACGTTCGACACGGTCGAGTCGTACGCCCACGTGCTGGCCGGGTTGGCCGTGACGGTGAACGTGTTGCCCGACAGCGCCGTCCCGTTCACGGCGAAGTTCACGCCGTTGATCGTGATGACGTTGGCCGTGTACGTACCCACCGGCTGACCGTCGAGAACCACGTTGCCGTTGTTCAGCGTGTACTCGCCGGCACCGACCTTGTTGAGGGCCGGGTCGGACGCGAAGGTGAACGAGCCAGCCGTCACAGCGACGGTGTTGCCACCGCCACGCTGCTCCTTGAGGCCGCCCACGCGACCGGCGGAGAGCACGGAGGCGGAGAGGGCGTCGACGAAGTCCTTGTTGTTGGAGCTACGGGCGATCATCGTCGTCGTCTTGAGGGACTGGCCGGCGCCGACGGCGATCTTGCCGACCGGGGCGTTCGACGCGGTCTGGGCCGCGGCGTACGTGTTCACGCGCCAGTTGGTCTCGTAGCGGTTGTCGCCACCGAGCTGGAGGACCTCGAGCTTGTCACCGCGCGGCTTGATGGCCTTGGCGGCGTCGTCCCACATGTAGGCGTTCTGCTCCTTGAGAGCGTTGAACACCTTGTCGCCGACGGCGGTCTTGCCACCGACGATGTAGACCTTGCGGACACCGAGGTCACGCAGGGCCTCGACCGTCTCCGTGGGGAGCTGGCCGGGGGCGGTGAGGAGGATCGGAGCACCCTCACGCTGGGAGAGGAAGCTCGCGGACAGTGCGTCCGGAGCAGCCATGCCGTTCACGACGATGGCCGTGTCGGCGGTCGGGCGGCCCGTGGACTTGACGTACTCGCTCGCAATGCGTGCAGCGGTACCGAAGCGGTTCGTGCCACCGATGCTCGCCACACCCGCGCTCGAGGAGCCGGTGACCGTGAGGTCGTTCAGCGGAGCGAGGATGTCCTTCTGCCAGACACCACAGGAATCCTCGGTCGCGTTCTCCTCGACCGTGAAGTTGCCGTCGTCCTCGGCGAGCGCCGCACCGAAGGTGATGGTCGCGGGCGCGCCCGCAGCCTCACCGCTGGCCTTGGTGAAGGCCCTGCCGTCAGCCGAGTTGTAGGTGACGTCCGGGTACACCGTTCCGTCAGCACCGACGACGTCGGCAGTGAAGGTCCACTCCGCCGCGTCGCCTGCGTTCGCGATGGTGAACGAACCTGCCTCCAACGCGGAACCAAACGTGACAACCGCTTCGCCGGTGTCGCCAAGGTCCCCGTCGGAGTTGCCATCGGTACCGAAAGTGGTGCCGTCGTAGCTGATGAGGTTGCCGTCCGGCGTGGCAAGGGTCCAGAGCTGCGGTGTCGTCACGTCGACGGTGAACGCGCCGTCCTGGGTGTCCAGTGCGGTTCCGCTGGAGAAGGCGCGCACACCCGAGACGCTACCGGGCGTGGTGCCCGTCGGCGACGTGCCCTGGGTGTAGAAGTCGGTGCCGTTGATCGAGTAGTACGGCACAGTCGATGCACCGGTCACAGTCCAGAACTGGTTGGCGCCGATGGCCTGGTAGGTAACCGTCGCAGGACCTTCACCCAGGAGGTTGGCCTCAGCCGAGTCGAGCGTGATTCCAGCGGTGTTTCCCGTGGCCACAACCTCGGCCACCGGGTCGGCGATGGTCACGGTGTACGTACCCGCGCCACCCATCGCCTCGATCTCGGTAGCGTCCGGGTCAGAGGCAGGGGCGGCGTCGCCGACGCCCGTGTCAGCGCCGTCGGCACCAGTCGCCGTACCATCGACCACGTTGTACACAGGAGCTGCTGCCGTGTAGTCGACCGCGACGATCTGGTCGGCACCGGCCGGGGTGTCGAACTTGCCAGCCTCCTGCTGGGTGAGCTCAGCACCGGCCGTGTTCGTGGCATCGTCGAGCACGGTGTTGTACGGCGTGGCTCCGGTCTCGCTGAGGAACGAGGCGTCGTCACGGATCAGGGTGGTGCCCTGAGCGTCGACGACCTGGGGGCTGGTGCCCGCGGTCGACATGAAGCCGGCGAGCGGCGCGCCGGTCAGGCCCCATTTGATCTGGTTGGCGGTGGCCGACTTGAGCTGAACGCCGGTGATCGAGTAGGTGGCGACCTTGGCCGGGTCCGTGCCCTTGAGCGAGAGCGTGACGGACTTGCCGTCGGCGGCGATGCCCGTGACCGTGGCCACTTCGTTGGCGCCACCGTTGGCGACGGCGACCTTGATGGTCTTCGGGTCGGTGTTGGCAATGGCCGCACCCTGGAGGTTCAGCGTGTAGGTGCCGTCGCCGAGGGAGTAGCCCTGCGTCTCGGTGATCGTGAGGGCGCCGATGTCCTGAGCGGTGCCGTCGGCGATGATGTCCGTGTTCTCCGAGGCGATCTTCGCCGGCGAGACGTACGCGGGCACGGTGTAGATACCGATTTCACGGGGCGTGTCGTCCGCCGTCGTCGTCGTGTTGTTGTTGGAGAACCGAGCGTTACCGCAGAACCACTCGGTGGCATTGCCATCAGCGTTGATGCTGAACGGGACCAGACGCAGCGCGCCCGGCGTCACCGAAGCTCCGAGGTTCACCTTGAGGTCAGAGAGGGTGACCGCCCAGCGGCCGTCCGGGTCACCGGTCGACGCCTCGCTGTTCACGGTCAGGCGCAGCACGTTCTGACCAGGGCCACCGTTGGACGAGGCAGTGCTGACCGAGAACGCCGGCGCGACGCCCGGCTTCGTCACAGTGGTGTTGCCCGTCGGTGCGGCCCAGGCCGCCATCGGCGTCGTGGCGTCGCTGTCGGGGTCGATCTGGGCGTCAGTAGCCTTCGGGGCGGCGTCGATGGTGACCTTCGGCGTACCCGAGAAGCCCACGGCCATCGACGGACCGGAGTTGAACTTGTAGTCCTTCTCTTCGGACACCTGGCGGTCGAGCAGGTGCAGCTCGATGACGTCGCCGGCCTTGAAGCGGTTCGGCAGCGTGATCATCGTGTCGGCGATGGCCTGGTCGTTCTGGCCCGCCTGGATGAGCTTGGCGCCCTGGTTGTCGGTCGTCTTGGCGTCGGCGTCGGCGATGCCGATGGTGCCCTGTCGCTCGGCCTGCTCGATCGTGGCGGCCTCGTTGACCGTGGCGGTCTGCGGGGCGTCGTCCCACGCAGCGAAAGCCGCGGGGCCGAAAGACGTCATGACGAGAGCGGTGGTCGCGACGATCGCGGACCCGCGCCCGAACTTACGCAGCTTGGCTGCACTCACTGTGGCCTCCTGAAGGCATCGTGCTGTTGGTCGAACTCAGAGGGTGATGAAGCAAGCAGCCCCCAGGGGCTAATCCCCCAGATGCTCACCGAGGTTCGGTGAGCTGCCCGCCTCACTGATGATTACACCAACCTGGTAATCGCTCAACAGGCGCTGGCATTACACGCAACTTTTCCTGAGGGCACGCAACGGTGCCTCTCCATATAGTTCGGACCACGCGCGTTGTCGGCAGATCCGGCATCCAACTGAGCGAAATGTGTGTGACGGAGATCACTTCGATCCGAGGGGTCGAGATCGGCGATCCAGCGAAGATCAGTATGGACAGGCCTATGAGCTGGACATATGACCACCAGCCGTCCAGGACCGCGTAGCCATCACCCCCAAGCGAGAACCTCGCAGATTCGCTCCACAACCCAGATCGAGACACTCGACCAGGACGGTCGACCACCCATTCGTACGGATGAAGGGATTCTCGCAGGTCACCCGGCCGGCCACTGCGAGACACGCCGACTGCAATACGCCATTTTGATGTAAGACGTTCGTTTGGGTCGTCCGTTCAGAACACCTGTCATGTCAGCCGGGATTTCTCTGCCGTTTCCGTACGGGCCCCGCAAGCGTCACCACCACTCCCCCCGAACGGACCCCCGAGCAGACATCCGAACCCCCTACAGCGCCAACCCCACCCGGCGAACGGTCTACCCTTCCGGGACTCGAGGAGCAGCGGCGACGCCATCCCCCGCCCATTGCACTGAACCGTCACGACCACTCAAGGCCCGCAACCGCCCGGCGATGGGGATGATGACGGCGCAGCCCGCGTCGGCCTCTCCACACAGCGCGCCACCGGACGCCACCGCCCGAAGCAGTACCACCCCGTCGCCGGAGATCGACATGTCCTACCGCCCCATCGCCCTGGCCGCCGCCCTCGCATCCCTCGTCGCCCCTGCTGCGGCCCTCCCCGCCGAGGCCGCGGCCCCCACCTGCACGGGCCGCGTCGTGGCCCGCACCGACGTCGACGGTGACGCGCGCCGCGACACCGTCAGCGTCACGCAGGTCGGATTCGACGAGTTCCAACCGAGGTTCCGCCTCTGCGCGAGGACGGCGACGGGCAAGGTCTCGAACGCCCTCGACACGGCCGACTTCCCGCTCGCCGGCTTCGCGCCCTACTACGGGGCGGCCGGGCTGGACGGCGTGCGGGGCAACGAGATCGTCCTGCGGGCCGGCTTCGGTGCGCACTCCCAGCACTTCCACGTCTACACGTGGCGGAACGGCCGCCTCGTGCGGCAGAACGCACCCGACACCCGTCGGCCCGACTGGTACACCGACTGGGCGGCCTCGGTCATCAAGGGCTACCGGTTCCACACGAGCCGTGGCGTGCGGTACGTCGTCGCCACCTACGGCATGAAGGACCCGTCGGCACCGACCTTCCGCGTCCGCCAGACGACGTTCCGCTGGAGCAAGGGCGGCTGGGTGCGCGGCACCACCCGCACCGTGACGATCCGCGACAACTCCAAGACCGCCGACGCCGTCTACGGCTGGCACGGCGTCTCCCTCCCCCAGGACTGAGCCCCGCCCCCCCGCACCCGCCACGTCGTCTGTAGCGGGGCGCGGGGACGGGCGCATCACCGACACCTCCTACCCCACGCTCGCCGCCTGGGCTCGGGCGTCGCTATCCCCCATCTGCGGTGACCCGCAGCCTCGGCCGGACCCGTCGTCGACCCCACGAGCCGCTCTCGCGGGTGTCGACGCTTCGCCCCCCATCCGTCCGTGCGATGGGCAAGGGTGGGTGGCATCACGTCCGTCCCTCCCCGCACCGGGGTCCGCGCCTGTGGCCGGCCCGGTCGTCGCACCGCTCACGGCCTGCGTCACGGCCGTACCGATCACCCGCCGTGCCGCGCCCGCGGCACGTGAGATTCGAGGATTCCCATGACTCGCCGAGCAGTTCCCACCGCAGTCGCCGTCGCCGTCGCGCTCGCCGGAGCGGTCGTCGCCGCCCCCACCGCCACGGCCGCCCCCGCAACCCCGGCACGCACCACCGCCCCGGCCGCGTCGCAGGCCGCGAAGACGTTCACCCACCGCGTCGACATCGACGGCGACGGACGAAAGGACACCGTCACCCTCCGCCTCGTCTCCTCGCGGGGGTACGTCAACGGGTACCGCCTCGCGGTGCGCACGGCGAAGGGCCGGTCGTCGTCCCTGCCGGTCTACGTCACCGAGAACATGAACAACCCCGCCCCGCGCGACCTGTGGGTCGGCGCGACGGGCATCGACGGCGTCCGCGGCAACGAGGTGATGCTCGACCTCGGCGGCGGCGTCGGCGACTTCGCGTGGATCCACACGTACACGTGGCGCAACGGCAAGCTCACGCCCCTGGCCGCGCCGAACTCGACGCGGACGAGCCGGTCGTGGTCGGTGACGTTCCCGCCGTTCCCCGTGAGCGGCTGGACGTTCTCGATGAAGGGCGACACCCGGTACGTCGTGCACCACCAGCTCAACCCGTCCCCGAGCGGCCGCACCTACTCCGGCACGAACACGACCTACCGGTGGACGCCGAAGGGCTGGAAGAAGGTCTCGACGGCGAAGTCCGGCGTCGTCTCCCGCAAGACGGCAGACAAGATGTCCGACTTCCGCGGCCTCATCTGGCGCTGACGCACGACGCACGACGGCCGGGGACGATCCCACGTCCCCGGCCGCCGTCATCCGCCCCGCCACGTCCTGCCGCGTCCTGCCGCGGCGGGGTGCGGCGGGGTGCGGTCGTCAGCGGCGATCCCCGTGCACCGCGGTGACGGCGTCGCGCCGGGACGCCCCCGCGAGGATCCGCCGGTACACCTCCGGCACCGGCTCGCCCCGCTCCTCCATCGCCGCGAGGGCGTGGGATCACGCCCCGGCCGCCGTCGGGAGAACAGTGGCCCCCGCGAACGTCTGGTGCGGCACCGCCGGCCTCGGCGGGGAGCGTGGCGCGGAGATCGACGTCGACGAGTCACCCGTCGGCCAACGCCACTACGCCGACCTCTTCGGCGTCACCCTCCACTGCCTCGACCGCACCTCGACCGCACCTCGACCGCGCCCCGACGGCGGGCGCCCCTCACCGGCCCCGCCCTCCGTCCTCCGCCCCCTGCGCAGAACGACACCGAGGCGTATCCCTGCCGACCCATGGTCCAGGCCTGCCCCACCTCCACGCGCCACCGGAAGGCCGACCGACGAGCAGCGGGCGACGAGCGGGGCGTCCGCCTGGGCCGCCCACACGCGTCGGGGCCTCCGACTGTCGGAGCAGCAGGCGAGGACACTGCGCACGAGAGGCCGCCGGCGCGATGAGGCCTCGGCCGACCGCCACAGACCCACCCCACATGCTCCCCACCCACCCGACATCACTCCGGCACCCACCCGAAACCCCACTCAGGATCACGACATCTCTCGCGCCCCAGCGACGGATGGGGTGTCACCCGAAACAGCGCCCCTCGGCAGCGGTCACGACCCTCCACACGATGCAGGAGATCGCCCGCTCCTCCACACCCGGAGAGTCCGACTCCGACGACTCCCTGCGGAGCGGCGACCCTGGCGACATGTCCGTCGCCGCACCCAGCCCTCACCTCACGCCGCTGCTGGATGCACTGACCACCGGTGATGAGGGAGTCTTCTCCGCCGAGCAGGCGCGCGACGCCGGGGTGAGCCATGCCCAACTGCAGCGCCTCATGCGTCACGGCCTCGTCGTCCGCGTCACCCACGGGTGGTACGCACGCCGCGACGCCGCCCTCGACTCCCGCGAACTCCACCGACGAAGGTCGGTCGCGATCCAGCGACGCCTCGGGTCGGCCGTCCTCAGCCATCACTCGGCGCTCGTCGCGATGAGCCTCCCGGCGTTCGCCGCCGACCACGGCACCGTGCACCTCACCTACCGCACCGGCCAGGTCCACCGACGACGCCAGGGGTGCGTCATCCATCGCGGGGATGCCTCCACCATCGACCTCCCCGACACCGCCACGACCGTCCGGTGTGCCGACGCCGTCGTCCAGGCCGGACTCGCCCACCCCCTCGCCGCGCTCGTCGCCGCCGACGAGGCACTTCGCACCCGCCGAGCGACCACCGCTCAACTCGAGGACTCCCTCGACCGCTACGCCCGACGCCCCACCGCGAAGGCCGTCGCCACTGCCCTCACGCATGCCGACGCGCGTTCCGAGTCCCCCGCCGAGACGCTCGCCCGATACGCCCTCACCGTTCTCGGCCACACCCCCACCCCGCAGTACGAGATCACCACCGCCGGACACACGTACCGCGCCGACCTCGCCCTCGACGACGGCCTCCTCATCGAGATCGACGGCCTCCTCAAGTACCGCACCGACGACGGCGATCCCCGAACCCCGGCCGACATCGTCGAGGCCGAGAAGGACCGCGAGGCAGACCTCGTCAGGGCCGGCCACCGCCTGCTCCGACTCACGTGGAAGCAGATCGTCACCCCAGACGGCGGCCTCCGCTACGACAACCTCGCCCAACTCCTCGCCGCCGCGCGATCCGGGGGCCACGCCATCGGCCACCTGCCCTGATCCTTCCGCGGCATCCCGGGTGACACCCGATGTGAACCTCGAGGGCACAGAATCTCCCGCGTATTGACGTCATATCCGGTGGCACCCCGGATCCTCGGGCCGGATCAAGCGCGCCACCCACCCGATCCGTCCCCCTCCACCCCCCGAATCTCAGCACCCTGCCGGCCACATCGGGTCCCACCCGAAATCCCACCTCCGCGCTCCGGCTCAGCAGGCGCCCCACCCGAGCTCCGACCCCACGGAGTCTCGTCCCCGCCCCCAGGTGGACGATCTGCATGGCCGGTGGCCGGCGCGGAGGACGGGGCTCACCCCGCAGGGCCCAGCCACTCCTCCACACCCGCAGCACGCCGCGGGCACGCCCGCAGCCCGGCCGTCGCCCAAGCGTGCAGGCACAACGACGGCGGGCGACCCCGTGGGGCCGCCCGCCGTGGGCGCGGCATCCGCGAGGGATGCCGGGCGTCGTTCGCGCAGGTCAGACGCGGTCCTGTGGCGTCGGGTGGACGGTCGGCATGGGCGCGGCAGCGGGCTGAGTGTTCATGGGCGGAGTCGGCTGGGCCATCGCCTGCGGGGCGGCGGGCATGTTGCCGAACACCGCGCCGATGTGGAGGGTCTGCAGGGCCTGGCGGGCGCTCTGCTCGTTGGCCGCCCGCACGAGCGAACGCATGCGGAACACGTCGATGAGCCCCCAGATGCCGGCGCCCGCGCCGGTGAACCAGTAGAGGACGTTGAGGAGCGGCTGTCGCAGGTAGAAGTAGTGCGTGCCGAACAGCGGCCACATGAGCAGGTACGCGACCCACGTCTTCTTGCGGTACCGCTCGTACTCGTTGAAGAACGCCGTCTGCGCGCCCGGATCCATTTGGGCGACGACGTGCTGCACCGACGGCGGCAGCGACGCCACCGTGCGCGCCTCCCGCGTCTCCTGCTGATGGGCCGTGTACGCGAAATACCCCACGACGGCCATGAGCACGAGCGCGCCGATCGTGAGGACGGAACCGAATCCCGAACGGGCCACCGCACCGATGATCTTCACCACGATGAAGAGTGCGACGAGCCCCGCGACTCCCATCCCCGCCATCCGCAGCATGCCGGGGTCGACCGCGGGCATCTGGGCTCCACCGATGGCCGGCGCGGACTGGCCGGCCGTCCCCGCCGGAGCGGCGTAGGGCGCCGACGCCGGAGGCGGGTACGCCTGGGCCCCGGCCTGCGGCTGGGGCGAGCTCAGGGTGGCGTGAGCGGCCTTGGCCGCCGCATCCGTCTGATCGATCACCGCCTGGGCCGGGTCGACCGGGGGCGCGTAGGCCGTGGCGTCGCCCGCCTGTCGCCGGGTCCCGCAGCCGGTGCAGAACTTCGCCGAGGGTGAGTTCTGTGCACCGCACGAGGCGCAGTAGTCCATGAGATCCTCCGTGATCACGGCACCCGCAGGCACCATTCCTGTTCGGGTGCGTGTCGACCCGATGTCCCGTCGCGTCCCGAGCGATGGAGAAACTCGTCGCGGACACCTGCCCATACGGCCCCGCCGGAGGGGCCCTGAGCGAATCCGGTGGATCGACCGACCGAGACGCTATTCCTTGCCCACAACGGCACATCGCACCTGGTGAGCGGCTCGCGCAAGGAGTCGCCGCCTGGAATTCGCACCCCTCCGACAAAGGAAGAATGACCGATTCACAAACGCTGTTCGCGCACCTGCGCAATACGCGGGGACTGGCCTTCACGGTCGTAGACGAGGGTGTACGTCACTCGAATGTCGCCACCCGTGCCCGAGGGCCGTCGGTAGGAACGATTGAGCACGATGACGTCCGCCTCGTGGCCGCCGTAGGAGACCGCCGGAGTGAACGACTCGACGCGGTTCGTCCAGAACGACGTCCTCGGCTTGCCGGGCTCGCCACGCGTCGCGCTGACGACCTCCGCCCGAGACAGCGTCCCCTTGTCGTACCAGGACACGCTGGGCGCGAGGAACGCCACGGCGGCCTCGTCACCGAGGGTGCCGCCCTCGGCCTGGACGAAGTACTCGGAGAGCATCTGCTCGGCGGAACGTTGCCGCGCGACGGCGTCGACCTCCTCGCGCGGCTGCTGCTGGGCCACGGTGCGGGGCGGCGGGGTGAACGACGGCACCGTCTCCCGACGTGGTGCCGCCGCCGGGGCCGCAGGTGCCGCAGGTGCGGCGGCGGGCTGCGGAGCGGCGCCACCGGCCTGCGCGGCCCCTCCACGGGCGTCGCCGGACGGAACCGCGGCGGCCTGGCCGGCAGGGGCGGCGGGACTCGCCCCGCCCGCGGCCGGGGAGGGCGCAGCCGCCACCGCGGACGCGGTGGGCGAGGCGGACGCCTCTTCGGAGCCTCTGCCGTCGGACAACGTGACCGCGCCGACGACACCGGCGCACACGAGCGCGACGGCCGCGAGACCGACGAGCAGAGGCGACACGGGCTTGCGCGACGTCTGCGCGGGCTGCGGCGGCACCGGGTACGGCGCGGCGGCGTACTGGGGCGCGGCATACGGAGCGGCGGCGTACTGCGGCGTGGCGGGGTAGGCGGCGACGTACCCCGGAGGGGCGACCTGGCCCGGCACCCCGGCCCAGGTCGCCGGGGCCTGACCGGACACGCTGCCCGCCCACCCCGGCCCGGAGACGGCGGGTCCGGCCCAGCGCGACGTCTGCTGGGCCACCTCGGCGTCGACGGGCGGGGCGTACGTGAGGTGGCGTTCGGCTGGCGGCGGGTCCGCGATCCGCGCCGCCGGGGGCAGTCCTTCGAGCATCGGCACGAGGGCGCGGAGTCGCGCCTCGATGCGGCCGGCGGTGCCGCCGCGCGCCTCGGGGTCCTTCGCCACGAGGGTGGCGACGACGTCCCACAGGGCGTCGGGCACACCTGCCGGGCGCCCGGGGATCTCCTCGAGGTGGGCCCGCAGCGTGGCCATCGCCGAACCGCGGCCGGCGAACGGCGGCACGCCGCAGCACAGTTCGTAGAGCATGACCCCGAGCGAGTACAGGTCGGCGGCGGGGCCGGGCGCACGCCCCTCGGCGATCTCGGGCGCCATGTACTGCGGCGTACCGAGCATCATCGTCGAGTGCGTCGCGCCGTCGATGAGACGGGCGATGCCGAAGTCGGTGAGCATCGCCGCCTCCGTCGCCTCGTCGACGAGGACGTTCTCCGGCTTGACGTCGCGGTGGATCACCCCGGCGTCGTGGGCCGCCTGCAGCGCTCCCGCGATCTGCGCGCCCCACTCGGCGACGCCGGCGGGCACGATGGGTCCCCGCTGCCGCAGCACGTGCCGCAGGTCGGTGCCGTGGACGAGCGACATGATCACGGCAAGCGTCGATCCCTCGACGACGAGATCGTGTACCGGGACGACGTGAGGATGCCGCACCGCCTCGAGCAGCGACCGTTCCGCGACGAACCGGTTGACGAGCCCCGGGTCCGTCGCGAGCTCGCTCCTCAGGACCTTGACGGCCCATTCGTGCCCCTCGAGGTCACGCCCCACCCACACCTGCCCACAGGCTCCGTGACCCACGAGGGTCTCGAGCACGTAGCGGCTGCCGATCCGTTGCCCATCCATGTCGCCCATCCCCCGGGTCGTCCGTGTGCGTTCCTTCGCATCGGCCCCATCGGCTCCGCCGCGCGCAGGTGTAGGGGAAGTGACCCGACCGTCCGACTCGGGCGCGCACGCCGTCGCCGCCCCCCTCGCGCCGGGGCGTGGTCGTGTGGGCCGTGTGCTCCGCCGTCGGTGGGTCGACACTCGACGCCCCGGGGGCTCCCCCGGCCCATCCGCGCCCCGAACTCCCCTGGACGCGTGTCGATTCCGACACGCCATCGCCCGGCGTGCTTGCCGGGCGGCCGCGAGCGCCGATGGGAGGATCGACACCCGCTCTCGTCCCCAGGAGTCCGCATGCACGACGCCGTCCTCGTCCGGGTGTTGTCGTCGGTCGGCCTCGCCGTCGCTCTCGCCGGCTGCGGCGCCACCGGCCCGGCGACGCAGGATCCGGCCACGACTCCCGCCGCCGGGAGCTCCGACTCGACCACGCCGGCCCCGCCGGCAGCCCCCCCGACTCCCTCGCCCGCGACACCCACGACGATCTCCTCGACGACGGCGGTGACGACACCGGCCGCGCCGACGACGACCGGGCCGATCGACCGGGCGGTGCAGGTGCGGGTCCACGCGCCCGTCTACGACTCCCCCGGTGCGCTCGTGCCGATCATCCCGACGGCCCGCGGCGCGCGGTCGTTCGACGTCTCGGTGGGCGGTCGACGCGGCGAGTGCACAGGCGACACGTGGACCCATGCGACGGGCACCGCCCAGCAGTGCTGGATCACGATCCCCGAGAAGGGCGGACGCGCGACGATCGACGTGCGCGCGCACCTCACGAACGGCCACGATGCCGTCGGCACCCAGCCGATCGAGGGCAAGGGTGTCCCCGGCTCCCCCGTCGACGCCGCCACCCGCGACCGGATCCTCCACTGCGGCAACACCAGCGACGACGTGTGGCTCACGTTCGACGACGGGTTCCTCTCCGATGCGACGATGAACCGCGTCCTCGACACGCTCGAGCGCGAGAACGTCCGTGCCCGGTTCTTCGCCACCGGCCAGTGGTCGCGCGCCAACCCCGCGATGACGGCCGCCCTCCTGCGTGCCGGGCACCTCGTGGAGAACCACACCGACACCCACGAGTCGCTCAACGCGATCGACGACGCCGCGCTCCGCCGCCAGATCGACCGCGGCCCCGCGACCGACGCGACCCTCGTCCGACCGGGATTCGGCGCCGGGGCGTTCACCACTCGCGTGTCCGCCGCGGCCGAGCGCGCCGGCCAGAAGGTCTGCTACTGGGACGTCGACACCCGCGACTGGGCCGGCCCCTCCGCCGAGGAGATCACCGAGCGGGTGCTCAGGGGCGACCGGAGCACCCCACCGGCCCGACCGGGCAGCGTCGTCCTCATGCACATGACGGGCAAGCACACCCCGGAGGCGCTGCCGGGTCTCATCCGCGGTCTGCGCGCGAAGGGGCTCACCCTCCCGGCGCTGCATTCCTGAGACCGAACCCGGGCCGGAGACCCCGACCCCCTACCGAGTGACGCGACGCCGCCGATGGGAGGGCATGTCAACAACCTCGACGGCCGACGTCGCCCGGGGAGGCGCCGCCCTGGACCTCGTCTGGGGGCCCCACCGGTGGAGCCTCGAACCCGGCCGCGCCCACGTCGTGGGCCGCGATCCCTCCGCCGATCTCCACCTCGACCACCCCGAGGTCTCCCGACGTCACGCCGTCGTCGTCCACGGCGACACCGGCTGGGTCCTGCGCGACACCGGATCGCTCAACGGGACGCACGTCGACGGCGTGCGCCTCGCGGAGATCCCCCTCGTCCCGGGCCGATCGGTGCGCCTCGGGACCTCGCCGCAGGCCCCCGTGCTCCAGGTGGGCACCGTCCCCGCCCCGACTCCGGCGGCGCCGATCGCCGCACCCGGTCTCGCCTCTCCCGCCGCACCCGCGACCGCCGCCGTCCCTGCCGTCCCGTCCGCCGCGGAGACTCCTGCTGTCGGGGCCCCCGCCGTCGTCGGCCCACCCGTCGAGCTGCACGAGGTCGGCATGCAGGCGCCGTGGAGCCCCGTCGAGGACGGCAGCATCGCCGTCGCCCGACGCAGCACGCCCACGACGGTGACGCTCGGCCGAGACCGCTCGAACACGATCGTCGTCGACGACCTCCTCGTCTCCCGGCACCACCTGCGGGCGACCCCTCGGGGCGTCGGCTTCTGGATCGAGGACCTCGGCAGCGTCAACGGCACGTACATCGACGGGGCGCGCATCACCGCGGCGCTCCTCACCCCCGGCAGCCTCCTCACCGTGGGCCACCACGAGTTCCGCATCCACGGCGACTCCCTGCTCATGGTCGAGGCCGACACCCGCGTCAGCTTCGTCGCCGACCACCTCTCCTACCAGTTGCCCTCGGGCAAGGTCCTCCTCGGTGACGTGAGCTTCGATCTGCCCGACTCGAGCCTCCTCGCCGTCATCGGCCCCTCCGGTGCCGGCAAGTCGACGCTCCTCAATGCCCTCACCGGCGCGCGTCCGGCCACCCGCGGCAGCGTGACGTTCGACGGCCGCGACCTCTACGCGAACTACGCCGAGCTCCGCGACCGGATCGGCGTCGTGCCCCAGGACGACGTCGTCCACACCCAGCTCACGGTGCGTCAGGCCCTCGAGTACGCCTCGCTCCTGCGGTTTCCCGTGGATCTCGACACGGCGACCCGCCGGGCGCGCATCGACGAGGTCGTCGACGAGCTCGGGCTCCGCGCCCACGTGGACACACGCGTCGACGCTCTGTCGGGCGGTCAGCGCAAGCGCACCTCCGTCGCCCTCGAGCTCCTCACCCGCCCCTCCCTCCTCTTCCTCGACGAGCCGACCTCCGGCCTCGACCCCGGCCTCGACAAGTCGGTGATGACGACGCTGCGGACCCTCGCCGACGACGGCCGGACCGTCGTCGTCATCACCCACAGCGTCGCCAACCTGGGCATGTGCGACCGCGTGCTCCTCCTCGCGCCCGGCGGGTACATCGCGTTCTTCGGACGGCCCGAGGAGGTCCTGCCCTACTTCGGCCTCGACGACTACTCCGACGTCTTCGCCCAGGTCTCCGCCGACCCGCTGGGGTGCGCCAACCGTTACGCCCACCACGCGGCGACGACGCGGACGGCCGCCGCCCCCACCCCGGTGACGACCCTCGTGCCGTCGAGGCCCCCGCGACGACAGCCCGTCCTGCGACAGACCGTCACCCTCGTCCGTCGCCATCTCCAGGTCCTCGCGGCGGACCGCTCCTACGCCGTCTTCACCGCGCTGCTGCCCATCGTGCTCGCCGCGCTCGTCGCCGCCGTGCCCGGGAAGGCCGGGTTCACCCGACCCCGACCACCGGACCTCGGCGAGCCCGCCCAGCTGCTCGTCGTCCTCATGGTGGGAGCCGCGTTCATGGGGATGTCGGCGAGCGCCCGAGACCTCGTCGGCGAGCGCCCGATCCTTCGACGGGAGAAGGCCGTGGGCCTTTCCACCGTCGCCTACCTCGTCGCCAAGCTGGTCGTGTTCGCGCTGCTCACGGCGCTGCAGTCGGCCGTGCTCGTCACCCTCGTGCTCCTCGTCAAGGACGCCCCCGACATCGGCGCAGTCACCGGCTCGGGGCGGATCGAGCTGTACGCGGCGGTCGCCCTCACCGCGTTCGCGTCCGCCGTCCTCGGCATGGTGATCTCCGCCGTCGTGGGGACGGGCGAACAGGTCATGCCGCTGCTCGTCGTCGCGATCATGGCGCAGCTCGTCCTCTGCGGCGGACTCATCCCCGTCGTCGGACGCGCCGTGCTCGAACAGCTCGCGTGGATCGCGCCCAGCCGCTGGGGGTACGCGGCAGGAGCGTCCACGGTCGACCTCCTCGGCCGATCCCCCGGCCGCGACGACGACCCGCTGTGGCACCACACGCCCGAGGCGTGGTGGCTCGACATGGGGATGCTCGGCGTCATCGCCCTCGTCGCGGCGACGCTCGTCGCCCTCCGCCTCTCCCGGGAGGCCCGTCCGTGAGCGGGATCCGACCGACCTGGGTCGCCGGAGCGGCCGCCGGTCTCCTCGCCCTGGGGGTCGTGGGCGGTATCGCGACGCGATCCGACACGTCGGAGGACGCTCCCACCACGGCTTCGGTCGCGACCCCGACGACGACACCGCGGGAGGATGATCCGACGATGGACACGATGCCCACGACCCCCGCCCCCGACGCAGCCCGCGGCTCCGGCTTGTCCGCCACACTCCGGGGGTCGTCGGCCACACCGCTCGCGCCGACGGCCTCCCCCGTCACCCCCGCGAGGAGCGACCGGGCCACGACCGCGGACCTTCACGCGGCCTACACCCGCGACCTCGGCGACCTCGCCGAGAGGTCCGGGGTCGCGATCGTGCCCGTGGGAGGCGCCGACGCCGTCCGGCTCGGCACCGTCACCGAGGACGTCGCCTGGTCGACGATCAAGGTGCCCGTCGTTCTCGCCGCGGAGCGGGAATCGGGATGGCCCGCCGTGCAGGAGCGGGCCCATGGTGCGATCACCGTCTCCGACAACGACGACGCCGCCGCCCTGTGGGCCGGCCTCGGCGAGGGCCGCACCGCGGCGGCCAAGGTCGAGGCCGTCCTCGCCGACGTCGGCGACACCACCCGCGTCAACCCGGAGGTGACGCGCGCCGGCTTCTCCCCCTTCGGTCAGACGCGCTGGTCGACGACCTCGCAGGCGACGACGATGGCGCGACTGCGGTGCCGCTCCGACGCGAACCGCGCCCTCGACCTCATGACCCGGGTCGTCCCCGCGCAACGATGGGGGCTCGGCCGGGCGCCTGGCGCCCCCGTCAAGGGCGGGTGGGGGCCGCTCCCCGGCGGTGGTTACCTCGTCCGCCAGATGGCGGTGATCCCCACCTCGGGAGGGGAGGCCGGCATCGCCGTCATCGTTCGTCACCCCGGCGGGTTCGAGTCCGGCACGAAGGATCTCGACCGCATCGCCCGGTGGCTCGACGCGCACGGCGCGGACCTCCCCGGGGGTCACTGCGCCTGAGTGCGCCCCCGCGCGGGACGCGCCGGTCACGTCGTCGGCGCGCTGCCTGCGCCCGCGCTGCCCCGCACCTTTCACGACCGTCCGTCTCCGACGCGTCGAGACTCCTCACCCGTGCGCCCTTCCCGCCGAATGGGACTGCGGCGGACCACGCACCCGTCGCTCGACCCCGCACGCGTCTTCCGGATCGTCCGCGACGACCGCGGGCCACTCCGCCCCAGACGGACGAGAAGGAACGACATGTCTCACTGCACCGCGTGCGGACACGAACGACGACCCGCCGCGAAGTTCTGCACCCACTGCGGGCAACGGCTCGCACCCGAACCGTCCCTCGACGACGTCGTCCGACCCGTCGACGACCAGGCCGACGCCGCCGCTCAGGCCGCTCGGACCGCCCCCGAGGCCGCCACCACTCGTCTCGAGCCCGCCGTCACCGTCGCGGCCGACGGCAGCCAGATCGACGGCGGATGGGTCGATGGCGGAGTGGTCGACGGGGGCGGCGCGACGGCCGTCCCCTCGGCCGAGTCGCCCTACGACGAGGCACCCACGACCGACGCCCCCGCGGACGTGACGTGGGCGTCCGGGCCCCTCGCACCGGAGGAGCACGGACGCGAGGAGCACGGACGCGAGGAGCACGGACGCGAGGAGCACGGACGCGAGGGACACGGGTTCGAGCCCGAGTTCGAGAACGATGCCGCGCCCGAGTCGTGGGACGTGCG
Organism: Mobilicoccus pelagius NBRC 104925; assembly: GCF_000247995.1. Taxonomy (GTDB): domain Bacteria; phylum Actinomycetota; class Actinomycetes; order Actinomycetales; family Dermatophilaceae; genus Mobilicoccus; species Mobilicoccus pelagius. The sequence continues at coordinate 182,574 of NZ_BAFE01000003.1, forward strand.
CCCCGATGACGAGTCCATCGACGGCGCAGAACGGTTCCCCGCCGAGCCCGCCGAGCCCGTCGACCTCGGCGCACCGGAGGCCCCCGGGGCCACGAGCGACATCACTGCGCCGTTCGCCTCTCCGGCGGTCGCGGGGTCCGTCCCTCAGCCCGGCACGACGCCCACTCCCCCGCCGTATCCCCCGGTCGGCTCCGCACCGCGGCCGCAGTACGACCCCGCCGCACTCGGCGCCGCAGCGGGTGCGGCACGTGCCCGTCTCGCCGGATCGGTCCGACAGCTCCCGCTCCCCGAGGCGCAGATCACCCGCGCCGTGCGCGACGGCGCCCTCCTCGCCGCAGGGTCCTGGCTCGTGTGCGTGCTCGTGATCGCCCTCTTCGACGTCCTCCGTGAGGGGAACGTCGCCCCGATGATGTGGTTCCGGGGCGGCATCCTGCTGCTCGCGCTCGCCCTGCGTGGCGCGGTGAGCGTCGACGGCGACACCTCGTTCCTCCCCCGCGACCTGCGGCGGCTCCTCGACCTCGACGACCTCGACGTCGCGGTGTCCTCGTCGTTCATGCCGCTCGGTCTCACCGCTCTCGTCCTCGGCGGCGCCTATCTCCTCGCGAGGCGCGCCGACGCCGGCTCGAGGTCGACGACCACCCGCGACCGGGCGCTGCGCGCCCTCATCACCGGCGTCACCAGCGCCGTGATCGTCACGGTTCTCTGCCTCGTGCTCGAACTCGTCGTCGGTTCCGCGACGGTCCACGCGCGGGCCGTGCCGACGTTTCTCGGCACCCTCGCGCTCGTGGCCCTCGCGTCGTTCGTCGGCCTGGGCGCCCACGCGAGCGCCGTCGCGAGGCTCCCCCGCAGCTGGGCCGGTGACATCCGCACGGGCGGCGAGTTCGTCCTCGCCGTGCTCACTGCGGCGATACTCGTCGCTGTCGGGTTCGTCGTCTACGCCGTCGCGACGAACGACGGTGGCGGCTCGCCCATCGACCGGCCCGAGTGGCAGGCGATCGACCGGTTCACGCCGTTCGACGCGGCCACGAGCGTGCTCGCCCTCGTCGTCGTGGCGCTCGTCTTCGTACCCACGCTCCTCGTCGTCCTGGGCGGCGTCATCATCGGCGTGTCCATGACCGCGACGCTCGGTGTCTCGGGGGCGCTTCGCGACGACTCCCCGCTGCCCGGAGATGCCGACCACTGGTCGCAGAGCATCGGCGTCCTCGAGGGCAGCGTCCCGGGGAAGTACCTCGCCGCCGCCCTCGCGATCTGCATCGTCGTCGCGCTGCTCGTCGGTCTGCGTGCCGTCCTCCGTCATCCCACCGTGGGCACCCCGCGCATCTGGCAGCCGGCGCTCGTCGCGGCCCTCGGGTGGGCGGTGCTCGCCTGGCTCACCGCCTACCGCCTGAACGGCACCGACAACGTCGAGGACGCCACCGGTGGCGCCTCCGCCGTCCTCGGTCTCAACGCCCTCGGAGCCGCCGCCGCGGCCGCCGTCTGGGTGGCGTTCGGCGTGTTCGTCGCCCACTACCTCGCCGGCACGCTCGCCTTTTCGGCACCGTCGGTGCTCGCCGTCCTCGGCGGCAAGCGCATGGACCCGACGTGGCAGGTCGTCCTCGCCGACGCCCTCCTGCGCCGCGGCCAGGTCCCGCCCCGTCACCTCACCGCGGTCGCCGACGGACTGCGCGCAGGCACCATCCCCCCGCCCGGTACCCCCGCAGTCTGAGCTCCCGAGGAGAACCATGAAGATCTTCTGCCCCGAATGCGGTACGGCGTTCGCTCCCGGCGGCGCGTTCTGCGACGAGTGTGGAACGCCCGCCCCCACCGGCGTCGCCGACATCGACACGAGCACCCGGCTGGGTGGCAGCGAGGCCGTCTTCGGACGCCCCGCGGACCCCACCGCGCCGGCCACCGAATACGACGATCACGCCGAACCGACGATGATGGCCCCGCGGCTCTCGCCGCAGGAGGCCTCGGCGCCGCCCATGGGTGCCGCGGGAGGCGTGGGGGCCCCGGGCGCCACCGCGTACGGTGCGCCGCCGCCCGTCTACCCCGCGCCGGCGTATGCGGCTCCGCCGCCCCGGTCGGGTGGAGCCGCGAAGTGGGCGCTCATGGGCCTCGCGGGTGTCGCGCTCGTCGCTGCCGCGTTCTTCGGGACGCGGTACGTCATGGACGACGAGGAGACGACGGCCGCGCCCACGCCGAGCCCGAGCGCCACGGTCACGGCGGCTCCCTCGGAGTCGGCCACGCCGGCCGCCGCCGCTCCGACGGCCTCGCCGTCCGGCGCGACCGCCACCGCGCCCCCGACCCACCGGGTGTCCGCACCGCCCGAGGAACCCGCCGCCCCCGGTCTCGGCGCCGGCCGGCACTACTCGCTCCACCACACCGACAGCGGGTACGGCGGTGCGTTCTCCAAGGCGGCGACGCTCACCTCGAGTACGACGAGGCCGTTCATGGTGGCGGTCGCGAGCGCCTACGCCGAGGGCGGTGCCGCCGGCGGCTCCATCGTCCTCGAGGGGGTGTACAGCCCCGTCACCGGCAAGAGCTACCGGATGACGTGCACGCAGCAGCCGGACACCGCCGTGATCTGTCGCGGCGGCAACAACGCCGAGGTCCTGCTCTACAACTGACGTCCACGACGAACGACGGGCCGCCCGGGGACATCCCCCGGGCGGCCCGTCGACGTCCGCTCGCTCACCGACCGATCGACGAGGTGACCGCGTCCGCGAGCGCCGCCGACGTCTTCTGTCGCCACCCGCGGTCGGCGAACAGCGCCGCGTCACGCGGATGGCGCATGTTCCCCATCTCGAGCATGACCGCGGGCGGCTCGGACAGGTTGACCCCGGCGATGTCGGAGCGGACGTCGATCCCCCGGCGTCCGAGGTACGTCGAGATGGGCATGCCCGTCGTCGCCATCTCGTCTCGGACGAGGCGAGCCAGGTCCTGCGACCGGGACTCCGCCTCCGGGCCGCCTTTCATCGTGGCCGACGTGATGATGTGGAACCCCCGGGCCGACGCCGACGTGTTGCCGTCGGCGTGGATCGAGACGACGAGGTCGGCACCGACGCGGTTGCCGATGCCGGCGCGTTCGTCGACGCACGGGCCCACGCCGCGGTCGTCTGGGCGGGTGAGCCATACCGTCGCGCCGCGGCTCTGCAGGTCGGCGGCGAGGGCGGAGGCGACGTCCCACGTGAGTTCGTGCTCGCTCATCGCGGAGTTCGCCGTGCCCGAGGTGTTGCAGGCCTTGCGACGTCCCCCACCTGCGGGCACCTGTCGTTCGTTGATCCTCGCGTCGTAGACGCCGTTGTGCCCCGGGTCGACGACGACGCGTCGCCCTTGCAGCGGCCCCGTGCCGGTCGGGGGCAGCTCGACCCCGCCACGACTCGGACGCTCGAACGCGGCCCGGGACGTGCGGGACGACGCCGACGGTGTCGCGCTCGGGGCGGACGTGGGCGTCGCCGTGTCGCTCACCCGGTACGTCGGCATCGCCGTGGCCGTGTCCGAGGCCGGGGCCTTCGACGGCGTGGACGACGACGGGGCGGTGGTGTCGTCGGGGGGCGACGGCGTCACCGTCTCGGTCCACGACTCGGCGGACGGGGTGACCGCCTGACCCGCCTCACGTCCGCCTGGCGGATCACCGCAGGCGGTCAACGCCATCGCTGCGGCCGCCACGAGGACGAGTGCCTGCCCCGATCGCCGGTCCATCGTGCCTCCTACGGTTCGTCCGTTCACCCTGTTCCAGTCGGCACCGGGCATCTCGTCTCAACGCTCCACGGTGGCACGGTCCGTGCTCTCGTCGCCCGACTCGGGGCCCGGCGATGTGCGGGCGCGTCCCCGGATCGCAAGCGCCGTGGCGGTCGCCGCGGCAACACCGCCGGCGGCGGCCCACATCCCCCGCGTCGTCCCGTCCTCGACGATCGCCCCGGAGGAGACCGCGGACGGGGACGGAGTGGGCGCGAGGGCCGGCGGTGAACCGGACGGAGCAGCCGGGGTCGTGACCGTCGCCGAGGGCGCAGACGACGGGGACACCGACGAGGTGCCCGTGCCGCTCGGCGCCGCGGTCGCCACCGCGGGGGCCGTGGTGGCCGTGGCGGCCGTGGCGGCCGTGGCGGCCGTGGTGGCGACCGGCGACGGGGCCGTGGCGTCGGAGGTACGGCTCGACGGCTCCGAGGACCCACGCCTCACGAGACGTGCCGCGTCCTGCGCGCGGGTGAGCAGCGAGCCGTGGACGAGCGTGTTGGCCGCGTCGCCGGGGCACTCCGTGCGGGAGACGTCGCGATGCCCCGAGAGGGGCGCCGTCTGCACGGTGCTGCCCGCGGGCCACCGGTTCGATCCACGACTCACGAACGTCACGCTCGGCGCGGCGAGATCGACGCCGTACTGCACCGCGAGCCGTCCGAGGAGGGAGCCCATCGCGGCCTGCGCGGCCTCGGTGGGAGGGACCCGGGTGTGGTCGCCGACGAAGCAGCAGAGGATCGCGTGCCCCTGGCTGCCGCCCGTCGCATCGCCTCGCACGGGCTCCTCGAGGCTGCCCGCGCGGCCCTCCCAGATGCGTCCGTACGCGTCGACGAAGAAGTTGTAGGCGACGTCCTTCCACCCCTTCTCACCCGTGTGGAAGGCGTGGATCGACCGCAGCCGACGCACGACACCCTCCGGGGAGTCGCCGTTCGGGGTCTCGGTGTGATGGACGAGGAGGAACTTCACGTCGTCCTCGACGGGGAGCGGGCCGGGGTGCGGAAGACCTGCGGCCCACGCCTCACGGGGACGGATGGGGTGTCGAGCGTCCGCGGCCCGCGCGGAGCCGGCAGAGGACAGACCGGCGAGCGTCGCGGCGCCGAGGGCGCCCCAGGCGAGGACGTGTCGACGTGTGGGGGCCGTCATCGGTCACCCCACGAGTCGGGCGTAGCAGGCGCCCGACGCCGAACGACCGAACACACCGCAGGCGCGGTTGGCCTCAGGCTTGGTCGAGAACCACTCGTCGCTCACGACGGCCCAGTACCCGGGTCGCAGGCCGGGTGTGAGGGAGCTGTCGACGACCGTCGTGGGCCCGGGCACCCCACGTTCCTTCGCCCGTGCGTCGTCGGCGCTGTAGCGACCCTTGGGGTAGGACTCGAGGACGAGGATCCACGTCCCGGACGGCACCGACGCCCCGCCGGGAGCGTCGACGTCGTCCTCGACGGGCGGTGCCGCCGCGGGGACGGTCGGCTGCGCGGTCGGTGCAGGAGCCGCCTGCGGGGCCGCGCCCTGGGGAGCGGCCGTGGGTCGGGGTGCGGCGGCGGGAGGTGCTGCTGCCGCGGGTGCTGCCGCCTGGGGTGCAACCGAGGACGCCGTCGCCCCGGTCCCCTGCCCGGACGGGGCCGCAGCCGGCGCCGCCGCCGGTGCGGCGGTGGTCGGGGATGCCGCGGCGACCGGCTCCGTGGTCGAGGAGTCCCTCCCGAGCACCCACCACGTGCCGCCCGCCCCGATGAGGGCTGCGGCCACGACGGCGGCGACGAGGGCCGAGGAACGGGGAGTCGTCGACGTGCGCTCGGGATACCCCGGGGGGATGTGCGCGGATGGGGGCATGGGCGCGGACGGAGACACGGGTGCGGCGGGAGGGCCGCTCACGCCCGGCGAACCCGACCACCCCGGTGACGAGGCAGGTGTCGCCGAGGCGAGAGCGGGGCGCGCCCCCGCTGTGACGGTGGGATAGGACGACGACCCGCCGCGGGGGTCGACACCGGCGCCGCAGTTCCCGCAGAAGACGGCCCCGCCGTCCACGTCGTGACCGCATCGAGGGCATCTGCCGTTCATCGCGCCACCTCTTCCCCGGCGTCGTCCGCCGTATCGAGCTCCACCCGATCGGACGAGGCCCCGACATCGGGGCGGCGTGCCGCGGGCGCCGTCGGACAGGGCACCGCATCGCGGCGTCCGCCGCCGACACACCTCGATCGTCGACCTCATCGGCCGCCTCCGTGCGGACCCAAGACGTTCGTCCGTGCGACGCCGCGACGGTGATGCCGAGTGTCGGTGGGCGGGCGGGCCGCGATGCGGCCCATGTGCGGCGTCGGATGCGTACGGATGGCCGGGGATCGGCTCGGCGCGTGGATGATGGGCGCATGACCCGACGTCCCGTGTTCGCCCTGTCCGCCGCTGCTCTCGTCATGACGGCCGCCGGCGTCGGTGGTGCGGCCACCCCGACGGCGAGCGCGGCGCCGACGACGGCCCCCGCCGGTGCCGCCCTCACCGCGGCGCGTCGGCCCGTGCCGGCGTACGCGACGCCGAGTCGGGGCGGGGTTCGCCTGCGCCCCACGAAGTCCGGCGCCCTCTCGGGGCGGATCGTCGTCGTCGACCCCGGCCACAACGGCGTGTACTCGCGACGCATCAACACCCGTCTCGTGCCGGCGGGCAACGGGCGCCGCAAGGCGTGCAACACCTCCGGCACCGCCAACGCCCGGCAGAGCGAACACGCCCTCGTGTGGGCCGTCGCCACCGACCTCGCCGCACAGCTCCGCGCGAAGGGCGCGACCGTCGTCCTCACCCGCCCGAACGACCGCGGCGTCGGCCCCTGCGTCGACGAACGCGCCGCGATCGGCAACCGCGCCGGCGCCGACCTCGTCGTCTCGCTCCACGCCGACGGCAACACGTCCCGCCGCGCCCGCGGCTTCCACGTCATCACCGCGGCCCGCATGAAGGGCGGCCCCGAGGCCGTCTCCCAGTCGAACGCCCTCGCCACCCACGTCGCGACCGGGATGCGTCGCGCCGGGATGCCGCGCTCCACCTATCTCGGCGACCGCCGCGGCATCGACGTGCGCAGCGACATCGCCGGACTCAACCTCTCCCGCCCGCCCGCCGTCATGCTCGAGATGGGCAACATGCGCCACCCCGCCGACGCCGCACTCCTCTCCCGAGCCACGTTCCGCCACAGGGTCGCCCAGGGCCTCACGAACGCCGTCGTCACCTCGCTGCGCTGACGCTGCGCGTTCGCGTCTCACGGACGGGAGAAACCCGATCACCGACGCGTCGCGCCCCTGGGGCACATCACCGCTGCTCACGACCCGTCACCGGGCACCGAACGGCTCCTCTGCCACGTTCCGGGCGGGACCTGGAGGCACGGATATGTCGAAGCACCTGTAACGGACGCACGACCTGCTCGATAAGGGGAGTGACCCCGTCACCCGGGGCACCGTGCGCCGCCGGTCCTGTTGCGCCCCAGCACTCTTCGAGGAACGCCATGTCTCGTGCTCTCCCCCTTCTCGTCGCAGCGGCCGCAGCGGCCGCCCCCCTCGTCGCCGCCACCGCCCCGGCTGCCGAGGCCGCACCCACCGCGGCCTACCGCAACTGCGCACAGCTCAACCGCGTCTACCCGCACGGCGTCGGCAAGAAGGGGGCCGTCGACAAGGCCAACGGCGGACACAAGGCGCACCCCGTCCGCAACTTCAAGGTCGACACGAGGCTCTACAACTCCCTGAGCAAGTCCCTCGACCGCGACCGCGACGGCATCGCCTGCGAGAAGGGCGGCAGCAGCTCCACGCCCACCAAGAAGACCCCCTCGAAGAAGACGCCGGCCAAGAAGACGCCCGCGAAGACGACGAGCAAGGGCCGTGCCGTCAGCTCCCCCACCGGGTTCGCGTTCGTCACCCCGAGCAGCAACATCACCTGCGTGGCGGGACCGAGCGACGTGCGATGCGACATTCTCGACCGCACGTACCGCGCGCCCCGCAACCCCGGGTGGTGCGATCTCGACTACGGGTCGGCCCTCGGCCTGCGACGCACGGCGTCCTTCGTCTGCGCCGGCGACACGGCGTTCGGTACGGCCTCGCCTCGGCAGAACTGGTTCCTCAAGACGGGCCTCAAGCCCCTCAACGTGTACGGCGAGCAGCAGGCGGTGCTGCCCTACGACTGGACGGTCAAGAGCACGCAGATCGCCTGCACGTCGACGACGAAGGGCGTGACGTGCACGAACTCGACGACGCGTCACGGGTTCACGATCTCGAAGGCGGCCTACAAGGTCTTCTGATCCTCCTCACCCGCTCCACGGCGGGCGCGGTGAACGGCCCGGTCGACGGCATGTCGGCCGGGCCGTTCGACGTCCGGGAGGGGGGTGACGGCGGGCGTCCGTGGGAGCCCGCGTCGGCGTACGACCGGGCCGTGGGGAGGGCAGCCGACCGAGGTGTACGCCACGGGGTGTTGCTCTCCACTTAGGCTGGGCCGCATGAAGATCGCCGTCGCAGGACTCGGGTACGTCGGACTCGCCAATGCCGTCATCCTCGCGCAACATCACGACGTGGTGGCCGTGGATCTCGACGCCGAGCGGGTCGGGATGATCGACGCGAAGCAGTCGCCCATCGTCGACCCCGACATCTCGGAGTACCTCGCGAGCCGGGAGCTTCGCCTCACCGCGACGACGGATGCCGAGTCGGCCTACACCGGAGCGGATTTCCTCATCGTCGCCACGCCGACGAACTATGACGAGGAGCTCAACTTCTTCGACACGAGCAGCGTCGACTCCGTCCTCTCCCTCGCCGAGAAGTGTTCTCCCGCACCGACGGTCGTCGTCAAGTCGACGATCCCCGTCGGCTACACGGCGGATGCGCGAGCGCAGCACCCGGACCTCACGATCCTCTTCTCCCCCGAGTTTCTCCGCGAGGGCCGCGCGCTCTACGACAACCTCCACCCGTCCCGCATCGTCGTCGGCGCCGACCCGTCGACGCGGGAGAAGGCCGAGGAGTTCGCCGAGCTGCTGCGCGCCGGCAGCCTCGATGCGGACACGCCCGTCCTCATCACCGGCACCACCGAGGCCGAGGCGATCAAGCTGTTCGCGAACACCTACCTCGCGATGCGCGTCGCCTACTTCAACGAGCTCGACACGTACGCGAGCCGCCACGGCCTCGACACCCGCCAGATCATCGAGGGCGTCGGCCTCGACCCGCGCATCGGCAGCCACTACAACAACCCGAGCTTCGGCTACGGCGGCTACTGTCTCCCCAAGGACACCAAGCAGCTCCTCGCGAACTACGACCAGGTGCCGCAGACGCTCATCAAGGCGATCGTCGAGTCGAACACCACGCGCAAGGACTTCATCGCCTTCGACATCATCGACAAGAACCCCGAGGTCGTCGGCGTCTACCGCCTCACGATGAAGACGGGCAGCGACAACTTCCGGTCCTCCTCCATCCAGGGGATCATGAAGCGCATCAAGGCCAAGGGCATCCCCGTCATCGTGTACGAACCCACCCTCGAGGGGGACGAGTTCTACCGTTCCGAGGTCGTCGAGGACCTCGAGGAGTTCAAGCGCCGCAGCGACGTCATCATCGCCAACCGGCGCAGCGAGGACCTCGCCGACGTCGCCGACAAGGTCTACACGCGCGACCTCTTCGGCTCCGACTGACCCCTCCCCTGCCTCGCAGGTCACGGATTCCCAACGCTGCGAGCACGGTTCGGACGCATCGGGCGCGCCGCGGTTCACGCCGCGGCGCGTCCCCCTACGCTCGTGATCCGGTGACGCGCCACGCGTCACCCTCGGGGGATCACGTTCAGCACCAGGGGGAACCACCATGCGTCGCATCACCGTCGGCCTCGTCGCCGCCGCCCTGCTCGCCTCGTCGGCACCCACCGCGAGCGCCGCGCCCGTCACGTCTGCCACGCCCACGCCCGCCACGCCCGCGCCGCCGCGGGTGACCACCCGCGCGGACGTCGACGGCGACGGCCGCCGCGACGCCGTCGAACTCACCCGCCGCCGCGTCACGCCGGACGAGTACACGTTCCGGATCGACGTGCGCACGGCCACCGGCCGCCGAGCCGTCCGCGACGTCCTCGTTCCGAACTACGGCGACGGCTCGCTCACGCCGGAGGACGTGTGGGACGGCACCGCGGCCGTCGACGGCGCGCCCGGAGTCGAGATCGCCGTCGACCGCAGCGGCGGCGTCGGCGACTTCCCGTGGCCACACCTCTACACGTGGCGCACGGGCCGTCTCGTCCCGGTCGCCGCACCGGGCGCGAGCGCGGGCGACCTCGGCTGGATGGTCGCCGACCACTTCACCCTCGTCGCCGGCTACGACGTCCGCACGGTCAAGGGCGTCCGGCAGCTCACGGCCACCCACCTCGACGGTCGCTTCGGCGCCGGCAGGGAGCGGCTGACGTTCCGCGGCACCCGCCTCACGTACCGGTGGCAGCACGGCGCCTGGGTGAAGTCGGCCACGCGCCGCGTCGGCCCTCTCTGGGAGGACGCGGCCCTCCGTCACGCCGGGTGGCACGGCGTCACCTGGCGTCGCTGATGTGATCCAGGACACATTCCGCTGAGGGTGCAACCCGCTGACCTGCGAAGGTACGAACCAGGGGAATCGTTCACGACGAACGTCCAAGTCGGGTGTAACACAACTCCGGCCCGCGACGATGAACAGATCAGAGCGGCACGGCCGGGCGGGGGTTCCAGTCCCGGCCACGCCGCGGGGGGCGCGAAACGCGAGCAGTCACAGGGGATCTGTTCGCGGGTTGCCATCGGGGAATGGCCACCCAGGGCGGGACCGGATCAGGGGATCCGGTCCCGCCCTTCGCCGTTCTCGGGGCTCTCCTGCCGCGCGCCCCGACCCCGGCGGCGCAACCGGGCAGCCCGTTCGGCACGAACCGGCGCCGCGGCAGGACCCTCAGGTCACGAACCGCTTGCGATGCACGCACGGTCGGGTCAAGAAGGCGTGGCGAGCCTGGCCCGAGGACGCTTGTGGTGGAACAGTTCTCAGTGCGCCACCGACCGGGTGTGCGCAGGGGGATCCATCCACGTGCAGGGGGCACTCATGTCTCGTTCCATCCGTTCCGCCCAGATCGCCGCCGTCGCGGCCGCCGCCGTCGCCGTGCCGCTCGGCGCCGCTCCGGCCAGTGCTGCGACGACCGCACCGGCCCGCACCCCGCGGGCGTGCGTCACCTCCGGCTGCACGATCGTGTCGCGCGCCGACGTCGACGGTGACGGCCGCGCCGACACGACGAGCCTCACCCGCCGCGACAAGGGCCGCGCCCACACGCTGCGGGTGGTCACGGCGAAGGGCGCCGTCGCCTCGACGACGTTCTCGACGACGTGGCTCCCCTCGGGGCTCTCGCCGTTCTACGGCGCGACGGCCCTCGACGGGGCCCGCGGCTCCGAGCTCGTCGTCCTCACCCAGGCCGGCGCCCACACGCTCTACCACGCCGTCTACACGTGGCGCGGTGGTCGCCTCGTCGCCGAGAAGGACCCGTCGGGCGCCCGCGATTGGGTGACCGACGGCGCCGTCTCGTTCGCGCAGGGCTACACGCTGCGCACCGTCAAGGGCACCAAGCAGCTCACGAGCGTCGCCTACTCCCGCGACTCCTTCGGCCGGAACGCGACGTTCTCCGGCCGCCGCATCGTCGCCCGCTGGCAGCACGGCCGCTGGACGCCGATCACCGACCGCGCCATGATCGTCAAGGAGAGCCCGTCGGTGTGGACCGGCGCGGGCTGGAACGCCCCGGGCCTCACGCGGTTCCTCTGATCGAACCCGTCCCGCGAGGCGTGGATCCTCCCCCCGTGGGCTCACCCCGGCCGACCATCTTTCCCGGGTGGTCGGCCGACGGCGTTCCGGCGCAGCGGGACCGGTCGCGTTACCCAACCGTGACGGCCCGAACGATCGTCCACGTCGGTGGGCGGGCGATGGGGGACGCGAGTCGGACGACACTCGGCGGCACCGTGGCCTGCGACGACGTGACTCCGCTCCGATCGGGTCGGGGACCGGCAGGCAGGCCGCCCCACCATATGGTCGCGGCGACGACCGCCGGCGACGTGAGACACCGCCGGCGGCCGCACCGGGGCTACCGTGGCCGTCCTCCGGTGCAAGGCGCGGCGCACCCGTCCTCGATTCGGGTGCGCCGCGCCCCTGGGTACACGCCCCCTGTGACGGCGCCTACCCCCTCGGTCGGTCCGCAGCCTCCCCCGGCACACGCGAACCGAGACGCATGGGCGCAGGGAACGAGCCCGGCGGTGTGGGGAGCACCTCACACCCCTGCCAAGGTGGACGTCCCCCCAAAGGACGTCGGCTCCGTCGGGCGATCGGCCCCTGCCACAGAAACGATCGCGTTCCACACCGCCGGGCTCCACCTCACGTCGTCGACGTACCGGTGCCCTGCACCTTCCCCATCGAAGGGGCAGACCGACATGTGACTCGGCGAATCCTCAAGTTTGGGTAAAGGACTCGCGAGGTCAGCGGGGCGCGTCAGCCACGGCGGTGGCGCAGCGCCTCGCCCTTGGCCTTGGCGGTGGCCTCGAGCGAGGCCTGGAACTGCACCATTCGCTCCCGCACGGCGAGGTCCTCCGCAGAGGTGCCCGCGCCGATGATGCGCGCCGCGAGGAGTCCCGCGTTGCGGGCGTTGCCGATGGAGACGGTGGCGACGGGCACACCGGCGGGCATCTGCACGATGGAGAGAAGCGAGTCCATGCCGTCGAGGTACTTCAGCGGCACCGGCACCCCGATGACGGGCAGCGGCGTGACCGCGGCGAGCATGCCCGGCAGGTGGGCGGCCCCACCGGCGCCGGCGATGACGACGCGCAGCCCCCGCTCGGCGGCCCGCTGCCCGTAGGCGATCATCTCGGTCGGCATGCGGTGCGCCGAGACGACGTCGGCCTCGTACGGGATGCCCAACTCGTCGAGCGCGTCGGCGGCGGCCTCCATCGTCGGCCAGTCGCTGTCGCTTCCCATGACGATGCCGACCAGCGGCTGCGTCGCTTCGCTCATGTCCTCGCTCCTTCGTGGGGCGGGTCCGTGCCTCGGATCCGCGCCGGCGACCCCGCGGGCGGGGACCCGCGGCGGATCGTCGGCCGCGCCCCGCTCGGTGGGACGCGGCCGGTGGTTCACTCGATGATCGTGCCCTCGAGGTACCCCGCGGCGTGCGCGGCCCGGTCGCGCAGTTCGGCGAGGTCGTCGCCGCACACGGTGACGTGGCCGATCTTGCGGCCGGGACGCACCTCCTTGCCGTAGAGGTGCATCTTGAGGCCGGGGTCGCGGGCGAGGAGGTGGCGGTAGGTGCCGTAGAGCTCGGCGTGGCGCGGCTCGGCGCCGCCGAGGACGTTGCCCATGACGGTCCACGGCGCGCGGGCGCGGGTGTCGCCCAGAGGCAGGTCGAGCACGGCCCGCAGGTGCTGCTCGAACTGGCTCGTCACCGACCCGTCGATGGTCCAGTGCCCCGAGTTGTGCGGCCGCATCGCGAGTTCGTTGACGACGTAACCGGGTTCGCCGTCGCGGTCGACCTGGAACAGCTCCACGGCCATGACGCCGGTGACGTCGAGCTCACCGGCGATCCGCAACGCGGCCTCGGTGACGCGGGAGGCGAGCGTGTCGTCGAGATCCGGGGCGGGAGCGATGACCTCGGTGCAGATCCCGCCGGTCTGGACCGTCTCGACGACGGGCCACGCCGCGGCCTGACCGGAGGGACTGCGCGCGACGAGGACGGCGATCTCGCGGGTGAAGTCGACGGCCTCCTCCGCGAGGAGCCCGTCCCCGGCGGCACGCTCGAACCAGTCGGCGCAGTCGGGCACGGCGTCGGGGGAGTCGACGACCCGCACGCCCTTGCCGTCGTACCCGCCGCGCGGGGTCTTGAGGACGACGGGGAACCCGACCTCGGTGCCGAGCTCCGTGAGCTCCTCGAGGGAGTCGACGCGGCGCCACCGCGGGCAGTCGACGAGGTCGCCGAGACGCTCGCGCATCGCGAGCTTGTCCTGCGCGAACCGCAGCGCGGACGGGCGCGGGTGCAGCGGGACGCCGTCGGCCTCGAGCGCGGCGAGGACCTCCGGCGGCACGTGTTCGTGGTCGAACGTGACGACGTCGCACTGCCGGGCGAACTCGCGCACCGTGTCGACGTCGTCGTACGGGCCGACGGGCGAGGCGGGGACGACGAGCGCCGCCGCCGCGTCGGGGGCCTGGGCGAGCACGGCGAGGGTGAGCGAGAGGCCCACCGCCGGGGGCTGACACATGCGGGCGAGCTGCCCGCCGCCGATGATCCCCACGACGGGGAATCCCCCCGGATGCCGCACGATCTGCTCCACGATCGGTCCCTTCGTCGCCATGTGCTCGGACGCCGCTGCGTCGAGGGCGCCCGTGACACTGCGCCGGCACCACGTGCACGATAGTCGGCCCCACCGACAGCCCGCACCGCCGCAGCAGCGGCCGCACGGGTCTCAGCCGGCGTCGGCGACGACCTGACGGGCCGTGGGCGCGGACACGTCGGCCGCGGACATGAAGAGCGCGAACACCACCGGGTCGTGAGCGCTGACGAGGTCGAGTCGGCCGCCGTACTTCTCCGCGAGGTCGCGGGCGAGCCCGAGCCCGAGTCCGGTGCTCGACGTGCTCACCGACCGCTCGAAGACGCGCCCGGCGATCTCCCGCGGCACCCACCCGGAGTTGCGCACCTCGAGGACGACCGACGGCCCGGCGCGGCGCACCTCGACGTCGACGATCCCCTTGCCGTGGACGAGGGCGTTCTCGAGCAGCGTGGCGAGCACCTGCGACAGCGCGATGGGCGTCGCGACGACCATGAGTCCCCGGTCGCCCTCGACCTTGACGCTGCGCGAACACCGTTCGAACTGCGGCGCCCACTCCCGCAGCAGTGCGGCGAGGACTGCGTCGACGGACGTCGGCCGGGGCGCCCCCGCCGACCCGTGACGCGCGCGGGCGAGGAGTTCGTCGACGGTGACGTTGAGCCGTTCGACCTGCTCGATGGCGACACCGGCCTCCTCACGGGCGACCTCGATGTCGTCGGTGAGGGAGATCTCCTCGAGACGCATGAGGACGGCCGTGAGCGGGGTGCGCAACTGATGGCTCGCGTCGGAGGCGAACTGCCGCTCGGTGGAGAGGATGCGTTGCCACTGCGTGGCCGTGCCCGCGAGCGCCGCGGCGACACGGTCGATCTCGGGGAGTCCGGAGGGCACCGGGTCGTACCGGGCGGCGCCCGCACCGAGACGCTCGGCCTGGTCGGCGAGCTCGGCGAGCGGCACACTGAACCGGCGTGCCTGGTGCCGCGCGATGAGCACCGCGCCGACGACGGCGACGAGCGCGAAGAACAGGACGTACGCGACGAGCAGTTCCGTGCCGTTCCCCGCCTGGGTGACCTGCACGAGCTGATCGCTCCCCTGCGGCATGCGCCCGAGGACGAGGAGCCCCAGGAAGAGCATGGGGATCCCGAGCATCGCGACGGCGAACGCGACGGTCAACAGCGTCGACCGCAGCAGTGCCCCCTCCACGATCCGCCCGCCGACTCAGGCCGCGTCGCCGGGGCGTTCGAACCGGAACCCGACGCCGCGGACCGTCGTGATGAACCGGGGGTGGGAGGCGTCGTCGCCGAGCTTGCGGCGCAGCACCGAGACGTGCATGTCGAGGGTCTTCGTCGACCCGAACCATTGGGTCTCCCATACCTCGCGCATGAGCTGTTCGCGGCCGACGACCTTGCCCTGTTCGCGTACGAGCACGCGGAGGAGGTCGAACTCCTTGGCGGTGAGCTGGAGTTCGTTGCCGTCGACGAAGACGCGGCGGGCCTGGGTGTCGATGCGGAGGCCGCCGCCGTCGTCGGCCTGCGGGGCCGGGGCGCTGCGACGCAGGAGGGCCCGGACGCGGGCGAGGAGCTCCGCGAGGCGGAACGGCTTGGTGACGTAGTCGTCGGCGCCGGCGTCGAGCCCGACGACGGTATCGACCTCGTCGGCGCGCGCCGTGAGCATGAGGATCGGCGCGGTGCGCCCGTCCGCACGGAGGCGGCGGCACACCTCGAGGCCGTCCAGACCGGGCAGGCCGATGTCGAGCACGACGAGATCCGGCGTGCTCTTCGCCTCCTCGAGGGCGGCGAGCCCGTCGTCGCAGACCGTGACGTCGTAACCCTCCCGTCGCAGGGCACGCGCCAGGGGGTCACTGATGGCGGTGTCGTCCTCGGCCAACAAAACGCGAACCATGAGCGCATGCTATCGGTCGGACGACTGACCACCCCTCAGTCTCAAATGAATTCGTGTCGTGTCGGAACGCTTGCGCAACATCCCGGGCGACAGGGGCGCCGCGAGGGCACGCCGCGGTGACCGCGAACCGCCGCGGCCCCCACCCTCCGGACGAGGAGGGCGGGACCACGATCGAGGGTCGAACAGGCGTGGATCAGACGCCGGGCCACCTCGGGGCGCGCTTCTCGTTGAACGCGGCGACGCCCTCGGCACGGTCGCCGGAGAAGGCGGTCGCCCGCCAGCACGCGTCCTCGATCTCGAGGCCCGCACGGAGGTCGACGTCGGAGCCGAGACGCATCGCCTTCTTCGCGTTGCGGAGCCCGACGGGGGAGTTCTTCGCGACGACCGCCGCCATCTCGAGCGCGGCCTCGCGGGCCGTTCCGGCGGCGACGACCTCGTCGACGAGGCCGTACTCCCCCGCCTCGACGCCGGTGAACCGGCGACACGTGAAGATCATGCGTGCGGCCTTCGACCACCCGAGGCGCCGCGTGACGAGCTGCGTCCCGCCGCCGCCGGGGATGACGCCGACGGAGACCTCGGGCAGCCCGAGGGTCGCCTTCTCACCGGCGACGACGATGTCGCACGAGAGCGCGATCTCGCAGCCGCCGCCGAGCGCGAACCCGTCGACCGCGGCGATGGTGGGCACGGGCATCTCGAGCACACCGGTGTAGGCGGCGCGGGCGATCGGGCGCTGCCGCACGAGGTCGGCGTCGCTGAAGGAGTTGCGCTCCTTGAGGTCGGCCCCGACGCAGAACGCCTTCTCGTGGGAGCTCGTGACGACGACGGCCCGCACGCCGGTGTCGGCGGCAAACTGCGCGCAGGCGTCGGCGAGCGCGCGCGCCATGTCGGTGGAGACCGCGTTCATCGCCGAGGGACGGTCGAGCACGAGCTCGGCCACCGTCCCCTCGTCGCCGTGGCGTTCGATGCGGATCAATCTGTCGCTCATCGCTCGTCGTTCTCCTTCGTGTCGTCGTCGACCGGGGTGGGGCGGGAGGGGGCGGGGGCGTGTGTCGCGCCGGGCTCGGTGAGGTCGACCGGCATGCGCGGCACGGGCCGGTCGATGCCGTGCGGGGGCGGCGTCGCCGAGTCCGTCGTCGAGATCTCCTCGCACGCATCGGAGTCGGACGCCGACGCGTCGGCGTCCGTGCCGATGCTCGCGCCGGCGAGGTAGTCGGCCATGGGTGGACGGTGCACGACGCGGCGCCGCGTCGCGGGCTGTTCACCGGGACCCCGCTCGAGGAGCCACGTCCTCGTCACGCCGAGGCCACGCAACGGCCGCGGTTCGAGTTCGCGCAGGGTGTACGCCGACCGTTCCCCGAGCTCGGTGGCGATCGCCTCGTCGACGACGATCGTGTCGGGCTGGGCGACCTCGGTGATCCGGCTCGCGCGGTTGACGGGTGTGCCGAACACGTCGCCGAGGTGGGAGAGGACCTCCCCCGAGGCGAGACCGACGCGCATGCGTGGCATCGCGGGGTCCTCACGAAGCGCCTCGAGGAGGTCGGTCGCGATGTCGACCCCGGCGTCGACGCGGTCGACGACGAAGAAGACCTCGTCGCCGATCGTCTTGACGATGCGCCCCCCGTGGGCCGTGACGACGTCGGACGCGAGCGCCTCGAAGTGCCCCACGAGACGGCCGAGCTGCTGGTCCGAGAGGCGGGTGACGAGCGTCGTGAACCCGACCATGTCGGCGAACCCCACGGTGACGTGCTTGCCGTCGTCCTCGCTCTGGCCCTCGGAGAAGAGGCGGTTGAGCGCGGCGGAGAGGTGCCGCCGCCATGCGTAGACCATGAGGGGTTCGAGTTCGTCGACGAGATCCATGAGCCACGTGCCCGCGACGTGCGAGGCCTGGACGTCGTCGGAGCTGCGCCCGGCGAGCCCTGAGCCCGACGGGGATTCGAGCATCGCCTCGATGTCGTGGACGGGCACGTCGGGCGCGCCGCGAGCGTTGAGCACGGCGTCGAGGAGGAGGCTCGACTGCCACGCCGCGAGCCGGTCGGTGGTGCGGGCGATGGCCCGGGTCATCGAGAGGGCCAGCGGCTCGTGCATCCGGCCGCTGCGCACGAGACCCACCATGTGACGGAGGGCCTCGACGTCGGCGTCGGTGAACGACGTCGCGTCGTCACCGACACCGGGAAACCCGAGCGCGTGCCAGAACCGGCGCGCCTCGAGGAGCGGGACCCCGGCGGCGGCGCTCACTTGGCGCCGACCGAGGGTGCGGGGTCGGCCGAGCAGGTGATCCGTGGCGTCCTGCCCGCCGGGGTCGCCCTGTTCGTCGCTCATGGTCCGATCATGCCCGCTCGGCGGGCCGGACGTGAACCACGTCACCTGCCGCGAACGTGCGGCGGACCCCGTCGACGTCGAGGACGAGGCATCCCGCCAGGTCGAGGTCGACGGCCCGACCCCGCACGTCGCGCGGCGTGCCGGGCGCCCCGGGCAGGTGGATCCGCACCTCGGCGCCGAGGGTCGAGCACGCCTCTCGGTAGTCGCGGCGGAGTCCGTCGAGGGCGTCCGCCCCCGCGAGGAAGGTCGAATACCGGTCCGCGAACGCCTCGGCGACCCCGACGACGACGTCCTCCCGGGAGACGGACAGCCCGGCGAGGTGCAGCGACGTCGCCGTCGGCACCGGCAGCTCCTCTGCGGGCACGGTGACGTTGACCCCGACACCCGCGACGACGACCCCGTCGCCGCCCTCGCAGAGGATCCCGCACACCTTGCGGAACTCCTCCCCGCCCGTCGACACGTCGTCCGCGTCGCCGGCCCGTGCCGACCGTGGCCGGACGAGCACGTCGTTCGGCCACTTGAGCACGACCTCGAGCGGATCACCCGCCTCTTGCGAGAGGCGCACGAGCCCGTCGCGCACCGCGAGTCCCGTGACGAGCGGGATCCATCCCCAGTCGGCGACCCGCTCCGGCAGCGGGACCGTGAGCGACATCGCCACCGACGTCCCCGGCGGCGACACCCACACCCGCGCGTGCCGCCCGCGCCCCGCCTCCTGCGCCTCCGCCACGACGAGACGCCACGGCACCGGCTCCACCAACGAGACGGCGTTCGTCGACCCGACGAGGGCGACGACGTCCACCCGCGTCCACGGGCCGGTCGGAGGGGCGAGAGTGTCGACGAGCACAGATTGCTCAAGGCTTCCAGGCATGCCGACAAGGCTAGGCTGCCGCCATGAGCGACGCTGTGAACCCCGAGAGCACCGCGACCGACGCAGGTCCGGCCGCCGATCAGCCCGACATGCAGACCACTGCGGGTCGTCTCGCCGACTACCGCAGGCGCAACGACGACGCGGTGCACGCCGGCTCCGCCCGGGCCGTGGAGAAGCAGCATGCGAAGGGCAAGAAGACGGCCCGCGAGCGCATCGAGCAGTTGCTCGACCCGGGCAGCTTCGTCGAACTCGACGGATTCGCCCGTCACCGTTCCACGAACTTCGGCCAGGAGAAGAACCGCCCCTACGGCGACGGCGTCGTCACCGGGTACGGCACGGTCGAAGGGCGACCGATCTGCGTGTTCGCCCAGGACTTCACCGTCTTCGGTGGCTCCCTCGGCGAGGTCTTCGGCGAGAAGATCGTCAAGGTCATGGACCTCGCCCTCAAGATCGGCTGCCCCGTCGTCGGCATCAACGACTCCGGTGGCGCCCGCATCCAGGAGGGTGTGGCCGCCCTCGGCCTCTACGGCGAGATCTTCCGCCGGAACGTCATGGCCTCCGGCGTCATCCCGCAGATCTCCCTCATCATGGGCCCCTGCGCCGGTGGTGCCGTGTATTCCCCGGCCATCACCGACTTCATCGTCATGGTCGACCAGACCTCGCACATGTTCATCACCGGCCCCGACGTCATCAAGACCGTCACCGGTGAAGAGGTCGCCTTCGAGGACCTCGGTGGTGCCCGCAGCCACAACACGAAGTCCGGTGTCGCCCACTACATGGGCGAAGACGAGGACGACGCGATCGAGTACGTGCGCGAGCTCCTCTCCTACCTCCCGCAGAACAACCTCGAGGAGTCGGCGGTCTTCGAGTTCGAGGAGCTGCCCGAGATGACGGCCGAGGACGAGTCCCTCGACACGTTCATCCCCGACAGCCCGAACACGCCGTACGACATGCACACGATCATCGAGACGATCGTCGACGACGGCGCGTTCACCGAGGTCCAGGCGCTCTTCGCGCCGAACATCATCTGCGGATTCGGCCGGGTCGAGGGCCGCAGCATCGGCGTCGTCGCCAACCAGCCGATGCAGTTCGCCGGCACGCTCGACATCGACGCCTCCGAGAAGGCCGCCCGGTTCGTGCGCACCTGCGACGCGTTCCACATCCCGGTGCTCACCCTCGTCGACGTGCCCGGCTTCCTCCCCGGCACCGACCAGGAGTGGAACGGCATCATCCGCCGCGGCGCCAAGCTCATCTACGCCTACGCCGAGGCCACGGTGCCGCTCGTCACCGTCATCACACGCAAGGCGTACGGCGGTGCGTACGACGTCATGGGCTCCAAGCACCTCGGCGCCGACGTCAACCTCGCCTGGCCCACCGCCCAGATCGCCGTCATGGGCGCGCAGGGCGCGGTCAACATCCTGTACCGCAAGCAGATCCAGAAGGTCATCGACGAAGGTGGCGACGTCGACGCGGCCCGCGCCAAGTTCATCGAGGAGTACGAGACGACCCTCGCGAACCCGTACGTCGCGGCCGAGCGTGGCTACATCGATGCGGTCATCCCGCCGTCGGAGACCCGCATGCAGGTCATCCGTGCGCTGCGCACCCTGCGCACCAAGCACCAGAAGATGCCCGACAAGAAGCACGGCAACATCCCGTTGTGATCGGCACCCGCCGGCCGTGGCGTCCCCCGTCGGGAGCGGGCGCCACGACCGGCCGGGACGACGCACTGCGGATCACCCACAGCGAGGACGACAGGAGCCACGATGAGTGACGCACCGGCCGACAGCGCCGTCGAGACCACGGAGGCCGCCCAGGTCACCGCCCCGGTCATCACGGTGACGCGCGGCAACCCCACCCGCGAGGAGACCGCGGTGGTCACCGTGCTCCTCGCGGCCATGAGTGGTGACAGAGGCTCGACCGACCGCAACGTCCGCCGCGGCTGGTCGCGGCCCTCACGTCGGCTCGGCCACGGCCTCCCCGGCACGGGCTGGGGTCGCGCCTTCTGATCCGGCGCACCCGAACGGTCACGAGGCCGCCGCTCCCACCCGGGTGCGGCGGCCTCGCCGTATCCCTCTCCCGCTCCACCCGCAGGGATGACGTCACCCGATTTCGGCGGCAGGACGGGGATGCCCGAATCGACGGTTCGGGTGCGACCGGGGGCGGCCGGCCGTACGGTCGAGTGGTGACCCGCAACTTCACCGATATCGACCGTCTCTCCGAGTCCTACACCGCCGACTACCTGCGTCTGAGCCCGCTCACCGCGATCGGCATGGGCGTCCCCGTCGACGGACCACCGATCGACGACTTCTCCCCCGAGGGCCTTGCCGCCCTGTCCGAGCTGCGGCGTTCCACGCTCGCATCCCTGGACCGGCTCACCCCGGTTGACGACGTCGACGCGGTGACGGTCGACGCGCTGCGCGAACGCCTCACCACCGAGGAGGCCAAGCACGACGCCCGCCTCGACGCCGTCTCGCTCGACGTCATCGCGTCGCCCGTCCAGACGATCCGGGACACGCTCGACCTCATGCCCACGGCCACGGAGGCCGACTGGCTCGCGATGGCCGACTACCTCGCCGCCGTCCCCACGGCACTCGAGCAGTGGCACGCTTCCCTCCTCGACGCCGCCGATCACGGCCTCGTCGCGGCCCGCCGCCAGATCGAGGGCTGCGTCGAGCAGATCGAGGACCTCGTCTCACCGGCCGGCTCGTTCACGCGGCTCGTGCGCGAGGCCGCCGACGCCACCTCCCCCGAGACCGCCCGCGCCGTGGCGCAGGCCGCCGACGAGGCGACACGCGGATACACCGAGGCCCGCGAGCGTCTCGTCACCGACCTCCTGCCCCGCGCACGGACCCGCGACGCCTGCGGTCGGGACCTGTACCCGCTGTACTCACGGGAGTTCCTCGGCACCGACATCGACATCGACGAGACGTACGCCTGGGGCCTCGCCGAGGTCGAGCGCATCGGCGAGGAGATGAGCACCCTCGCCGAGCGGATCCGCCCGGGCGCGTCGATGACCGAGGTGTACGCCGCGCTCGACACCGACCCGCGGTATCTCGTCGAGGGCACCGACGCCCTCAAGCGGTGGATGCAGGAGAAGGCCGACGACGCCATCTCCGCCCTCGCGGACACGCACTTCGACATCCCCGAACCGGTGCGACGCATCGAGTGCTGCATCGCCCCGTCGACGACGGGTGGCATCTACTACACGGGCCCGAGCGAGGACTTCACCCGTCCCGGCCGCATGTGGTGGTCCGTCCCCAAGGGCGTGACGACGTTCGGCACATGGCGCGAGCTCACGACCGTGTACCACGAGGGCGTGCCCGGCCATCACCTTCAGATCGGGCAGACCGCCGCGCGGGCCGACCTCCTCAACCGTTGGCGCCGCCTCGTGTGCTGGGTGTCCGGACACGGCGAAGGGTGGGCCCTCTACGCGGAGCGCCTCATGGACGAACTGGGCTACCTCTCCGACGACGCCGACCGCCTCGGGATGCTCGACGCGCAGATGCTCCGCGCTGCACGGGTCGTCGTCGACCTCGGCGTGCACTGCGAGCTCGAGGCCCCAGAGGAGGTGGGTGGCGGCATCTGGGACGCGGACAAGGCGTGGACGTACCTGCGCTCCCACGTGAGCCTCGAGGATTCGATGCTCCGCTTCGAGCTGGCGCGCTACCTCGGGTGGCCGGGCCAGGCTCCCTCGTACAAGATCGGCGAGCGGATGTGGCTGCAGCTGCGCGACGAGGTCGCTCGCGCACAAGGGGCGGACTTCTCGCTCACGGACTTCCACCGCCGCGCCCTCGACCTCGGGTCCGTCGGCCTCGACACCCTCCGACGCGCGCTCGTCGCAGGCGACTGACGCGACGAGCGGGTGACGGCGATCAGTAGGGTGGGCGCGTGACGACCGTTCCCTTCTGCCTCGCCTCCGCCTCCCCCGCCCGCCTCACGACCTTCCGGCACGCCGGCGTGGAACCGCACGTCGTCGTCTCCGGCGTGGACGAGGACGCCGCCGTCGCCGACGCCACCGAGCGCCTCGGTGAGCTCGGCTCCGACGACATCGCTCTCCTCCTCGCCCGCGCGAAGTGTGAGGACGTCGCCGCGCGACTGGAGGAGGAGGAGTGGGACGGCCTCGTCCTCGGGTGCGACTCCGTGCTCGAGTTCGACGGCCGGACGTACGGCAAGCCGGTCGACGCCGCCCACGCCGCCTCTCGCTGGCAGGGGATGCGCGGACGCTCCGGTGTGCTGCACACGGGGCACTGGGTCATCGACCTCCGCGACGAAGGCACGGGTGCGACGCTGGGTGCCGTCTGCTCGACGACGGTGCACTTCGCCGACCTCTCCGACGAGGAGATCGAGGCGTACGTCGCCACGGGAGAGCCGCTCAAGGCCGCAGGCGCGTTCACGATCGACGGCATCGGTGGCCCGTACGTCACGGGCATCGAGGGCGATCACCACAACGTCGTCGGCGTGAGCCTCCCCCTCGTGAGAGAACTCCTCTCCGAGATCGACGTGCCGTGGCACCACCTGCGGCAGGACCGCTGACACCGCCCGCCTCACCTTCCTGCAGACGACGAAACGCTCCTTCCCAGGACGGGGAGGAGCGTTTCGTCGTGTCAGAAGCCGATGCAGCGCCGTGGCGGCTGTCAGCGCCCGGTGAAGTGGGCGTCCCGGCGCTCACGGAAGGCGGTGACGCCCTCGGTGAAGTCGTCGGTCGTCATAAGGGTCGTCTGTCCGTACCGTTCACGACCGAGAGCCGTGTCGAGGCCACCGAGGGTGACCCCGTTGATCGCCACCTTCGTCTCCCCGTAGGCGAGTGTGGGGCCGGAGCCGAGCTTGGCGACGAGGGCGTCGACGTCAGCCTCGAGGCACTCCGCCTCGCAGAGGTGCGTGACGAGGCCCCAGTCCATCGCCTGTGCTGCCGGGACACGCTCACCGAGGAGCGCCATCCGCATCGCCCGAGCCCGCCCGATGGAGGCGGCGACGAGAGCGGTCGCTCCCCCGTCGGGCATGAGACCGATGTTGGCGAACGCGAGGAGGAAGAACGCCTTCTCGGAGGCGAGCACGAGGTCGGCCGCGAGGGCGATGGAGACACCGATGCCGGCGCACGGACCGTGGACGACGCTGACGATGGGGCGCGGGAAACGGCGCATTGCCGCGACCAGGGCGGCACCGGCGTCGAGCGTTCCGGACGACGGCGGAGCGTCGGGGTCGAGGTCGGCACCGGAGCAGAACCCCTTGCCGGCGCCGCGCAGGACGACGACGCGGATGTCCGGCTGGGAGCCGGCCTCACGGACGACGGCCTCCATGGTGGTGAGCATGTCCGCGGAGACGGCGTTGAGGGAGGCGGGCCGGTTCATCGTCATCGTCAGCACCCCCTCGGTGAGGGTGGTGAGGACGTCGCCGTCCTGGAGATTCATCAGGTCAATGGTACCGGTCACGGATGCGCTCCTCGTTGGCCAGGGGCCGGGTGGGCGGACGGTTAGGTTCTCGGCCAGCCTAGGCGAGAACGAATGAGTGTGGACGCAAGAGAGCCCCCCTGACCTGAGGTCGGGGGGCTCC
>NZ_BAFE01000002.1 GCF_000247995.1 Mobilicoccus pelagius NBRC 104925
GGAAATCCCACGTCACGCTGTGTCTCGCTCCGGGGGGAGCCGACGACGGGCGTTCCGGCAGTGCACGCCGCCGACGGCGATGAGTAGGCGCTCGAGGCCGTCGCGTACGTCGTACATGGGTCTGGCTTCGACGAGGCGACCTGGCAGCACATCACAGGGCGTTCCCGCAGGTGGACCGCGGAATCGCCGCCCCTCAACGGTGGGCCCCGTCGGGCTCGAACCGACGACCGGCGGATTAAAAGTCCGATGCTCTGCCAACTGAGCTAGAGGCCCCGACCCCTGTGGCGGCGCGGTGGCGGCGCGTGAGGGCTCCCGACGATTATGCCGCACGACAGGTGGGTCGGGGTCGGGGCGGGGATACGAGCGAGCGGGCGTCGACGTGTGACGGCGACGCAGGGCCATTGTCAGGGGCACCCTTGCCGCGGGTGTCGAGCGACCGCGAGGGCGAGCATGCGGTCCCCGCCCACCCGGGGTTCGGAGTGGCCGCGACGCCCTGTCAGGAGGGTGGGTGTGTCCGTCATCCGAACCCTGCGTCCCACCCTTCGGGCAGGAGGGGCACGATGGGGGGGTGACTCGCACGGACCCCCTCCCCACCGCCCTGGACGTCGAAGCCGCTTTCGTGAGACTGCGGTCCGTCATCCGGGAGACGCCGCTCATTCCCAGCGTGCGGCTGTCGGCGGCGACGGGGGCGAACGTGTGGGTGAAGCGCGAGGACCTCCAGCCGGTCCGCTCCTACAAGGTCCGCGGGGCGTACAACCTCATTGCGCAGCTCGACGCCGAGGAACGCGCGAAGGGCGTCGTCACCGCGAGCGCCGGCAACCACGCGCAGGGGTTCGCGTTCGCGTGCGCCCAGCTCGGCCTCCACGGACGGGTCTACGTGCCGAGCACGACCCCACGTCAGAAGCGTGACCGCATCACGGCCCTCGGCGCCGGGCACGTCGACCTCGTCGTCGACGGCGAGACCTACGACGACGCCGCGGCCGCCGCCCGCGCCGACTGCGAGCACACCGGCGCGGTCATGGTGCCCGCCTTCGACCACGCCGACACGATCGCCGGGCAGGGCACGACGGCCATCGAAATCGTCGAACAGCTCGGGCATGCCCCCGACGTGCTCGTCGTCCCCGTCGGTGGCGCGGGCATGCTCGCCGGGTGCACGACGTGGCTCGCCGCCCGCCACCCCCGCACCCGCGTCGTCGGCGCCGAGCCCACCGGTGCCCCGTGCCTCGCCGCCGCGATCGAGGCGGGCGAGCCCGTGACGCTCGACCACATCGAGACGTTCGTCGATGGCGCTGCCGTGCGCCGTGCGGGCGACCTCACGCACGCGATCGTCGACCGCCACGACGTCGACCTCGTCACCGTCGACGAGGGGCGCATCTGCACCGAGATGCTCGACCTCTACCAGGTCGACGGCATCATCGCCGAACCTGCGGGGGCCCTCGCCTCGGCCGCGCTGCTCTCGCAGCTGGAGGTCGAGCCGGGGCAGGACGTCGTCGTGCTCCTCTCCGGTGGCAACAACGACGTCTCTCGGTATGCGGAGATCGTCGAACGCTCCCTCGTCGACCTCGGTCGCAAGCACTACTTCCTCGTGACGTTCCCCCAGGAACCGGGCGCGCTTCGGCGGTTCGTCGAGGACGTCCTCGGTCCCGACGACGACATCGCCCTCTTCGAGTACGTCAAGCGGAGCAACCGCGAGGCCGGGCCCGCACTCGTCGGCATCGAACTCGCCCACCGCGAGGACCTCGACGGACTCCTCCAGCGGATGGACGCGAGCCCGATGACGATCGAACGCATCCCCGCCGACAGCCCCTTCTACCGCTTCCTCGTCTGAGAGTGGGCGAGCCCGCGCAGGGCCCGCCGGGTGGCCGCTGCCGCACCGCACGACGCCTCCGGCCCCCGAGCACTGTCGCGTCCCCGATGCCCCGCCTCGCGTCGGCCCGGCACGTTCCCGCGTCGTCCCGGCCGCGCCGCTGCGGTGGGTGCGGTCTGGATCGGCCTCGGTCCGATCCGTCCTGCCGCGACCAGTCGTCGGCACGGTGCCGACGCGTGCTCCTGCGTCGGGCCCGGGGGAATGTGGGGGTCGCCAGGGGCGTTGTCATGGATCCGTGCCCGTGCGCCCCGGTCGACGTGGTGGATCCTCACCCCGACCGCGCCGACGCCCTCCGTGTGCTTCTCGCTGCGTCCTTCTCGATGCGCGGACACCGGCCCGGGGGTGGGGTGAAGATGAGGGTGGCCGAGGGGGTCGGCCCCCACGAGGTGGAGGGAGATGCCATGACCACGGTCGCCACGCGAGGGGACGAGCAGGGTACGGGCGCCGAGTGAGCCCCACGTTCCGTTCGTTCGTCGTCCGCAACTACCGCCTCTTCTTCCTCGGCGCCCTCGTCAACAACGTCGGCACGTGGATGGGCCGCACCGCGCAGAGCTGGCTCGTCCTCACCGAACTCACCGACCACTCGGCTACGGCGCTCGGCGTCGTCACGGCGTTGCAGTTCCTCCCGGCCGTGCTCCTCGTGCCCGTGGCCGGGGTGATCGCCGACCGGTTCCGCAAACGCCACGTCCTCACGGCCACGCAGGCGTCGATGGCGCTCGCGCAGCTGCTCACCGCGGTCTTCGTCCTCACCGACACGGCGACGCTGTCGCTCGTCTACGGGGTGACGTTCCTCCACGGGGTCGCCGCCGCGATCGACACCCCGGCGCGGCAGGCGTTCGTCTCGGAGGTCGTGCCGCCGCGGCTCCTGCCGAACGCGGTCGGCCTCAACAGCGCGAACTTCAACACGGCGCGGCTCATCGGCCCCGGCATCGCCGGCCTACTCATCGCGCTCATCGGCACCGGCGGGGTGTTCCTCGTCGACGCGATCAGCTACGCGGCGATCATCGGCTGCCTGTGGGGGATGAACGCCGAGGAGCTCCGCCCGGCGCCCCGACAGCAGGGGCCGGGAGGCCTGCGGGCGGGCCTCGCGTACGTCGCGCAGCGGCCGCTCGTGCTCCTGATCTTCGTCATCGTCTTCGTCCACGGCACGTTCGCGATGAACTTCCAGATGACGACGGCGCTCATGGCGACGGAGGTGTTCGGCAAGGGGCCGGGGGAGTTCGGCCTTCTCGGTTCGGTGATGGCGATCGGCTCGCTCGCCGCCGCCCTCGTCGCCGCCCGCCGTGACCGGCCGCGGCTGCGGACCGTCGTCGGAGGCCTCGCCTTGTTCGTCGTCGCCGACGCCGCCGCCGCCCTCGCGCCGGGCTACGTCGCGTTCGCGATCCTCCTCGTGCCGGTGGGGGTCACGGCGATGACGATCCTCCCGACGGCGAACTCGATGGTGCAGCTCGCCGTCGAACCGGAGATGCGGGGGCGCGTCATGGCGTTGTACTTCGCGATCTTCCTCGGCGGCACGCCCGTCGGCGCGCCCGTCATCGGCTGGGTGGGGGAGATGTGGGGTGCCCGGTCGACGATCCTCGTCGGCGCGGTCGCCGACGCGATTCTCGTCGTCGGTGTCCTCGTCTACCTCGTCCGTCACCGGGGCGTGCACCTCGACCTCGCCGCGGTGCGCCGCGCGACCTCCCGTCCCGTCCCCACCCCCGAGCCTGAACCCGACCCCACTGCCTGACACGAGCGCGGCGGCACCGTCAGGGGGTGCCGCCGCACTCTTCAGGAGGTCACCACAGGGTGAGTGACCGCTCGAAGATTCCGGAGATGTCCTCCTCCCGGACCTCTCTGGGGCAGGAAGCAAGCACTCGCTGCTGCTTCATCGTCCCCGCGACGAGATCGGGGATGTCCGACTCGTCGTAGCCCACGGCGTCGATCCCGTTCGGAATCCCGATGTCGCGCATGAGGTCCATGAGCACGCTTGGAAGGAGGTCTCGGGGATCGTTCGTCATCGGCGCATCGGGCGCGAGCATGCGTGCAGCCCCGATGTGACGGTCCGGGTCGGTCTCGAACGTGAACCGAAACGCCTCGGGAGCCGTGAGGGAGACAGCCATGCCGTGAGGCACCATCGGCTCCGTGCCGGGGTAGTCGGCCGGGTGGAAGTCCTTGACTCTCCCGGCGATGGGGTAGGCGTTCGCGTGGGGGATGTGCACCCCAGCATTGCCGAAGCCCATGCCAGCGAACGTGGCCGCGAGGGACATGTCGGCTCGGGCCGCCTCGTCGTCGCCGTGGTGGACAGACTGCCGGAACGAGGTCGAGAGAAGGTGGAGCGCCTTCGTCGCCCACATGTCTGCGATGGGGTTGCGACCGCAGTACGGGACGCGTTCCTCGGGCTTCTTGTGCTCGTAGGCGGTGTAGGGGCGGGCGGTCCAGCTCTCGAGAGCGTGGCTGAGGATGTCCATTCCTGCGCTCGCGGTGACGCCGGGGGGCTGGGTGAGGATCAGTCGCGGGTCCACCACGGCCATCGTCGGGCGGAGCCTGGCGTGGCTGATCCCCGTCTTCACCTTGTGTTCGATGACGTCGAGGACGCAGATCGTCGTGCTCTCGGCGCCCGTTCCCGTCGTTGTCGGCACTGCGATGAGCGGTTTCAGTGGCTGTTCGGGGTTCCGGCCTTCGCCGACGGGAGCGTTGACGTAATCCATGAGATCGCCCGGGTTGGTCATGAGCAGGTCAACGGCCTTGGCCGTATCGATGCTCGAGCCGCCACCGACGGCGACATAGGCGTCGAACGGTCCGTGTTCACGGGCGAACTCGATCGCTTCTCGGAAGCTCGCGTCCGTCGGTTCGACGTGCACCTGGTCGTACACGAGCGCGTCGATGCCGAATGGTGACATCTGCTCTGCCACCCGTTGGGGGATGCCGGTGGCGGAGATCCCGGGGTCGGTGACGACCAGGGCACGCTTCGCACCGGTGAGGGAGAGGTCGTACCCGATCTCGTCGGAAGAACCCGGACCGAACTTGAGGAAGGGGGCGCCGTAGGTGAAGACGTTCTCGGGGTTGCTGGGGGTATAGGTCATCGTGATGCTCCTCGGGAGGAATGGGTCAGCCGACGTACGGGGATGTGCGGCGGAGCTCCCGACGCGCGATGGTTCGCCGGTGGACGGCGTCAGGACCGTCGACGATGCGAAGAACTCGGGCCCAGGCGTAGAAGTAGGCGAGGGGGGTGTCGTCGCTCACCCCGGCGCCTCCGTGCACCTCGATGGCACGGTCGACGACCGCGCACGCCACAGCGGGCGCCGCGACCTTGATCTCGGAGATCTGGGTGATCGCGTCCTTCACCGGACCGGCGTCGAGCATCCAGGCGCAGTGCTGGACCAGAAGGCGTGCTTGGTCGATCGCGAGCCGTGAATCGGCGATGTGGGCCTGGACGACGCCCTGGTCGACGAGCGGGCCGCCGAAGGCGGTACGCCGCCGGGCCCGGTCGACCATGAGAGCGAGAGCACGTTCGGCCATGCCGATGGCCCTCATGGCGTGATGGACTCGTCCCGGTCCGAGCCGCGCCTGCGCGATGGCGAAACCGTCGCCCTCCTCGCCGAGCAGGTTGCTCACCGGAACCCGACAGTTCTCGAAGTGGAGCTCGGAATGCCCGTGCTGGTCCTGGTAACCGAAGATCGGGAGGTGACGCTCGATCGTCATGCCCGGGTCGTCCCGCTCGACGAGCACCATCGAGTGTCGTCGCTGCGGCGCGGCGTCCGCGTCGGTGCGGCCCATGACGATGAAGACCGCGCATCGGTCGTCGGCGGCCCCGGAGATCCACCACTTCTTGCCGTCGAGGATGTATTCGTCGCCCTCGCGGCGAATCTCGAGTTCGATGTTGGTGGCATCCGAGCTGGCCACGTCAGGCTCGGTCATGGCATAGGCGGAACGGACCGTTCCCGCGAGAAGCGGGTCCAGCCATGCCCGTTTCTGCGCCTCCGTGCCGAACGACATCAGCGTTTCCATGTTGCCCGTGTCGGGAGCCTGACAGTTGATGGCCTCGGGAGCGATGACGGGGGACCATCCCGTGATCTCGGCCACCGCCGCGTACTCGGTATGCGTCAATCCGCCCACCTCGGGATGGAACAGGTTCCAGAGACCCCGTGTGCGCGCGCTCGCCTTCAGCTCCTCCATCACGGGAGGATAGGAGTGGTCTCCGTGGGCGTGGAGATGCTCCGCCCATACCGGCTCCGCAGGGAAGACCTCCTCCCGCATGAAGTCCCACATGCGACCGCAGTAGTCCTGCCCGCGAGGGCTCAGAGCAAAATCCACGTCAGGTCCTTTCCCGCAGGATGTCGAGCCCTGCCTCGGCGGTGCAGGCGACCTCGTCCTCGAGGCCGCCGAAGTCCTGCCCGCCCATGGCGCCGGCGGCGACACGTGCCGCGATGCCCTGGGTGATGGCGGCGAACTTGAAATGTGCGAGTGCCTCGTAGAACGCAAGGTCCGCGAGGTCCTGCCCACTCGCGCGGGAGTAGCGATCCCTCACCTCGCCCCGGCCCGGGAACCCCGCGTCCGCAGTGAGGTGGGGAATGATCGTCATGCGCCGATCGCCGGGCTCACGCCAGTAGAAGAGCAGCATCCCCAGGTCCGTGAGGGGGTCACCGAGCGTCGACAACTCCCAGTCGAGCACAGCTGCGAGGTCACCGGGATCGGCGTCGTTCATGACGACGTTGTCGAGGCGATAGTCGCCGTGGACGATCGAGGCGTTCCCGCCGCTCGGCACGCGCTTCTCGAGTGCCTTGCCGAGTTCGTCCACGACGGGCACGTCCGCCGTCTTCGCCTGCTCCCACTGTCGTGCCCAGAGCCGCACCTGACGCCCGGCGAATCCCTCGGGCCTCCCGTAGTCGCCGAGCCCCACCATGTGCGGGTCGACCTCGTGCAGGCGGGCCAGGGTGTCGACGAGCGCGTGCGTCATGGTGCGCAGATCGGTGGGGCTCTCCGCGTATCCGGCAGGCAGGGTGTCCCTGATGACGTGGCCCTTCACCTCGGCCATGACGTAGAAGCGAAAGCCCGTGACGGTCTCGTCGTGGGCCAGGAGGATCGGTGCGACGGGCACGTCGGTGCCGGCGAGCGCCTGCTGGACGCGCGCCTCCCGTCCCATGTCGTGCGCCTTGGGCAGGATCGAGCCCGTCGGAGGTCGGCGGAGTACCACGGTGCCCGCCGCCGATCGGACGCGGAAGGTGAGGTTGGACTTGCCGCCGGCGACGAGTTCGGCCCGCGCCTCGCGCCAGGATGGATCACCGAGGCGTTCCTGCAGGAGGGGCCCCACGACGTCGAGGCGCGTGAGGACGGCCGGGTCCAGGGATCGCGAGTCGGGCGTGGCGCCACACGTCGTGGTCGTGGTCATCGCGTCCTCAACTCCCTCCGGAGAATCTTTCCGGTGGTCGTCTTCGGTAGGTCCTCGATGACCTCGATCGAGCGCGGGTACTTGTAAGCGGCCATGCGCTCCTTGGACCACGCGATGAGTTCCTCGGCAGTGACCGATGCGCCGGGTGCAAGGGAGACGAACGCCTTGACGGTCTCGCCGCGATACTCGTCGGGCACCCCGACGACGGCGACCTCCCGGACGGCCTCGTGGCTGCAGAGGACGTCCTCGACCTCTCGCGGCCACACCTTGTACCCCGAGGCGTTGATCATGTCCTTCTTGCGATCGACGAGGAAGAACCAGCCCTCGGGCGACATGAAGCCCACGTCACCCGTGCGCAGGTCACCGCCATCGATGTTCTCGGCGGTGGCATCCGGCTTGCGCCAGTAACCGGACACGACCTGCGGGCCGGAGACGACGATCTCGCCGACCTGCCCGAACGGGAGGTCCCGACCCTCGTCGTCGACGATGCGCACGATCGTGTCGTAGACCGGCACTCCCACCGACAACGCCCCGCTCCCGGGGTCGACGGGTGCCGCGACGCCCATGGGCACCCCGAGGCAAGGGGAGGTGGTCTCGGTGAGGCCGTAGATGTTGTGGAGATAATGACCGGTGGCGGCCTCGAATCGCTGCGTCATCACGGGGGCGATCGGCGCGCCGCCGGAGTAGACGAGCCGGAAGCTCGCCCAGTCGGATGGCCCCGCACCGGGGACGCCGGTGAGGGCCGTGAACGCGGTCACGGCCCCTACGGAGAACGTGGGTCGATGCTCACGGATGGCGTCCGACATCACTGCGGGCACGAACCGGTGGCAGAGTACGAGCGAGCCCCCGGTGAGCAGGGTCACGCCGATGTGCCCGACCATCCCGGTGATGTGGAACAACGGAGCGATCCCGAGGATGACGTCGTCCTCGGTGAGGCGCATCCATTCCCGGCACACCTGGGAGGAGAAGGCCAGGTTGCCGTGCGTGTTCATCGCACCCTTGGGGACCCCGGTCGTGCCGGAGGTGTACGTGAGCAGGGCGACGTCGTCCGGCTCGAGCGTGACCGACGGAACGCTTCGCCCCGCGTGATCGGTGAAGACGTCGCGAAGAGCCGTCGTCCCCGGCGGTGTGGTGGTGGGGGTGATGACGCGCGCGTCGTCGCGAGCCTGGTCATCGGAGGCGGACACCGTGACGACGATGCGCACCTCCGTCCCGCCGCCCTCGACCACCTCACGAGCCACGTCGGTCCACAACTCGTCGAGGCAGAGAAGGGCCACGGCGCCGGAGTCTGTGAGGAGGTAGGTGAGCTCGCGGGCCTTGTTCATCGGGTTGACCGCGACGGCCACCCCACCCGCCTTCCACGTGCCCAGGAGGCCGACCAGGAAGGCGGGATCGTTCTGGGTGTAGAGAGCCAGGCGGTCGCCTGCACCGAAACCCTGGTCGAGAAGGTGATGGGCGAGGGCGGAGCTGCGCTCGTCGAGATCACGAAACGTGAGGGTGCCGTCGAAATACCGCACCGCCGGTCGCCCGCCGTGGCGGGCGACGGTCGAGCCGAACAAGTCGAGCATCGAGCGGTGTTCCACGGTGAGGCAGCTCGCCTCACCGGCGCGGTACTGGCGCAGCCAGGGGCGGTCGGCGTACGTCGTCATTTGACGGCGAGGGGGTTGACGGGGGTGCCGGCAGCCTTGTGCACCTTGAGTGGGGCGGCAGCGTACAAGAACGTGTACTGCCGATCCTCCGCACAATCTTCGGCAATCTGCTCCAGGTCGCAGATCTCGGTGAGGGCCACCCCCAGGTTGCGCATGAGCGCACAGTGCAGCGGCAGGGCGACGCC
The DNA here is from genome assembly GCF_000247995.1 of Mobilicoccus pelagius NBRC 104925. Lineage (GTDB taxonomy): Bacteria > Actinomycetota > Actinomycetes > Actinomycetales > Dermatophilaceae > Mobilicoccus > Mobilicoccus pelagius. The sequence goes on from NZ_BAFE01000002.1 coordinate 9,073, forward strand.
TGTCGTGGGGTCGAACGTGACCTCGTTGGCGATCGTGTCGGTCGCGAGGTTGGGGATCTCCATCTCCTGGAACCACTGGACGAGCTCCGGAGAGTACACGAGGCCGGGCTCGCAGAAGTTCTCGTAGAACGCATCCCCCATCTCGTGGAACTTCTTCAAGAAGTTCGTGCGAACGAGCAGGATGTCGTGCTTCTCGATCTTCACACCCTGATCCTTCGCACAAGCCATGAGGTCCTCGTGCGTGAAGCTCTCCGCCGGGTCGAGAGCGTCCTTGCCTCGCCATCTGGCGATGTCGAGAAGAATCCCACGCCCGACGATGCCGCGATTCGCGATCGGCGTGATCGACGCCTTCTCCAGACCACCTCTGGTGGTGTCGGCATCGAAGCCGTTCCAGATCTTGCCGTCGTACCAGACGTGACCAAGGGCGTCATATTGTGTGGAGCCCTGCAAGAACGCCTCGATCTTGTCGTCGGCGTAGTGCAGGCCGCCGGGGTATTCCGGGGCCGAGCCGCCCTCGTCCCAATCGGACTCGTCGAGGACCTGCGTCCGCACTGCGGCTTCCCGGCCGGGCCAGAGGGGGTCGCCCTTGGGGTCGCCGATCATGCGCTGGAGCGTGAAGACTCGTCCGCTGCGCACGTGTGCGATGCCCCGCATGACCTCTTCCGGTGTCAGGTAGTTGAGCGAACCCACCTCGTCGTCGGGGCCCCACTTTCCCCAGTTCGTCGGTGCGTCCTTCAGGACCTCGCTCATCGGCCGGATGTCAGACATCGTTGTCCTCTCGTCAAGGGACACCGAGCGATCGATCGGTGGACCGTCGGTGGTGATTCATCCTCATGAGCAGCGATCCGGGGGGTCAAGGGCGGCGGCGTTCGGATATCCTGAACGTCGTGGGTCACCGGGAGGATGCGGAGAGGCAGCTTCTCGGTGCTGCCGTGCGCCAGGCGCGGACCGCGCGAGGGCTCTCCGTGCGCCGCTTGGCCGAGGCCATAGACGTCAGTGCCGCCACTATCTGCGCCGTGGAGCAGGGACGCACTCGCGTCGATGCCGATCGGCTGCATGCCCTGGCCGCAGCTCTGGAGGTGCGGCCACGGGATCTTCTTGCCGGGCCAGGCCTCGAGGTGGGGGCGGTGGCGAGAAACGCGCCGGAGCGTCCGCCTGCACGGTACAGCTGGCGTCACTTTGCGGAACTGCCGATAGATCCAGCTTTGGCCGGAGCGATCTCCGCCTTCGTCGTCTATGGCTACCACGGTGCCGGTATCCGGGTCATCGCGCAGCATGCGGGTCTTTCGGTCACAGGTGTCTATCACCACTACGCGAGCAAAGAACTGCTCCTCATCAGCATTCTGGACCTGACCATGAGTGACCTGGTGTGGCGACTGGATGCCGCCGCGCGGGAGGCCCGTGAGCGGCAACTCGATCCACTCAGTCGGTTCGCTCTCGTCGTCGAGGCACTGGCGCTCTTTCACGCGTGTCGGCGCGATCTCGCTTTCATCGGCGCCAGCGAGATGCGCAGCCTGCCACCGGCAGAGCGCAGGAGGATCGCGCGTATCCGTGTCGACGTCCAACGGCGTCTCGAGGCCGAGATCACGACATGTGTGCACCGAGATCTCGCACCCGCCCAGGACGTCGCGGCCGCGGGGCGGGCGATTTCCACGATGTGCACGTCCATCTGTCAATGGTTCCGCCCCGCCGGGCCGCTGACCCCTGAGGCCGTGGCGCGCGACTACTCCCGCTACGCCGTCGGTCTCATCGGGGCATCGGTCGCGTCCCTCTGAGATTCCTCCCGTGTCCTGGGTGGAGTGGCGAGGGCGCCAGATCCTCCATCGCTCCGCGCGCACCTCATGCCCCACACACCCCACGGGTGCGGGCCTGGGAGAATGGGACCGATGACCACGACACCGCCTCCGACCCTGGCCGACGTCCTCGACGAGATCCCCGCTCCCGCGGACGGGCCGCGGGATCCCGACGACCTCTTCGCGGCGTTCGTCGACTGGGTGGTGGCGAGCAAGGGCGTCGAGCCGTACCCGCACCAGGAGGAGGCGCTGCTCGAACTCGTCACGGGCAGCAACGTCATCCTCGCGACGCCGACGGGGTCGGGAAAGTCGCTCGTCGCGATGGGGGCGCACTTCTTCTCCCTCGCCGAGTTCGCCCGCACCGGTCGCCGCACGTACTACACGGCGCCGATCAAGGCCCTCGTGAGCGAGAGGTTCTTCGACCTGTGCGCGACGTTCGGGGCGCAGAACGTCGGCATGCTCACCGGCGACGCCGCCGTCAACGCGGGCGCGCCCATCGTGTGCTGCACCGCCGAGGTCCTCGCCAACATCGCCCTGCGGGAGGGGACGTCGGCGCCCATCGGGCAGGTCGTCATGGACGAGTTCCACTTCTACTCCGAGCCCGACCGCGGGTGGGCGTGGCAGGTGCCGCTCCTCGAACTGCCGCAGGCGCAGTTCCTCCTCATGAGCGCGACGCTCGGCGACGTGTCGATGTTCGAGGAGGACCTCACGCGTCGCACCGGCCGCGACACCGCCGTCGTCGCCGGCGCCGAGCGCCCGGTGCCGCTCTCGTTCTCCTACGCGTTGACGCCCCTCCACGAGACGCTCGAGGAGCTCCTCACGACGCACCAGGCACCCGTCTACGTCGTCCACTTCACGCAGGCGGCGGCCCTCGAACAGGCACAGGCGCTCATGAGCATCAACGTGTGCACCAAGGACGAGAAGGCCCAGATCCTCGCCGAACTGCGCGGGTTCCGGTTCGCCACGGGCTTCGGCCAGACCCTCCAGCGGCTCGTCAAGCACGGCATCGGCGTCCACCACGCGGGGATGCTCCCCAAGTACCGGCGCCTCGTGGAGACCCTCGCGCAGAAGGGACTCCTCAAGGTCATCTGCGGCACCGACACGCTCGGCGTCGGCATCAACGTGCCCATCCGCACCGTCGTCCTCACCGGCCTCACGAAGTTCGACGGGACGAAGCAGCGCCTCCTCAAGAGTCGCGAGTTCCACCAGATCGCCGGCCGCGCGGGACGGGCCGGGTTCGACACGAGCGGATCGGTCGTCGTCCAGGCGCCCGAGCACGTCATCGAGAACCACAAGGCGCTGCTCAAGGCGGGCGACGACGAGAAGAAGCGCCGCAAGGTGCAGCGCAAGAAGCCGCCGGAGGGGTTCGTCAACTGGAGCGAGGACACCTTCGACCGCGTCCGCGACGCCGAGCCCGAGGCCATGGTGAGCCGCATGCGGGTGAGCCACGCGATGATCCTCAACATGATCCAGCGCGACGGCGACGCCGTCGCCGCCGTCCGTCGGCTCCTCACCGACAACCACGACCCGCGCCGGCAGCAGACCCGTCTGCAGAAGCAGGCGATCGAGATCCTCCGCACCCTGCTCGACACGGGCGTCGTCGAACGACTCCCCGAACCCGACGAGACCGGCCGTAGCCTCCGCGTCGTCGAGGACCTCCAGCGCGGCTTCGCGCTCAACCAGCCGCTCTCGCCGTTCGCGCTCGCCGCCCTCGAGCTCCTCGACCTCGAGGACCCCCTCTACGCCCTCGACGTCCTCAGCGTCATCGAGTCCACCCTCGACGATCCCCGGCCGGTGCTCCGCGCCCAGCAGTTCAAGGCCCGCGGCGAGGCCGTCGCCGAGATGAAGGCCGACGGCATCGAGTACGAGGAGCGCATGGAACTCCTCGAGGACGTCTCGTGGCCCAGGCCGCTCGAGGAGCTCCTCGAGGCCGCGTACGAGACGTACCGGCAGACCCACCCGTGGCTCGACCCCGACGCGTTGTCTCCGAAGTCCGTCGTCCGCGACCTCTACGAACGCGCCATGACGTTCGGGGAGTTCGTCGCGTTCTACGAGCTCACCCGCGCCGAGGGCATCGTCCTGCGCTACCTCTCGGACGCGTACAAGGCGATGCGGCAGACCGTCCCCGACGCGATGAAGACCGACGAACTCGACGACCTCATCGAGTGGCTCGGAGAGATCGTGCGGCAGACCGACTCCTCCCTTCTCGACGAGTGGGAGACCCTCACCGACCCCGACCTCGCGAACAAGGACATCGAGGAGGTCCGCGCCCGCGCCGCCGAGGGGCGCCCGTTCACGGCGAACGTCCGCGCCCTGCGCGTCCTCGTCCGTAACGCCCTCTGGCAGCGGGTCGAGCTCGCCGCCCGCAACCGCGTCGACGCGCTCGGCGACCTCGACGCGCCCGCCACCCCCGGCGCGCCCGGCATGGACGCCGACGACTGGGCCGACGCCCTCGACGAGTACTTCGAGGAGCATGACGAGATCGGCCTCGGCCCCGACGCGCGCGGCCCGGCGATGTTCGTCGTCGACGACCGCAGCGAGCCCGGCTACTGGATCGTCCAGCAGATCATCGCCGACCCCGCGGGCGACCACGACTGGCGCCTCTGGGCCGAGGTCGACCTCGACGCCTCCGACGAGGCCGGCGAGCTCGTCATGCGTGTGACCGACCTGGGGCGGCTCGACTAGGT
>NZ_BAFE01000001.1 GCF_000247995.1 Mobilicoccus pelagius NBRC 104925
CGGTTCCGGTCGACCCTGTTCCAGGACGCGCTCACGCGGCGTGACTACGACTGTCACCTATACCTGCATCAGTCCCTTCCTCTATGGGTGGGTGCACGATGTCCACCCTGGCCTCCATGGCTCGCCGGAGCGCCTCGTGCACGTCATCAACGAAAACCGAGATGTCTGGATTCTCGGGCGCTGATGCCTCGCGCGTCGTCACGCTCACCTGGTGACCTTCATCGTCTGTCAGCTCGCGATCACCGGCCCAGGACGCGTCGTGGGCTGGGGTGAAGGCGCGGACTTGGACCACGCGGTCGAGCCCGGGAACGCGCCGGGCTTGTGCCGCCGGGCGGTGGACCTGATCGCTCAGACTTTCAGGCCTCGGGTGCTTAGGGCCAGGCCGGCCACGAGGAGCGCGGCCACACCGATGATCCCCAGTGGGGTGTCGATGAACAGGTTCATGGCGGCGGGGGTCTGGGGGGTCGCGACGATGGCGAGCACGGTGCCGAACTGGGAGTTCATCGTGCCGTGAGCGGCCGCTGCGGGTAGAGGGTTGCCGGCCGCCCTGTCGGTGAGGGCACCGAACAGCAGGGTCATCGCGATACACGGGAGTATGAACATCGCTACTGCGAGGTGTCGGGGCGCACCGGTGTAGTTGTGCCCGATGAGGACGATCGGCAAGTGCCACATCGCCCATATGACCCCGCCGGCGGCGGCAGCCCGCAGCCGCCCGAGCGGCCGCAACGCTGGCCACAACCAGCCCCGCCACCCGATCTCCTCCCCCAGGGCGAGGACGCACGTCACGAGCAGACCGGCGACGGCCGTCAACGCGACGAGACCGACGGCCTGCGCCGGACCGACCGGTGAGCCTGACGCCGCCGACATCTGCTCCAGGACGATGCGCATCCACGTCCCGCCGGTCAGGTCGCCCGGCACACCGCGCAGGATCATCGCGACCGCGGTCACGACGTGGACGGCCATCACCACCCCCACGGCCACCAGCGTCCACAGGAGTAGAGACCACCACCGACCTCGAAAGCGCAACCCCACCCGGGTCCGCCACGATGTCTTCTCCACCCCCTTGGCCAGGACCACCGAGGCGATCGCCGGGGTCCACATGCCCGCGCCGATCACCAGCGAGTACGAGGGGTGCCGCACCCCGCCCGGCAGCACCCAGAACGGGGCCGCGAACAGTGCGAACAGCCCGTAGGAGATCAGCATGAACACACCGACCCGCCGCCAGGGCACTCGGTCGTACTCGACCCGGGAGTCCCCACGGGAGCCTTGATCCGGGCTGTCGACGTCGGCGTTCGGCGGTGCGGTCGCTGGTTCGTCCGGCAGCTGAGTCATGTGTGGCAACGTTAGCCCACATGTTGCTTTTATCCAACGGAAATTGGATTCAATCCGACAGATCGTCATTGACATGCACTGCTGCTCTCCCTAAGTTGTCGGCCATGGCAGCGCGAGCACGGCGGGACGGAACCACTCGGCCGCTCCACAACCGAGTGCGCGTCCTGCGCGTCGAGGCGGGGATGTCGCGTGCGGAACTCGCTGCGCTCCTCGGCGTCAACCCGCAGACAGTCGGGGCACTGGAGCGCGGCGACCACTACCCGAGTCTGGATCTCGCGATGAGTGTCTGTGAGGTGTTCGACGTCCCGATCGAGGCGGCGTTCGCGCGTCGGCCGTTCGAATCGATCGCCGCCGGCTACCGGCGCGCCGGCGCTTCCGCCAATGGCGAGGAGGCACTGGCATGAGGGAGACCTCCCATCGCGCCCGCAGCCTGATGGTCGTCGCCGGAGGCGCGCTCGGCTGGTTCGTCTTCGTCATGGCGGTCATCACCGGCGAAGGCGCCTACGGCGGCCTCGGGCTGTTCGGGCTGATGACGTTAGCGGTCAGCTGGATCGCGGGCCGGGTCCTCACGCGCGACGTCGCCGAGCGTCGAGCCGAGCAGGTCGACGAGTACGAGTTCGAGCGGCGCAGCGGCGTCCGCGACATCGGTTACATGGTGGCCCTCGGGGCACTGATCCTGGGGTTTGTGCTGCTCGTCGTGGCGTTGAACCTGGCCGACCGGGGCGTCGTCGGCCTGATGCGCCGGAGCCCGCACCTGGCGCTCGCGGGCTATCTCATCGCCGCTTCCCTGCCCACCTTCCTCTTGGTGTGGCGTACCAGCGACGACGAACACGAGACCCACGAAGGAGTTCTGTGATGACGACACACCTGACGACCGGTGAGCTGACTCTCCCGGAGGCACTCATGGCGTTCCTCCACAACGACGAGGGGCAGGTGTACCAGTCGGCTCGACCGAAGCAACTCACCGCGGCCGCCGAGCTGGGCGAGATGCTCCTCCAGGGACAGGTGGGCGCCGCGGGCGACACGATCACCGTGGCCCCCGAGCCCGACGCTCCGACGCGTCCTTGGATGACGGACGCCGTCGCCGACCTGGGCGATACCCCGGTGAAGATCGACACCTGGATCCGTCGCCGACGCGACTCGCTCACGATCCAGCAGGAAGCAGCACAGGAGCAGGGCGTGCTGCACCATGATCGGGCGAAGCTCGCTGGCCTCGTCGGCTACGAGCGGCACATGGTCGACGACGCATTGCGGCAGAGCATCCTCGCTGAACTCGACGGGCCGGCGGCCCAGCAGGCGCCCCGGGTGGCCGCCTTGGCGAAACTGCTCACAACCCCCGCCCTGGCCAGGGTGCAGCGCTTCGACAAGAACCGCCAGGAGCGCCTCACGACACTGGCGAGCGCGGGCCACACACCCGTTCCCGGGCCACTGTTCACTGCCCTCGACTACGGCGTCGCCACGGCAATCGGCATCGGCATCCTGGGCAGCTGAGGACCGGGCGCCGGCACTCGGACTCGACCGCCCGTACCAGTCGCCGTCAGACGTATGGACCGGACCAGTGCACGAGCAGACCTGAGACACGATCGGGTCGGGGTCAACCGGCCCCACCCTCGGCGGTGACCGCGCCTCGTGAGTTCACGGCCACTGAGGCGACCAGCATGACCAGTGCGACGACCAGCATTGAGGCGCCGATCCACGGGGATGCTGCGAGCAGTGCGCCTCCCACAGGAGTAGTTGTCAAGACCTGTGGTTCGGAGTGTCAGGCCGCGTGAGCGTCTTCTCCTGATCCGGGGTCGTCGGGTCGTTCGACCAGGACGCCTTTGTGGAAGGTGACGCCGTTTCGGACGCGGGCGACGAGGGGGGTGCGTTCACGACCCGCCACCGGGATTGGGCGGATTGGATGAGTTCGAACGCCATCGCGACGCCGGCGGCCCGGCTTCCGGGGCCCTTGGTGACCCGCCGCCGGAGACGGACGGTGGCGAAGGTCGTGACCAACCTCTCCTGCCCTGGTCGCAACGGCCCGCTTTCCAGGCGATGGTGCACCGGGTCTACACCGGGCGAGGACACGCAATGGATAACGGGCTCTTCCCAATCAAGGGTGTAGGTGCTGTGTGAATCCGCCGGCTTCGAGGAGGCTGCGGGCGATGTAGTGGGTGAGGTTGCGGCAGCCCGATGTGATGCCGCGCAGGTGTTCCAGACGTCCGTTGATGGCCTCGGTGGGGCCGTTGCTCGTGCCGGGTGGGTCGAAGAACGCGAGCACGTCCTCGGCGCGTTTGTCCAGCGTCCGGCCCAGGCGGGCGATTTCGGCCAGCCCGGCCGGGACACCGCGAGCGAGGGAGTCGATCAGCGCGCTCATGGTGGCCCTCCCGACGGCGCGGTCGGGATCGCGATAGGCGGCGATCATCCGCCGGTACACACTCCAGGTGACCTCGACCGCGACGTGGCGTTCGTCGGCGAACACCTCCGCCAGGCGTGCCTTCTGAGGGTCGGTGAGCCGGTCGGCACCGGTGTGCAGAGTGCGTGGGGACGCGTACAGCGGGTCGCGGGCCCGGTCGCGGCGGCCGAAGATGTCCTGCTGGGTGCGCTGGCGGCATTCGTCCAGGGCGTCAGCGGCCAGGTGGACCACGTGGAACGGGTCCATCACGGCGGTGACGTGCGGGATCTCCTCTACAGCGGCGGTCTTGAAGCCTGTGAAGCCGTCCATGGCGACGACCTCGACCTGGTCCCGCCGCGTCTTGTCGCGGCCGGCGAGCCAGGTCTTGAAGGCGGCCTTGGAACGCCCTTCGACCATGTCCAGCAGGCGCGCCGTCCCCGTGCCGTCACGGACCGGGGTGAGGTCGATGATGACGGTGACGTACCTGTCCCCGCGACGAGTGTGACGCCAGACGTGCTCGTCCACACCGAGCACCTTCACTCCGTCGAAACGGGTGTCATCGCTGATCACAGGCCTGCGTCCCTCGTCGAGGACGGCGGTGTCGGCGGTGTCCCACGCGACCCCGAGCGCTTGAGTGATACGACTCATCGACAGGTGCGCGACCACGAGCCCTTCGAGTGCCCAGGCCAGCGCGGTCCGGGTCGGCTTGCCCCGTGGCGCGGCCGCGGACGTGGGGTCTTGACGCCACACGTGCCCGCACCCGATGCAGCGGTAGCGCCGTAGCCGTACCCGAGGTCGTTCAGACCGGTGAAGGTGGTCACATCAGGGGCCGTGAAGGTAGCGTCGAACACGTCGAGGTCGGACCCACACCCTTGATCGGGAAGAGCCACATTCCCCCGCAAGCGGGAGGTGCCCCCACCGAGCACGCCACCGCGGGAGGCAAGCCGTACCTGTGTGCGGTCAAGGGCGTCGGTTCGGGGCGGATCGTGCCATGGGACGCGTCGGAGCGGCCGGTGACAACGCCGCGATGGGCATCCTTCTTTGCCCTACTCCAGAAGAACGTCCTGGACCGGAGACGCTCCGACTGCTCCTCGACCTCCGACGCGGCCCTCTGGAGACCCGGGCGACGGGGAAGACCCGCATCTCGGGGGAGGACTCTGTGTAGGAAAAGCCACGCATAGTGCTCGAGTTGGCGTCGCTGGACAGCTTCCTCGCCACGCACGAGAAGGAACGTCTCTGCGCCCTGCGTCGATGCCCGGACCTGTCGACGTCGCGAGTGTGCGGAGATGGTGGGCCCGGCGCCCTCGATCTCACCGGGCCAGGGTCCGCCCCGCGGCTCGACCCGAGAAGAGGCATCCGCCGAGGAAGGTGCCTTCGAGGGCGTTGTAGCCGTGCACGCCGCCCCCGCCGAATCCTGCAACCTCGCCTGCCGCGTAGAGGCCGGGGATCGGGCGCCCCTCCGCGTCGAGCACCCGGGAGTCCAGGTCGGTCTGCAATCCGCCGAGGGTCTTGCGGGAGAGGATGTTGAGCCGGACGGCGATGAGGGGCCCGTGCGCGGGGTCGAGGATGCGGTGCGGGGCCGCCACCCGCACGCGTCGCTCCGTCCAGGCCCGTCGTGCGTTGTGGATGGCCATGACTTGCACGTCCTTGCTGAAGGGGTTGGTGATCTCGCGGTCCCTGGCCTGGATCTGACGGTCGAGGCCCGCCACTTCCAGGTGGGGGCCGCGCGAGAGTCGGTTCATGCCGTCGACGAGGGAATCGAGGTCGTCGGCGACGACGAAATCGATCCCGTTCCTCTTGAACGCCTCGATGGGGCCGGGCGCCCCCGAACTCAACCGGGTGCGTAGGAGCAGGCGCAGGTCGCGGCCCGTGATGTCGGGGTTCTGCTCCGAGCCCGAGAGTGCGAACTCCCGCTCGATGATCGTCTGCGTGAGCACGAACCACGAGTAGTCGTGTCCCGTGGCGAGGATCTGTGTCATGGCGCCGAGGGAGTCCGCGCCCGGTACACCGGACATCCCGGTGAGTCGCCGCCCCGTCGCGTCGAACCACATCGACGACGGACCGGGGAGGATCCGGATGCCGTGGTCGGGCCAGATCGGGTCCCACCCGTGGATGCCCTCGGTGTAGGCCCACATGCGGTCGCGGTTGACGAGCCGCCCGCCGGCGCGTTCAGCGATAGCGAGCATGCGTCCGTCCACGTGCGCCGGCACCCCGGCGATGAGGTGGGTGGGCGCCGGGCCCACCCGCTCGGTCGGCCACGAGCGCCGCATGGCCTCACGGTCGTGGCCGATGCCGCCCGAGGTCACGACGACCGCCGGCGCGCGGTGGGTGAACCGCCTGACGACCTCCCGGGAGCTCGCCACCCCACGTGCCGCGTCGTCCTCGACGAGCACCTCGCCCTGCACTCCGACGACCGCCCCGCCCTCTGTCAGGAGCTCGTCGACCCGATGACGGAAGGCGAACCGCACGAGTCCGCGCTTCTCGGCGGCCAGAACGGGCGTCGCGAACGCCTCGACGATGCCCGGCCCCGCACCCCACGTGAGGTGAAAGCGCGGCACCGAGTTACCGTGCCCGGTCGCGGATCCGTCGCCCCGCTCGGCCCATCCGACCACCGGCACGAGACGCACACCGACCCCCTGGAGGTAGTCGCGTTTGCCGCGGTGGGCCAACCGCACGTATGCCTCGGCCCACCGCGCCCCCCAGAGGTCCTCGTCCGAGAGCCTGTCGAACGCGGCCGATCCCGCCCAGTCCTGCACGGCGAGGTCGAGGGAGTCGCGGATGCCCGTGCGTCGCTGCTCCGGGCTGTCGACGAGGAACAACCCACCGAGCGACCAGAACGCCTGGCCGCCGAGGTTGTGCCTGTTCTCCTGATCGAGCACGAGTACTCGACGCCCCGCCTTGGTGAGCTCGTACGTCGCGACGAGCCCGGCGAGACCGGCTCCCACGACGACGACGTCGGGCGTGAACTCCTGCATGTCATCCATGCCCACTCCCTACCAGGTAAATGGTGACATTCCGCGCCGTTGCGCTCGTGCATCGCGCCGATCCGTCGGCCCGGGGAGGCCCGTGGAGAAGGCGCCTTCACACCGGCGAAAAGTGCGGCCGGACGTCTCGGGGTGGCCCGAGGCCCATCGCCGGGAGACGTCACAGATCCCGAGCTCGGCCCCTCGAGACGGGGCGGGAGGGAAGCCCTAGGGGTGTGGGAGCCCTGGCCTCCCTGCCACCTCGGCGGTCACCTCGGCACTCGACGGTGCCTTCGGTGGGGCCTGGTCGGTGCTCCAGGCGCGACCTCGACGGGGATCTCCGCGGAGAGGGTCCAGCCTTCGCGGAGGGGGAGTTCGTCGCCGCTCCAGAAGCGGCCGGGGTCGTACCAGTTCGAGGGGCGGCCGGGTTCGAGGATGCCCATCTCCTCGTAGGCGACGGCGACGAGTTCGGCGCAGTAGGCGGCTGCGGCGGTGCCCGTGGGGTCCTCGTGGGGGAACTCGCTGCGCAGTCGCCGGACGACGGCCATCGACGCCGACCGTCCCCGCAGCCACCGCCACGCGAGCTGGGAGGTGCGGGGGAACGAGGCGCCGTCCCACCGCGCGATCGTGCGCAGCAGGGCGTCCTCCATGTTGCGGGCCGGGACGGGATCGAGCTGCCGCATCCACGCCTGCTGCCCGTACACCTCCGACCAGCGCCGCACCGCCGCCTCCAGGTCGTGGAGCTGGGCACCGCGATGGTTCGTTCCCGTCCACAGGTCGGTGAGGGAACGACCGAGTTCGGCGTGCCACATCATCGGCGGCAGGTCGTCGAGGACGACGGCCATCCCCACATGATTCACCGGCGCGTTCGTGAGGACCCGGATCGCCCGGTCGGCACGCGACTCCCCCCGGAAGAGCCACAGGTCACCCGTGCGGGCGTTGTCGAGCGCTTCGGCGAGGGTCGTCGTCATACCTCCAGTGCATCACGAGCGTCGCCCAGTGGGGCGCCCGCTCTCGACCGGTGCAGCACCGACCGGGGTCGACGCCTGCGGAAGCAGGAGAATCGACGCCGTTCGCACCCCCTACGTGACTCCCCTCTGGGCCCCGCCGTTGAACAGACCCATGGCCGGAGCCACGTACCCCGAACTCCTGCGCACCCCCCTGCACAGGTGGTGGCGCCCCCTCGCGTCCGCAGCGGTCCTGCTGCCCCTCGCGGGAGTGATAACGCTGCTCGTCTACATCGTCTACTCCCTGGGGCTGACGCTCGCGGGAGTCCCGGTGCCCGCCCGGGAGCACTGGATGGACGACGTCTCGCTCCTCATGCCCTTCATGGGCCTGACGAACGCCTCGATGATCCTCGTGGCGCTCGCCGCCGTCGGGGCGGCACATCCGGTGAAGGCGCGGTTCCTCCACTCCGTCGAGGGACGCGTGCGGTGGCGGTGGCTGGGGCGGTGCGTCCTCGTACTGCTGCCGGTCGACATCGTCCTGGTGGCGGGGATCTTCCTCACCTCGGGCGTCTCTCCGGCCGACGTCACCGTCGACGGCGGGGCCGTCCGCCTCCTTCTGTCGGCGCTGCTCATCACCCCGTTCCAGGCCGCGGGTGAGGAGTACCTGTGCCGGGGGTGGATCCTGGCCTCCCTCGGGTCGTGGTTCCGACGCCCGGGCGGCGCGGTGGCCGTGGCGAGTGTGGTCTCGGGAACGGTGTTCGCCGCACTCCACGGCTCGATGGATCCGTGGATGTTCCTCGCCCTCGCGGCCGATGGGGCGATCCTCGTCGTGCTCACGTGGCGCACGGGTGGCCTGGAGGCGGCGGTCGCCCACCACGCCGTGCACAACGTCGTCCTCCTCGTGCCTGGGGCGCTCACCGGTGCCACGGAGGGGATGCTCGTCGACGAGACGTCGGCCGGTGTCCCCGCCGCTGTCCTCGTGACGACCCTGGTCAACGGCGCATTCGCGGCACTCCTGCTGTGGCAGGCATGTCGGGTGGGCATCGCCCGCACCGTCCCTGAGGCCATCGGCGCGACCCCGTGATCCCGAGGGGTCGACGTCGTGCCGCCCTGCGACACTCTCGTCATGGCCTCTCGCACGTCGACCACGACCGGTTCCTCCTTCATGCCGTCCGCCGGCACGTGGTGGAAGCTCCTCGGCGCCGCGGGAGTCGCCGGGCTCGTCGCCACGGGGGCACTCACCGTGCGGCAGGAACGGCGCCGCGCCGCCTACACCCCCGACGAGATCCGCGACCGCCTCCACCGGCGATACGAGGAGGCGGAGGCCGAACTCGCACGTCGTGAGGTCGTCCTCGACTCGACCGTCACCGCACCCCGCCCCTGGAACGAACGCCTCGACCTCGTCCTCCGCCGCCACCGTCACCAGCCGCCACCGTTCCTCGCCCGCCACCTCCCCGCCGAGCCCCGCGACCAGGCCTGAACCCGACCCTCGACCCTGCCGAGTCGGATCCCCGGTAGCGGCGGCTCACGGAAGGGGCAGCGGTGGCGCCTGCCGCGATCAGGCCCCGGTCTTGACACGCCGACGCCGCGCCCGCTCGTCGCGGCTGCGCTTCTCGAGGGGGTGGGCGAGCCAGAGGAGCGGCGTCATGACGACGAGCGCGACGAGGGCGACCCGGACGAGGTCCGTCACCGACCGGATCCCGAGGAACGGGTGATCGAACCACGACGCCACCCACGCCAGGAACGCGATCGAGACGACCCAGGCGACCGCCTGGCCCACCGCCCATCGCGTGCGCTCGCTCACGCCGGCTCTCCCCTCCGTCTCGTCCCATCCGACTCGTCGAGGTGTCGACGGCGCGTGGGGCACCTCCGCGCAGTACACCACCTGCGCGTTCCCTCGGGAGGCTCTGCAGTTCAGGGTTCGTCCAGTGGCCGCGGGTCGCGTTCCCCGTCGCGCACGAGCGGCCATGCCAGCCCGGTGACGAACAAGACCCCGAGGAAGAGCCACCGCCTTCCCCCGATGAGGGAGGCGCTCGTCGACCACCCGATCCCGAGCCCCATGATCAATCCCATCAGGTAGACGACCAGGGTCCACCGCCATTCCATCGAACGCATCGGTCTCCTCCTCCTCCCAGATGTCATCACACCATGCCGTCACACTGGAACCTCCGCCCCCGGATCCGGCCGGGGCCGACCTGAGGAGCACCATGGATCTCGAGTTCGACCCCACCGCCGCCGAACGACTCCAGCGCATCGTCGGCGAGGCGAATCAGAACGCCTACGACATCGTGCGCGGCATCCAGCGCCGCCTCGGTGAGGACGCCGACCCGCTCAGCCACCCCGAGGTCTCCGACGCGTTGAAGCAGGGCTTCGCCCGCAACTTCGCCGCGGTGCAGATGGGCCAGGCGATCCTCCTCTGCCTCGAGACCGGCGTGCCCGTCCGCGACGTCCTCGTCCTCCTCGACCTCGAAGGCCTCATGGAGCAGGAGAAGAGCTTCGACGACGAACTCGACGCCCTCCTCTCGGACGACGACGGGACCGCCTGACACCCTCCGCCGGGGGACGGGGACCCTGCTGTCGCACCCCTTCACTCCTGCCGCCCTGGCCGCATGCATTCCTTCCGTCGGGTCGACGGAGATCTCCCCGCGGGAAACCGCCGGAACGACGGACTCACTGCCGGGTTCGAGTGGTCGGGCAGCTCCACGCCCGCACGCGCGGTCGGCATGTGCGACCGAGTCGGTGGGGCGGACCCCGTCCCACCACACCTCGTGCCGCCTACAGTGACCGCGTGACCGAGAACTCCGCCGCCAGCGCACGTCATGCGTCCGAGAGGACGAAGGTCTTCCTCGACGAGAGCGAGATCCCGACGCACTGGTACAACATCGTCGCCGACCTGCCCACCCCGCCCGCGCCGCACCTGCACCCCGGCACGCGGGAGCCGATGACGGCCGACGACATGGCGGCGCTCTTCGCCCCAGGACTCATCGAGCAGGAGCTCAGCACGGAGCGGTGGATCGAGATCCCCGAGGCCGTCCAGGAGATCTACCGCCTGTGGCGGCCCTCGCCGCTGCACCGGGCCCGGCGTCTCGAGGAGGCGCTCGGCACGACCGCGCGGATGTACTACAAGTACGAGGGCGAGTCGCCCGTCGGCTCCCACAAGACGAACTCGGCCGTGCCGCAGGTGTACTTCAACAAGAACGCCGGCCGCACCCGCCTCACCACCGAGACCGGCGCCGGCCAGTGGGGTGCCGCGCTCGCGTTCGCGTCCCAGGTGTTCGGGCTCACCTGCGAGATCTTCCAGGTCCGCAACACGTACGAGAACAAGCCCTACCGCAGCCTCCTCATGCGGACGTTCGGTGCGCAGGTGCAGCCGTCGCCGTCGATGAACACCGCGGCCGGGCGCGATCTCAACGCCCGGTTCCCCGGCACGTCGGGCAGCCTCGGCATGGCGATCTCCGAGGCCGTCGAACTCGCACTCCAGGACCCGAACGCCTCCTACGCCCTCGGCTCCGTGCTCAACCACGTCGCCCTCCACCAGACCGTCATCGGTCAGGAGGCGATCCGCCAGTTCGCCGGATTCGGGGAGTCTCTGCCCGACCACCTCTTCGCCTGCGCGGGCGGCGGGTCCAACCTCGCCGGCATCGCGTTCCCGTTCATCCGGGAGAACCTCGAAGGGCGCGCGCACGTCGACGTCGTCGCGTGCGAACCGGCCGCCGCGCCGAGCATGACGCAGGGCGAGTTCCGTTACGACTTCGGCGATGTCTCCGGCACGACGCCGCTCATGAAGATGTACACGCTCGGCAACGAGTTCGTGCCCGACCCCGTCCACGCCGGCGGGCTCCGCTACCACGGCATGGCGCCGCTCGTGAGCCACTGCTACCACGAAGGCCTCGTGCGGGCCGTCGCGATCAAGCAGCGGGAGGCCTTCGAGGCCGGGGTGCTGTTCGCCCGCGCCGAGGGCATCGTCCGCGCCAGCGAGTCGACCCACGCCATCGCCGGCGCGCTGCGTCAGGCCCGTGCGGCGGCCGAGGACGGCACGAGCCCCGTCATCCTCATCGGCGTCTCCGGATCGGGCCAGCTCGACCTGCCCGCCTACGCCGAGTTCCTCTCCGGGGACATGCTCGACACGTGACGACGAGCACGTCGTGACGACGGGGCCGGTGGCGAGCGCCGCGCCCCGGTCACCCCTACGCCACTCGTGCACAGGTCATGCGCCGAGCGGTCACGTGTCCACGGGAGGTGACCACAGCGGGGTCGAGGGTGGGACGTCGTCGGAAGACTTCACGCATGACTCCCGTCGTCTTCTACCGCAGCACTCGTTCACTCGTGCTCGTCGGCCTGGCAACGATTGCCTTCTCGATGGTGGGCCTGTTCCTGCCCTTCCAGCACCCCTCCACCGTCTCCCACGCGAAACTCGTCGTGGCCGGTGTCGCGGGCCTCGTGTTCTCCCTGTTCTGCGCGGTGGGATGGGTGCGGCTGTGGCTGCACCGTCACGAACCCGCCCTCGTCGTCGACCACCTCGGTTTCACCGACGCGACGCGCACCGTCGGAGTGGGCCGGGTCGACTGGTCCGAGGTGCGCGGGATCCGCGTCGTCGAGCAAGACCGCGTGCGCCACGTGTGCGTCGATCTCGTCGACGACGAAGCCTTCCTGGCGAGGTTCTCCCCGCGCACCGCGGTGCTGATGCGCAAAAACATCGAGCTGCTGGGGACGCCGGCCGCCATCGCAGCCGCGGGCCTGGACAGGCCGTTCGGCGAAGTCGTCGTCACGATGGAGTCCGCCCTGGCCGCGTCGCGATGGTCGCACGGACGAGCCGCGGTGTGACACCTCGCAGTCATGGTGTCACTCCCGCCCATGCCCACCGCCCGGCCCAGACGCTCGAGGACACTCCGACACTCCGACACTCCGACACTCCGACACTCCGACACGCGGTGACCGCACGACGTCCACGCACGATGAACCCCGATCCGCAGCAGGCGGATCGGGGTTCGCCGTCACGGGCGGGGGTGCTCAGCCCCAGCAATGCTTGGAGGGGTTCCAGGGCGTCGTGCCCTGCTCCCGCAGCAGCTCGCGGGCAGCCGCGTCCTGCACGGACTTCGGCGCATGCTTGGCGCGGGGATAGCCCTTCGACGCCGACAGGCCACGCCAGGTGGAGTCGATCATCTGGTATGCGCCGGACGCCGAGGAGCGCGGGTTCTGGGCGCGGTAGTCGTCGCCGCTCTCGCCGCCGACGGCGCCGTCGTCGACCTCACCCACGATCCTCTCGTCGCCGGTCGTATCGCCGCCCACGGGGGCTGTGCCGTCGTCGTCTGCGTCGAGACGATCGTCCCCGCCTCCCTCGACTGGTGCCGGGAGGTGCGCGACTCCGACGTGGGCGCCGCGATCCTGCTCGTCGCCGACCATGCCGAGCCGGGCCTCGTCGTCTCCGCCCTCGACGCCGGCGCCGACGACTGCGTCACCCGTCCCGTCCGCCTCGGCGAGATCACCGCACGCGTGCGGGCCGTCGTCCGTCGCGGCGGGTCCCCCCGCCACGTGGAACTCCGGGTCGGATCCCTCCACCTCGACCCCGCCGCCCACCGCGTGTGGCGCGGGAACGAGGAGATCGACACGACCGCGACCGAGTTCGCGCTCCTCGCCGAACTCATGCGGCATTCCGGCCAGGTGCTCAGCCGCGCCGAACTCCTCGATCTCGTGTGGGGGCGGGAGGAGTCCGAGACGTCCAACGTCGTCGACCAGGCCGTCGCCCGCCTGCGGCGCCTCGTCGACGAACCCTTCGACCTCGCCACCCTCGAGACCGTCCGAGGCGTCGGGTACCGCCTCGTCGACGACGACACGACCGGAACGCCCTCGAGCAAGGGCACCGGTGGCGGCGACACGTGAGCGGGGGACGGTGGCTGCGCGTCAGTCCTCCGGCGGGTACGTGATCGTCGTGCCCTCGACGTGGGCGAAGGACGTGAGCTTCTCCGCGGTCACCTTGCCGGGGCCCATGATGTCGAGGACGCGCACGCCGCGGACGAGGAGCGCGTCGCCCACCATTGAGCGGTGACACCGCCAGGGCACCGCCTCGGCGCACATGACGACCGTCGGCGCCTCGGCCGCGAGCGTGAGGAGCTCCTCGACGGCCGTGCTGAACTCGGGGGTCTGCATGTAGTCGGCATAGCCGCGGAACGACGCGTTGCGCCAGCCGGTGTTGACGGAGTCCTTCGACGTGTGGCGCAGACCGCCGAGGCCGGGGAGGCGGACGTAGGCGATGCCCCGTGCCTCCAGGCCCGGCGGGAGGGTGTCTCGCCCGTACTGCGGGTTGTGCCGCGAGCCCGGCACGGTGCGGATGTCGACGAGACGGGTGATCCCGTGCTCCCGCAGCAGGTCCACGAACTCGTCGAGCGAACGTGTCGAATGCCCGATGGTCCACACGGTCGGTTCACTCATGACCCCCAGCATGCCGCGCGCTCGCGTCGCCACCGACGGGCCCTCCGGGTGCGGCGCGATCGCGCTCGCCGAGTGAATCCGCCTGACCGCGCATGCGATCGGCGGGTTCGGCCGGACATCGGGGGTGCCACTCGTCCCTCTTGCCTGCATCCGCGGCGTCGGTACACGCTCCCCGATGGGCAGAATGACGACACGTCGGCGGGCGTCGCCGACGCCAGGACGAGGGGTGGACGATGCGAGAGGTCGTGGTGGTCGCGGCTCTCGCCGCGCTGCTCGCCGGGTGTGCCGGCCCCGCCCCGCTCACCCCAGAGGAGCGTCGATCCTTGCATCCCACCCCCTCCGCTCCGCCGGAGACGCCCGTCCCCGCCCGTCACCTCGTCGGTCGCGAATACGTGAAGAACGGCGACGACGCGCAGGTGCTCGACCTCACCGTTCCCGGTGGCCACCTCGGCCCTCGGCCCGTCGTCGTGTTCGTCCACGGCGGCGGCTGGGAGAGCGGCAGCCGCAGCATGTGGGAGAGCAGCGAGGGGGCGAACTTCGCCGCGCTTCGGGCGCTCCTCCTCGAGCGCGGGTGGGCGACGGTGAGCGTCGACTACCGCCTCAGCGACACGGCCCGGATGCCCGCCCAGCTCCACGACGTCAAGGCCGCCGTGCGGTGGGTCCACGCCCACGCCGGTCGGTACGGCCTCGACCACGACCGCATCGCCGTCATGGGCGATTCCGCGGGCGGGCACCTCGCCCAGCTCCTCGGCACGACCCGCGGGCAGGCCGCCCACGAGGGCGACCTCGGTGTGAAGAACGGTGCCCGCAGCGACGTCGTCGCCGTCGTCAGCTACTACGGCGTCTCCGACCTGCGGCGCCTCGTCTCCGACCGTGTCGCCGCCGGGTGCGGGCAAGGATCGGCCGGAGCGACCTCCCCGGAGGGGCGCCTCCTCGGCGCAGACCCTGCTGCCTCCGCCGGGCGTGCGAGGGCGGACGCGGCGAGCCCCCTCACGTACGTCTCGTCCGAGGCCGCGCCGACGCTGATGTTCCACGGGAAACAGGACTGCGTCGTGCCCGCGGCCCAGTCGGAACGCACCGTCGCCGCCCTGCGTCGCGCCGGGGCATCCGCCGATCTCGTCCTCGTCGACGGCGCCCACCACGCCGACCCGGTCTTCTTCACCCGCCCCGAGCTGCAGCGACGCACCCTCGACTTCCTCGCCCAGCACGTCGAGGAGTGAGCGTGCGGCACCCCGTCGGCCCGTAGGGTGCCGGCATGATCGGAACCCCCGACATCGTCACGACCCTGCTCGTCCTCGTCGTGCCGTGGGCGATCACCCTCTTCGTCCTCCACTGGGTCATCCGCCTCGGCGTGCGCCACGGCGTGCTCGACGCGACCGCGGCCCGCGTGGCCCGATCCGCGATGCCGACGGGTTCCGTCCCGCCGTCCCGACCTCAGGGCTGACCGCCGCCCGCGACGCCGCAACTGCGCCCCGGGGTGGGCAGGACCGGACGTCGCCGACGATCTCCACCCGCTCGTCGGCCCGTCAGCCGAGCGAGATCCCCGAGTAGACGCCCGCGAGGGCGAGCGCCGAGAGGGTGACCCCGTCGCGCAGACGACCGGTGGCGATGAGCTCCTTCACCTCGGCGAGGGTGAACCAGCGGGTCGTCGCGACCTCCGGCTCGTCCTCGTCCTCGGCGTCGGACTCGGCGAACTCGAACGAGGCGAGGACGACGTCGACGGCCGCGCCGAACACGCCCACGTCGGGGTAGATCTCGCCGAGGTCGGCGACGAGGGACGCCTGCGCGCCGGTCTCCTCCCCGAACTCGCGGAGGGCGGACTCGGCGGGCGAGTCGTCCTCCTCGTCGACCATGCCGCTCGGCAGCTCCCACGCGCGGATGCCGGGGGTCGGGCGGACCTGCTCGACGAGGAGGATCCGCGGCTCGGGGCCGTCGCGGCGGACGCACACGCAGGCCGCGCCGGTGAGGCGCCCGTCGGTCTCGCCCATCCGCAACCGCAGGTTCGGGCGTTCCCAGCCGCCTCGGTGCGGATCGCGGACTCGACGCGCCAGTGGCCGTGGCGGTCGTCCTCCCACTCGGTGGTCCAGTCGAGGGGATCGCACGGCGGGGAGGTGCGCTGCCGGGCCGAACGGAGGGAATCACGACTCATGCGACCAGTGTCGACGCGTCGCCCGGCCGCGGCGAACCGGGTCGCAACGAAGGGGCGCGCCGCCACGAGGGGGCCGGCAGGAGGTCAGCGCACGGACCGGCGGAGGGCGGACGTCCACGCTGCCGTGAAGAGGCCGCCGAGTGCGCGGCATACGGGGACGGGGACGGCGAGGGCGAGGCGGGCGGCGAGGTCGCGGATGAGGTCGCGCAGCTCGATGATCCCCTCCGGGTCGAGGCCGTTCTGGGGTTCGTCGAGGACGAGGACCTCGGGGTCGGTGAGGAGCGCGATGCCGAGGGCGAGGCGGGCCTCCATGCCGGTGGAGAACGCGCGGGCCTTCGTGCGGGTCGTGACTTCACCAGGTCGCGGCAGCCGAACATGGGAGCGGTGGTCATGTCTCCAGCGTCGTCGCCGCAGGTCAGCGGCACATCCTGCCCGGGGAGGGTTCTGCGAGGGGTGGAACCGCCCGCCCTCCTGCCGTTGGAGGAGACGCGACGTCGCGGACCTCCGACCGCGGGCGGGTTCGAGGCGACGGGGACGGGGCGGCGTGGGCAAACGGCACGAACGACGGACCCACCATGACCGGCGCCGGCAGCGCCGCCCGTCGCCGCAGGTCGGGGGCGTGCCGCGACGCGCCCCTGGATCGAACCCGCCGTTCGTGTCGTTTCGGTCACCGGGGACCGTGCACCGGGTGGGTCAAGCGAGCCGCCCGTCGTCCGCAGATGCGGTTCTCCCCGTCGGCGCGATGCCAGTGACCTCGCCGCCGACTCACCCGTCCGACGGGGTCGTCGCTGCGGGTCGTTCAGCGGCGACCGGGTGCACGTGCGGCGCGCACGTATGCCCAGCAGGCCTGCACGGCGGCCAGGGCGAGGCAGGCGAGGGCGAACCCCCAGAGCACGCGCGCCGGCGTCGACTGCGTGCCGTCGGTGAACGGGGTCCACCACACCCAGGCGGCGAGGGCCAGGACGGCGATGCGGTAGACCATCGAGCGGCGGGCTCGGACGATCGGGCGCGGGGAGACCCGGGCGGCGTAGGCGGCGGGGCCGCCGAACTCCTCGACGAGAGGGGTGCCGGTGTGCGCGGCGTGGGTGCGGGCCTCGTCGAGAAGCCGACGTACCTGCGCCTCGGTGGTGTCGCCCCGGGTGCGGAGGATGCGGGCCAGCTCGCGGGTCCACGTCTCGTCGTCGGTCGGCGTGGGGCGCGACGTCCCGTCCTTCTCGGGGTCGGGCACGAACCGGCCGAGCAACCAGGCGAGCAACGCGTAGCCGGCGGCGAGAGGCAGATGCCACAGGATCGAGCCGTGCCCGAGGGGGTGCGGGTTCGTGAGGGCGAACAGCCCGGCGATGCCGGCCGATCCCAGGGCGACCACTCCTCCGGCGGCGGCCGCGCCGAGGCCGATGGAGTGTCGGGAGACGACGTGCTCCCAGGTCGTCAGCGCCCCGAGTGCCACCAGCGACCCGAGGAAGGGCAGCAGCACCCACGCGAGGGTCCAGTCGAGGGACCGGTCGCCCTGGAGCGCGCAGACGAGCGCGCACAGCAGTGTCACGCCGACGGCGGTGGCCGCGGCCACCTGCGTGAGTTCCCGCCACCGTGCGGGCTCGTCCCGGATGACGTCGGAGCCGTGGACCGCCCACTCCTCCATGCGGCCCCGGGCCCATTCGTCGGCCGGGCCGTAGAGCTCCTCCGGCCCCTCGCCGCTGCTGCGGACCAGGTCGAGCACCTGCCCCAGCGCCCGGTCGGCCGCGTCGGCGCTCACCTGCCCGCGCATCACGAGGGCGAACCAGGCGGCGGAGGCCCAGTCCTCGTCCTCGGCACGGTCGCGTGCGGCGCGGAACTCGTGGGGCTCGGCGCCGTGGACGTGTCGGCCACCGCCTTTGTCGGACGTTCCGTCGGTCATCGTTCCTCCTTCATCGTCGGTCATCGTTCCTCCTTCATCCGCGGCTCCGGCGACCGCTCGGTGGCGCCGGGCCCGTCGCCGAGGGCCTGCACCAGCGCGGCGAGTTCGTCGAGCTCGGTGGCGCGTCGGGCACGCCCGGTGTCGGTGATCGCGTAGGTCCGTCGCCCCGGGCCACCCGCCCCTTCCTCCCAGGTCGTCGTCACGTCGCCGGCCTCCTCGAGACGGGCGAGCACGGGGTAGAGGGAGCCTCCGCGCAGGCGTCCGAACCCTCGGTCCGCCAGCGCCTCGGCCAGGGCGTAGCCGTGTGCCGGGCCGTCCTCGAGGACCGTGAGCAGGGCGATCTCGAGGACCGCCCGCACCCAGGCCTGGGGCCACCGCGCCGGTACTTCGTTCACGTATCTAAGTACGCCACGTATCTAGTGGTGCGTCAAGGGCTGTGGGGAGATGACCACCAGGGGAGTGTCAGGGGAGCGCCACCGTGCCGGGGCCGGTGGCGACGAGGGCGACGGCGTGGGCGAGGACGACGAGGGCGACGCGGTCGCGGGTGTCGAGCTCGAGGAGCAGGTTGCCGACGTGGGTCTTCACCGTCGTCTGCGCGATGAAGAGGTCGGTCGCGATCTCGGCGTTGGTGCGTCCACGCCCGACGAGGCGCAACACCTCGACCTCGCGTGGGGTGAGCGACGCGATCGCCGCATCGGGCGCCGGGTCGTCCACCGGGTCGGGCGTAGGGGCGTCGTCGGTCGGTTCGGGTAGGACGTCCGGTCGCCGCAACGCCGCGAGCAACGCCGGCGCCGCCTGGCTCGCGACCACCGCCTCGCCCCGGTGGATCGCGCGGATCGCACCGACGACCTCACCCGGGTCGGAGTCCTTGAGGAGGAACCCCCGCGCCCCGGCGGAGACGGCACCGAGGACGAGTTCGTCGACGTCGAACGTCGTGAGGACGAGCACCCGCGGGCGGGGCAAGGCTCGGGGGTGGACGTTCTCGAGGTCGGCGGGGAGGCCCGGCGGGGTGGCTCCCCGTCCGAGGGTCTTCCGGATGGGGGTGCTGCGCGTGGGCCGTCGACGCGGCAGGCGCGCCGGCCGCGTCGACGGGGATGGCCGCGACGAACGCCCCGCCGAAGCCGACCTCCCCGGCACGACGGATACAGGGCCCGGGCGACCGTGTCGCGCGACGCGCGGTACGCGGCGCCACGGCCCGACGAGGGGGTGATCCGGCTACCGTTGACGTCTCATGTCTTCCACACCTGACGACGTCGCCCCCGCCCCGCGACCCAGGCGCCGGCGGGGCCGGATCGTGCTCGCGGTCCTCCTCGTCCTCCTCCTCGCGCTCGCGGGCGCCGGCCTGTGGGGGGTCCGCCACCTCTCGGGAAATCTCCGCACGGCCCCCGTCGGCGACGGTGGCGGCCGCCCCGCCACGGACTCGTGGGAGAACCGGCCCGTCGGCGTCCTCGTCATCGGCTCCGACGCGCGGGAGAGCGAGGCGGACTGCAAGCTCGGCGGTGCGTGCACCTCGACCGACACGAACGGCGACGTCATGCTGCTCGTCCATCTCGCCGCCGACCGATCGAACGCGACGGTGATGAGCATCCCCCGCGACACGATGGCCGAGCTGCCCACGTGCACCGACGCGAAGACGGGGACGACGATCCCGGCCCATCGCGGCATGATCAACAGCGCCCTCAAGGGTGGGCCGTCCTGCCAGGCCTCCGCCGTGCACCGGCTCACGGGCATCCCCGTCGACCACTTCGCGATGGTCGACTTCGAGGGCGTCGTCACGATGTCCGACGCGATCGGCGGGGTGCCGGTGTGCGTCGACGCCGACGTCTACGACACGTACTCCCACCTCAAGCTGTCGAAGGGCGAGCACACGCTCGTCGGCCCGGCGGCGTTGCAGTTCGTGCGGTCGCGGCACGCGTTCGGCGACGGCAGCGACCACGGCCGCACGCAGGCACAGCACCTCTTCCTCTCCTCGATGATCCGTGAGCTCAAGAGCGCCGGCACCCTCTCGGACCCGGTGGCGCTGTACCGGCTCGCCGACGCGGCGACGAAGGCCGTCACCGTGGACACCGGCCTCGGCAGCGTCGACAAGCTCGTCGGGCTCGCCGCCGAGGGCGGCAAGGTGCCGGCCGACCGCATCACGTTCACGACGATGCCGACGACGGCCGACCCGAAGGACCCCAACCGTCTCGTCCCCACGCCGGCGGCGAAGACGCTGTGGGCGAAGATCATCGCCGACGAGTCGCTGAGTCGGCCCGCCCCCACCGCGTCCTCCACGCCGGGCGCGACCGGAGCGAGCACGTCGTCCGGCGCATCCTCCCCCTCACCGTCCACCCCGTCGGAGTCGTCGAACTCCACCGAGGACTCCACGTCGGGATCGGGTTCGTCGCCGAGCCCCTCGGGCACGCGACGGGCGACGACCCCGGGATGTGCCGCGGTGAGCCCGTTCAAGACCGTCAAGATCGACGGCGTGCCGATGACCCCGTCCCGCGCCTACGAGGTCGGCACGAAGAAGGGCATCCCCGACTCCGACGCCGCCTCGTGAGCCCGGCGGGCCCGTCCACGGCCCGCGATGCCGCCGCGTCCCCCTGCATCTCCCGCACGTCTGTGTGAGATGGCGACGGATCTCCGTGCGTCCCGGGGCCTCCCACCTGCACGACGGGTACGGCTCGAC
This sequence comes from Mobilicoccus pelagius NBRC 104925, assembly GCF_000247995.1. Lineage (GTDB taxonomy): Bacteria > Actinomycetota > Actinomycetes > Actinomycetales > Dermatophilaceae > Mobilicoccus > Mobilicoccus pelagius. The sequence continues at coordinate 20,760 of NZ_BAFE01000001.1, forward strand.
GCCTTGGGGTAGGGGGGAGTGAATCACTCGCTTCGTGAGGAGAACCCATGACCACCGTTGCCGAATCCATCGTCGACGCCCTCGCCACACACGGCGTCACCCAGATGTGGGGCGTCGTCGGGGACGCCCTCAACCCCGTCACCGACGCGATCCGCAAGGACGACCGTGTCGAGTGGATCGGGGTGCGTCACGAGGAGGCCGCCGCGTTCGCCGTCTCGGCGCAGGCCCAGCTCGACGGCCGCATCGGCGTCTGCATGGGCACGGTCGGTCCGGGCAGCATCCACCTCCTCAACGGCCTCTACGACGCGAAGAAGTCCCACGCGCCCGTCCTCGCGATCTGCGGTCAGGTGCCGAGCGAGGAGATGGGGTCGGACTTCTTCCAGGAGGTCGACAACGACGTCCTCTTCGCCGACGTCGCCGTGTTCTGCGGCACCGTGACGAGCCCGTCGCAGATGCCGCTGCTGCTGGAGCAGGCCGTCAACGCCGCGTACGCGCACTCCGGCGTCGCCGTCCTCACCCTGCCGGGCGACCTCGGTGACATGGCGATTCCCGACGGTGCCCGGCCTGCGACGTTCGCGCCGAGCGCCCAGTGGGCGGCCGCTCCGGAGCGGCAGATCGCCGAGGCGGCGCGCGTCCTCCAGGACGCCGACAAGGTGACGCTCCTCGTCGGCAAGGGCGCCCAGGAGGGCCGCCAGGAGGTCCTCGACCTGGCCCGCACGCTGCAGGCGCCGATGGTCCTCAGCCTCAAGGCGAAGGAGGGCCTCGAGCACGACAACCCCTTCGAGGTGGGCCAGTCCGGTCTCATCGGCAACCCGGCCGCGGCCCACGCGATGGACGACTGCGACGTCCTCTTCCTCGTCGGCACCGACTTCCCCTACCGCGACTGGTACCCCACCGGCAAGACCGTGATCCAGCTCGACGCCCGCCAGGCGCACATCGGGCGGCGCACCGCCGTCGGTCACGCGCTCGTCGGTGACGTCGCCGAGACGCTGCGTCTCCTCAACCCGCGTCTCACGCCGGTGACGGACTCCTCCCACCTCCAGAAGGCGACGGGAGAGTACGCGTCGTGGAAGGACCGGCAGCGGGCCCTCGTCGACCCGGCGTACGAGAAGAAGTCGCTCATCGGCAAGGTGCGGGGCGTCTTCGACAACCCCGACGACCGGATCCGTCCCGAAATCCTCGCCGCCGCCGTCGACCGGCACGCCGCGCCCGACGCGATCCTCACGGCCGACACGGGCATGTCGACGGTGTGGCTGTCGCGGTTCGTCCACCTCGGCGCGGGCCGCCGACTGCTCGGCTCGTTCAACCTCGGGTCGATGGCGAACGCCATGCCGCAGGCGCTCGGCGCGCAGGCCCTCGACCGCAACCGGCAGGTCGTCTCGTTCAGCGGCGACGGCGGCCTCATGATGCTGCTGGGCGACCTGCGCACCGCCGTCACGTACGGGCTGAACGTCAAGGTCGTCGTCTTCGACAACGGCCGCCTCGGCATGGTCAAGCTCGAGCAGGAGCAGGGCGGACTGCCCGAGTGGGGCACCGAGCTCGACAACCCCGACATCGCCGCGGTCGCGACGGCCCTCGGTCTGCAGGCGCGCCGCGTCGAGAATCCGGGCGACGTCGACGAGGCGGTGCGGTGGGCGTTCGCCACCGACGGCCCCGTCCTCCTCGACGTCGTCACCAACCCGGAGGAGGTCTCGGTGCCGCCGAAGCCGACGATCTCGCAGGGGTGGGGCTTCGCGATCGCGAAGATGAAGGAGTCGATCGAGAGCCGTTGACCTGCGGCGCAGCCCGCATCGCCGGCGCGTGACCACGGCCACCTCCGCCCTCCGGGCGGGGGTGGCCGTGGCATGCCCACCGGGGGCCGAGAATGGGCGGGTGATCGTCGACAAGGCCGTGTACATCGAAGGCGTCCGCCATCCCTGCGGCGACCCCAGCACCGAGTTGGAACGTCTCCGCGAGCAGGGTCAGGGGTTCCTGTGGATCGGGCTGAAGGATCCCGCGCCCGCGGAGTTCGCCGCCGTCAACGACGAGCTGCGTCTCCACCCGCTCGCCGTCGAGGACACCCTCACCGGAAATCAGCGCGCGAAGATCGACTTCTACGAGGAGAACGTCTTCGTCTCGCTCAAGACGTTGCGCTACGTCGAGGCGACGAGCGACGTCGAGACGGGCGAGCTCATGATGTTCGTCGGCGACCGGTTCGTCCTCACGATCCGCAACGGGGAGGCCAACCCGCTCGCGGGGTTGCGGGCCTCCCTCGAACGCCGCCCGGAGCGTCTGAAGATCGGGCCGTTCGCGGTGATGCACGCCGTCCTCGACCACATCGTCGACACGTACCTGCAGATCGACATGGAGCTCGGCAACGACCTCACCGACATCGAGGAGGCCCTCTTCGACGGCGACCAGGACGTGCACGGCGCCGACATCTACAAGCTCAAGCGTGAGGTGCTCGAGTTCAAGCGGGGCGCGGTGCCGCTCGTCATCCCGCTGCGGCGCCTCTGCTCGGGCGACGCGCGTTCGCTCGTGCCGAAGAAGCTGCGGCCGTTCTTCGCCGACGTCCTCGACCACCTCATGCAGGTCGTCGACCATGCGGAGGGCTACGACCACCTGCTGTCGGACATCCTCTCGGCCTACCTCTCGCAGGTCTCCGTCCAGCAGAACGAGGACATGCGCAAGATCTCGGCGTGGGTCGCCATCGCCGCTCTGCCGACGATGATCGCCGGCATCTACGGCATGAACTTCGACAACATGCCCGAACTGCACATGCAGTACGGCTACTACGTCGTCCTCGGCGTCATCGTCACCGCCTGCGTCGTGCTCTACGTCCAGTTCCGCCGCTCCGGCTGGCTCTGAGGCCCGTCCGCAGCATACGTCGACGGGGTCGGCCCGGTTAAGGACCGACCCCGTCGTGCGTCTCAGGCCTGGGGCGCCTGCTCCCTGCCGATGAGGTCGGCGCGCTGGTCGTCGAGCTCGTCCGTGTCGAGCGCGGCGAGCGCCTCCGCGGAGAACCCGAAGAAGTAGGTCGCCGCCCACCCGGTGAGGTACCCGACGAGGAGCCCGCCGCCGTAGACGAGGGCGGCCGCACCCATCCCGGCGTCCCCGGTGACGAGGGGGAACAGCGCCCATCCACTCGGGCCGATCGCGGTGGAGCCGACGGTCGTGCCGAGCGCGTCGAAGAACCCGATGAACCCGCCGCCGAAGGCGCCACCGATGCAGGCGGTGACGAAGGGTCGACCGAGCGGCAGGGTGACGCCGTAGATCAACGGCTCCCCGACACCCAGCAGACCCGCAGGCAGCGCCGACGTGATCGTGTTGCGGAGCGAACGGTTGTGCTTGGCGCGCATGTAGACCGCCACCGAAGCCCCTACCTGCCCGGCGCCCGCCATCGCGAGCACGGGCAGAAGGATCGTGTAGCCGGCCTGGGCGATGAGCGTCGTGTGGATCGGGATGAGCGCCTGGTGCAGGCCGAACATGACGAGCGGGAGGAAGAGGCCGCCGAGGACGAACCCGGCCGGGGCACCGCCCGTCTGCAGCAGTCCGTTGGCGGCGACACCGATGCCACCGGCGATCCAGCCGGCGAGCGTCATGAAGACGTAGAGGGTGACGAGCCCCGCGACGAGCACCGTGACGGTCGGGACGACGAGCATCGCGATCGAACGGGGGCACCACCTGCGGCACCACCGCTCGACGAACGCGGCGAGAACGGCGGCGAACAGGGCGCCGATCACGCCGCCCTGGCCGGGCGCGAGGGCCTGGCCGAGGACCGTCACCTTCGCGACCCCGGCGAACGGGATGATCGCCGCCACGGCACCACCGAGGATCGGGGTGCCGCCGAACTCCTTCGCCGCGTTCATGCCGACGAAGACGGCGATGAGGCTCATGAACCCGTTGGCCATCGCGGCGAGGGCAGGGGTGATGCCTGCGGCCCACGGCGTGATCCCACGGGTCGTGAGGTTCAGGAGCACCCCGTTGAGGCCCGCGATGATGCCGCAGGCGATGAGGGCCGGAATGAGCGGCAGGAAGATGTTCGCCACCCGCCGCAGGAGACGCTTGACCGGCGTCTCGTTCCGCGCCTTGCGTTCGGCCTTGAGGTGTTCACCGCGAGCGGCGAGGGCCTCGGCGCTCGTCGCGCTCGTGGCGTCGGGCGCCGTGGACCCCGCCGACGCGGGCGTCCCGGGATCGTCGCCCTCCGTGACGGTCACCTGCGTGAGGCGCCCCATCTCACCGGCGACCTCGTCGACGAGGCCGGGGCCGAGGACGACCTGCATCGTCGGGCCGGGGACGACGCCGAGCACCTTCGGGATCGCCTTCAGGGCATCGACGTCGACCGCGTCTGTGTTCCGCACCCCGATCCGCAGCCGCGTCATGCAGTTCTCGATGTCGTGGATGTTGTCGGCGCCGCCCAGGGCGTCGAGCACCTGTCGGGACAGCGCTGTCACCGTGCTCATGGGATCTCCGTCTCGGTCGTGGGGGACGTCGTGGGGGACGTGGTGGTGGTGTCGCCGGATCCAGCCGCGAGGGCTGCGCGAAGGACCCCGTCTGCACGCTCGAGTTCGGCGTCGACGCGGTCGCGCGGCCACCCGGTGAGGATCGCGAGGACGGCGTCCTTGGCGCGGCCGCCGTGATCGGCGAGAGCGCGGGTCACCGTGGCGTCGTCGGCGCCGGTCGCGGTGGTGACGATGCGGTGGGCCCGGTCGCGCAGTTTCTCGTTCGTGGCGCGGACGTCGACCATGAGGTTGCCGTACGTCTTGCCGAGGCGGACCATCGCGCCCGTCGTGATCATGTTGCAGACGAGCTTCTGCGCCGTTCCCGCCTTGAGTCGCGTCGATCCGGCGACGACCTCGGGGCCGACGACGACCTCGATCGCCACGTCCGCGGCCCGCCCGAGGGGGGAGCCCGCGTTGCACGCGAGCCCGATGGTGCGGGCACCGCGGCGGTGCGCCTTCTCGACGGCGCCGACCGCGTACGGGGTCCGCCCGGACGCCGAGATCCCGACGACGACGTCCGTCGGGCCGATACCCAGTCGCGCGAGATCGTCCACGGCGCCGTCGCGGTCGTCCTCGGCGCCCTCGACGGCCGTCGTGAGAGCGGTCGGGCCGCCCGCGATGAGGCCGACGACGCGGGAGGGGTCGGTGTCGAACGTGGGCGGGCACTCCGAGGCGTCGAGGACCCCGAGCCGTCCCGCGGTGCCGGCGCCGGCATAGACGAGGCGGCCGCCCGCGCCGAACGCCTCGACGACGAGGTCGACGGCCTCGGCGATGCGGGGAAGCTGCGTCGCGACCGCCTTCGGGACCGTCGCGTCCTGCGCGTTGATCCGGGTGAGGAGATCGAGGGTGTCGAGCCGGTCGATGTCCCCGAAGACGGGGTCCACCTGCTCGGTCGTGAGGCGCCAGAGGCCCTCGGCCCGGACGGCGTCGTCGGGCGGGAGGTCGGGCACGTCGGTGGTCATCGGTCAGGACTCCTCGGGTGGGGTGTGGGTGCCGGTGGGACGACGGTGGCGGGGCGCGAGGGCGTGCCACGACTCGTCGATCGCCGCGCGGGCCCGATCGAAGGTGCGTTGGGAGACGAGCGTGAACAGCACGTCGATGACGAACATCTGCCCCGTGCGGGAGGCCATCGCCGCAGGTCGAAGCGCGCTCTCGCGGGCGCTCACGCTGAGCAGCGTGACGTCGGCCGCGGTCACCGGGCTCCCGGGCCGGGCGGTCACGGCGATCGTGGGGATGCCCGCCCGGCGCGCGCGTTCGAGGGGTTCGACGACGTCCACGGTCGACCCCGAGGAGGAGACGACGACGAGGAGGTCGTCCGGGTGGAGCACGACGGCGGCGGTCATCGCGGCGTGGCCCTCGACGAGGGCCTGCGCGAGGACACCGATGCGGGCGAGCTTGCCGGCGAGGTCGAGCGCGACGAGGCCGGAGGCCGCGATGCCGACGACGACGACGCTGCGGGCCGCGACGACCATGTCGGCCGCCCGTTCGAGGGCGTCCCGGTCGAGGGTGGCGGCGGTGTCGCCGATCGCGGCGCACTCCTCGGCCGCGAGCTTCGCGACCGTCGCCTCGACATCGTCGTCCCGGCTGACGTCGCTCGTGACGAGGCGTGACGGGAGGTCACCGGCGGCTCCGGCGGCGAGGGCGATCTGCGTGCGCAGGTCCCGGTATCCGCGATACCCCGCCGAGGTGGCGAGCCGGACGACCGTCGACTCGCTCGTCCCGACCCGCTCGGCCAGCGCCGCCAGCCCGAGTCCGGCGACCGCCGTCGGGTCGTCGAGGATCTGCTGGGCGACCCGCCGCGGCTCCGGCGACAACGTGGGCAGGACGCGTCGCAGCGCCGCCGTGAGTGGCGTCGGGGTCGGGGTCGGCGTGACGCCGTTCACCGTCCGCGACTCGTGGAGGCGGGCCCCCGGTAGCCGAGGCCACTGCCACGACGGAACAGAACCGAACCGTCGGCGGCCGGGATGTCCACCGGAAGGCGCCCGCGCGGATCGTTCTCGCCCACGAGCGTCCGGACCAGGGACTCCAACGCCACGGGCACCCAGGAGTACGTGGCGAGGTAGGCATCCACCTGCGGGAGATGCGCGATGTCGTAGGGGTTCCGCACCGCGGCGACGACGATCGGGCGCCCCGTGGCACGCAGCGCCTCGACGAGACGCATCTGCGGGGAGTCCGCCGCGACGTTGTACGTCGTGACGAGGACGGCGTCGGCCAGACGGGTCGCCCCGACCGCGGCCTCGATCTGCGCGGGCGTGGGCGTGGCGCCCGTCGTCGCTCGCGTGACGGTGGCACCGCGCACGCGAAGCGCCGACTCGAGGACGTCGTGGGTGGTCTCACCGCTGCTCCACCCGACGAGTGCGATGCGACGACCACGCACCCGGGCGGGCAGCACGCCCTCGTTGCGGAGGAGCGTGGTGGAGTCGTCGGAGACGCGCGCGGCGATGCGCCGGTGATCGGGCCGGCCGACGATCCGCCCGACGGCCGCCTCGTCGACGATCGGACGGGCGACGACGCCCCGCACGGCCTTGAGTTGCAGATGCCGAAGGACCGACTCGTCGAGTCGACGCATCGGGATCCGGCCGGCGCGCACCGCCTCGAGCACGGCGGTGTAGGCCGTGGGGACGTCGGGGGACTGGACGAGCATGTCGGCCCCGGCGAGGATCGCGCGCACCGCGACCTCGTCGTCGCCGTACTTCTGCCTGACGCCGGCCATCATGAGGCCATCCGTCGCGACGAGCCCGCGGAACCCCAGGCGCTCGCGGAGGAGGCCCGTCAGGATCGGCCGGCTGAGGGTCGCCGGGTCGCCGGAGGCGTCGAGCGCGGGGACGACGAGGTGGCCCGACATGACGACGTCGACCCCGGCGTGGATCCCGGCCGCAAACGGCGGGAGGTCGACGCGGGTCCACTCGTCGAGGTCGTGGGTGATCGTCGGGAGGCCGACGTGAGAGTCGACGGCCGTGTCGCCGTGCCCGGGGAAGTGCTTGATGGCCGCACTCACCCCGTGGGGGGCCTGCAACCCTGCCACCTGGGCCTTGACGACGGCCGAGACGAGAGAGGGGTCGGAGCCCGCCGAACGCACCCCGATGATCGGGTTGGCGGGGTTCACATTGACGTCGGCATCGGGGGCGAAGTCCATCGTCACGCCCATCGCCCGCAGCTCGGCGGCGGTCACCCGACCGGCCGCCATCGCGTCACCGGAGTTGCGGGTGGCGCCGAGCGCCATCGCGCCGGGGAACAGCGTCGCGGGAGGACCGATGCGGGTGACGACGCCCTGCTCCTGATCCACCGAGATCGTGAGCGGCACGGGGACCCGGGCGGCGAGGGCCGCCTTCTGGAGACCGTTGGAGAGCCTCGCGATCTGGCGTGGGTCGTTCACGTTGTTCGACCACGCGAAGTAGAGGATCCCTCCGAGGTGGTACTTGGCCACGGCTTCGGCGCCGGTACGGACCCCGAACATCGTGAGGTTCTTCGCTGCCTCCTCGTCGGTGACGTCCGTCGCGCTCGCGCCGTGGACGTAGCACGTGAAGAGCTGCCCGACCTTCTCCTCCACCGTCATCCGACGTAGGACGCGTCGCGCCCAGGCGCGGTGGCGGGGTGCGCTCCCCGGGAGGGTCACCTCGTCGGAGACAGGGGGAGGGGTGGGACGGTGACCGGTGGTCGCGGCGACTGCGGCGTCAGGGGCGGCGGCGAAGGGCAGGGCGGCCGAGCCGAGCGCCAGCCCCTGCAGGACGGCACGTCGATCGATCTGGGGCATCCTCGGTCTCCTCGTCGAGACAGTGAATAGAAACTCCTCGCACTGTAAGAGTAACGTGACTACTTTTTGCTGTTTTCGCTCGCGTGAGTTGGTCGGGTCGTTCTGGGGCCGCGCAGGGCGGTGGGCGCGTGACGGCGGCGGTTCACGAGCGGAGGCACATCCCCGAGGTGCCGTGGGGCACCCTCGGGCCGGGCAGGGGACAGGCGACGTCGCCCGGACCGAGGGGTCCGGGCGTCGTCGTGAGGTCCGTCGTGGCTCAGCGGAACTGCGACTCGATGCGGGAGATCTCGTCGGGGGTGAGGTCGAGGTCGGCGGCGCGGGCGGAGTCGGTGATCGACTCGGGCCGGCTCGCGCCGGGGATTGGGACGACGTGCTCGCCCAGCGACAGCTCCCACGCGAGGACGACCTGCTGCGGGCTCACACCGCGGGCCTCCCCGATCTCGTGGAACGCCGGGTAGGTGACGCCGACGTCCCTGCTGTGGCCGCCGGTGCCGCCGAGCGGACTCCAGGGGAGGAACGCGACGCCGAGCTCCCCGCAGTGCTCGAGTTCGTCACGGCTGCTGCGGAACCGGGGCGAGAACTCGTTCTGCACCGACGCGAGACCGCCCTCGCCGAGGACCTCGAGGGCCACGTCGATCTCCTCGACGTTCGCGTTCGAGATGCCGACCGCGCGGATCTTGCCCTCCTCCTGCAGCTCCTTGAGGGTGGCGACGCACTCGCCGTACACGCGCCACCGGTCGGGCCGATGCCACTGGTAGAGGTCGATGACGTCGCGCCGCAACGCCCGCAGAGACGCCTCGACGGCGCTGCGCAGGTACTCGGGGGAGCCGTCCCGGCCCCACGTCTCGCCCTCGCCGCGGGTGATGCCGCCCTTCGTCGCGACGGCGACGTCGCCGGTGTCGCCGTAGGAGGCGAGGGCCTCCGCGACGATCTCCTCGTTGTGGCCCATCGCGTCCCAGGAGGGCGCGTAGATGTCGGCCGTGTCGATGAACGTCACGCCCGCGCCGAGGGCGGCGTGGACCGTCGCAATGGCCTGATCACGGTCGGGGCGGGCGTTCGCACCCATCGAGAGGGGCATCGCGCCGAGGCCGATCGCCGACACCGTGAACGGCCCGAGATGTCGAGACTTCATGGCCAGACGATAAGGGCAGGAGCGCCTCCCGGTCTCGCCCACCGCGCCGGACCACCCGTCCTCGGCCCCGGGCGCCGTGGCCTCGGCGGGTTTCGAGAGACGCGATCACGGGCAACGAGAGGACATGACGACCAGCGTTCCCACCCTGACCCTGCGTGCCGGCGACGGCACCGTCGACATCCCCCAGCTCGGCTTCGGCACCTGGGAGATCCCGGACGAGGACGTCACCGACGCCGTGCTCCGCGCCCTCAAGACGGGCTACCGCAGCATCGACACGGCGGCCATCTACGGCAACGAGGAGGGCGTCGGCCGCGCCCTGCGCCAGACGGAGATCCCCCGCGAGGACATCTTCCTCACCACCAAGGTGTGGAACGACCGCCAGGGCTTCGACTCCACCCTCGAGGCGATGGACGAGTCCCTCGCCAAGCTCGGCACCGACTACGTCGACCTCTACCTCATCCACTGGCCCACCCCCGCCAAGGACGCCTACGTCGACACGTGGAAGGCGCTCCTCGAACTCCGCAAGCGCGGCAAGGCCAAGGCCGTGGGCGTCTGCAACTTCCACGCCCAGCACCTGCAGCGCCTCGCCGACGAGACGGGCGAGCTACCCGCCGTCAACCAGATCGAGGTGCACCCCTACCTCGCGCAGAACGAGCTGCGGACGTTCAATGCCGAGCACGACATCGTCACCGAGGACTGGAGTCCCCTCGGCGCGCGGCTCAACATCATCGAGGACCCGGTCGTCGGCTCCATCGCCAACGCCACCGGCAAGACCCCGGCCCAGGTCATCCTCCGCTGGCATCTCCAGATCGGCTCCGTCGTCATCCCCCGCTCGACCAAGCCGACCCGCATCGAGTCGAACTTCGGCCTCTTCGACTTCGAACTCACCGACGCCCAGTTGGACTCGATCCGCGGGCTCGACGAGAACAAGCGCTCCGGCCCCGACCCCGACGAGTTCAACGTCGGCGCCTGAGCCACGCCACACGCACGACGGCGGCCGACCCCCTCGAGGGTCGGCCGCCGTCGCGTGTCTCGAGGTGGACCGGGACTCAGCCGCAGTCGCAGATCCCACTCGCGGGGAGCTGGACGAAGCAGCGCGGGCAGATCTTCGGCGCCGGCTCCTCCTTCGCCTTGCTCTTCGTCGCGGCCTTCGACGCCGACCCGGCGGTCGAGGGCTTCGTGCTCCCCGACGTCGACGCCGGACGCGTGCCCGCCCGCGGCGTGCGGGTGCGCTTGGGCATCTCCGGCGCGGGACGCGGCGGCGGGGGCGGGGTCTCCGCCGGGAGCAGATCGACGACGCCGAGGCGCTCGGCGAGCGTCACCGCCTCGGGGATGGCCTGCCACAGCGCGCCGTGACGCACCCGGAACCGTGTGCGTTCACCGCCCCGCCAACTGCCGTAGACCGCGCCCGGGCCGCCACGGGAGTGGAAGTGCTCCCACAGGCCCGGCGACCGCTTGACGACGAACAGGTCGTCCCCGTCACGCATGAGCACCGCCGAGTGCCCGTCGCGGGTCTCGGCGAGGATCGCGACCGCGGCCGTCGCGGGCTCGAGGAGCGTCACGCCACCCATCGCGGCGTCGCCCGCGGGGATCGAGACGCGCAACGCCGCGTCGCCGAGGACCTCGTGGGCGAAGCCGCGCCGCTCGATCTCACCCACGACCTCCGTGAGCGCCTGACGCCCGGTCTCCGTCGGCACCGCGGTCTCGCCGCTCCCACCGTCCTCGTCGACGCCGGTGGGGGCGGGGTCGTGGGCCGCCTCCTGCGTCATGTCGTCGTTGTCGTCCGTGCCCGTCGTGTGGATCGATTCCACGTGCGCCTCCCTGATCGTGCGGTGCGGGCGCCCGACGATCGTCGACCGCGCCGAAACCGCCGGACAGCCTACTGACCCATCGGTCCGCCCCCGACGCCCGGGAGGACAAGCACGCCCGAACTCCCGACGACACCCGGTCACCCGGGGCGTCGGCGTCACCTTCGTCGGGCCCCGGTCGATGGGAAGGGCAGCACCCGGTCGGGCGGCGCCCAGGTGGGCGCTCGGGGGAGGACGGGATCGGAGGGACGCCATGGCACGTGAGGAGACACGTGAGGAGACACGTGTGGAGACACGTGAGGACATGTCGCTGCTCCATCCCGGATGGGACCCGGGGCGACGTCGGCAGGACCGTCGGCGACCCCGCCGGGGCGCGACGGTAGCGGTCCTCGTCCTCGTCGCCGTGGCGGCGGTCGTCGCGCTCCTCCCGTTCCGGCAGGCGGCGCGGACGGAGGATTCGGGGCGCGAACCGGCCTTCCCGGCCGAGACGCTCTCCTCCGCGCCCACGCCGGTCGAGTCGAGGCCCCCGACCGGAAACCCCGAATGGGACGCCGGGAGTCCCCAGGTACCCCCTGCCGTGCTGCCCACGCCGGTGCGCCCGGCGACGGCGGCGCCCGCGACCGCGGAGGCGCCGGCCTGCCGTGTCGACGACCTCTCGCTCGTCGTCCACGGGTGGTCGACGTGGCTCGGCGCGAACGGCACGACCACCCTCACCGCGACGAACCGGACGTCGGCGTCCTGCCTGCTCGGCGGATGGCCCGAGCTGCGTCTCGAGCAGGGCGGGCGCCCCCTCGCCCTCACGATGCAGCAGAGCGCGACCGACCTCGACCACCGCGAGGTGCCGGTGGCGCGCCTCCTCCTCGCACCGGGCACGAGCGCGTCGTCGACGCTGTGGTGGCGCGGGTACGGCACCGCGGCCGACCACGCCGCCCCGCAGCGCCTCACGGTGCGTCTCGGCGACGTCGAGCGGCGCCTCGTGCCCCTGCCCGGTGACCCCGCCTACGCCCCCGATCCCGACGGCCCCGACTCCCCGGCGCCGTTCGACCTGATCGACGGCGGCACGATCTCCCTCACTCCCTGGCGGCCCGCCGCGTGGTGACAGCCGCGAGACGTCGGCGGGTGCGCCCGCATCGAGGGCCCACCTCGCCCGGCACTCCGTCATACAACGATGGATGCGGGGGGCACCCGGCAACGACCCCGTGGCCGTGACCAGGGCGGATGCGGCCTGCGTCGAGGCGAAGGGGCCTCGGGCCGCATCGGTGGACGACGGAGAGCCGGAGATCGCGCGGGAGGGTCCGAATTTTGCGCACGGCCGGGGGATGCCGATGGGTCGTTCCCGCCAGAACCCGGCAGCCGCGGGAATAGCGTTCCCGCATGAAGCCACTCGTGATTCGCAGTGCGATCGTCGCGTCCCTCGGCGGGTTGATCTTCGGGTTCGACACCGCTGTCATCTCCGGAGCCGAGGAGTCCGTCCAGCGGGTCTTCGGGTTGTCCGACGGCATGCTCGGGTTCACCGTGACGACGGCGCTGCTCGGCACGATCCTCGGCGCCCTCACGGCCGGCAAGCCCGCGGATGCCCTCGGCCGCAAGCGTGTCCTCGTCGCCATCGGTGTGCTGTACGTCGTCGGCGCGTTGGGGTCGGCCTTCGCCCCCAACGTGTGGCTGCTGCAGCTCTTCCGGTTCCTCGGCGGCATCGGCGTCGGTGCGTCCTCCGTCGTCGCCCCGATCTACACCGCGGAGGTCGCGCCGCCCGCGAACCGCGGCCGCCTCGTCGGGCTCGTCCAGTTCAACATCGTCCTCGGCATCCTCATCGCCTACGCGTCCAACGCGGTGATCCGGAACATGGTCGAGGGCGACGGTGCCTGGCGGTGGATGCTCGGCGTCATGGCCGTGCCGGCCGTGATCTTCCTCCTGCTCCTCGCGACCGTGCCCGAGACGCCGCGGTGGCTCATGTCCGTCGGCCGCACCGAGGAGGCCGAGGCCACGTCGCGTCGCCTGTGCTCGACCGACGACGAGGCCCGCCTCCAGATCGACGAGATCCGCGCCTCGATGCGTGCCGACGAGAACGCGAAGGACGTGCCGTTCTTCACCCCGGCCCACCGCAAGGTCATCCTCATGGCCGTCGCGATCGCGTTCTTCAACCAGATGTCCGGCATCAACGCGATCCTCTACTACGCCCCGCGCGTCATGCAGGAGGCCGGCGCCTCCCAGAACTCGGCCTACCTCATGAGCGTCGGCGTCGGCGTCGTCAACCTCGTCGCGACGATGACCGCCCTCACCGTCATCGACCGGATGGGGCGCCGCAAGCTCATGCTCGTCGGGTCGATCGGCTACCTCGTGAGCCTCGGGTTCCTCGCCGGCGTGATGTTCTACTACGAGCGCGTCGGCTTCGACTCGACCTCGAGCCTGCTCGTGCTCATCGGTCTCACCGTGTTCATCGCCGCCCACGCGTTCGGGCAGGGCTCGGTGATCTGGGTGTTCATCTCCGAGATCTTCCCCAACCGCATCCGTGGTCGCGGTCAGAGCCTCGGTTCCCTCACGCACTGGGTGTTCGCGGCGATCACGTCGTGGGCGTTCCCGCCCATCGTCGGCGCCCTCGGTGGCGGTGTCGCGTTCTCGATCTTCTTCGTCTGCATGGTCGGACAGCTGCTGTGGGTGCTCAAGGTCATGCCCGAGACGAAGGGTGTGCCGCTCGAGGAGATGGAACGTCGCCTCGGCCTCGGCAGCGCCCGTGATGCCACGCCTGCGCACTGACCTCGTCCCCGCCGTCGCCCCCGGCCCCCGCCGTCCGCGGTGTGGGTCGGGGGCGTTCGTGCGTCCGCCCCGCGCGCGGGGGCCGCTGCCTCGTGAGGCCCGGTCGCGACGATCCACCGGCGGACCCATCGGACACATGAGAGGACCCCGGACGGCAGGCTTCCCCACCGCCGTCCGAGGTCCTTCCCCTCATGCCCGGCCCAGCGGCGACGGGCCGGGTGCCGCACCGGTCGGGGGCCGCACCGGTCGGGAACGGGCACGCTGCGACGCCTGCGCGACGCGGCGGCGGATGCCGGTGACAGCTGGGTCGGCCGGGTCGGTCACGGGGCGTCCCACGCGCAACCCCTCGGGCCGTCGCGTGCACGACCGGGGCGGTTCCGGGGAGGATGGGGCGCGACAGCCGTAGGCGCATCGCCCACACCCGACTCGTCGACACCGTTCGACACGTCTCTTCACGGAGGATTCGACATGACGACGCCCCTCACCGACGACGAGCGCCGGATCGTCACGATCCTCGCCTTCGCCTCCCGGGAGTTCGACCGCGCCCGTGACCTGCTCCTCGGCGACGACGAGCCGGGCGAGCAGGAGGTCGCGGCCGGTGTCGAGGCCGACCCGAAGACGGAGGAGGAGCACAAGGGGGCCGCCCGGAAGGTCCTGTCCGCCGCAGGCGCCGTGGTGGGGGTCGCGGGGCGGCTCGCGCTCGGCTCGGTGCATCCCCGCGCGAAGGGCTGGGACACGGCGAGTCTCGACGACCGGATCGACTGGTGGACCAAGCGGTTCGGCACCGCGGCCGCCGCGCTCGCGGCCGTGCCCGGGCTGGGAGGCAAGATCGGCAAGATGGTCGGGGTCGGTGACGTCGTCGGCGCGGCCGCGCAGATCCTCGTCGTCAACGCCGTCGCCCGTGAGACGGGGCGCGACGACGTGAGCGACCGCGTCGCCGCCGCCGCCCGCATCGTCCTCGGCCACGACCTCGACCCCGCCGCGGTGGACGCCGTCGTCGACGCCCCGGAGGCCCAGCCCGAGCCGGAGGTGCCGGGGGAGGCCGCCGAGGAGAAGGCGGGCATCCTCGGCCGCGTCGGCCGCACGGGTGCGCTCGTGTGGCGGGTCGCCACGCGCATCAAGGGCGTCCGTGCCGATCTCGACGAGCGTCAGCAGGGCGGGTTCCTCTCCCGCGCGGTGAGCAACCTGCCCGGCGTCGGCGCCCTCGGCGCGTTCGTCTCCGAGCGCTCCGGCATCTCCCAGGCCGCCGACAAGGCCCGCGAGGAGTTCGCCGCCTGACGTTCCGCGACGCCCCGTCGCCCCGTCCTCGTGACGGCGCGGCCCTCGCCGACGCCGACGCCGTCCCCCACGCGGGAGGGCGTCGGCGTCGCCGCGCGGGTGGGTGTCCTGCCGTCGTCTGCGATGACGCCCGTCCCCTGCTCTGATGCCGGTGGCGTGAGCCGCGGTTCGCCGCGACAGGACGTGGCGGGGTCGGGGATGCTGGGGCGATGAGCGGCGAGGGTGTGGGCATGCGGTTCGGGGAGGTCGTCGCGACCTCCGCGCAGGTGGGGGCGACCCGCTCCCGCACGACGAAGACGTCTCTCGTCGCCGACGCGCTGCGTCGCGCCGGGGCGGGCGAGGCGCGACTCGTCGCCTCCTACCTCGCCGGGGAGCTCCCGCAGCGCCGCACGGGCGTGGGGTGGCGCTCGCTCACCTCGCTGCCCGAGCCCGCCGACACCTCGACCGTCACCGTCGCCGACGTCGACACCGCGATCACCGAGATCGCCGCGCTCACCGGCGCCGGGTCGGGCGCCCGTCGCGCCACCGCCGTCGCGGCCCTGTTCGGTCGCCTCACCGCGTCCGAACAGGCCTTCCTCCGCGGGTTGCTCACGGGTGAGGTGCGACAGGGCGCGCTCGACGGGGTGCTCCAGGCCGCGGTGGCGGAGGCCGCCGACGTCCCCGTCGCCGCCGTGCGGCGCGCGGTGATGCTCGCCGGGTCGACGACGGCGATCGCCGAGGCCGCGCTCGGAGGCGGTGTCGAGGCGCTCGCGGAGATCGGCCTCGTCGTCGGGCGTCCGCTCCGGCCGATGCTCGCCGGGTCGGCGCCCGACGTCGCCGCGGCGATGACACAGACCGGCGACGGTGCTCCCGTCGCGCTCGAACGCAAGCTCGACGGCATCCGGCTCCAGGCGCACGTCTTCACCGGCGAGGCGCAGGTGGGTGAGAGCGGGGTCGAGGTGCCCGAGGGAGGCCCCTCACCCGACGGGGACGCGGGGATGCCCGGGCGGCGGTCCGTCCGGCTGTTCACCCGCTCCCTCGAGGACATCACCGACCGTCTCCCCGAGGTCGTCGACCTCCTCGCCGCCCTGCCGGTGCGCAGCGCCGTGCTCGACGCGGAGGCGATCGCCCTCCGACCCGACGGACGCCCACACCCGTTCCAGGTGACGGGCGCCCGCACCGCGAGCCGCACCGACCCGGCGGCCCTCGCCGCGACGACGCCGGTGACGACGTTCGCGTTCGACCTCCTCCACCTCGACGGGGAGGACCTCCTCGACGTCCCCGCGGGCCACCGGTTCGCCCGCCTCGCGGCGCTCCTGCCGGAGGAGGCGCTCGTGCCGCGGCTCGTCACCGCCGACCCCGAGGAGGGTGCGGCGTTCTTCGACGCCCAGATCGCCGCCGGTCACGAGGGCGCCGTCGTCAAGAACCTCGACGCCTCCTACGCGGCGGGTCGTCGCGGGGCGGGGTGGGTCAAGGTCAAGCCGCGCCACACCCTCGACCTCGTCGTCCTCGCCGTCGAATGGGGCGGAGGCCGTCGCCGGGGCACGCTGTCGAACATCCACCTCGGGGCGCGCGACCCGGAGGCGTCGGGCGGATTCGTCATGCTCGGCAAGACGTTCAAGGGCATGACCGACGAGATGCTCCAGTGGCAGACGCGGCGGTTCCTCGAGCTCGAGACGCACCGCGAGGGGCACGTCGTCCACGTGCGGCCCGAGCAGGTCGTCGAGATCGCCTTCGACGGGCTTCAGCGTTCGACCCGCTACCCCGGCGGGCTCGCCCTGCGGTTCGCCCGCGTCCTCCGCTACCGCGACGACAAGACCGCCGGCCAGGCCGACACGATCGAGACCGTCCGCGCCCTCGCTGGCTGACCCGCCCCGTCGCCACCACCGCTCGCGCCACTGCGCCAGGACAACGCCGTGAGAACGGAGTCGATGCGCCGCGCAGGGCATCGGCCCCACGCCGACCTGCGGCGCTACCGACAGTGACCGAATCGAGTCCGTTCTCATGGCGGTACGCGCCCGGCCCCGCGTCGTCGACCGGTTCGACGACGCCGCCGCCGGACGGGGTGCTCGGGTTGCCGCAGCGCGGACGGTCGCGTAGGCAGGACGCATGGGTGCACCCGAGCTGGAGCAGACGTACGCCGCCGCAGTACCGGATCTCTCGACGCCGTGGCGTGCGGCGGAGGTCGCCGAGCCGCGTCTCCTCGCGTTCGACGACGGGTTGGCAGGTGAGCTCGGGCTCGATGCCGCTTGGCTGCGCGGCCCGGAGGGGGTGCGGTTTCTCACCGGGGCCGTGCCGGAGTCGCAGCCGACGTACGCACAGGGCTACGCGGGGCACCAGTTCGGTTCGTACTCACCGGTGCTCGGTGACGGTCGCGCGCTTCTCCTCGGTGAGCTCGTCGCCCCCGACGGCGTGCGTCGAGACCTCCACCTCAAGGGCTCGGGGCGTACGCCTTACGCCCGCGGCGGTGACGGCCTCGCCGCCGTCGGTCCGATGCTGCGCGAGTACCTCATGGGCGTCGCGATGGCGGCGCTCGGCATCCCGACGACGCGGTCGCTCGCGGTCGTCGCGACCGGCGGCGTCGTGCGGCGGGAGCGGCCGCTGCCGGGGGCCGTCCTCGCACGGGTCGCACGGAGTCACCTGCGCGTTGGTACGGTGCAGTACGCCGCGTCGACCGGGCGGCTCGACATCCTTAGCGGCGTCGCCGATCACGCGATCGAACGGCACCACCCCGCCGCCCGCGACGCCGACGACCCCTACCTCGCCCTGTTCGAGGCGGTCGCGCGGGTGCAGGCGGAACTCGTCGCGCAGTGGATGGGCGTCGGGTTCGTCCACGGCGTGATGAACACCGACAACTGCACCCTCTCGGGCGAGACGATCGACTACGGCCCGTGCGCGTTCATGGACGCCCACGACCCGCGCACGGTGTATAGCTCGATCGACCACGGCGGCCGGTACGCGTACGGCAACCAGCCGGGGATCGTGCAGTGGAACCTCGCCCGCCTGGGAGAGGCGTTGCTGCCGTTGATCGGTCGCGCGCAGGGCGAGCTCGACGGGCAGGCGTTGTCCGAGCCGACCGAGGCCGCCGTCGAGGCGGCGACCGACGTCCTCGCGCGGTTCCCGGAGTTCTACGACGCGGCGTACCTGCCGCTCATGGCCCGCAAGCTCGGTATCGACGCCGACGCCGCGGGGGAGGGCCTGCGCGGGATCGTCACCGATGCGCTCGCGATGCTCACCGCCGCGCGCGTCGACCACACGCGGTTCTTCCGCGACCTGGCGGCCGGCACCGCACGCGACCTGTTCGACGACCCGGCGCCCTTCGATGCGTGGGTGCAGCGCCGCGACGCCGTCACCGGCTCCGACCGCGAGGCGACGACGGCCGCGATGCGCGCGGTGAATCCGCACGTCGTCCCCCGCAACCACGTCGTCGAGGACGTCCTCGCCGCGGCGACCGAGGGTGACCTCGCCCCGTTCGAGCGGGTCGTCGAGGCCCTCCGGCATCCGTACGACGACGAGACGACCGTCCCCGACCTCGCCCACCCCGCCCCGCAGACCGCGGCCCCGCACGTCACGTACTGCGGCACCTGAGCGGACGCGCGGGTCAGACGACCGCGGCGGGCGCGGCGGCCGGCGTCACCCCTCGCTGAGGGGCCGGCGCCCGCGGCGGGAGTCGAAGATGAGGGAGGTCTCGGCGTGGGCGACCCCGGAGCGGGTCGTGAGGTGGTCGAGGACGAAGTCGCGCAGGTCGCCGGCCGTCGGCTGGGCGACGTGGACGTAGAAGTCGGTGCCGCCGGAGACGTGGAGGAGGCTCACGACGCCGGGGAGGTCGGGCACCGCGGCGGTGAACTCCTCGATGTCGGCGCGGGCGTGCCCGGCGAAGCGCACGGCGACGATCGCCTCGACGCCACGCCCGACGGTCGCCGGATCGACGTCGGCGTGGACCCCGCGGATCACGCCGCGCTCCCGCAGCGACCGCACGCGCGCGAGGCACGTCGACTCGGCGAGGCCGCTCTCACGGGCGAGCTGCGCGTTCGACATGCGGCCGTCCTCCTCGAGGAGGGCGAGCAGTGTGCGGTCGACCTCGTCGAGGGGGCGGGGATCGTCCTGGCGGGTCATCGGCGGCCGTCTCTCGGCTGGGGGAAGGAGCGACGCGACGTCGACACCGCGTCCCGCCCAGCGTAGAACGATCCGTGGGGGAAGATCCTGCGAAACGATTGACCATCCGCCGCAGGATCCGCAGACTGTGAGCAGCCGCACGGAAGATCACGACCGTGCCGGATCCACCGCCGACGATGCCGGAGTCCGCCATGTCAGACACGCACGACCTCACCCACGCCGGGTTCGACACCCTCGCCGTCCACGGTGCACGCGAAGACCTCGCGTCGCTCGGACTGCACGTCCCCTCCATCGACCTGTCGAGCACGTCGCCCCTGCCCGACGTCGAGTCCGGTGGTGACTCCTACGAGAACCTCGCGACCGGCGGCACCCTCGAGGAGGGTCACTCGGCCGTCTACCAGCGCCTGTGGAACCCCACCGTCGCCCGCATGGAGGAGGCCGTCGCCTCCCTCGAGGGCACCGAACAGGCCGTGTCCTTCGGCTCCGGCATGGCAGCCCTCTCGGCCGTGCTCCTCGCCTGCGTGCAGGAGGGCAAGCCGAACATCGTCGCCGTCCGCCCCCTCTACGGCGGCACCGACCACGTCCTCGCCACCGGGATGCTCGGCACGAAGGTCACGTGGGCCACGGCCGACGAGGTGGGCACGTCGATCACGGACGAGACCGGCCTGATCATCGTCGAGTCGCCCGGCAACCCGACCCTCGAACTCGTCGACATCGCCGACGTCGTCCGCCAGGCCGGCGACGTGCCGGTGATGGTCGACAACACGTTCGCCACCCCGGTGCTCCAGCGGCCGCTCGAGTTCGGCGCGACGCTCGTCATGCACTCGGCGACGAAGTACCTCGGCGGTCACGGCGACGTCCTCGCCGGTCTCATCGCGACGAACGCGGAGTGGGCCGCGAAGATCCGCGGCGTCCGCGCCCTCACGGGCGGCATCCTCCACCCGCTGTCGGCGTACCTCATCCACCGTGGCCTGCAGACCCTCCCGATCCGTGTGCGGGCCCAGCAGGCCGGTGCGCAGGTCGTCGCCGAGTGGCTCACGACGCAGGAGGGTGTGGAGAAGGTCTACTACCCGGGCGTCGAGGGCGACGACCAGGCCGGGCTCCTCGGCCGTCAGATGTCGGGCCCCGGCGCGATCGTCGCGTTCGACATGGGCTCCTACGAGGAGGCGGCGAACATCGCGAACCACACGAAGCTCATCACGCACGCCGTCTCGCTCGGCGGTGTCGACTCGCTCATCCAGCACCCGGCCTCGCTCACGCACCGCCCCGTCGCGCCCGGGGCGCGTCCGGTGCCGGGCGTCCTGCGCCTCTCCGTCGGCCTGGAGGACCCGAAGGACCTCATCGCCGACCTCGAGCGGGCGATGCAGGCCTGACCACCCGGTCGCAGACACGACGACGCCGGGAGGGACTGCGTGTCCCCTCCCGGCGTCGTCATGTCACGCGGTCATCGCATGCGCGGTGCGGGACCCTGCGGCGATCGTCATGTGGCGACCGGCAGGCGCCGATCGTCACGGGGTGGGCATGCCACCGGCGACGGCGATCGTCGCGCCGACGACGTAGCTGCTCTCGGGCGAGGCGAGAAACACGTACGCGGGGGCGAGCTCGGTCGGCTGACCGGCACGGCCGAGCGGCGTGGCCTTGCCGAACTCCGGCAGGTTCTCGGTGAGCTGGCCACCGGAGGGCTGCAGCGGGGTCCAGATCGGGCCGGGCGCGACCGCGTTGACGCGGATGCCCTTCGGCGCGAGCTGCTGCGACAGGCTCTTCGTGAAGTTGTTGATCGAGGCCTTCGTCGACGCGTAGTCGACGAGCTGCTGCGACGGCGTGTAGGCCTCGACGGACGTCGTGTTGATGATCGTCGACCCCGGCTGCAGGTGCGGCAGCGCAGCCTTGACGACGCGGAACATCGCCATGATGTTGACGTCGAACGTGGCCTCGATCTGCTCGTCGTCGATGTCGGCGACGTCGGCGACGGCGACCTGCTTGCCACCGTTGTTGACGAGGATGTCGAGCCCGCCCAGGATCTCGACGGCCTTGGCGACGAGGTCACGGCAGAACTGCTTGTCGCGCAGGTCACCGGGGACGGTGCCGACGGTGCGGCCCTCGGCCTTGATGACCTCGGCGACCTTCTGCGCGTCCTCCTCCTCCTCGGGGAGGTAGGCGATGACGACGTCGGCGCCCTCGCGGGCGAACGCGATCGCCGTGGCGGCGCCGATGCCGGAGTCGCCGCCGGTGACGAGCGCCTTGCGGCCCGTCAGGCGGCCGGTGCCGCGGTAGGACTTCTCGCCCAGGTCGGCCTCGGGCGTCATGTCGGCGTCGAGGCCCGTGCCGGGCAGCGAGTCCTCGGGCGGCGTGATCGAGGGGTACCGGGAGACCGGGTCCTGGAACGTGAGCTGGTCGGTCATGGTGGTGTTGGTGTCCTCCGTAGCCATGCCCTGCCCTTACCCGGTCCTCGCCCTGCGCATGCCATGAGGTCGTCATGGGCGACAAGGGAATACGGCTCGGGGCATCGTCCGCCGCCCCTCGGGGAGGGGTGTCGGGGGCGAGGTGACCCGGCGTGTGCGGCCACGGCGGACGGCCGGGATCGGATCGTCGGTGGGGGCGCCTAGGGTGACGCCCATGTCGAGCACCCCGGACGCGCCTCCCCGCGAGCAGTGGGTGGCGCTCGTCGTGGGTCCGTCGGCCGCGCAGGCGTGGGGAGCCCCGCCGCGTCCTCGGGTGGCGTTCGTGGGCCCCGGCATCCGCGAGGTCGTCGACGTCGACGACGCGTCGGCACTCGCCGCACGTCTCGAGGAGGGACGCCCGCGGTGGGTGTGGTGGGCCGCGCTCTCGGCGGGGCGACTCCTCGTCGACGCGGAGGTACGTCCGGCTCGGGTGTGGGATGTCGCCGAGGCACACCGGCTCCTCGTCGGCGGGATGCGCGCCGATCCCGGGCTCGCGTGGGCCGCCGCGCACGGCCTCGACCCGGCCGGGCTCCCCGCCGCCCACCGCGGCGACCTCCTCGACCTCGCGGGCGCCGGGGACGAGGGCGGCGACGAGACCTCTCCGATTCGGCCCGACGGCTACCTGCGCGCCGACGCCGTCGCGGGCGAGTGGGCCGTCACCGACGAGCGCCTCCTCACCTGGGGCGAGGCCGCGCTCGCGTGCGCTCGCGCGCAGGAGGAGGCGGCGCGACGGGTGTCGCCGCGGCTCGTCACCACCGTGCACTCCGAGTCGGCCGCCGCGGCGCTCTGCGAGGAACTGCGCCACGACGGCCTTCCCGTCGACCGCGGCGCCCTCCTCGACATCGTCGGTCCCCTGTGCGGCCCGCCCGCCGCGCGCGACGCGGAGGTGCTGCGCCTCGTGCCCGACCGGGAGGACACCGACCTGCGCAACCCCGCCGCGGTGAAGGACATGCTGGCCTCCGTCGGCATCGACGTCCCTTCGACCCGCAAGCACGTCCTCGCCGACTACGCCGCCGTCCACCCCGTCGTCCCCGCGCTCCTGCAATGGCGCGTCGCCGAACGCATCGCGACGACCTACGGTCTCGCGTGGATCGAGGAGCACATCGGCCCCGACGACCGTCTCCGCGGCGAGTGGCGCCCCTGCGACGGCGGCGCAGGGCGCATGACCGCCGCGAGCGGCCTGCACAACCTGCCCGCGATGCTCCGCCCGGCCGTCGCCGCGGGCCCCGGGCACGTGTTCGTGCGCGCCGACCTCGGGCAGATCGAGCCGCGGGTCCTCGCCGTCGTCTCCGGCGACGCGGCGTTCGTGCAGGCCACGCAGGCCGACGACCTCTACGCGCCCGTCGCCGCCCGCCTCGGGGTCGAGCGGGCGCACGCGAAGGTCGCGGTGCTCTCGGCGATGTACGGCGGCCGTGCGGGGGCCGCGTCCGCCGCGCTCGCCGGGTTGCAGCGGGAGTACCCCGTCGCCGTCGCCCACCTCGAACGGGCCTACGACGCGGGGGTGCGGGGCGAGGCGATCCGCACGTACGGCGGGCGCCTGCTGCCCACGGGCCGGATGCTCGGCCCCGACCGACGCCCCGGGGAGAATCCCGAACTCGACGCCGCACGAGGCCGATTCGCGCGCAACGCGATCATCCAAGGCGCAGCGGCGGAGCTGTTCAAGGCGTGGGCCGCGACCGTACGGGCCACGACGCGCGACCTCGGCGCGCGGATCGTCCTCTGCCTGCACGACGAACTCCTCGTCCACGTCCCCGCCGACCACGGCGAGGAGACCGCCGCCCGCGTCGACCGCGCCCTCCTCGACGCCACCCGCCGCTGGACCGGCGGCAGCCCCGCCCGGTTCGTCAGCGACACCCAGATCGTCGCCCGCTGGTCGGAGGCGAAGGAGTAACCGCCCCCGCACCCGTGACGCCGCCCGCGGCGATGTGAGGATGACCGCGAGACGGTCGGTACCGACCGCGACGACGGCACGAGGAGGACGGTCATGGGTGTGCGGGTGACCGCGATCGGGATCCACCCGGTGAAGAGCACGGCGATCCGGCGCGTGGCGCGGGCCGAGGTCACCGCCGCCGGGCTGCGGGGCGACCGCGAGTGGATGGTCGTCGACGACTCCGGCGAGATGGTCTCCGCCCGCCAGGAGCCGAGGCTGTTCACGGTCTGCGCAAGCACCCCCGCGACGGGCGACACCGCCGCCGACCTGCGCCTCGAGGCACCGGGCGTGGCCCCCCTCGACGTCGCCTACTCGGATGAGGGCGACCGCGACGTGCGGCTGTTCCGTCGGACCCACCTCGTCGGACGCCCCGCGGGTGAGGCCGCCGACGCATGGCTGCAGCGGGCCCTCGGCCGTGACGACCTCCACCTCGTCCGCTGCGCCGAGCCGCAACCGCGGCGCTCGAGGAGCGGGGTGGAGCGCATGGCGACGTTTCAGGACGGTTACCCGGTGACGCTCCTGTCGGAGGAGTCCGTCGTGCAGGTGGACGCGTGGGCGGCCGAGGCGGCCCGGGCCCGCGGGGAGGAGCCGGTCCACGTCGACGCCCGCCGCTTCCGCCCCAACGTCCTCGTGAGCGGCGCCGAGGCCGCGTTCGCCGAGGACGACTGGGAGCGCATGCGCATCGGTGACGTCGTCCTGCGCCGCGCCTCCCTCGTCGCCCGCTGTGTGATGACGACGATCGACCCCGACGACCTCGGCCGCGGCAAGGACCCCATCCGCACCCTCGCCGCCCACCGCCGCTGGGACGGCAGCACGTGGCTCGCGGTCAACCTCGTGCCCGAGCAGGACGGCGTGATCGCCGTCGGCGACGACGTCGAACCCCTCTGACCCTTCCGCGACCGAACGGCGGTCAGGCCGAGGCGTGGTCGCGTTCGAGGTCGAGGAGGGCGCGCTTGCGTTCGACACCGCCCGCGTAGCCGGTGAGATCACCGTTCGCACCGACGACGCGGTGGCACGGCACGACGACGCTGATGGGGTTGCGGCCCACCGCGGCCCCGACCGCCCGCGAGGCGCCCGGCTGCCCGACCTCCGCGGCGAGGGTCGCGTAGCTGCGCGTCTGCCCGTACGGGATCCGGGCGAGCGCGGCCCACACGCCTCGCTGGAAGGCGGTGCCGACCGGGGCGAGCGGCAGGTCGAAGGCCGTGCGCTCGCCGGCGAAGTACTCCCCGAGCTGTCGACGGGCCTCCGAGAACGGGGCCGCGTCATCGTCCCGGGCGCCGAACGTCGCCACGTCGGGCCGGTGCTTCTGGCCGTCGAGGTACACCCCGACGAGATGCGTGCCGTCGGAGACGAGCGTGACCTCGCCGACGGGGGTGTCGACGCTGCTGTGGATCCGCGGCCCGGGCGACCCGTGGGTCCTGGGGCGGCGGGGAGCGTCCGGCGGGGTCGTCATGACCCCGAGTATCGCCCCCGCCCGCGGGTCAGCGACGCCGCACGGTGCCCCGGCCGAGCAGCGCACAGGCGTCGTCGACGGCGGCGCGCGCCCACTGGCCGACGCCGATGAGCGTCGCCGAGGCCGGGCCCGCCCAGTCGCCGTAGCCGACGAGGTAGAGGCCGGGGACGCCCTCGACGCGCGGGCCGTCGGTGACGACGTGGCCGCTCTCCCGGGGTAGGTCGAGGCCGTCGAGGTGTCGCAACGCCGGCCGGAACCCCGTGCACCAGACGAGGTCGTCGAACTCCCGCGTCGTCCCGTCGGCCCACACCGCCCCGGTGCGGGTGAGCCGCTGGGGCATCGGCAGACGTCGCAGTGCACCGGTGTCGCGCGCCTCACGCACCGGCGGGACGACGACGATGTCGCCGAGACCACCGACCCCGCGTGCCCCCTCCTCGCCCCGTACGCGTGCGCTCGCGAGGCGGAAGAGTTCGCGACCGTCGACGTCGTCGGGCAGGTACCGGGGCTCGTCGAGCGTGCACCAGAGGATCTCGGGCACGGCCGGGTCCAGCGCGAGGTCCGCGGCGATCTGAGCCCCGGAGTTCGCGCCCCCGACGACCATGACGCGGCGCCCCTCGTGCGCGGCCGGCGAGACGTAGCGGGAGCAGTGGAGCTGCCGGCCGAGGAACGTCGACCGACCGTCGATCGCGGGCACGAACGGCCGCGACCACGTGCCCGTCGCACTCACGACCACCGGCGCCCGCCACGTGCGCGTCTCGTGGGCGCCGTCGACCCCCACGACCACGAATCCGCCCGCCGCCTGCCGCACCTCGGTGACGTGCACCGGACGTTCGACGGGGATCTCGTACCGCTCCTCGTAACGCCGCAGGTAGTCGACGACGTGCGCGGCGTCGGGATTCCCGCCGCGCGACGGAGGCATCTGCCACCCCGGCAGCGAGGAGAACTCCGCCGGGGAGAACAACCGCAACGACTCCCACGTGTGCGTCCACGCCCCACCGGGCTCCGGCGCGTCGTCGAGGACGACGTACTCGAGCCCCGCCCGCCGCAGATAGAACGCGGCCGCGAGTCCCGCCTGACCACCACCGATGACGACGACGTCCATCGCCCCATCCTGGCACCCCGCGCCGGGCGACGGCAGGGGGTCGCCGACCTCGCCGCACGACGTCTCGGCGGCACCCGGAAACGCATGGCTCGCCGCAATCCCCCTCATGGCGTCCTGACAGGTCCGACGTCGACCCTCGAGGTGTCGGGTCGGAACCGCTCCGACACCCCACGACGGGAGGACCACCGATGACCACCAGGACGAAGATCGCGATGGGCGCAGCCGCTCTCGTGAGCACCGGATCCCTCGCCTTCGCGGGGGCGACCCTCGCCTCCGCCGACACCCCCACCCCGGGCGCCGGCTCCGGCACCACCGCGACGACCGACACGGCCACCACCCCGCCGGACCGTTGCGGACCCGGCGGCGGCTCGCAGGGCGGGCAGCAGCAGGACGACGGGCCGGGTGCGCAGCAGCAGGGCGGGGCGCAGGGCGCGGCGCCGTCGGGTGCCTCGTCGCGCGTGCCCTCCGCGGGGACGAGTCCGACGGACGTCCCGGCCCCTGCGGCGGCCACGACCTCACAGGCCGCGTGAGCGCCGGACGGCCGGGTGCACCACGGAGACGCACCCGGCCGGCCGTGTGGCGTGGCTCATGTCTCCGAGGCCGTCCTGGCCGATCCGCCTGCGGTGACGGGTTTTTCGGAGAGAGGTGTGGGCGGACGTCCTGGTCTTGCGTCCCAGTCGACCGACTAGATGATGCATCACTGTCATACTGGGGGAATGACGGATTCACCGTGGCTGGATGATCGGAGCCAGCGCGTGTGGCGCCGGTGGCTCACCGTGACCGGCGCCCTGCCCGGTGCGCTGGGCGCACAGCTCCAGGCCGACTCGCGCCTCTCGACCGCGGACTTCTCCGTCCTCGTGCAGCTCAGTGAGGCCGAGGGGGAGCGGTACCGCATCGCCGAGCTGGCCGACGCCCTCCAGTGGGAACGCAGTCGCCTCTCCCACCAGCTCACCCGCATGGAGAAGCGCGGGCTCGTCCGGCGCGAGGAGTGCACCCACGACGGACGCGGCGCGTTCGCCGTGCTCACCGACGAGGGTCGCGACCGCCTCGTGCAGGCCGCGCCCGGTCACGCCCGCCTCGTCCGCGGCATCTTCTTCGACGACATCCCCGCCGAGGATCTCGACGCGTTCGAGCGCGTCCTCACCCGCCTCGACGAACGCATCGCCGCCGCCGCGGCGCCCGCGTCGGACTGAGCGTCCGGACACCTCCTCGGTGGCTCGGCCACCGACGAACCCCCTGAACCCCAGGGACTCTCGTGCGTGTGATGCCCTGAGATGCTCGTCGTCGAAGGGTTGTCGCCGACGACGCCTAGTCTCGGAGCAGATCCCACCGATGAGGTGAACGGCGCCGTTCACGCAGCGGTGGGGCCGGGCGTCGTCGGGCGCCCGTGACCCGGGCACGAGGAGGGCGACATGGCACTGCACCTGCATCGCGGGGTCGACACCGCGGCGCTCGCGGCCGGTCTCGCCGGGATGCTCGCCGAGCCGTTGCCCGACCCGCTCGTGCAGGAGTTCGTCGTCGTGCCCGCCAAGGGCATCGAACGCTGGCTCACCCAGCAGCTGTCCCACCGCCTCGGTACGACCGGCACCACCGCGTTCGGTGCCGACGGGGTGTGCGCAGGCGTGCGGTTCGTCTCGCCCGCCTCCCTCGTGGCACTCCTCACCGGTCGCCGCTCGACGTTCTCCGGCCGCGGGGCCGACGACCCGTGGTCCCTCGACCGGCTCACGTGGGCGGTCCTCGACGTCCTCGACACCCACCTCGACGAGCCGTGGCTGCGCACCGTCGCCCGGCACCTCGGCCGCGGCAAGGAGGGGCTCGAGGCGGAGCTGCGCCTCGGCCGCCGGTACGCCGTCGCCCGGCACCTCGCCGGTCTCCTCGCCGACTACGCCCTCCAGCGCCCCGAGCTCCTCGCCGCATGGCGCCGGGGCGAACTCACCGGCACCGAGGGCGACCTCGACTGGCAGGCGCCGCTGTGGCGGCACGTCGTCGAGCGCATCACCGAGGCCCCCGCGACCTCGGACGACGCCGTCGGCCCCGCCCTCGGTGGGGATCTCGACCCGGTGACCCCGCCCGACGTCCGCCACGCCGCGGTCGTCGCGGCGTTGCGCGAGGGCTCCGTCGAGCTCGACCTGCCCCCGCGTCTCTCGATGTTCGGGCACACGCGCCTCGCGAGCACCGAGATCGACCTCCTCGCCGCGCTCGCCACGCACCGCGACGTGCACCTGTGGCTGCCGCAGGCCTCTCCCGTCGCGTGGGACCGCCTCACCGACGTCGTCGCGGACGGACCGATCCGCCGGGCCGACGACGCCTCGGTCCGGCACGTCCGGCACCCGCTCCTCGCCTCCCTCGGCCGCGACGCCCGCGAGTTGCAACGCAGCCTCGTCGGGTGCGGGGCGATCGACCACGGACCCGTCGAGTCCGCCGACCCCGTCGACCCCAGAGGGCGCGACCGTCGGGGCGACACCCTCCTCGCCTGGTTGCAGGAGGACCTCGCCGACGACCACCCCGCCGACGCCGCACGTCGCCGCGCTCGGGTGATCGACCCGCGCGACGACTCGATCGGCATCCACGCCTGTCACGGTCCCGCCCGCCAGGTGGAGGTGCTCCGCGACGTCCTCACCGGACTCCTCGAGGACGACCCCACCCTCGAACCCCGCGACATCCTCGTCATGGTCCCCGACATCGAGGAGTACGCACCCCTCTTCGCCGCCGCGTTCGGACTCGGCGACGAGGCGGGCGAGTTCGCCCACCCCGCCCACGGATTCCGCGTCCGCCTCGCGGACCGCTCCCTGGTCGCGACCAACCCCCTCTTCCACGTCACCCTCGCCCTGCTCGACCTCGCGGCCGGCCGCGTCACCGTCTCGCAGATGCTCGACCTCGCGACCCACCCGGCCGTCGCCCGCCGTTTCCGTTTCGACGACGACGCCGTCGAGAAGATCGAGGCGTGGATCGAGCAGGCCGGCATCCGGTGGGGCCTCGACGCCGCCCACCGCGAGACCTACCGCCTCGCCGCGTTCGACCAGAACACGTGGCGCGCCGGCCTCGACCGGCTGCTCCTCGGCGTCGCGATGGCCGACGGCGTCACGACGCACGGCGACGCCGGGGACACCGGGTTCGGCGACCGCAACCACCTCGGCCCGGTCCTGCCCGTCGACGACGTCGGCTCCGGCGACATCGACCTCGTCGGTCGTTTCACCGAGTTCACCGATCGCGTCGCGGCCGTCCTCGACGCCGTCCGCGCCGCCGACGGCGTCCACGAGTGGATGGCGGCCCTGCGCGGCGGGGTCGCCGCCCTCACCTCCGTCGCCACCGCCGACGAGTGGCAACAGGCCCAGCTCGACCGGGAGCTCGTCTCCGTGGCCGACTCCGCCCGCACCGACACCCACATGCGCCTCGCCGACGTACGGCGTCTCCTCGAACGTCGCCTCGGGGGCCGCCCCACCCGCGCGAACTTCCGCACCGGCACCCTCACCGTCTGCACGATGGTGCCGATGCGCTCGGTGCCGCACCGGGTCGTCGCCCTCGTCGGACTCGACGACGGCGCATTCCCCCGCGCCGAGACCCTCGACGGCGACGACGTCCTCCTCCGCGACCCCCGCACCGGCGAACGCGACCGCCGCAGCGAGGACCGCCAGCTCCTCCTCGACGCCCTCATGGCCGCGCGGGAACACCTCGTCCTCACGTACGGCGGCGCGAGCGACGTCGACGGCTCCACCCGGCCCCCGGCCGTGCCCGTCGGTGAACTCCTCGACACCATCTCCGGCCTCGCCGACGACGTGACGAGGGACGACGGCACCCCTCGCGTGCTCCACGCCCACCCGCTCCAGCCGTTCGACCCCGCTCTCCTCGACGCCGACGCCCCGTTCACGTTCGACCGGGCCGCGTTCGAGGGCGCCCTGGCGCTCGCCGCGCACCGCACCCCGCGCGACCCGTTCCTCACCGGCCCGCTGCCCACCGGTCCCGACGCCGGCGGCGACGTCGCCCTCGACGACCTCCAGGCCTTCTTCGCCAACCCGGCGCGCGCGTTCCTCCGGGAACGTCTCGACGTCCAACCGCTCCGCGACGAGGAGTCCGACCTCGACGCGATCCCCGTCGAGCTCGACGGGCTCGGCACGTGGGGCGTCGGCGACCGGATCCTCCACGACGCCCTCGCCGGCGTGCATCCCGACAACGCGGTGCGCGCCGAGGCCTCCCGTGGCCTCGTGCCCCCGGCCAAGCTCGGGGAGCGGGCCGTCACCGGCGTCGTCGGCGTCGTCCACGCACTCATGGCGGCCGCCGCCCCCGTCCGCGTCGGCGAGGCCCGCGCGGTCGACCTCACCGCCGTCCTCCCCGGCGGTCGCCGACTCACCGGCACCGTCACCGGGGTGCACGGCACCGACGTCCTCACGGTCTCCTACTCGGCCCTCTCGGCGAAGTCCCGCATCCGCGCCTGGATCGACCTCCTCGCGCTCACCGTCGCCCACCCCGAGGGGCCCTGGGTCGCCCACGTCGTCGCCCGGCAACGCGGCGGCGCCGTGCATCGTGTGTGGGGACCGTTGCCGCCGACCGCGGCCGCGCAGTGGCTCGCCGACCTCGTCGACGTGCGCGACCGGGGTCTCTGCGAACCGATCCCGTTGCCGCCCAAGGCGTCCCTCGCCTACGCCGAGGCCGCCTCCCGCCGCCGCGACGTCGAGGCCGACGATCCCCATGCGGGGCGCGACACGACCGCGCCCGTCGACGCCGCCCGCCGCGCCTGGGAGACCGACCGCAAGCGCGGCGCCTTCCCCGGCGAACACGCCGACCCCTCCTTCGCCCGCATCCACAGCGACGGCGCCCCCCTCGAGGTGCTCTTCGCCGGGTCCGGCCCCGACGAGACGTGGAACGACGAACCCACCCGATTCGGCCGCTACGCCGTCCGCGTGTGGCAGCCCGAGATCACGAACGGCAGGCGGGTGTGATGAGCGCGCACGACCACGAAGCGACGACCCCGGCGCACGACGTACCGTCCGCGGAGACGCCCCGACTCGAGACGTTCGACGTCCGCGCCCCCCTGCCCACCGGCACCGTCCTCCTCGAGGCGAGCGCGGGCACTGGCAAGACGTGGACGATCGGCGCGCTCGTCACCCGGTACGTCGCCGAGGGCGTGGCGACGCTCGAGGAGATGCTCGTCGTCACGTTCGGCCGCGCCGCGAGTCAGGAGCTGCGCGCCCGCGTCCGCGAGCACCTCGTCGACGCCGTGCGCGCCCTCGCCGATCCGCCCCCGCCGGAGCGCCGCGACGCGCTCGTCGACCTCCTCCTCGACGCCGACGCCGCCGAGCTCGCCCTCCGCCGCGAACGCCTCGTCGCCGCCCTCGCGGGGTTCGACTCCGCGACGATCGCGACGACCCACGGCTTCTGCCAGATCGTCCTGCGCTCCCTCGGTGTCGCGGGCGACACCGAACGCGACGCCCAGCTCGTCGAGGACGTGAGCGACCTCCTGCGGGAGGTCGTCGACGACCTCTACCTGCGCGGATTCGCCCACGACGAGGCGACGCCCGTGTTCTCCCTCGCCGAGGCGCGGGCCATCGCGGCCGACGTCGTCGAGAACCCCCAGGCCCGCATCGAACCGTCCGACCCGCCCGCGGGGTCCCCGGCGGCGCGTCGCGTCGGGTTCGCCCGCGCCGTGCGCGACGAGATGGCGCTGCGCATGCGTCGGGGCGGCCTCCTCGGGTACGACGACCTCCTCACCCGCCTCGCCGCCGAGCTCGCCGACGAGGACTCCCCGGCCGCCGCCCGCATGCGGAGCCGGTGGCGCATCGTCCTCGTCGACGAGTTCCAGGACACCGACCCCGTCCAGTGGGCCGTGCTCGACCGGGCGTTCTCCGGCCACTCGACCCTCGTCCTCATCGGCGACCCCAAGCAGGCGATCTACGCCTTCCGCGGCGGCGACGTCGTCACGTACCTCGACGCGGCCCGCACCGCCGACGTCCGCCGCACCCTCGGCTGCAACCACCGCACCGACGACGCACTCCTCGCGCCCCTCCAGGTCGTCCTCGAGGGGGCGCAGCTCGGCGAGGCGGGCATCGTCGTGCGTCCCGTCTCGGCCGCCCACGAGGGGTCGCGAATCTCCGGCGCGCCGTCCGACGCGCCCTTCCGCGTGCGGGTGCTCGACAGGTCCACCCTCACGTGGCGCTCCGACCGTCTGCCGCCGGTCGCGACGATGCGCAGCCGGGTCGCCACGGACGTCGCGGGCGAGATCGGCGCACTCCTCGCCTCGGGAGCGACGTTCGGCGAGGGCGAGCACGCCCGCCCCGTGCGCCCCGGCGACGTCGCCGTCCTCGCGCACACCTCCCGCCAGCTCCAGGCCGTGCGGGACGCGTTGCGGAAGGCCGGGATCCCCGCCGTCCTCGCCGGCACGGGCAGCGTCCTCGAGACGCAGGCCGCGGCCGACTGGCTCACGCTCCTCGTCGCGATGGACGCCCCCCACCGCACCGGCCTCGTGCGGGCCGCTGCGCTCACCGACCTCCTCGGCTACTCCGCCGCCGACCTCGACGGCGGCGGCGACCGCCTCACCGACGCCCTCGCCGGGCGCATGCGTCGGTACGCCGACCTCTTCGCCACCCGGGGGCTCGCGGCCGTCATGGCGATGCTGGACGCGGAGGGGCTCTCCTCCCGGATGCTCTCGCTCCAGGGCGGCGAACGCGACCTCACCGACCTCCGCCATGTCGCGGAGATCCTCCACGAGGAGGCCCACGTCGGCCGCCTCGGACTCGTCGCGCTCATCGGGCGCCTCACCGACCTCCGCGAGGACGCCCGTCGCGCCGGCGGGTCGACGCGGCGCCGCCGTCTCGACAGCGACGCCGCGGCCGTGCAGCTCGTCACGATCCACGGCAGCAAGGGCCTCCAGTACGACGTGTGCTTCGTGCCCTACCTCTGGGACCGCTGGGTGCCCGAACCCGACCGGCCGACGTACCACCTGCCCCCCGACGCGCAGGGCCACCGCGCCCGCGCCGTCGACGTGGGCGGACGTCACCCCGGACGACGGGACGCGCTCGCCACCCACGCCGAGGAGGAGGCGGGCGAGTCCCTCCGTCTCGCCTACGTCGCGCTCACCCGCGCCCGCGCCCAGGTCGTCACCTGGTGGGCGCCGACGAAGAACACCGAGGGTGCGCCCCTGCACCGACTCCTCCTCGGCCGCGGCCCGGGGGAGGCCCAGGTACCCGACACCGTGCCCGTCGCCGACGACGTCACCACCGTCGCGACCCTGCGGCGGTGGGAGGCCGCAGGTGGGCCCGTCGTCGAACCCGCCCGACGCGAGGAGACGCCCGAGCCCGCACCGCCCACGCCGCCGGGCGAGCTCGCCGTCCGCACGTTCACGCGCACCATCGACCTCGCCTGGCGCCGCACGAGCTACAGCGCCCTCACCCGGGACGCGGGCGTCCACGCGCTCGGTGCCGTCGTCACGAGCGAACCCGAGGTCCTCGGCACCGACGACGAGGCCGACCTCCGCGTCGAGCAACCGCCCACGCTGCCCGGCGATCTCCCCTCGCCGATGACGGATCTGCCGCTCGGCACCCGGTTCGGCTCCCTCGTCCACGGCGTCCTCGAGGAGGCCGATCCGCAGGCCCCCGACCTGCGTGCGGAGTTCCTCGAACGCATCGCCGAGCTCCGCGTGCTCTGGCCGATCGAGCTCGACGCCGACGACCTCGCCGACGCGCTCGTCGCCGTCTGCGACTCCCCGCTCGGCCCCCTCGCCCCCGGAGCCACCCTCCGCGACATCGGCCGCGGCGAACGGCTCTGCGAGGTCGAGTTCGAACTGCCCCTCGGCGGGGGCGACGAGGCGGGTGCCGGAGGTGTCCCCGGGGACGTCGCCGACGTGCGCCTCGGGCAGATCGCCGCCCTCCTGCGCGCCCACCTGCCCGAGGACGACCCCATCCGCCCCTACGCCGACGAACTGGACCGCCCCGAGCTCGGCGGCCAGCTCCTCCGCGGCTACCTCACCGGCTCGCTCGATGTCGTCATGCGCGTCGACGGTCGCTACCTCGTCGCCGACTACAAGACGAACTGGCTCGGCCCCTTCGAGGAGCCCCTCACCGCCGCCGCGTACGTGCCCGACAACCTCGACGCGGCGATGCGGCACTCCGACTATCCGCTCCAGGCCCTCCTCTACGCCGTCGTCCTCCACCGCTACCTGCGGTGGCGCCTGCCCGGGTACGACCCCGAGCAGCACCTCGGCGGCGTGCTCTACCTCTACGTCCGCGGCATGTGCGGGCCGGAGACGCCCCTCGTCGACGGTCGGCCCTGCGGTGTGTTCTCGTGGCAGCCGCCCGCGGTGCTCGTCGAGGAGATCTCGGCCCTGCTCGACGGAGGAACCCGATGACGACCCCACCCGCCGACTCCCCGCTCGCGCGGCTCACGGCCCTCGCCGCCTCGCCCGTCGACGCCCGCGTCGCGCTCCGCGCGCCCGAGCCGCTCGCGACGTTCAACGCCGCCGGATACCTCCGCCCGGCCGACGTCCACGTCGCGACCCGCCTCGGCGCCCTCGCCGGCGAGACCGACCCGGACGTGTGGCTCGCGCTCGCCCTCCTCGTGCGCGTCGTCCGCGACGGGTCGACGTGCCTGCGTCTCGCCGAGGCCCACGAACTGGCCCCCGAGGTCGTCGACGACCCGACCGCCGACGACGACATCACCGGCACCCCCGGGGCTGCCGCCGAGGCCGGGACGACCGCCGACGGGATCGCTGGGGGTGCTGCGGCGGGCCCGGCCGGCGGCCTGCCCTGGCCCGAGCCGGTGCGGTGGGCGGTGGCCGTGGCGGCGAGTCCGCTCGTCGCGGCGGGGGTGCTCCGGTTCGAGGACGGACTGCTCTACCTCGACCGGTACTGGGCGGAGGAGCGCAGCGTCTGCGCCGACCTCCTCCTGCGTCGCCGTACGCATGTGCCCGCCGTCGACGCGACACTCCTCCGCCGCGGGCTCGACGAGGTGTTCCCCGACGCCGGGTACGCCGAGCAGCGCGAGGCCGCGGCGCGACTCGTCCACGCCGGCACCGGGGTCCTCACCGGCGGCCCCGGCAGCGGCAAGACGACGACGATCGCCGGGTTCCTCGCCGTCCTCGTCGACCAGCTCGACGACGGGACCGGCACCCCGCCCCGCATCGCTCTCACCGCACCGACGGGCAAGGCCGCCGCCCGACTCCAGGAGGCGGTCGCCGACGCCACCGCGCGGTTTCCCGAGCACGCCCGCGCACGCCTCGAGGGACTCGAGGCGTCGACGCTCCACCGCCTCCTCGGCTGGCGGCCGGGATCCCGTACCCGGTTCCGGCACGACCGGACGAACACCCTCCCGCACGACGTCGTCGTCGTCGACGAGTCGTCGATGCTCTCCCTCACGCTCACGGCGCGGCTCCTCGAGGCGCTGCGGCCGACGACGCGGCTCGTCCTCGTCGGTGACGCCGACCAGCTCGCCTCCGTCGACGCCGGTGCCGTCCTCGGCGACCTCGTCGGTGGCCTCGGTGGCGCCGACGACCTGGGCACCGGCGACACTCCCGTCGACACCGGTTCCGACGCGGGGTCGGCCGAGGCCGACCCCGGGGAGAGCGGCAGGGGCCGGGGGGTCGCGACGATCGTCCGGCTCACCGGGTCGCACCGGTACACGGGCGCGATCGGGGAGCTCGCCCGGGCCGTGCGTGACGGCGACGCCGACACCGTCCTCGACGTCCTGCGACGCGGGGAGGGGATGCGGCTCGTCGACGACGAGGACCCGGCGCCCGTCATTCGCCCGCAGCTCGTCTCCCACGCGGTCGCGGTGCGGGAGGCGGCCCGTGCCCGCGACGCCGAGGGGGCTCTCGCGGCGTTGGGGCGCCACCGCGTCCTGTGCGCGCACCGCTCCGGCCCGCACGGCGTGCGCACGTGGAACCGGCGCGTCGAGTCGTGGCTCACCGAGGAGACGGGCGACGCGCTCTACGACCTCATGTACGTCGGGCGGCCGCTGCTCGTCACGACGAACGACCACACCCTCGGCCTCTACAACGGCGACACGGGGGTCGTCCTCGCGCCCGACGAGGTGGGTGCGCCGCCGACGGCCGTGCTCGCCGCCGCGGGCGGGACGCTCGCGCTCGCCGCGACCCGTCTGTCGGACGTCGAGACGATGCACGCGATGACCGTCCACAAGGCGCAGGGCAGCGAGGCCGACGACATCACAGTGATCCTCCCGCCCGGGGACTCCGCCCTCCTCACGCGCGAACTCCTCTACACGGCGGTGACGCGCGCCCGTCGCTCGGTGACGCTCGTCGGCGACGAGGACACCGTGTGCGCCGCCCTCCACCGCCGCGCCAGGCGGGCGAGCGGCCTCGCCGCCCGCCTGGCCGCGGGGGTCAGGTGAGCGTGAGCGTGTTGGTCACGGTGACGAGGGTGAGGACGAGCGCCATGACGAGCCCGCCCAGGTAGGGGTTGCGGGTCCGCCGGTAGACGAGCCGATCGAGCACGGCCGCCGCGGGGAAGTACACGACGAGCGGGAACAGCCAGATCCCGATGATGTTCGACAGCGGCGGGGTGAGGAACGACTCCGTGAACGACAGGCCGTGGGTGTAGAACCACCCGTACTGCACCGCGAGTATGACGAGCACCGGCAGCACGTTGAGCAGCGCCAGGAGCGCGAGGTTGGTGCCGCGGCGGCGACCCTCGACGAAGTTGAACGAGTTGATCGCCACGGAGTTCACGACGTAGAACACCGCGAGGAACGGCAGGTAGCTCAGGGCGATGGGCAGCTTGTCGGCGTCGAACGCCTTCATCGTGAGCACCCACAGCCGGTAGTCGGTGTGGAACAGCCAGTTCGCGAGGAACACCGTGGCGTAGGCCCCCGCCACGGCGAGCACGGCCAGGAGGATCGTCCTGCCCGCGTCGCGCCAGGAGAGGACGAGGCCGCGTTCGCGCAGGCCCACCCCGGAGCGGCGGCCCGTGGCCCACCACGACAGGGCGAGCAGGAAGGCCGTGAACAGCCCCGTCGCAAGCGCCCAGCATCCGATGTAGAAGGACGGCGCCTGGTGCAGCCAGCCCGGGCGTGACGTCATCGCCCAGGGGAAGAGCACGAGGTAGCTCGCGATCGAGAACACGACCCCGGCGATCGCGGTGCCCCAGAACCAGCCGCGTGCGGCACCCCGGGGGGCGGGGAGTGGCCGTACGGGGCCTACGGCCCGCAGCGAGGCGAAGAACGGAGTCTCGAGCAGCACGAGCACGAGGTTGTAGAGAACGAGGGCGAACCCCACGAGGCCGAGCGCGTTGAACGCGGCCTTCCACTGCCAGGTCTGGTCGCCGGCCGGAAGGGGTCGAGGCGCACCCAGGGAGGCGTCGAAGAAGTCGACGACGTTGCCGACGACCTCCTTGGAGAAGTGGTTCCACGGGTGGATCTGGTCGGGGGTGTAGACGACCCGCATCCTGTCGCCGCTCCGGTAGAGGGTGCCGGCCTCCCGCTCCTCGCTCGGGGTGGTCCCGAAGGCGAGGAAGGACTGGGCCGTCGGCTGGTGGATGTAGTCCCGCGGAGGCGTCACTGTCCCGTCGGGTCGGCGCGTGCGGAAGAAGAACTCGTCGTACTGCGCGGCCACCACGCCTGCCGCGCGGTCGCCGTAGACGTCGGTGGGGCGGCCCGCATCGTCGACGTAGGTGGCGTCGTTCCCGACGAGGAGCACCGATCGGACGAGGTGGGTGGGTCGGGCGTTGTCGGCGCGCACGGCCAGGTCGGACGCACGGGCGCCGTTGGAGTGACCGGTGATCCCGATGCGGCCCGTGTCGACGTACGGCAGGGTGGAGACGAACTCGACGGCGTCGCTCATGCCGGTGGCAGCCGTCTGGTAGTCGTCGCCGACGAGGTCGTCGGAGTTGCCGTGCCCGTACATGTCGAGGGCGAGGACGACGTAGCCGCGCCGGGCGAGCTCGACGTAGTTGAGGTCCTGCATCTCCTTGGTGTTGTACCAGCCGTGCGTCGTCACGACGGCGGGCCTGCGGTCCTCCGGCGAGGCGCCCTCGGGCACGAGGAGGAGGCCGCTCAGGGTGCGGCCGCTGCCCGTCTGCCAGCGCATGTCGGTGATGTCGACGCGGCCCATGTCGGTCTGGACGAGGGAGGCGCCGACCATGCTGACGAGGCAGAGGAAGGCGCCGAGGAGGAGCCCCCGCCAGGGGTGCCCCCGCCCGGGGACGTCGTGGCGGGGGGTGGTGCTCAGGGTTCTGCGTCGAGCGGGCATCGGAGATCCTCGGGCTGTGGCGGGCCGCCGCCGAGGGCGGTTCGCGGAGCGGCGACGATGCCTTCGGGGAGCCCGACCTGAACGAATCGGACGATTCGGCAACACGGTTCGCCCTCGCCTTGTTCCGGGTCGGAGCCGTTCCGCGGTGCCGCGTCCTCCTCGTCGCGCTCGGGGCGCGGGGAGGGGTGTCAGCAGGGGCGTTCCTTGGGGGCGCGGGCGGCGGTCTGGGCCGGATCGCGCTGCACGACGTCGCCGAGGGCCTCGTCGACGCGGCGCATGATCTCGGGGTCGAGGCGCACGCCGACGGCCTTGACGTTCTCCTCGAGCTGTTCGGGGCGGGAGGCGCCGACGAGGGCGGCGGTGACGTTGTCGTTCTGCAGCACCCACGCGATGGCGAGGGACGGCATCGAGAGGCCCGCGTCCGCGGCGATCGGCACGAGCTTCTGCACCGCGGCGAGGATGTCGTCCTGCATGAAGTCGCCCATCGACCCGCCCACCTCGGAGTGTGCGGCGCGGGTGCCTTCGGCGGGCTGCTGCCCGGGCTTGTACTTGCCCGAGAGGACGCCCTGCGCCATCGGGCTCCACACGATCTGGGAGAGGCCGAGCTCCTCGCACGTGGGCACGACCTCGTCCTCGATGACGCGCCACAGCATCGAGTACTGCGGCTGGCTGCTGACGAGCCGGACGCCGAGATCCTTCGCCAGGGCGTGGCCGGCGCGGATCTGGTCGGCGGTCCACTCGCTCACGCCGATGTAGAGGGCCTTTCCGGCGCGGACGACGTCGGCGAACGCCTGCATCGTCTCCTCGAGCGGGGTCTCCGCGTCGTAGCGGTGGGCCTGGTAGAGGTCGACGTAGTCGGTCTGCAGGCGACGCAGGGAGCCGTCGATGGACTCCATGATGTGCTTGCGGGAGAGGCCGCAGTCGTTGTGTCCGGCGGGCCCGGTGGGCCAGTAGACCTTCGTGAAGATCTCGAGGGACTCGCGCCGTTCGCCCTTGAGGGCCTCGCCGAGGACGGTCTCGGCCTTCGTGTTCGCGTAGACGTCGGCCGTGTCGAACGTCGAGATGCCGAGGTCGAGCGCCTTGCGGACGCATCGCTGAGCCTGCTCGTTCTCGATCTGGCTGCCGTGGGTGAGCCAGTTGCCGTACGTGATCTCGCTGATCTTGAGGCCGCTGTCGCCGAGGTATCGGAATTCCATGATCGTCAGGCTAGGCGCGCGGGCGTCGTTCGCCGCCGGCCGGGGTGTCGGAGACCTCCGCGGTGGCGGTGATGCCCCTACGCTGCCGCCATGACGATCGACTCGGGGACGCACCACGGCGACGGCGGGACGAGAACTCCTGGGCTGCGTGGTGATCGGAGGCGCGTGTCGGCACCGCGTGTGCCGCCGGCCGCGGTCGTCGCTGCGACCGGTCTCGCTCTGCTGGTGGGCTGCGGCGGGATCCCGAAGGACGACGCGGCGCGGCCGGAAGGAACCGGGCGCGTGGTGACCCCCGCGCCCGCGACGCCGGCTCCGGCGTCCCCGGGGTCGGCGACGGCGACCGAGGACGCGTCCCCGCAGTCCGAGAACCCCGACACGATCAGCCTCGCGTTCGCCGGTGACGTGCACTTCGCCCGTCAGGTCGCGGCCCTGCTCGGGGATTCCGACGCCACGTGGACCTCCCGCCTGCCCGAGCTCGCCGCCGCGGACTTCGCGATGGTCAACCTCGAGACGGCGATCACCGAGCGTGGCCGCCCGGCGGCGAAGACGTACACGTTCCGCGCCCCTGCGAAGGCGCTCGACAAGCTCGCCGCGAGCGGTGTCGACGCGGTGACGATGGCGAACAACCACGCGGCCGACTACGGCCGCCAGGGGGTGGAGGACACCCTCGCCGCGATCGGGAAGAGCCCTATCCCCGTCGTCGGGTTCGGCGCCGACGAGAAGAAGGCCTACGAGCCCCTCACCGTCATGGTGAAGGGGGTCCGGGTGGGCGTCATCGGGTCGATGGAGGTGCCCGAGGAGACGTACGCGAACTGGTCGGCGGGCCCCGACTCCCCGGGTGTGGCGCAGAACGTCCGCCGCGACCGGTTCACGCAGGCGGCGAAGGAGGCGGTGGCCGGTCACGACCTCGTCGTCGCGTTCCTCCACTGGGGCACCGAGGGGTCGACGTGCCCGAACGAGCGACAGGTCGAGACCGCCCGCATCCTCCGCGACGCGGGTGTCGACGTCATCGTCGGCACGCACGCGCACCGGCCGCAGGGCGCGGGATGGAACGGGCGCGCCTTCGTCGGCTACGGCACGGGTAACTTCGTCTGGTACAACACGAGCCGCGAGTCGCGCTCCTCCGGTGTGCTCACCCTGACGGTCGATGCGAAGGCCGCCCGGGAGCGTGGCGACAAGGAGGGGGAGGAGCGGACGTCCGGTCCGTCGCTCGTCCGCGCGTATACGTGGACGCCGAAGCTCATCTCGACCGGTGGAGTGCCGGAGCGCCCGACGGCGTCCGCGGCGCGTCTCGATCGGCTCGCAGAGTCCGCGAGGACGTGTTCGGGGCTTGCCCAGGGGCCGGAATGACCTGCGGCAAGGCCTCTCGTCCACAGCCGTGGACGCGGTAGGTAGGCCGTCCACAACCCGGCGGCACGCGACGGTTCGCGGGGTCGGTGAGGAGGTGGACTGACACCTCCGATCCGAGGACGGGGGCAGTCATGGCGAGCAGAAGTACCGGCGGGGGTGGCGGGAGTGCCGCCTTCGCCGCCGACACCGATCACCTCCGCGCGACCGCGAGGACGCTCCACGAGGTGGCCGAGGCCGCCCGCGGCACCCGTCCGGGGCCGATCACCGGCGCCGGCGAGGGCGCACGCGCCGTCGAGGAGGCCGCGACCCGGTTCCGCGGCGCCTGGGAGCCCGCCCTCGTGGGCTGGTCGTCCTCTCTCACTGGGCTCGCCACATCCGTCGAGGGTGCGGCCGCCGCCCTCGAGGGGGCCGACGCGAGCGGCACCTCTCGGTGGGACGAGATCCGCGCGGCCCTCCCGTGGTGAGCGCGACCCGCGGCACCGGCGGGGGATGGCCAGGCACCCCGCCCACACCCGGCACCTCCTCGTTCGGGCCCCCACTCCTCCCGCCTTCGGACGCCGCGGGACCGACGGAGGCATTCCCGCGGCATCTCTTCACGATCGACTGCCGGCCGGAGGCGATGCGTGCCGCGGCCCGCGGCTATCGGGCCGTCGCAGCGGAGGCGGAGCGGTGGGATGCGCGGATCGAGGGCGCCGGCACCGCGAGCTGGGCGGGCGCGGAGGGTGACGCCTACCGCCGTGCCCGCACCGCGTACCGGCCGATGCTCGCCGCCGCACGCGAGTCGTTCGCGGGACTCGACCGGGAGGTCGACCGGTGCGCCACCGCTGTCGAGTACGCGATCCGTCGCATGGACGTCGTGCGCTCAGCGGCGGAGACGACGTGGGCCCGTCTCCAGGAGGCCCGGGCCGAGGCCCGCGCGCGCCCGGCGTTCCCCTCGCTCGTCCCCGGCCTGGCCCCGATGTCCTCGGAGGCGTTCGACCGGCGGGTGCAGTCGACGCGCCGCACGATGGACCTCCTCGTCGAGGAGGCCGCCGGCGTGCGTCGCGCCGTCGCGGAGGCCGCCGCCCAGACGGTTGCCGACATCGCCCGCCTCGCCCCTCCCGGGCCCGTCCCGCTGCCGGGCCGCGACCCCTTCGGACCGTCCGTCGTGAGCAGGGAGACCTACGAGGCGTCGGGGACCGCGACCTACCAGGTCCTCGTCGGGGACAGGACCCTCCGGGTCGAGCAGACTCTCCTCTCCGACGGTCGGTGGCGCACGACCGTCACGACCGTGGGCACCCTCGGCGTCGAGGTCGCACCGAGGCTCGCGAAGTTCGAGGTCGGGGGCAAGGACATCGCGGGAGGGATGCCGGACGCGTCGATCGGGGCGACGACGTCGGGGGCGGTGGACCTCGTCTGGTACTCCTCCTCGCGCGGGGAGGCCGACGTGAAGGCCGCCCGTGCCCTCGCCCTCCTCGGCACGGCGGCGATCACGAATATCCCCCTCCCACCCGGGTTGCTGCGGGTCGAGGCGGTCGGCATGTCGGCCGAGGTCGAGGCGACGGGGTCGGTCGGCTACGACCCGTCCTCGGCGAACCCGATCCACACCGGGGAGGAGGCGGGTGGGGTCGGGGCGAGCGCGGCCGCCGGGGCACGGGTCCGGCACGAACAGGCCCGGGACGGCAGCCGCGAGGACACCCTCGCCCTCTTCGCCCGAGGGCAGGCGGAACATCCCTGGTTCGACGAGGAAGGCCCGACGCAGAAGACCTACGGCGGTTCCGGGGAGGTCACCGCGACGATGCGCACCGGTCCCGAGGGGCAGAGCATCCTCCTCCTCTCGTCGTCCAGGCAGAAGGCCGGCGAGGACAACCGGTACCAGAAGCGGTGGGCCCGCGTCCTCACCCCCGAGGAGGCACGCCGGTTCCGCAACGGCGTCGACGAGATCGCCCGCACCAAGGGGATCGGCAGGAAGGGGTCGGCCGCCCAACGCACGGTCGCGCTCATCGCGGAGACGAGAAACCTCACCGCCGACTCCCCGCAGGTACGTGACGGCACGGTGCGGATGACGGAGGCGACGTACGAGACGGAGACCGTCGCCGAGCCAACGATCTCGGGTGAGCTCGGTCGTGTCGGTCTCGGCGCCGAGGCCAAGGTCGAGCGGGAGAAGCTCGTCGAGGAACGGACCGTCGGATGACCCGCGGATGCCGGGTCGGGACCGGCGTCGAACGTCACCGCGCGGAGGAGACCGTCGTCGCCCCGCCCGTGGCGCCCCGTCTGACAGGATGTCGCGCATGGCGCACGAGGACGAGTTCGGGCAGCCCGTGGGCCCCCCGGTGTCGTGGACGCCACCGGCACCCCTGGCGCCGCTCACGGCGACGGGTCGGGAGGTCGCCGTGGCGCCCCTACGGCCCGAGCACGCCCCCGGCCTGTGGGAGGCCCTCGGCCCCGACCGCGCGCAGTGGACCTACCTCGGCCCCGAGCCCCCGTCGGGCGTCGACGACATGCGACGCATCGTCGAGGGCTACCTCGTCGCCGACGGCTGGATCCCCCACGTCCTCACCGACCCCTCCGGCACCGTCCTCGGCACGGCGAGCTACCTGCGCGTCCAGCCCGCACTCGGGTCGGCCGAGATCGGCGGCATCAGCTACGGCACCCGCCTCCGTCGCAGCGTCGCGGCCACCGAGGCGATGACGATGTTCGCGCGACACGCGTTCGCCTACGGGTATCGGCGCTACGAGTGGAAGTGCGACGCCCTCAACGCGCCGTCGCGGGCCGCCGCCCTCCGCCTCGGCTTCCGCTACGAGGGCACGTGGCGCAACGCCCTCGTCCACAAGGGCCGCAACCGCGACACCGCCTGGTACGCCATGACCGACGACGACTGGCGCAGGCTCGAACCCGTCCACGTCGCCTGGCTCGAGGGCGCCGTCGACGGACGCCAGGTGTTCCGCCTGTCCGAGGCCACCGCCGCACTCTGGAACGAGGAGTCCCCGTGACCGACGAGACCCCGGCCACCACCGGCCCCGTCCCGACGCTCTCCGACGGCACGACGTCCCCCGACGCCCCGACGATCTCCGAGGCCGCACCGCTCGCGGGCGTCCGCGTCGTCTCGGTCGCCCTCAACGTGCCCGGACCCGTCGCCGTGCGGCGCCTCCAGGACCTCGGCGCGCAGGTGACGACGGTTCTGCCGCCGGCCGGTGACCCCCTCGAGCAGTACTCCCGCACGTGGTTCGCCGAGCTCCACCGTGGACAGGAGGTCTGCACCCTCGACCTCAAGGCGGAGGACCCCCGCCGACGCCTCGACGAACTCCTCGACGAGGCCGACGTCCTCGTCACGTCGTCCCGGCCGTCCGCGCTCCGCCGCCTCGGGCTCGACTTCGACACCCTCCGGCAGCGGTACCCGCGCCTCGTCCAGATCGACATCGTCGGTCACCCGGGCACGGCTGCGGACGTCGCCGGTCACGACCTCACGTACGAAGCGGTCGAGGGATTGCTGCGGCCGCCGTCGCTGCCGGTGACGCTCGCCGCCGACCTCTCCGGCGCCGAACGGGTCGTCTCCGAGGCGCTCGTCGCCCTCCGCCTGCGTGACGCCTCGGGTCGAGGCTGCCGTCGTGAGATCGCCCTGTCCGACACCGCACACGACTTCGCCGCTCCCGCCCGCCACGGCCTCACCGTCCCCGACGCCTTCCTCGGCGGCGGCAACCCCGCCTACGCCGTGTACCCGGCGGCGACGGGATGGGTCGCGGTCGCCGCCCTCGAACCGCACTTCCTCACGCGCACCCTCGACGTGCTCGGCATCGAGAACGACGCCGCGGCGTACGCCGAGGTGTTCTCCACCCGCCCGGCGGAGCAGTGGGAGGAGTGGGCACGCGAGCACGACGTGCCGCTCGTCGCAC
Source organism: Mobilicoccus pelagius NBRC 104925 (assembly GCF_000247995.1). Classification (GTDB taxonomy): domain Bacteria; phylum Actinomycetota; class Actinomycetes; order Actinomycetales; family Dermatophilaceae; genus Mobilicoccus; species Mobilicoccus pelagius. The sequence continues at coordinate 65,596 of NZ_BAFE01000001.1, forward strand.
TCCGGAATGCGGGCACGCAGACCGGCCACTAGGGCAGCATTCGTCCGTGCCCCTTCGTCAACACCTCGCCGACACCCGCCCCCTGCAGAACCCGTACTTCCGACGGTTGTGGACGGCGAACATCGTCACCGTCGTCGGGGCGCAGCTCACGATCGTCGCGGTGCCCTCGCAGATCTATACGATCACGGGGTCGTCGGCGTACGTCGGCCTCACCGGCGTCTTCGGTCTCGTGCCGCTCGTCGTCTTCGGTCTCTACGGCGGGGCGCTCGCCGACGCCCTCGACCGGCGGCGGCTGCTCGTCGTCACCACGTGGGGGCTCATCCTCACGACGGCGGCCTTCTTCGTCCAGGCCTCCCTCGGCAACCGGAACGTGTGGCTCCTCCTCGCGCTGTTCTCCGTGCAACAGGCGTTCTTCGCCGTCAACCAGCCGACGCGCAGCGCCGTGCTGCCCAAGATCCTCGACGTCGAGCTGCTCCCCGCCGCCAACTCCCTCTCGATGACCCTCTTCGGGGCGGGCGCCGTCGTCGGGCCGTTGCTCGGCGGCGTGCTCATCCCGATCATCGGCCTGTCGTGGCTCTACCTCGTCGACTCCCTCACGTTGTTCGCGACGTTGTGGGCCGTGACGTCGCTGCCGCCCCTACCCGTCGAGGGCACGACGGGGCGGCCCGGCCTGCGGTCCGTCGTCGACGGGTTCTCCTACCTCGGTGGGCATCCCGTCCTGCGGATGTCGTTCGTCGTCGACCTCGTCGCGATGTTCTTCGGCATGCCGCGGGCGCTGTTCCCCGAGGTCGCGCACGTCTCGTTCGGGGGCCCGCCCGGCGGTGGCCTCGCGTACGCCGTGCTCTTCGCCGCGATGCCGGTCGGCGTCGTCCTCGGCGGTGTCCTCTCCGGCTGGGTCTCCCGCGTCCGGCGGCAGGGGCTCGCCGTCGTCGTCGCCATCGTCGTGTGGGGCGCCGGGGTCACCGTCCTCGGCGTCGCGGTGCTCCTCGCCGACGGCCCGTCCGCGCCGCTCCTCACCCTCGCGGCGGTCGGCCTCGCGATCGGGGGTGCCGCCGACATGGCCTCCTCGGCGTTCCGGCAGAGCATGCTCCAGGCCTCCGCCTCGGACGCCGTCCGTGGCCGCCTCCAGGGCCTGTTCATCGTCGTCGTCGCAGGCGGGCCGCGCCTCGCCGACGTCGCCCACGGCGCCGCCGCACCCTCCCTCGGCGCGGGATGGACGATCACCCTCGGCGGAGTGCTCACGATGGTCGGCGTCGTCCTCGCCGCCGCCCTCGCCCCCGCGTTCGTCCGGTACCGCGCCTGACCTGCGGCCCGACCTGTGTCTGCCGTCCCGCCCCGCGCCCACCCACTGGCGCACGCACCCCCGCCGTCGGATCCTCCGGGAACGACGACACCGGGCACCCCAGCGGAGGGGCACCCGGTGTCGGTGGAGCAGAGGACCCAGGAAGGATCGGCAGAGGGTCAGCGCTCCTCGCGGAGCACCCAGTGCTGGTCGGTCGGGCCGACGTAGACCTGGCGGGGACGGTAGATCCGACCCTTGGGGTCGTCGTTGATCTCCTTCCAGTTCGCGATCCAACCCGGCATGCGGCCGATGGCGAACATGACCGTGAACATGTTGAGCGGGATGCCCATGGCGCGGAGGATCATGCCCGAGTAGAAGTCGACATTCGGGTAGAGCTTGCGCTCGACGAAGTAGTCGTCCGAGAGGGCGACGTCGGCGAGCTCCTGCGCGATGTCGAGCAGCGGGTCCGTCATCTCCAGCTCGTCGAACATCTCGTCGGCGGCCTTGCGGAGGATCTTGGAGCGCGGGTCGAAGTTGCGGTAGACGCGGTGACCGAAGCCCATGAGCTTGATCCCGTCTTCCTTGTTCTTGACCTTGCGCACGTACTCCTTGACGTCCATGTCGGAGTCGCGGATCTGCTCGAGCATCTCGATGACGGCCTGGTTGGCGCCACCGTGGCGGGGGCCCCAGAGGGCGTTCACGCCGGCGGAGCAGGACGCGAAGATGTTCGCCTGGCTCGAGGCGACCATGCGCACCGTGGAGGTGGAGCAGTTCTGCTCGTGGTCGGCGTGGAGCAGGAGGAACAGGTTGAGCGCGCGGGAGACGGCCGGGGTGGGCTCGTATGCCTTGTACGGCTTCGTGAACATCATGTGGAGGAAGTTCTCGGCGTACCGCAGGTCGTAGCGCGGGTAGACGATCGGCTCACCGATGGAGGCCTTGTACGAGGCGGCGGCGATGGTGCGCACCTTGCTCATGAGCTTGGCGGCGGCCTCCTCGAACTCCTGCTCGCTGTTGATGATCATGTCCTCGGGCTCGTAGCCGCTGATGAGGTTGACCATGGCGGAGGTGATCGCCATCGGGTGCGTGGAGGGCGGGAAGGCCTCGAAGTGCTTCTTCATGCCCTCGTCGATCATGGCGTTCTCCATGAGGAGACCGGCGAAGCGGTCGCGCTCCTCCACGGTGGGGAGCTTGCCGAAGATGACGAGGTAGGCCGACTCGATGAAGGTGCTCTTCTCGGCGAGCTCCTCGATGGGGATGCCGCGGTAGCGCAGGACGCCTGCGTCGCCGTCGATGTAGGTGATCTTGGACTTGCAGGATCCGGTGTTGCCGTATCCGTCGTCGAGGGTGATGTAGCCGGTGTCGGCCCGGAGCTTGCTGATGTCGATGGCCAGCTCGTGCTCGGTGCCCTCGACCACAGGGTATTCGTACGACTTCCCATCGAGTTCGATGCGGGCCGTGCGGCTCATGTTGCCTCCTGATGTCGTCGTGTCGCGATCACTCTAAGTCCGCCGGGGGACATTGGTCCCATTGGGGATGCTGCTGAGGCGCCCGTGGGTGTGGGCGCGGCTGGGGAGCGACGGGGCTGGGGATTGTCAGCAGCTGGTGAGGGCTGTGGTGGCGTCCTCGACCGCGTCGGTGTCCACGTGCGCACCACTGCCGGGGCCTGTGGGGGGAACGAGGTGGGAGTCGACGAGTTCGAACGACTGGGTGAGGTCGTGGGCGAAGTATCTGCTGGTCGCGGAGATGTCGCCGGGGAGGGTGAAGTTGGGGAGTCCGGCGAGGGCGAGGTTCATCGCGCGGCCGATGCCGGTCTCGAGCATGCCGCCGCAGAAACAGGGGATGCCGTGGGCGGCGGCGAGGTCGTGGACGGACCGGGCGGTGAGGTAGCCGCCGACGCGGGCGGGTTTGACGTTGATCGCGTCGGTGGCGCCGAGGGCGATCGCGGTGGCGGCCGTGCCGAGGGAGGTGATCGACTCGTCGAGGCAGACGGGGGTGCGCAGGTCGGCGGCGAGGCGGGCGTGGGCGAGGAGGTCGTCGGCGGGGAAGGGCTGTTCGAGGAGGAGGAGTCCGTTCTCCTCGAGGGTGAGCAGGTGGGGGATGTCGCTCGTGCGGTAGGCCTGGTTGGCGTCGACCTGGAGGGGCAGGTCGTCGCCGAAGGCCTCGCGGACGGCGCGGACGGGCTCGGCATCCCAGCCGGGGCGGATCTTGAGCTTGATGCGGCGGTACCCGTCGTCGAGGTAGCCGCCGACCTGCGCGAGGAGGTCGTCGAGGGAGTCGGGGATGCCGACGGAGACGCCGACGGCGATGCGGTCGCGGTGTCCACCGAGGTACGTGGAGAGCGGCATGCCGGCGGTGCGGAGCTCGGCGTCGAGGACGGCGGACTCGAGTGCGGCCTTGGCGAGGGGCATGCCGGGGACGTCGGCGAACGCGGTGCGCAGGCGCGGCAGGAGGGGGCCGGGGGCGGCGGCGACGTCGCGGGCGAGCGGCACGAGGACGTCGGTGAGGGCCGTGGTGACGGTGTCGACGTACTCGGGGTAGTAGATCGGTTCGGGGTCGGCGCCGCACTCGCCCCACCCGTCCACGGGCCCGTCGGGGCCCTCGGTGCGCCAGCGGACGAGGAGGGTGTCCTTCACCGTCTCCTCGCCGCGGGAGGTGCGGAAGGGTCGCACGAGCGGGAGGGTGACCCGGCGGAGTTCGACGTCGATCGGTCGGGCGGTCATCGGGCGTCTCCTGTCGCGTCGGAGGTGGGGCGGGGGGTGGGATCGGGGGTGAGGACGTATGCGCCGGTCGTCGTGAACCCCGTGACGCGGCGGCCGGTGTCGATCGCGTCGAGGAACATCTCCCGGAACGTCTCGCGCCAGGCGAGGGCGGCGGCGGGGTCGGCGGGACGGAGCGTCTCGACGTCGGCGGGGGTGCCGAGGAGCCACGGCCCGGAGGCGGGTCGCTCGTGGAGGCGGGGCCGCCGGTCGTCGCCCTCGTCGAGGACGGTCGCCGCGCCCGCGTCGAGGACGGCGCCGGGGTCGAGGGCGACGCGCGAGGTCGCCGCGCGCACGTCCCAGCGGGCGAGGAGACGGTCGGTGGGGTCGCCTCCGTTGATCGCGTCGGGGATCGGCGGGTAGTGCTCGACGTGGTAGCTCACGACGTCGGCGCCGAGCCGGACGAGGTTGAAGTGGGCGTTGCGGCGGACGAGCGGGTCGAACGTCCACTCGATGCCCGTGACGCCCCGGTCCGCGGCCCACCGGCGCTGCGCCTCCTTGAGCGCGCGACCGACGCCGAGCCCCTTGGCGGTCGGCAGCACCCCGGTGACGAGGGAGGCGAGGGTGTCCGAGTGCGGCGCGGCGGCGATCCCCACGGCGACGCCGACGAGCGTCCCGTCGACGTACGCCCCGAGGAGGGAACCACCCCACGCGGAGATCGCGGCGACGACGTCCCCGGGGATCGGCGCGGACTCGTACGGCGTGCCCCACACGGCCGCGAGGAGACTCGTGGCCGCCTCGGCGTCGTCGGGACCGTCCAGCTCTTTCACGTCGACGTGCATGGGCCCAGCATGCCCGGCCCGGCTCGGTCGCGGTGCCCCCCGCTCTCGACGTCCGATTCGAGCGGCCCGTCACCGACCCCGTCGCGCGGGTCGGAACGGCGGGGGAGGTGGAGGTGGGGGTCGACCGTTCGATGGAGGCGCGACCGATCCGTCGGGCGATGTACGGGGCAGCGCGGACGACGACGCTGGAGACATGTTGTCCTCAGCCATCGTCCTCATCAGCCTCGCTCTCGTCTTCTACACGATGGGTGTGTGGGCCGAGCGGCGTCACGGCACCCTCACGTGGCTCCACGTCGTGTTCTTCGCCCTCGGCCTCACCTTCGACGTGTCGGGCACGTGGGTGATGGGTCGCATCGCCGCGACGCAGGGTCTCCAGACCGCCGGCACGGCGGGCGTCCTCAACCAGATCATGGCCGTGACGGGCGCCCTCGCCCTCGCCGTCATGGCGATCCACCTCCTGTGGGCGGTCGTCGTCGTCGTCCGCGACCGCGCGAACGAGCGCGCCGCGTTCCACAAGTTCTCCGTCGCCGTGTGGGCCTTCTGGCTCATCCCCTACTTCACCGGGATGATCGGCTCGATGGCCGGCTGACGACACGTCACCACCGTCGAGCGCACCCCGCCCACGCCCCCGTGCGTCGGCGGGGTGTCGTCGTGCCCTCGTCGTGCCGCCGTCGCTTCGTGACTCCCGTCGGCGTTGCGCGGGCCGCTGCGGCCGGGGAGGATCGAGACGTGCGCAACGAACGAGGGGTCACGACGTCACCGATCACGACCGGCGCGAGCGCGCGGGTGTTCACCCGTGCCGCGGCCGCCGCGGGGCTGGGTGCCGCGCTGGTGTTCGGCGGAGGAACGGCCTGGGCCGAGCCGCCGTCGGCGCTGCGCGCGCCCGTCACCGACACCGCCGGTGCACTCCACGGCGACAGCGACGAGGCGCAGAGGGCCATCGAGAAGCTGCAGAACGAGGACGACCTCGACCTCCACGTCGTGTTCGTGCGCTCCTTCGACGGGGTCTCGCCGCGCGAGTGGGCCCAGCAGACGTTCACCAAGAGCGGGTTCGGCGGCAACGACGTGCTCTACGCCATCGCCACCCAGGACCGTCTCTACAGCCCGTGGACGACGGCGAACTCCGGCCTCACGAACGAGGACCTCCAACGGGTCAACCGGGAGGACGTCGAGCCCGCGCTCCGCAAGGCCGCGAACGGCCAGGGGTCGTGGGGCGACGCCGTCGTGGCCGCCGCCGACGGGCTCGGCTCCGTCAAGGGGGACGGCCGTGGCACGACGACCCGCAGCGACGACGGCGGGGGTGGCGGAAGCCTCGTGGCCCTCGGCGGCGGTGCGCTCGCGGTGGCCGCGGGTGGTGCGGCGATGCTCGCCTCCCGCCGTCGTCGCAGGCACACCGAGGGCGCCGGGAGCGGAGTCCCGCAGGACGACCACGGCATCGGGCCCGTCATCGACACGAGCGGCGTCGGCGGATCCGGCCCCGCCGTCACGAACCCCGCGGACCTCTCGCAACGCTCGGCGGCGGCCCTCGTCGCCCTCGATGACGAGATCCGCTCCTCCGGCGAGGAACTCGCGTTCGCCGAGGCGCAGTTCGGCACGCAGGCCACGGTGAAGTTCCGCGAGGCGCTCGAACGCGCCAAGGCCGGGTCGGTCGAGGCGTTCCGCATCCAGCACCAGATCGACGACGGCGAGATCGGCGACGCGCAGCGTCCCGCCGCGTGGCAGCGGATCATCACCCTCGCCACCGACGCCGACCGCACCCTCGAGGAGTACGCCGCCGAGTTCCGGCAGATGCGCGACCTCCAGTCGAAGGTGCCGCAGATGCTCGGCGACCTCGAGACCCGCATCGGTGAGGTCACGAGCCGAATCCCGGCCGCGACGCAGCAGCTCCAGGCCCTTCGCGCGACGTACCCCGACCAGGCCCTCCGCACGGTGCGGTCCAACGTCGACCAGGCGGGCGCGCTCGTCAAGGCCGCCAAGGGACTCATCACCTCGGGCCGTGAGCACCTCGGGCAGAACGACCGGCCCGCGGCCGTCGTCTCCGCCCGCGGCGCGGAGGACGCGCTCGGCCAGGCCACCGCGCTCCTCGACGCCGTCGACCGGGCCCACCTCGAACTCCCGCGTGCCACGGAGGAACTCGACCGTCGGCTCGCCTCGATCAGCTCCGACGTCGCCGACGCGCAGCGGCTCGGCGCCGACGACCAGTTCACGCGGGACGCGCTCGCCGCGGCCTCGACGGCCATCGAGCAGGGACGCGCGGCCCGGGCGGGCGGCGATCCTCTCGGCGCCCTCGCCGCGCTCGACACCGCGGAGAACGACCTCGACAACGCCCTCCAGCGCTACCGCGACGCCGAGGAGGCGGGCAAGCGCACCCGCGTCGGCCTCGACGAACGGTTCGACCGTGCCCGCGCGCGACTCATGTCGATCGACGAGACGATCCGCGTCAACCGCGGCGCCGTCGGCACCGAGGCCCGCACCCGCATCTCCGAGGCCCTCCGCGTCTACAACGAGGCCACCGGACTCGCCGGGAGCGACCCCGAGCGGGCGCTCGCGCTCCTCGCCCAGGCCCAACAGCTCGGTGAGGACGCGCTGCGCCTTGCCGAGGAGGACCAGAGCGGCTGGGGTGGTGGGTACGGCGGGTACGGCGGCCGCGGCGGCTACGGCTGGGGCGGACGCGCCGGTGGTGTCGATCTCGGTTCCCTCGTCCTCGGCGGCATCCTCGCCGGCGGTCTCGGCGGTCACCACCACGACAACGGGTGGGGCGGCGGCGGCGGTTGGGGCGGCGGAGGCAGCTTCGACGGCGGCTTCGGCGGCGGGGGCGGTTTCGGCGGAGGCGGCGACTTCGGTGGCGGCGGAGGCTTCGGCGACGGCGGAAGCTTCTGACCCCGCCCGAGACCGCGACCCGCACCGCGTCACCGCTCCGGCCGTGTCCCTCGCGAACCGTTCAAGGCGCTCGGACGTCCTCATCACGGGCCGCGGGCGTCCGACCAGGAGACCGGCCCGTCCACCCACCGATCAGCACGACCGACACGACGATCCTCCGACGATCGTCACGACGAAGGGACACCCCCGTGGCTCAGAAGCAGACCATCCTCGGCCGAGTCGCCCAGCTCGCCAAGGCGAACATCAACGCGCTCCTCGACCGCGCCGAGGACCCGGAGAAGATGCTCGACCAGCTCGTGCGCGACTACACGAACTCCATCGCCGAGGCCGAGGAGGCCGTGGCGCAGACCATCGCGCAGGTCCGCATGATCGAGGCCGACCACACCGAGGACGTCGACGCCGCCGCCGAGTGGGGCCGCAAAGCCGCCGCTGCCTCCCAGAAGGCCGACCAGCTCCGCGGCTCCGGTGACACCGCGGGTGCCGAGAAGTTCGACGGCCTCGCGAAGATCGCCATCGGCCGCCAGATCCAGCACGAGAAGGAAGCTCGCGACGCCGAGCCCGTCATCGCGCAGCAGAACGTGACGGTCGACCAGCTCAAGGCCGGCCTCACGCAGATGAAGACGAAACTCGAGGACCTCAAGAGCCGCCGCGCCTCTCTTGTCGCCCGTTCCCGCACGGTCGCCGCGCAGGACAAGGTGCAGCAGGCGATGGGCGCGATCAACGTCCTCGACCCCACGAGCGAGCTCTCCCGCTTCGAGGACCGCATCAAGCAGCAGGAGGCCCTCGTCGCCGGTCGCCAGGAGGCCGCGGCCACGTCGGTCGAGGACCAGTTCGCGGAGCTCGAGGACTACGGTCAGGACGCCGAGATCGAGGCGCGCCTCGCCTCCCTCAAGGTCCAGGACCGCCCGGCCCTCGGCAACTGACACCGCCGCTCGGCGGCGCCGTCGCCTCGTGGGACACCCCCGGGGAGGTGGCGTCGCCGTGCGCGTCCGCGGCGTCCCGCCACTGCGTGAAACGGCTTCCCGGATTGGTGGTGGTGTCACGTATTCTGGCGCCCGGTGCCCGGTGCCCGATTCGGCCCAAGACGAGGCCGGGCGGTCGCCCGGCACGGGGAGGAGATACCTGATGACCGAGGCGAACCGCCTGGCGGTGGAGTTCGCGGAACTGGCGCAACGTCTGCAGGGATCCGACACCGACATGACCCTGGCAGAGGCCCTCCGTGCGGCGATCGCCGCCGTGGACGCCGACCTCGGGGGTATCATGCTCGTCCGCAACGGACGTGCCGAGTCCGCGGCGGTGAGCGACGAGATCGTCGTCCGCGCCGACGAGTTGCAGCTCGAAGCCGGTGACGGCCCCTGCCTGGAGGCCATCGCCGAACGGGAGCGGTTCATCATCGAGGACACCGCCGAGGACGACCGGTGGCCGAACTGGTGCGCCGGCGTCAAGGAGCTCGGGATCCGCAGCGTCCTCTCGGTGCGGTTGCAGACCGCGGCCGGGACGCTCGGGGCCCTCAACCTCTACGCGCGCGGCACCTCCCACTTCTCCGAGAACGATGCCGTCGTCGGCACGATCCTCGCCGCCCACGCATCGGTGGCCCTCGCCGCCGACAAGGAGCGGGTGGAGCTGCGGAGTGCGATCGACAGCCGCCACATGATCGGCATGGCGCAGGGGATGCTCATGGAGCGCTTCAAACTCGACCGCGAGCAGGCGTTCTCGGTGCTGCGGCGTTACTCGCAGGACCGCAACGTCAAGCTCCGCGAGGTCGCGGCCCAGCTCGTGGAGTCCCGCGCGCTGCCGCAGTGAGAGCTCACGCCGCCCGTCACGACCCCTCGACGCCGCCTCGCCGCCATGGCAGCAGGGCGGCGTCGGCGATGAGGTCGCCCCATCGGCGGTAGCCGCAGGCGGAGGGGTGGAAGCCGTCGGCGGCGAGGTCGGCGCGGTCCTCCATCGCGGGGGTGGGTATGTGGACGACGTCCGGGTTGTCGTCGGCGATCCGGGTGAGGACGTCGTCGAGTGCACGCCCGTGCAGACCCATGACGGTGCGCAACGGTTGCGGCAGTGCGGGAAAGTGCCGCAGTTGCGGCACCCCCGCGAGGACGACGAGACCGTCGTCGCGCAGTCCGCGACGAAGCGCCGTGAGGAGGGTCTCGACCTCCCGGCGCCAACGGCGTGTGGACGTGAGCCCGAGGGTGTCGTTGACGCCGAGGACGACGACGGCACAGTCGTATTCGCCGAACGCCCCGGACAGTCGGCGGCGTGCGGTCGCGCGGAGACGCGCTCCGTTGCGGCCGACGACCGACCATCGCACCGACTCACCCGTCGTCTCGTGCAGTCGCCGCGCGAGCGTCGCGGCCATCCCCTCCTCCTGGGTGTCGACCCCGACGCCGACCGCGGTCGACTCCCCGACGACGAGGACGGTGACGGCGTCGTCGTGGTCGTCGCCGACGAGTCCGGTGCGGTCCCCTCCGGCCTCGGGCAGGCGGGGGACACGGGCGAGGGTGCGGGCGCCCTGGACCGCGAGCACCGGGGCGAGTGCGAACGCCGCTGCGCGGGGCAGATCGGGGAGGAGGCCCGCAGCGTGCCGGAGGACGGCGGGGGACTCGTGACGGGTGACGCGCTCGGTCGGGTCGGGGGCGGGCATACGCTCGGACATACCGCGAGCATGCCGTGCCGGGGGCCCGTGCGCACCCGCCTCCGTAGGCTGACCGGGTGATCGCCGACGACGCCACCACCACCCCGTCCGCCGAGCCGCCCGCCGAGCCGCCCGCCGCGATGTGGCCCGACCTGCGTCGACTCGCGCACGACGCCCGCGGGTTCATGCCCGTCGAGGAGGGGGACCTCCTCCACGCGGAGGCGCGTGGCCGCGCGCCGCACGGCCCGCTGCTCGAGGTGGGGACGTGGTGCGGCAAGTCCGCCGTCTACCTCGGCGCGGCGGTGCGGGCGGCCCGCGAGGCGGGTGCACCCGACGCCGTCGTGTTCACCATCGATCACCACCGCGGCAGCGAGGAGAACCAGCCGGGGTGGGAATATCACGACCCCACGCTCGTCGACCCCCACGCGGGGCGCATCGACACGCTCCCGTTCTTCCGCCGCACGATGGTCGACGCGGGGATGGAGGACGAGGTCGTCGCGATCGTCGGCCGGGCACCTCTCGTCGCCCGGTGGTGGCGCACACCCCTGTCGATGCTCTTCGTCGACGGCGGCCACACCGACGAGCACGTGACGAACGACTATCTCGGCTTCGGGCGGTGGGTCGCGCCCGGGGGGTCGCTCGTGTTCCACGACGTCTTCGAACACCCGGAGGACGGCGGCCAGGCCCCGTGGCGTTGCTACCGGCGCGCGCTGGAGTCGGGGTGCTGGGGGCAGACCCACGAGCTCGGCTCGATGCGGATCCTGCGGCGCGTTCGCGGCGAGGCGGGGGACTCCGTCGCGGGCCGGTGGAGGCCTGAGATCCGCCCGAGGCCACACCACGCCCCGCGATGACCGGGATGTGAGAGCGGTCGTCTCGAATCGCCGACCGGACGGGCGACATCGTCGTCCCGGGGGCGGTCGGTGCCGCAGCATGAGCAGCGGCGCCGTCGTCCGGCGTCGTCCCTCCGGCCGGAAGAAGTCCCCGTGATCGCACTGCACACGACGATCGCGATCCTCGCGATCGTCCTCCTCATCATCAAGGGCAAGGTCGACCCGATCATCGCGCTCGTCGTCGGGTGTCTCTACCTCGGCCTCGCGAGTGGCATCGGGTTCGAGAAGACCGTCGACGCCATCACCGAGGGCTTCGGCGACATCATGGCGAAGATCGGTCTGCTCATCGGATTCGGCGTGCTCATCGGGTCGTTGCTCCATGTCACCGGCACGTTCGAACGCCTCGTCGGCCGATTGCTCGACACGGTCGGCCCCAAACGCATCCCGTACGCCCTCACCGTCGCCCTCTCGACGATCTTCCCGTCGATCTACGTCGACGTGCAGGTCGTCCTCGGCGCCCCCGTCGCCCGCTCCTCGGCCAAGCACATGGACCGGCACGGTCTGCCGCTCATGGCGGGTGCGCTCGGCACGGGCATCTTCTGCGGGTACGTCTTCGTCGTACCCGGGCTCGCCGCGGTCTCGATCGCGGGCCTCCTCAAGATCCCGCTCGGCGAGTACCTCCTCTACGGCATCGTCCTCGGCCCGCTCACCGCCGTCGTCACGACGTGGATCTTCTCCCGCATGCTCCGCCACGGGTGGTGGCGTCCCGAGACCGACGAGGAGCGCACCGAGGCCCTCGACGACGCGGACGCGAACACACCGGGTGCCGCCGACGGTCTTGCCGTGGGGGCCCACCTGCCGTCCCTGCCGGTCGCGCTCCTGCCGATCCTCGTGCCGCTCGTCCTCATCGCGACGGGCGCGTTCGTCAAGCTCGCGGGCGTGGAGAACGAGGTCGTCGCCTTCCTCGGCGACGCGAACGTCGCGATGTTCCTCGGCCTCCTCATCGCCTACGTCCTCGCGCGCCGCACGGGCGGTCTCGACCGCACCGGCGAGGCGTTCTCCGACGGTCTCCACACCGCGGGCGAGATCCTCCTCGTCACGGGCGTCGGCGGTTCCCTCGGCGCCGTCATCAAGGAGACCGGCCTCGCCGACGTCCTCGGTGGCCTCTTCGGCGCCGACGCGGGCGCCCCCATCGTCGTGAGCGTGCTCCTCGCATGGTTCATCGCCGCCGTGCTCCACCTCGCGATCGGGTCGGTGTCGGTCGCGGCCATCACCGCGGCGGGCATCATCGCGCCGATCCTCGGCTCCATCGACGTCGCCCCCATCGCCATCGGCCTCGCGATCGCCGCCGGGTCGCTCTTCGCGCTCCAGGTCAACAGCAACTTCTTCTGGATGTTCAAGGCGCTCCTCGGCCTCTCGACCCAGGGCAGTCTCAAGACGATGACGACCGTGACCTCCATCGCCTCGTTCGTCTCGCTGCCGATCGTCCTCGCGCTCGCCTTCGTCCTCTGACAGGTCTGCCGCTTCCCTCGGACGGACGACGCCCTCCTCCCCGATGAGCGGGAGGAGGGCGTCGTCGTGTCGTGTGATGCCGGCGTCGATGTGCGGGCCGGTGTGGCCGTCAGGCGTCGACGTGCTCCCGGGTGCGGGAGTCGGCGGGGGCGGCGGTGGCGATCGACGGGGCGGGGGCGGCGTCCTCATCGAGGCTCACCGGCGGCGCGTCGAACACGCGGCGGTCGAGGATGCCCTCGCGAGCGGCGACGAGGGTCGTCATCGCGGACTGTCCGGCGACGTTCGTCGCGGTGCGCATCATGTCGACGATCGGGTCGATCGCGAGGAGCAGACCGGCGCCCGCGAGGGGCAGGCCCAGGGTGCTCAGGGTGAGGGTGAGCATGACGATCGCGCCGGTGAGCCCGGCGGTCGCGGCCGACCCGACGACGGAGACGAACGCGATGAGTGCGTAATCGACGAACGACAGGTCGACGCCGAAGATCTGAGCGACGAAGATCGCGGCGAGTGCGGGGTAGACGGCGGCGCAGCCGTCCATCTTCGACGTCGCGCCGAACGGGATCGCGAACGAGGCGTACTCACGGGCGACGCCGATGCGTTCGGTCGTCACGCGCTGGGTCAGGGGCATCGTGCCGACGGAGCTGCGCGAGACGAACGCGAGCTGGATCGCGGGCCACGCCCCGGCGTAGAAGCGACGCGGGTTCACCTTGCCGAAGACGGCGAGGAGCACGGGGTACACGACGAACAGGACGATCGCGCAGCCGACGTACACGTCGACGGTGAACGTCGCGAGCGGACGGAGGAGGTCCCAGCCGTAGCCGTCGACCGCGTGCCCGATGAGACCGAGCGTGCCGAGCGGGGCGAGGCGGATGACCCACCACAGCGCCTTCTGCGTGATCTCGAGGACGGACTCGGAGAGACGGACGAACGGTTCGGCCTTCGCGCCGATCTGCACCGCGGCGATGCCGGCGACGAGGCCGAGGAACACGATCTGGAGGACGTTGCCCTCGACGAACGCCCCCACGGGGTTGGTCGGCACGATGCCGCTGAGGAAGTCCGTCCACGACCCGGTGTGGTCGGGGGCCTTCGCGGTGCCGAGGTCGAGGGTGACACCGCGGCCGGGGTTCGTCGCGAGCCCGAGGCCCAGGCCGACGAGGACCGAGAGGAACCCGCTGATCGCGAACCACAGGAGCGTCTGCCCGACGAGGCGGGCCGCGTTCTCGACGTTGCGGAGGTTCGCGACGCTCACGACGATCGCGGTGAAGACGAGCGGCGGTACCGCGAGCTTGAGGAGCTGCACGAAGAGGCTTCCGACGCCCGCGAGCGTGGCTGAGAGCCACCCGATCTGGTACTCCCGGGCCGCCCAACCGACGACGAGGCCGAGGGCGAGGGCGAGGAGGATCTGCGCCCCGAACGAGAGGTGGGGACCGCGGCGCGGGCGGCGCGTGGTGGTCGCCTCCCCTTCCGTGGCCGGTGCGGGCGAGGACATGCGAACTCCCTGGAGACATGGTGATTCGGGATGGGCTGGGACGGCGGGGCCCGGGGTCCCCCGGCCGTCTCTCTCAACATACCCACCGCGTTATGCATTCCCCAACACCATGTGAAGTCGAGGAGCGTGGCGGGCGTCGTCGCGGTGGGGCTGCCGCTCTCAGCGCTGCAGCGCCCGGGTGGCGAGGACGACGGCGGCGGAGGTCCACGTGGAGCGTTCGACGGGCCAGCGGGCGTCGTCGGGGAAGACGTAGCCGGTCCAGTAGGAGCCGTCCTCGTCGCGGAGGTGCTGGACGTCGGCGACGAGCCGCGCCGCCTCCTCGCGGCGCCCGAGGGCGGTGAGGGAGAGGGCGAGTTCACACGTCTCGGCGCCCGTCACCCACGGGTGGTCGTCGACGCAGCGGATACCGAGGCCGGGGACGACGAAGTCGGCCCAGCGCGAGTCGAGCCGGGCGTGTGCGGCGGCCCCGCGCAGCGCCCCGCCGAGGACGGGGTAGTACCACTCCATCGAGTACCGCGGCTTAGGGTCGAACACGGCCGGGTCGTCGGGTCCCGCGGCGACGGCGAGGGCGATCCGGTCCGCCGCTTCCCGCCATCCCGGGCGGGGGTCGCCGACGGCGTCGCCGATGGCCGCCCCGCACCGGAGCGCGAGGTGGAGGCACGCACTCCCCGCGAGGAGACCGACGTCGGCGGCGCCCCCGACGCCCACCGCCCACGCGATCGCCCCGCTCGGCAGCTGCCGCGCGACGACCGCGTCCAGCGCCGCGACGACCGTCGGCCACCACCGCCGCACCGCCGCGATCTCGCCCCGGGTGCGCCAGTGGTGCCACACGCCGACGGCGACGTAGCCGGTGAGGTTCGTGTCGAGCCCGTCGTCGCGCACCTCCGGGGTGCCCGCGTCGTTGAGCCACCACTCGATCGGCCACGACCCGTCCTCACGCTGCACGCTCGCGAGCCAGTCGTAGGCCGCGGCGGCCTCGTCGACGAATCCCGTGCTGACGAGTCCCATCGCGGCCTCGACGTGGTCCCACGGGTCGACCTTGCCGCCGGTGTCACCGGCGACGTCCCACGGGACGGCCCCGCACGCGGCCTGCGTCGCCGCGATCGTGGCACCCGTCCGCCGGAGGTCACCCTCCGAGGGGAGGAGGCTCATGCAGGCTTGTGGCCGTAGAGCACGACCGACTTGCCGAGCACGGGGTTGAGGAGCCGCTCGGCCGTCTGCGTGAGCGCGGGCTTCTTCATGAGGTCCCACACGAGCATGCGGTGGTAGCCCTTGACCAGCGGGTTCTGCTCGTCGTCGACGCCGACGGCGCACTTGAGCCACCAGTACGGCGCGTGGAGCGCATGGGCGTGGTCGCGGCCCGTGACCTCGATCCCGGCCTGCGTGAGCTGCCCCGCGAGGCCGTCGGTGCGGTAGATCCGCACGTGTCCGCCTTCGACCTCGTGGTACTCGTCGGAGAGCGCCCAACAGATCTTCTCCGGCCAGTACCGGGGCACGGTGACGGCGATCGTGCCGCCGGTCCGCAGCACGCGTACGAGTTCGCAGATCGCCCGGGCGTCGTCGGGAATGTGTTCGAGGATCTCGGCGGCGACGACCCGGTCGAACGTGGCGTCCTCGAACGGCAGGGCGAGCGCGTCGCCCTCGACGGTGCGTGCACCACCGGGGGCGCCCTCACCCTCGAGCTCCATCGCGCCGAACATCTCGGCGACGCCACGGAGTTCGTCGGCGTCCTGGTCGAACGCGGTCACGTCCGCGCCGCGACGGTACATCTCGAAGGCGTGGCGGCCGGCGCCGCAGCCGAGGTCGAGCCCACGGTCGCCGGGGCGGAGGCCGAGGCGGCCGAAGTCAACGGTGAGCACGGGAGGCTCCTTCTTCTCGGGGGGCGCCGCGCGCGGCGGGAGATGGGCGAGTCCAGGACGAGGGCTCCGACGGCGAGGGCCGCGCAGGCGGCACGACGCGCGGGGCTCGGCGCGGGTAGCGCCATGAGGACGGACTCGATTCGATCACGGAGGGCGTCGCGAGCCGTCGTCGCAGGTGAGCAGGGCACTCGGGCGGCCTCGGTCGCCTCGACCCCGTTCTCATGGCGTCTCCTCGCCGGTGACCCGGCCGAGCACGCGGCTGCGTCCTCGATCGCACGACGGTAGACCTCGGCGGTGCGGGCGGCGACGGTGGGCCAGGCGTAGTCGGCGAGGGCGCGATCGCGCCCGCCGCGGCCGAGGCGTTCCCGCAGGTCGGGGTCGTCGAGGAGGCGGCCGAGGGCGCCGGCGAGGGCGTCGACGTCGCCGGGCGGCACGACGAGGGCGCCGGGTGCACCGCCGGTGCCGTCGTGCCCGACGACCTCGCCGATCGCCCCGGCGTCGCTCACGACGAGGGGCGTGCCGCACGCCATCGCCTCGACGGTCGGGAGCGAGAACCCCTCGTACCGCGACGGGACGCAGGCGACCTGGGCGGACGCGACGAGGGCGGCGAGCTCGGCGTCGGTGAGTCCACCCCGGACGGTGACGACGTCGGTGAGGCCGAGCCCGCGCACGAGGGTCTCGGTGCGGCCGCCGGGGGTGGGGCGGCTGACGAGGACGAGTTCGAGTGGCGCACAGGGGTGCTGCTCCCGGCGTCGGGCGAGTGCGTGGAGGAGGACGTCGACGCCCTTGAGGGGGACGTCGGCGCTCGCCATCGTCACGAGCCGCCCGGGCACGCGCGGCCCGTCGTGGGCGTCGGGGGTGAAGACGTCGGTCTCGACGCCGAGGGGGACGACGTCGATGCGGGCGGGGTCGACGCCGAAGTCGGTCGCGATGTCGCGGGCCGAGGAGGTGGACACGGTGAGGACGTGTCGTTGGGTGCGGGCGACGCGCTTCTGCATCGTGAGGAACGAGTACCAGCGGCTCAGCGAGACCCTCCGCCAGCCGGCGGCGCCCGCGAGGTCGGTGGTGCGGTCGCGGGTGATGGGGTGGTGGATCGTCGTGACGAGGGGGGCGTGGCGGGCGATGTCGAGGAGCCCGTACCCGAGGCACTGGTTGTCGTGCACGACGTCGAACTCACCCGTGCGGCCGCGGAGTGCGCGGGCGGCGCGGAGGGAGAACGTGAGCGGCTCGGGGAACGCCGCGGTCATCATGCCGGCGACCTCGAGGACGTCGATCGCGTCGCGGTACTCGTTCAGGCGCGGCATGCGGAACGGGTCGGGTTCGCGGTAGAGGTCGAGGCTCGGCACCTTCTCGAGCCGCACGCCCGGGTCGAGCTCGGGGTAGGGCTGGCCGGAGAACACCGTCACCTCGTGCCCGGCCTGCACCAGCGCGCGCGTGAGGTGCCGAACGTACACGCCCTGCCCGCCCACGTGCGGCTTGCTGCGGTAGGAGAGCACCGCGACCCGCAGACCCATGCGTCCCCCTCACGTCCGGCGCCGATGCCGCGGCTCCACCTGCGCCCGATCGGGCCCGTCCCAGGGTAGTGACTCGCGGGTCACCTCGCCGCCGAGACGCACCGACCGCCTCGTCGTCGCCGCTGTCGTCGCCACCACGGCACCGTCGGGAGCGACCGCCGCTGTTCGGTGACACCCGCTGCCGCTCGTCGCGGGGAGTCGCCGCTGGGCGACGGGGCGGGGGTCGTGCGGGGTCCGGCGCCGGACGTGCGTGCCAGGGTGACGCCATCATGGAACCCGAACTCGCCGAGGTCAAAGACTTCTTCGCCTCCCACGAGCCGTTCTCGCGGCTGCCGGGGGCGGTGCTCGACGCGCTGCCGCGTCGGTGCACGATGCGGTACCACCGGCGGGGGAGCACCATCCTCGACGCCGACGACACGGTCGAGGCGCTGCGGGTCGTCCGGTCGGGGGCCGTCGACGTCCACGACCGCGCGGGGGGACTCGTCGAACGGGTCGACGTCGGTGGCAGCGTCGGCGTGACGGGCCTGCTCGAGGCGCCCCCGTACGGGTTCCGCGTCACGGCCGTCGAGGACACCCTCCTGCTCCTCGTGCCGCGGGCGGCGTTCGAGGAGCTCCTCGATCACGCGCCCGTCTCGGCGCACTTCCTCCTCCAGCAGGCGCACCGGTTGCGGGCCGCCGTGAAGACGGTACAGGTCTCCGACCACGGCGGGGCCGTGCTCCGCACACAGGTCGAGGAGATGGTGAGTGGACGTCTCGTCACGATCGACCCGGCCCGCACGGTGCAGGAGGCGGCCGCCGCGATGCAGGCCGAGCGGGTCTCCTCCCTCCTCGTCCTCGACGTCGCCGGGCGTCTCGCGGGCATCCTCACCGACCGCGACCTCCGCAACCGCGTCGTCGCCGCCGCGCTGCCGTACTCGACGACGGTCGCCGAGGTCATGACCCCCGACCCGCTCACCCTCGGCCTCGAGGCGCCCGCGTTCGAGGCGCTCCTCGAGATGCTCGGCCGGGGCGTCCACCACCTGCCTGTCGTCGACGGGGCGGGCCGCCCGCAGGGGCTCGTCACGAGCACCGATCTCATGCGGCTCGAACGCTCCTCACCGCTCTACCTCGTCCAGGACGTCGGCCGTCAGACGAGCACCGTCGGTCTCGCGGCGGTGGCGGCGCGGCTGCCGTCGATCGTCGACCACCTCGTCACCCAGGACGTGTCGGCGGGGGATGTCTCCCGGGTCGTCACGGCCGTCGCCGACGCGATCCACCGGCGCCTCGTCGCCCTCGCCGAGGCACGGCTCGGGCCGCCGCCGGTGCCGTACTGCTGGGTGGTGCTCGGGTCGCAGGCGCGCCACGAGTCGGGCCTCGGCGGCGACCAGGACACGGCGATCGTCCTCGACGACTCCGCCACCGCGGCCGACGCCGACTGGTTCGCCGACCTCGCGACCGCCGTCACCGACGGGCTCGTCGAGTGCGGGTTCCCCCGCTGCCCGGGCGATGTCATGGCGTCGAGTCCCCGCTGGCGTCAGACCGAGTCGGCGTGGCGAGGCATTTTCGCCGAGTGGCTCGACCACCCGACGCCCGAGGCGCTCGTCGGCGCGGCGATCTTCTTCGACATGCGCCCCCTCGCCGGTGACGCCGAGCTGTGCGAACGGCTCCGTCGCGACGTCCTCGCCCGTACCCCGCACGCGCGGCCGTTCCTCGCCCACCTCACCAAGCAGGCCGTCGAGCACCAGCCGCCGCTCGGGCTGTTCCGCGGACTCGTCGTCGAACGGTCGGGCCCGCAGCAGAGCACCCTCGACATCAAGCACCGCGGCGTCGGCCCGGTCGTCGAGATTGCCCGCGTCCACGCGTTGTCGTCGGGCAGCCCGGCCGTCGAGACGCGGGCCCGGCTGCAGGAGGCCGCGGCGGCGGGACGGATGGACGCCGACGCGGCCGCGGACCTCCTCGACGCGTTCGAGTTCATCTCCTACGTCCGGCTCCGTCATCAGGCCCGCCGGGTGCGCGAGGGTGGGCCGCCCGACAATCACGTCGCCCCGGAGACGCTCGGCCACTTCGAGAAGCGCACCCTCAAGGACGCGTTCGGTGTCGTCCGCGCGGCGCAGGGCGTGCTCGCGGGTCGTCTCCCGCTCGGGTACATCTCGTGAGGGGCCGGACGTGATCCCCGGTCGTGACCGTCGTCGGCGGGACCGCGCGCGCCGGCGCGTCGAGGACGGCACGGCCCTCGCGCGGTTCCTCGACGTCCCCGCCCCGCCGCGGTCGACACCGCTCGACGAGGCGCCCCTACTCGCCGTCGACCTCGAGACGACGGGCCTCGACCCGCGGGTCGATCGCATCCTCGCGGTGGGGTTCGTCCCTGTCGACGGCGACGAGATCCGCCTCGCGGGCGCCCGTCAGGTCCTCGTTCGGCACACGGATGGGGACGGGGTCGGCCAGAGCGCCACCGTGCACGGACTCACCGACGACGCCCTCACGGCCGGCCACCCGCTCGCCGACGTCCTCGCCGTGCTCCTCGACGAGCTTGCGGGGCGGGTGCTCCTCGCGCACTACGCGGTGCTCGAGGAGGAGTTCCTCGCCGCGGCCTGCCGGCGGGAGTTCGGCGCTCCGCTCGTCGTGCCCGTCGTCGACACCCTCGAGCTGCAGCGGCGTCTCGTCGCCGGGCCGTACGACCATCCGCGCGCGGGCACCCTGCGCCTCGGCCGCGCACGGAGCCACCATGGCCTGCCCACCTACCGCGCCCACGCCGCCCTCACCGACGCGCTCGCCTGCGCCGAGCTCTACCTCGCCCAGAGGGAGGCCTTCGCCGCCCGGGGGGACCGGGCGCTCGCCGCGCTCCTCCGGTGAGGTCGCCCGTCGGCGCGGATCGACCCGGAGAGGTCTCCACGCCGCGGTGCTCGACTCGACGGCCCGGCTGCCGATCGGAGTGCCGACCCTGCCACGACGTCGTGGGCCCTCCAGCGGCCTGCCCTCACCCTGTCGAAGGCGTCGTCTCTGTCTCTGTGTCGCCTGCTCGCCCATGCCTCCCCGCGCCCTTCGACGTTCTCCGGCGTCATCGGCACCGACCGGACGGTCGAGTTCCGGCGGCTCGTCCGGATCCACCGTGACGGCGGGCGGGGAGAACCCGCCCCTCGACTGGAGGGCCGTCGTCGATCTCGGGACGGCGACGGCGAAGACCATCCCGGTCGCGGGCGCGGGGTCACCGCGGGGGCGTGAGAAGCCCGTGAGACCCCCACGTCACTCGGCCGGGCGGGCGTGCTCCTCGACGAACGGGGCGACGCGGTCGACCGGCCGACCGATGATCGCGACGTCCTCGGCGATGACCACGGGCCGCTGCATGAGCCGCGGGTGCTCGGCGAGGACGTCGGCGATCTTCTCCGGCGTGTCGACGTCCGCGTCGGTGAGGCCGAGGTCGGTGAACGTCGCGTCGTGCCGTACGAGGTCGCCGGGGGCGTCCTCGAGGATGTCGAGGAGGTCGAGCACGGCCTGCTCGCCGAGGGGCGTGTCGAGGTAGCGGACGACGCCGACCTCGACACCGGCGGCCTCGATGGCCTCGAGCGCCTTGCGGGAGGTCGAGCAGCGGGGGTTGTGGAGGATCGTGAGCATGACCCTCGTCTATCCCGGTCCGCGGCCGCGGTCAAGGGTTTTCTCGTCCGCGGCCGCGTCGTTGCGTAGGCGGCGCGTCAGAACACCCGCAGCTTCTCGGCCTCCTCGATGAGCTGGCCGCGGAAGTTCGGGTGGGCGATCTCGATGAGCGCCTCGGCGCGCTGGTGGGCCGACCTGCCGCGAAGGCGGGCGACGCCGTACTCGGTGACGACGTAGTCGACGTCGTTCTTGCTCGTCGAGACGTGCGTGCCGGGCGTGAGGGTGGGGACGATGCGGGTGATCGTGTCGTTCTTCGCCGTCGACGGCAGCACGATGAACGCCTTGCCGCCGCGGGAACGGTTGGAGGCGCGGACGAAGTCGCTCTGCCCACCGGTGCCGGAGTACGGCTTGGGCCCGAGGGACTCGGAGCCGCACTGGCCGACGAGGTCGATCTGCATCGTGCCGTTGATGGAGTGGAGGTCGTCGTGGCGGCCCACGAGGTAGGGGTCGTTCGTCACGTCGACCGGGTGCATCTCGAGCGCCGGGTTGTGGTCCATGAAGTCGTAGAGGCGCCGCGACCCGAGCGCGAACGTCGCCTTCATGAGGCCCCGGTCGACGTTCTTGCGGAGGTTGGTGACGGCGCCGGACTCGACGAGGGAGAGGATGCCGTCGCCGAACATCTCGGTGTGGATGCCGAGGTCGCGCTTCTCGAGGAGCTGCATGACGACGGCGTCGGGGATCCCGCCGTACCCGATCTGGAGGGTCGCCCCGTCGGGGATGAGGTCGGCGACGTGTCCGGCGATGGCCTCCTGCACGGGGCCGATCTGGGGGAGGCCCACCTCGAGCAGCGGCCGGTCGTCCTCGACGATCGCGGTGACCTGGTCGACGTGGATGTGGCAGTGACCGTAGGCATACGGCACGTTCGGGTTGACCTCGAGGACGACCGTCCGCGCCTTCTCGAGCGCCGCCATCGTGTAGTCGGGGGCGAGGCCGAGGGAGAAGTAGCCGTGGGCGTCCATCGGGGACGCCATCGCGACGACGACGTCCGCGGGGAACAGTCCGTCGCGGATGAGGGCGGGCATCTCGCTGAAGTAGGAGGGCCGGTAGTCGATCCATCCGGCCTGGGCGCCGGCGCGCGTCGGGCCACCGAGGAAGTACGCGCTGTGCCGTACGTGCTCGACGGTCTCGGGGTCGTAGTACCCGTACTCCCGCAGTGGCAGGATCTGGTGGACGGTGATGTCGCGGAAGTCGGTGCGCCGCTCCGAGAGGGTCTCGAGGATCGTCGGCGGCTCCCCGACACCCGTGGGCACGATGACGTGCGACCCGTCCTCGATGAGTCCGACCGCCTCCCCGGCCTCGCGACGCTTGGCGGCGTACTGGTCCTGCGCGGTCATCGGGGGCCTCCTGGGAACGGCGGTGTTCTCGTCGTCCCAAACGTAGACGGAACGGGCGGCCCTCGGGGGGCAGGGCGGGCCCGGCCTAGGGTCGGGGCATGACTTCGCCCACGCCCGCCCCCGCCGGACCCACCTGTGTCGCACGGCAGATCGTCGTCGACGCCGCCCCCACCGAGGTCTTCGCGCTCCTCGCGAACCCCCACCGCCACCACGAGGTCGACGGCAGCGGCACCGTGAAGCAGGACGTCATCGGTCCCCGGCGTCTCGCCGAGGGCGACCGGTTCCGCGTCTCCATGAGGATGCTCGGCATCCCGTACGCGATCACCAGCACCGTCACCCGACTCGAGGACGACCGGGCGATCGAGTGGCGCCACCCCGGCGGGCACCGCTGGCGCTGGGAGTTCGAGCCCACCGGCGACGGCCGCACCCGCGTCACGGAGACCTTCGACCACACCGACTCCCCGTCGTGGCTCATGCGACTCATCAAGGCGCCCGAGCGCAACGCCGAGGGCATCGAGAAGAGCCTCGCGCGGCTGCAGCGGCTCTTCGCCGACCGCTGACCCCGGCCGGCCCCCGCCCGTCCACCGGGATCCGCGTGCGGCGCGGTGGGGGCCTGGCGCAAGATGGGCGCATGTCCGACACGCACCTGCCCCCGCCCCCCATCGCGCTCACCATCGCCGGATCCGAGGCGACCGGCGGTGCGGGCGCCCAGGCCGACCTCAAGACGTTCCAGGCCCGGGGCGTCTTCGGCATCGCCGCGCTCACCTGCCTCGTCGCGTTCGACCCGAAGAACGACTGGGGCCACCGGTTCACCCCCGTCGACCCCCATGTCATCGCCGACCAGCTCGAGGCCGAGTTTGCCTGCTACGACATCCAGACGGTGAAGATCGGGATGCTCGGCACCCCCGACACGATCGACGTCGTCGCCCGCACCCTCGGCGAGCACCGCCCCGAGCGGCTCCTGCTCGACCCCGTCCTCATCTGCAAGGGTCAGGAGCCCGGTGCCGCGCTCGACACCGACAACGCGCTCAAGGAGAAGATCCTCCCGCTCGCGACGTTCGTCACCCCCAACCAGTACGAGGCGATGTCCCTCGCCGGGATGGGCGCGATCGAGACGGTCGAGGACCTCGAGACCGCGGCCCGTCGCATCCACGAGTCCTGCGGTGCGGCCGTGCTCGCCAAGGGCGGCGTGCGCCTCGCGGGGCCCGACGCCGTCGACGTCTACCACGACGGCACGACGACCGAGGTCCTCAGCACCCCGAAGATCGGTGAAGTCGCCGTGAGCGGTGCCGGATGCTCCCTCGCCGCCGCGATCACCGCGGAGCTCGCGAAGGGGCTCGACCCGCTCGCTGCGGCGAAGACCGCCAAGGCATTCGTCACCAAGGGCATCGAGGCCCGCGTCGAGTCCAACGCGCCGTTCGACGCCCTCTGGCAGGGTGCGTGACCGGCTCCGCCTTCGGCGTCGTCGGCGGTCCGTCCTCGGCGGGGCCGTGCCCGTGCGGTGGTTCCCCCGTGCCGGGCACCCCGTACGCCGACTGCTGCGGCCGCCTCCACGAGGGGGCGGCCGCGGCGACCGCCGAGGAGCTCATGCGTTCGCGCTACTCGGCGTTCGTCGTCGGGGACGAGGGGTACCTCCTGCGCACGTGGCATCCGCGCACCCGACCGGAGTCGCTCGGCCTCGACCCGCGGCACCGCTGGACCGGCCTCGAGGTGCTCGAGACCGCCGACGGCGCTCCCGGCGACGACACCGGCACCGTCACGTACCGTGCCCGCTCCCGCGACACCGCCGGGGGACGGCACGAGATGACCGAGCTGGCACACTTCGCCCGCCGCGTCGGACGATGGGTGTACGTCGACGGCGACGTGAGCTGATCCCCCGCTGTCGACAAGACGGCGTGCCCCACCTGGACGACCGTCCTAGACTCGCCGCGTCGACGACGCCGGGAGGGCGACATGGACGCGGACCGGACGGGGCATCTGCGGGGCGCGGCGATGGCCGAACGCATCCGCGAGGCGCTCGAGGACACCTTCGAACGCGAGGTGCGCGACGGCCTCCACGCCGGGAGGACGCTGCCCGGTGACCGGTTGCACGACTACCTCACGGGTGTCGCCGACCACCACGAGCCCCGGGTGCGGCTCCTCTTCGAACTCGTCGAGGACGGCACGTTCGACCCGCTCACCTGC
Organism: Mobilicoccus pelagius NBRC 104925; assembly: GCF_000247995.1. Lineage (GTDB taxonomy): Bacteria > Actinomycetota > Actinomycetes > Actinomycetales > Dermatophilaceae > Mobilicoccus > Mobilicoccus pelagius. The sequence goes on from NZ_BAFE01000001.1 coordinate 90,277, forward strand.
GTCGACGTGCCTGCGACGTGCTTCTTCCTCGGCGACTCCGTCCGGTACCAGCGGGCACTCGCCGACTGGGTGCGGCTCCTCGGCCCGTCCGGGCCCTACGCGGCGCTCGACCCGGCCGGCCCGTCCCGACCGCTCGACCTGTGGAGCGCGGGCGACCTCCTCTGGCGCGCCGACCGCGACCAGGCCGAGGCCTCCCGCGACTACCTCACCCTCCTCCTCGACCGACCCGTCGGCCTGTGGCACACCCGCGTCGACCCGGCCGAGCTCGAGGTGCTCGCCGTCGACGTGTGGAGCGGGCGGCACGCCCACCGCGTCGTCGTCGCCCCCGGCGTCCTCGACGCGGAGCGGGTCCTCGACGGCGACGACGTGCCGCTCGACCGGCCGGTCTCGCCCCGACCGCGAATCGACGCGGGTGACCGTCCGGAGACGGGGGATCGACCGGACCTGCCGGACTGACGGGCGGAGGGGCCGACGGGGAGGAGGCCCCGCCGCGTCCACAACCGCCACCTCGCGCCGTGGTTCTCCACCGGCGTCCGTCGCGGTCGTCCGGCGCGTCCGGCCGACGGGCAGCCTGACGGCACCGGCATCCCATCCCGGGGTGCTCCGCACCCGAGGACGCCCCGTGCTCGTACGACTCGATTCCACGCCCCCTCCCGTCGACGCACCCGGGCCACCGCCCGACGCCTCGCGCGAGGGGCCATCCGCGGCGCGCACCGACCTCGCCGTCGCCGAGACGGTCGTCGGACCGGACGGGATCCGGCGCCCCACGTGGGCCGACCGCGGCGAGGGCGTGCGGGCCTACTTCGACGACGAGTGGGGACGCCCCGTCCGCACCGAGTCCTCCCTCCTCGAACTGCTCGTGCTCCTCGGCTTCGCGGGCGGACTCACGTGGGCGGCGGTGCTCGCCCGCCGGGAGGCGCTGCGCGAGGCGTTCGCCGGGTACGACGCCGACGTCCTCGCCGAGTACGGAGAGGACGAGGTCGAACGTCTCGTCGAGGACGAGCGCCTCATCCGCAATGCACACAAGATCCGCGCCGCGATCACGAACGCCCGGGCGACGCGTGACCTCCGTGTCGCCGGCGGGCTCCCCGACCTCGTATGGGGTGCGGTCGCCCACGAAACCGGTTCGGCCGCACTTGAACTCACCGCCATCCCGCGGTCGGACGCCCGTTCTGCCGCGCTCGCGGCGGAGATGCGGGAGGCCGGTTTCGCGCGGATCGGGCCGGTGACGGCACAGTCGTTGCTCCTCGCGAGCGGCGCCCTCCCGGTGCGCAGAACGGGCCGGGATTGAGAACCCCGGGCCGGGCACCGATAGGACGCTGAACGGGTATGCCTCGGCCCTGGTCAACTCCCACTGCGCGTGGGAAGCTGATCGGGTGTCCGGCACGGTCCGGCTCGGTCTCGGGGGGAGACAGGTTCGCAGCGGTTCGTCCGTCGCCTCGTCGATGCGCCACCGGAGGGGGTAGCTGTCGAGGTGATGCCGCGACGCTGCCTTCGTTCGTGAGACGTGAGGCCGCAGGTGAAGACTGCAGGGGGTCGGCGGGTCGTATCCGCCGCGTTGACGGGTGTGTTCGTGATGACGGCGTCGTCCGTCGCCGCCGCGGATCCGGGTGTCGCCGTCACGCGGGTGGCCGCCTCGCCCAGTGCGACGGTCGCGACGACGGGCGCGCGGGTCGCCGTGCGCGGCACGGTCACCGGTGGTGATCGCGAGGTGCGGTTGCAGCAGCTCGTCGGGCGCACCTGGCGCACCGTCGACGAGGGGCAGGCCTCGGGGTCGTTCACCCTCACCGTGCCCACCGGTCGGGCCGACGTCGCGACGTACCGGGTGCTCGCCCCGGCCACGGACGAGCTGACGGCCGGCGCGAGCCGGTCCTTCCGCGTCGGCGTCGGGGAGGGTAGCGGCCGTTCCTGGGCGGCCCTCACGACGCCGCCGGTGCGGTGGGATCCGTGCACACCGATCGGGTATCGGGTCAACCTCCGCGGGGCCCCCGAGGGGGCGCTCGCCGACGTGCACCACGCCGTCGCCCAGGCATCGGCCGCCTCGGGACTGAAGTTCCGGTACCTCGGGACGACGTCGGTCGTGCCCGGCTCCTCCTCGACGTCTGCGCCGTCGACCTACCCGGCGGACACTGCGCTCGTCGTCGCCTTCGCCACCCCCTCGACGTCCCGGTTCCTCGGGCGGGGCACGGACGTCCTCGGCGTCGGCGGCGTGTTCTACGACCTCCACCCCGCCAAGGTCGGCCGCACGACGTGGCACCGCGCGGTCCAGGGGTACGTCGTCCTCGATGCGGGCCGAGAGCTGCCCGGCGGGTTCGGCACCGGCTCCGAGAAGGGCGTCCTCGGCACCCGGGGGCAGGTCCTCATGCACGAACTCGGCCACGCCCTCGGCCTCGACCACCCGACGACGGGCGACCAGGCCCAGATCATGTTCCACGAGACGACGTACAAGGAGGCCCGGTGGGGTGCCGGGGACCTCACCGGTCTCCGTCGTCTCGGTGCGACCTCCGGCTGCTTCCCCGAGGGCAAGGGGGCGCCGACCGCCTCGACCCGCGACGCGGTGCGTCCCGGCCGGGGCGCACCGATGTTCGCCGGGGTCGGTCACGTCGCGCAGGTCGGGCACGTGCGCGCGCACGAGAGCGCCGCCCGGCCGGTGGCCTCACGCCAGCGGTGACCCCTGCGCGGCCGGCTCGGCCTGGTCGTCCCGCAGGAGCGACAGTGCGCCCGCGAGGCTGAGCCCGAGGCCCGCGACGACGGCCCACTCCATGCCGTGCCGGGGGTACTCGTGCATGAGCACGAGGCCGAATGCCGCGGGCACGATCGTGCTCGTCACGTAGTTGGCCCCGAGCACGCCGACGGCGTGGGAGACGGCGAGGCCGCGGGTGAGGTGCACCTGCCCGAGGACGAGGCCGCCGACGAGGAGGAACCCGCTCGCCCAGATCGTCCACGGCCACTCCCAGAACCGCCAGATGTCGGGCGTGATCTCCGAGACGAGCAGGCGGGCCGCGATGGCGCTGATGGCGAACCCGAGCCCGGAGAGCACGCCGTACACGCCGGGGTGAAGAGGGACGAAGAGCGCGAGGAGGCAGATGGCGACACCGGCGCCGAGGACGGCGTCGTGGATGCCCGTGATGGGCACGGAGGGGCCCGGCACGGTCGTCGCCGCGAGGAGCGCGATGCCGGTGACGACGACGCCGATCGCGACGGCGTCGCGCGTCTTGAGGGCTCGCGTACCTGCGAGGTGCTGGATGAGGGCCGTGATCGCGAGGCCGCCGACGACGGCGGCCTGGACGATGAGGAGCGGCAGGTGTCCGCGAGCGAGGAACGTGAGGACGAACCCGGCGCCCTGGAGCGCCGTCCCCGCCCACCAGGCGGGCGACTTGAGCGGGTGGGCCTCGCCCTGGGCGCCGTCGGAGAGGCGGGCGCCGCCCCACCCGTAGGCGAGGACGCCGAAGACGAGGGCGACGACGCTGAGGATCATGCGCGCAGGGATCGCTCGGACGGGCGCACGGGGACTCCTCGGGTGGCGCGGTGGGCAGGGCGTGGTCGTGCGGGGCTCAACCTACCCCGCCCGTCCGACGTCGCCCGAGGCCCCGCCACCTGCGACGTCGCCGCGGGTGGGGGGGGGGGGGGGCGGGGGCGGGGCGGTCA